>NZ_AUKQ01000006.1:0-148354 GCF_000424825.1 Streptomyces sp. CNH287 | reverse complement strand
CCAAGTGGACGTACTCGTCGAGAGTGCCCTGGCGGACCAGGTAGACGGTGAGCGAACGGACGTACATCGCACCGATGCCGAGACCGAGCGCCATCCAGAAGATGTGGTTGGTGATGGCGAAGGCTCCGATGACGCCGTCGAACGAGAACGAGGCGTCCAGCACTTCGAGGTAGAGGAAGAGGAAGAACGCCGCCTTGCCCGCGACGCCGACCAGGCTCGGGTCCTTGCCCGCCCGCTTGGCCGCCTCCTCCGCCTCGTGCTCGCGCTCCTCTTCCTCCTCCAGCTTGTTCTCGAAGTGGCCGGAGAGTCCGGCGACGAGGAGATAGGTGATCAGCCCGAAGATGCCGGAGAGCATCACGGTGGCCGCCTTGTCGGCATGCTCACCGCCATGCTGGTGTGCGCTGGTGGCCAGGGTCATCGCGGTAACCGCAAGAATGATCAACGCGATGCAGACGGACAGCGCGTCCACCTTGCCCAGCTTGCTCAGCGGGCGCTCCAGCCAGCCGATCCACTTGATCTCGCGCTCGTCGAAGATGAAGTCGAGGAAGATCATCAGCAGGAACATGCCGCCGAACGCCGCGATGGACGGGTGGGCGTCAGTGACCAACTGCTCGTAGCGGTCGGGGTCGTCCATCGCCACCTGGACGGCGTCGATCGGACCGATCTGGGCGCTGACCGCGACGATCACGATCGGGAAGACCAGTCGCATTCCGAAGACCGCGATCAGGATGCCGATGGTGAGGAAGATCTTCTGCCAGAAGGCGTTCATCTTCTTCAGAACGCCGGCGTTCACCACCGCGTTGTCGAAGGACAACGAGATCTCCAGGATCGAGAGGATCGCCACGATGGCGAAGCCTTCCCACCCCCAGAAGTACGCGGCCAGGGCCAACCCAGCGGCTGTGACGCCGAAGGACCAGCCGAAGGTTTTCAGGACCACTGGTTACCCAATCTCTATCTCTACATCTCTGTCGAGACGCGCTTTACGAAACGTTGACCCCGAAGTCTAGGGCGATGCCCCGGAGACCTGACGCGTACCCCTGCCCGACTGCACGGAACTTCCACTCACCGCTGTGGCGGTACAGCTCGCCGAAGATCATCGCTGTCTCCGAGGAGGCGTCCTCCGTCAGGTCGTACCGCGCCAGCTCCACACCGTCATCCTGGTTGATCACTCGGATATAGGCGTCGGTCACCTGGCCGAAGGTTTGATGGCGGGCCTCCGCCTCGTAGATCGACACCGCAAAAACGATCTTGTCGATCTGGCCGGGCACCTGGGACAGGTCCACCAGGACCGTCTCGTCGTCACCACCGGAGCCGCCGGTCGTGTCGTCACCGGTGTGCTCGACGGAGCCGTCCGGACTCTTGAGGTTGTTGTAGAAGATGAAGTACTCGTCCCCCAGGACCCGGCCGTTCGCGCAGAGCAGCGCGCTGGCGTCCAGGTCGAAGGCCGCACCCGTGGTGGAACGTGCCTTCCACCCCAGGCCGATCTGGACCTGCGTCAAGTTCGGTGCGGCCTTCGAGAGGGAGACGTTTCCCCCCTTGGCGAGCGTCACGCCCATGTTCTTACTTCCTCTCCCCGATGTGATGCGCCCAGTGTGCCGAAGAGGTCGGCGCCGCACACTTCCCCGACCGGGAAGTGTGCGGCGCCGTACCTTTGCCGAGATCAGATCGTCCAGCGGACAGACCGGTCAGACGTTGACACCGAAGTCCTGCGCGATGCCGCGCAGCCCGGAGGCGTAGCCCTGGCCGATGGCACGGAACTTCCACTCGGCGCCGTGGCGGTACAGCTCGCCGAAGACCATGGCGGTCTCCGTCGAGGCGTCCTCACTCAGGTCGTACCGAGCCAGCTCGACGTTGTCCGCCTGGTTCAGCACGCGGATGTAGGCGTTACGGACCTGGCCGAAGCTCTGCTGGCGCGACTCGGCCTCGTAGATCGACACCGGGAAGACGATCTTGTCGACATCCGCGGGCACGCCGGCGAGGTTCACCTTGATGACCTCGTCGTCGCCCTCGCCCTCACCGGTGAGGTTGTCACCGGTGTGCTCGACGGAGCCGTCCGGGCTCTTCAGGTTGTTGAAGAAGATGAAGTTCTGGTCGTTGGTGACCTTGCCCTCGGCGTTCGCCAGCAGCGCGCTGGCATCGAGGTCGAAGTCACTCCCGGTGGTGCTTCGTGCATCCCAGCCCAGGCCGACGATCACGGCGGTCAGGTTGGGTGCTTCCTTCGTCAGCGAGACGTTGCCGCCCTTGCTGAGGCTGACTCCCACGAGTCCTCCTGAGAATTGTTCGTAAGGAGCACTTCGTGCCCCGTTTTACGGATTCGATGGATCAACGACTCGATCCTAGTGAGCGGTTCCCCGCGCTCCCAAGAGAACGCTCACACAGATTCGAGGGCCTTGACATACTCGTTGAGGTCGCGGGCGTCCGGCAGGCCGTTGACGACCCTCCAGCGCACCACGCCCTCCTTGTCGATGACGAACGTACCCCGCACCGCGCAGCCCTTGTCCTCGTCGAACACGCCATAAGCGCGCGACACCGAGCCGTGCGGCCAGAAGTCGGAGAGCAGCGGGTACCCGAACTTCTCCTGCTCCGCGAAGACGCGCAGCGAGAAGGGCGAGTCGTTGGACACGGCGAGCAGCTGGACCTCGTCGTTGACGAAGCGCGGCAGCTCGTCACGGAGCGCGCACAGCTCACCGGTGCAGACGCCGGTGAAGGCGAAGGGGTAGAAGAGCAGCACGACGTTCTTCCGGCCCGCGTAGGCGGAGAGCGAGACTGTCTCGCCGTGCTCGTTCTTCAGGGCGAAGTCCGGAGCCTTGGCGCCGACCTCGAGAGCCTCCATGAGTCCGATCCCCTCGGTTGCGGTGAGTGACGCGCCCCAGCCTACGCACCTCGGATACGGGTGTCCCCGGCAGCCGGTGACTGCCGGGGACTCGCGAGGCTTCGGTGCCGGACGGGGCCCGGCCGACAGGCCGGAACGGGCCGGTCGGCGTGCTACCGCTTACCGGACTTCGCGGCCTTGGGCGTGACCAGCCGGGAGCCGGTCCAGTCCTTGCCCGCGTTGACATTGCTGGTCTGGGCGAGGCCCGCGGTCTGCGCGGCCTCACCGATCTCGCTGGCCTCGACGTAGCCCGCACGGCCCGTCTTCGGCGTCAGCAGCCAGACAGGGGCGCCTTCGTCGATCATCGTCGTGGCGTCCACCAGCGCATCCGTCAGGTCGCCGTCCTCCTCGCGGAACCACAGCACCACGGCATCGGCCACATCGTCGTGATCTTCGTCGACGAGCTCCGTGCCCGTGACGGCCTCGATTCCCTCACGGAGGGCCTGCTCGGCATCGTCGTCGTAACCGAGCTCCTGGACCACCTGCCCGGGCTGGAACCCCAGCCTTGCGGCGGGATTGGTCCGCTCCTCCGCGTGGTCCGCGGTCGCGCTCACGGATTGCCTCCTGTCATCTTCTGCTATCAGGGTTTACCCGCCTCGCGTACGCGAGGCATGAGCCGTAGTCCACACGGGCGGGACGGATCGCGCAAGTACCCGGCCGTCCAGCCCGCCCAAACGTTGACGTGTCATCCCACAATGCACGATCCCCAGGCCTTCGCACCACATCATCCCGTCGGACATATGACCGGTATAGCCCGGTTGGCCCTAGGAGAAGTTGTTGGTTACCCAACGGTAGAGATGACGTTTCCGCGACAGCAGTACACGATGGAGGCGGCGCGACACAGACGGCGCCGAGCGCCCCGCGCGGCCCTACGGAGCAGTGGCAGGCACTACCGACCGACAGCGAAGGAACAGCGTGGCTTCCGGATCCGATCGCAACCCGATCATCATTGGCGGTCTTCCCAGCCAGGTCCCGGACTTCGATCCAGAAGAAACTCAGGAGTGGCTCGACTCACTCGACGCCGCTGTCGACGAGCGCGGCCGGGAACGCGCCCGATATCTGATGCTGCGGCTCATCGAGCGCGCCCGCGAGAAGCGCGTGGCGGTGCCGGAGATGCGCAGCACGGACTACGTCAACACCATCGCGACCAAGGACGAGCCGTTCTTCCCCGGCAACGAGGAGATCGAACGCAAGATCCTGAACGCGACCCGGTGGAACGCCGCCGTGATGGTCTCGCGTGCGCAGCGCCCCGGTATCGGTGTCGGCGGCCACATCGCCACCTTCGCCTCCTCGGCCTCTCTCTACGACGTGGGCTTCAACCACTTCTTCCGGGGCAAGGACGACGGCAAGGGGGGTGACCAGATCTTCTTCCAGGGTCACGCCTCTCCGGGCATCTACGCCCGCGCCTTCCTGCTGGACCGTCTCGCCGAAGCCCAGCTGGACGGCTTCCGGCAGGAGAAGTCCAAGGCGCCGCAGGGCCTCTCCAGCTATCCGCACCCTCGGTCGATGCCGGACTTCTGGGAGTTCCCCACCGTCTCCATGGGGCTCGGCCCCATCGGGGCGATCTACCAGGCCCGGATGAACCGCTACATGCAGGCGCGCGAGATCGCCGACACCTCCGCCTCGCACGTATGGGCGTTCCTGGGCGACGGCGAGATGGACGAGCCCGAGTCGCTGGGCCAGCTCTCCATCGCCGCCCGCGAGGGCCTGGACAACCTGACCTTCGTGGTCAACTGCAACCTCCAGCGCCTCGACGGCCCGGTGCGCGGCAACGGGAAGATCATCCAGGAGCTGGAGTCGGCCTTCCGCGGCGCCGGGTGGAACGTCATCAAGCTCGTCTGGGACCGCTCCTGGGACCCGCTGCTGGCACAGGACCGGGACGGCGTCCTGGTGAACAAGCTCAACACCACGCCGGACGGGCAGTTCCAGACGTACGCGACCGAGACCGGCGCCTACATCCGCGAGCACTTCTTCGGTGGCGACCAGCGTCTGCGGGCCATGGTCGAAGGCATGTCCGACGACCAGATCCTGCATCTGGGACGCGGCGGCCACGACCACCGCAAGGTGTACGCGGCCTACAAGGCCGCCAAGGAGCACAAGGGCCAGCCGACGGTCATCCTGGCCCAGACCGTCAAGGGATGGACCCTCGGCCCGAACTTCGAGGGCCGCAACGCCACCCACCAGATGAAGAAGCTGACGGTCGAGGACCTCAAGCGCTTCCGCGACCGGCTCCACCTGCCCATCCAGGACAAGGAACTGGAGTCCGGGCTGCCCCCCTACTACCACCCGGGGCGGGAGTCGGAGGAGATCCAGTACATGCACGACCGCCGCCAGGAGTGCGGCGGCTACGTGCCCACCCGGGTGGTACGGGCGAAGCCGCTGCGGCTGCCTGAGGAGAAGACCTACGCGGCGGTCAAGAAGGGCTCCGGGCAGCAGTCGATCGCCACCACGATGGCCTTCGTCCGGCTGCTGAAGGACCTCATGCGGGACAAGGAGATCGGCCGGCGTTTCGTGCTGATCGCCCCCGACGAGTACCGCACCTTCGGAATGGACTCCTTCTTCCCCTCGGCGAAGATCTACAACCCGCTGGGGCAGACCTACGAGTCGGTGGACCGCGAGCTGCTGCTCGCCTACAAGGAGACGCCGAACGGGCAGATGCTGCACGACGGCATCTCCGAGGCCGGCTGCACCGCCTCGCTGATCGCCGCCGGCTCCGCCTATGCCACGCACAACGAGCCGCTGATCCCGATCTACGTCTTCTACTCGATGTTCGGCTTCCAGCGCACCGGTGACCAGTTCTGGCAGATGGCGGACCAGCTGGCGCGCGGCTTCGTGCTCGGTGCCACCGCCGGGCGCACGACGCTGACGGGTGAGGGGCTCCAGCACGCGGACGGCCACTCGCAGCTGCTCGCCTCGACCAACCCGGCCGTGGTGGCCTACGACCCGGCGTTCGGCTTCGAGATCGCGCACATCATGCAGGACGGGCTGCGCCGCATGTACGGCGAGGACAGCGAGGACGTCTTCTACTACCTCACCGTCTACAACGAGCCGATCCAGCAGCCCGCCGAGCCGGCGGACGTGGACACCGAGGGCATCCTCAAGGGCCTCTACCGCTACCGGGCGGGAGAGCGCGGTGCCCACGCCGCGCAGATCCTCGCCTCCGGCGTGGCGCTGCCGTGGGCCCTGGAGGCCCAGCAGATCCTGGCCGACGACTGGGACGTCCGCGCGGACGTGTGGTCGGCCACTTCCTGGAACGAGCTGCGCCGCGACGCGGTGGACGTCGAGCAGCACAACCTCCTCCACCCCGAGGAGGAGCAGCGCGTCCCCTACGTCACCCGGAAGCTCCAGGGCGCGGAGGGGCCGAAGGTGGCCGTCTCCGACTGGATGCGCGCGGTGCCCGACCAGATCGCCCGCTGGGTGCCCGGCGCCTACCAGTCGCTCGGCGCGGACGGCTTCGGCTTCGCGGACACGCGGGGAGCAGCCCGGCGCTTCTTCCACATCGACGCGCAGTCGGTCGTGCTGGGTGTGCTGACAGAACTCGCCAAGGAGGGGAAGGTCGACCGCTCGGCGCTGAAGCAGGCCATCGACCGCTACCAGCTGCTGGACGCCTCCGCCGCCGACCCGGGCGCGGCGGGCGGCGACGCGTAGCCGCCGGAAGCAGGGCGCCGGAGGGGTCCGGCCGACGCGGCCGGGCCCCTCCGGCCCTTCCGTCCGCTCCGGGCGCACCGCCCGCGCCGTATACCGTGCGAGCCACGTGTGCCACGGACGCTGGGCACGCCACAGGCGCTGTGTCTGCCGTGTGCTCCGGGCGCGCCACGTCCGCTCCGCATCCACCTCCGCCACGGGTCAGCGCTCCCAGATCTTGAACGCCCGCACCTGGTATCGGGACTCGGGTGTCCAGGAGCCGGAGGGATGGGTGTGGAACTCACCGGTCTCGGCACACTCCGCGCTCTGGTACACCGTCACCGGCCGGCCCGTGCGGTTGCCGTAGGAGTCGGCCGCGAAGCCGCCGGGCAGCACCACACAGCTCTCGATGTCCACCTCGGCGAGTGCGAAGGTCAGCCGCTTCCCCGCGAAGCTTGGCCGCTCCCAGAGGCACAACTGCCCCGCCGCGCACTTCCCCAGCTCGCCCCGGCCGCCTCGGGGACCCTGCTGGGCGGCGGCGGGAGACGGCGACACCAGCGCGGCGAGCACGGCGAGCGCGGCCAGCACCGCGAGCACGAGGGCCATGGGTGCGGCAGCGGACAGTCGGCGGCATACGGATTCAGGCATGGTTCTCTCCCCCTTTGGGACCAGGTGCGATCACCCGGTGTCACGACCAAGACTCCCGCCGTGATCGTCTGCTGCCAAGGGAGATCCGCCCGGTTCACCAGGTCAGGTGGCCGAGTTGTCCACAGGTGGCACTTTGTCCACAGGCCCGCCCGCTCCCGGCCCGTACGCGCACCGCAACGCGACGAGGGGTGCGGATCGCTCCGCACCCCTCGTTCTCCAGGCGACCCTCAGAGGTGCACGGAGGGCCCCGCGTCCGTCTTGCCGCCCTTGGTGAACAGCGCCACACCCGCCGCCAGCACCGAGACGATCCCGGCGACGGTGAAGGCCAGCCCCATGCCGGAGATGAAGGAGCCGTGCACCACGCTCGACATCGTCTCGGCAACCCGCTCCGGGGTCCCCTTGGGCGCCGGCGGGGCCACACCGACCTCGGCGGCGCCCTTCAGCTTCTCCGCCATGTCCTCCTTGAGCGGCGGGAGCTTGGCCTTCTCCCACTCCTGCGGCAGGGTCGTGTCGACGCGGGCGGCCATCACGGCACCCAGCACCGCCGTACCGAGACTGCCGCCGACCTGCATGCCCGCCTGCTGGAGGCCCCCGGCCACGCCGGCGTGCTCCAGCGGGGCGTTGCCCACGATGACCTCCGTCGCACCGACCATCACCGGGGCGAGGCCGAGGCCGAGCATCGCGAACCACACGGACGTGATCAGGGTGCCGCTGTCGGCGTCCAGCGTGGACATCCCGAACATCGCCACGGCGGCGATCACCATGGCGCCCACCAGCGGGGGACGCGGCCCGACCTTGGTGATCAGCGCGCCCGCCACCGGCGAGGACACGATCATCATCGCGGTCAGCGGCAGCAGGTGCAGACCGCTCTCCACCGGTGTCATCCCGTGCACGTTCTGAAGGTAGAAGGTCACGAAGAAGATGCCGCCGATGAAGCCGAAGGCCATGAGCACCATGAGCACGGTGCCCGCCGAGAGCGGCACGGAACGGAACATCGCCAGGGGCAGCAGCGGCTCCTTCGCCCGGGTCTCCCAGAAGGCGAAGATCCCGAAGCAGGCGACGGAGACCAGCAGGAAGATGATCGTCTTGCTGTCGCCCCAGCCCCACTCGGGCGCCTTGATCAGGGCCCAGATGAGGCAGAACATCGCGGCCGACAGGAGCAGGATGCCCGGGATGTCGAACGACTGCGGCGCCTTCTCGGCGCGGTGGTCCAGCAGGATCACCAGGCCCATCACCAGCGCGATGATGCCGACCGGGACGTTGATGAAGAAGACCGACTCCCAGCTGACGTGCTCCACGAGCAGTCCGCCGACGATCGGCCCGGCGGCGGTCGAGGCGCCGATGACCGCGCCCCAGATGCCGATGGCCGTGTTGAGCTTCTCGGCCGGGAAGGAGGCGCGCAGCAGTCCCAGTGCGGCGGGCATGAGCAGCGCGCCGAACAGGCCCTGGAGCACCCGGAAGGCGATCACCAGGGAGACGCTGCCGCCGAAGCCGATGGCCGCGGAGGAGGCGGCGAACCCGACAACGCCTATCAGGAAGGTCTGCCGGTGGCCGAAGCGGTCACCGACCTTGCCCGCCGTGATCAGCGCGACGGCGAGCGCGAGCAGATAGCCGTTGGTGATCCACTGCACGTCGGCGAGGCTCGCGCCGAGGTCCTTCTGGATCGCGGGATTGGCGATGGCGACGATGGTGCTGTCGAGCGCGACCATCGTCACGCCCAGGGCAACAGTGAGAAGAGTCAGCCAGGGATGGCCGCGCCACCCCTGACGGGCGCCGACCTCCGTCGTCGGTTCCGGAGGTTCCGAGGCGTCCTTCGCAACGGAAGATGTCTGGGAGCTCATAGGACGAGGCTAGTGTCAGTCACTGACAATTGACAAACCAATCAAGGAGTCGGTAAGTGTCAATCCACTCACCGCCGACGCCGTGAGCCGACAACTGGAGGTGGCTGAAAGTGACCGGCCTGCGCGAGCGCAAGAAGCAGCGCACACGGGACGCGCTCGTACGAGTGGCGCATGAGCTGTTCGTCACCCACGGCTACGAGGAGACGACGGTCGACGAGATCACCGAAGCCGTCGACGTCTCCCAGCGGACGTTCTTCCGCTACTTCGCCGGCAAGGAGGCCGTCGCCTTCGCGGTGCAGGACGAGATCGAGTCCCGCTTCTACGACGCCGTCGTCGCCCGCCCGCCGCTGGAATCGCCCGCCCGCGCCCTGCGCAACGCGCTGGACTCCACCTGGGCGAGCATGGGCGAGGCCATCCAGAACGTCGTGCCGATCAGCCTCCACATGCGGATGTGGCAGGTCATCGAGACCACTCCCGCGCTGGTGGCCGTCCACATGCGGCGCTCCACGGAGATGGAGGACCAACTGGCCGCCGTCATCGCGCGGCGCGAGGGCCTCGACCCGGACACCGACTTCCGCCCGCGGGTGCTGGTCGCCTCCTTCTCCGGCGTCATGCGGACGGCCGGGCGGCTGTGGGGCACCGGCGAGGACATCACGGTGGAGGGGGCGCGCCAGGTGATCGACCACTGCCTCGACCTGATGGGCCCCGTGCTGAGCGACGACTGGGGCTCCGGCTCCGCGAAGTGACGGCTCCTCGAACTGGCGACTCCGCAGGCATGGCACACGGAGAGTGAGGGATCTCCTGGTCCGGCGAGGTGCGCCGCGCGGGCGCCGCCTGAGCCTCTTTTTGACCGGAATTCACAGGACACGGGGTGTGAAGGGCCTCACGGAACTCGCTGCTCGGCGGAGGCCGCCAGATCCTCGCCTTCGACCCGGGCCGCGAGGGCCGCGTCGCCGAGGTGATCGGCGACCTCTCCCGCGCGGAGCGGATCTCCGTCGTGGTGCCCGGTGTCGACACGCGGGTGGGGACCTTCGAGCGCACGGAGCAGCCGTACGCCGCCCCCGCCGGAATGGCCCGCGCGCTCCAGGCGCAGCAGCGCGAGCGCTATCCCGGCGTCCGCACGGCTACCGGGGCCTGGGCCGACTACACCGCCCCACGCGGCCTCGGACTGGCCGCCGCATCCGCCTCGATGGCGGAGGAGGGCGGGCGGCGGCTGGCAGCTACGGGTCCGTGGCCTGCGGTGTCGCCGCGGACCAGCTTCCGTCGCGGGTCACCGACATCGCGGTGGCGGGAAGTCCGGGCATGCGGGCCGAGAACGTCGGGGACCTGCACACCGCGGCACGCGTGTGGGCCGCGCGGGACGGGGACGACTGGATCGCGGAGGTCCCCCATCTGGAGTTCGGCGAGTGGGGCCACGGTGCCGATCCCGTCTCCCCCGGCTTCGGCGCCCGGCGGCTCTCGGCGGCTGGTGCCGCCGGACACGGCGGCTACTTCGTGCCCGGCACCGCAAGCCTCACCGGTTTCGCGGCCATCGGCGCGGGCCGCGGACCGGTCGCCGACGGCGACACCGACTGCCCCACCGGCGTCGCGGACCGCCCCGCGGGGACGGATTAACGCGCGTAGCGCGGAGAAGGGGGACGGGTGGGCAACCGCCGCATACGATGACCCACATGGGTGACGTACTGGCTGGAATTCACTCCACCTGGGAGTTCGACTCGGATTCCGTGCTCATCCGCTTCGAACGGGGGATTCGCACGCCGAAGTTGTTCCACGTGCTCGGGGAGCGGCGCATCCCGTACGAGGCGCTGAGCGCGGTGGAGCTGGCTCCCGGGGGCAAGCGGGGCACCGTCGTGCTGCGCGCCGTGCCCCGGGCGGGCGCCGATCCGCTGCTGGAGGCGGCCGACGGCCAGCTCAAGGAGGGCAGCGACCCGTACCGGCTGGTCCTCCCGGCCGAACGGGAACTCCTCGCCGACTACTACGCGACGGAGCTGCGCACCGTCCTCGGCCCGGACGCCGCGAAGCCCGCCGAGCGGCACCTCGTGGCCGCCCCGGCCGCGCCGCTCCAGTTCAAGGCGTACGACGGGAAGGCCGTTTTCGACGGCAAGGCGGTCACCTTCCGCTGGTTCTGGACGGGTGCCTCGTCGGCGAAGTGGCGGGCGGGCGACCAGTCGTTCGCGGTGAGCGAGCTGGAGGGCGTCGAGTGGCGCTCCCCCGAGGTGTTCCGGGGCCATCTGCGACTCCAGCGCCGTGACGTTTCCGCAGCCGCCGACGCGGACGCCCTGGTGGTGGAGGCCGACCACGACCCGGCGGCGGTGGTCTTCGGGCTGGGCTACGGACTGGTCCACGAGTCGCTGCCGTTCGCGGCTTCGGTGCTGGCCGCCCTGCGGGAGACGGGCCCGGCCCCGGCCATGGAGGGCGCCGGGGCGGTGCCGCACCGCGGCGTCCGTACGGCGCGGGTGGGCCGCGCGGACCCGGCCGACATCGCGGAGCGCATCCGGCACCTCGGGGAGCTGCACGGTGCGGGGCTGCTGACGGACGACGAGTTCACCGGCAAGAAGGCCGAGCTGCTCGCCGAGCTGTGAGCACGCGCCGGACCTGCTCAGAGCGCGGCCAGGACCGCATCCGTCAGCCGGGGCCACGCCTCCACGGCCCAGGGCCCGAAGTCGCGGTCGGTGAGCACCACGCAGGCGGCGGACGCCGCCGGATCAACCCACAGGAAGGTGCCCGACTGGCCGAAGTGCCCGTACGTGCCCGGCGCCGAGGAGGCTCCCGTCCAGTGCGGGCTCTTGCCGTCCCGGATCTCGAAGCCCAGGCCCCAGTCGTTCGGCGACTGGTGCCCGTAACCGGGCAGTACGCCCTTGAGGCCGGGGAAGACGACGGCGGTGGCCTGCCGTACGGTCTCCGGCGCGAGCAGCCGGGGCGCTTGCAGCTCGGCGGCGAAGCGCACCAGGTCCTCGACCGTGGACACGCCGTCCTTGGCGGGTGAGCCGGTGTACTCCGGGGCGCCGAGCAGCCCGGTGTCGGCCATGCCCAGCGGCGCGAGCACCGCCTCGTGCAGGTAGTCCGCGAAGGGGATGTCGGTGGCCTTCGCGAGATGGTCGCCCAGCGCCTCGAAACCGGCGTTGGAGTAGAGCCGCCGGGTGCCGGGCGGGGCCATGACGCGGTCCTCGTCGAAGCCGAGCCCGGAGGTGTGCGCGAGCAGGTGCCGGACGGTGGAGCCGGGCGGACCCGCCGGGTCGTCCAGTTCGACCGCGCCCTCCTCGACGGCGACGAGCGCGGCGTACGCGGCGAGCGGCTTGGTGACGGAGGCGAGTTCGAAGCGATGGCGGGTGGGGCCGAAGCTCCCCGCGAGCGTGCCGTCCGCCCGTACGACAGCCGCCGCGGCCGTCGGCACCGGCCAGTCCTCGATCATCCGCAGCACGTTGTCCATGGCGGGCAGCCTAACTCGGCCGGAATCCCGCCCGGAGCGGTACTTGCTTAGAGTCCACTCCAGGTCCGTAGCGTGCGGGGTATGACGTTGACGGAGACGGACACGGCGGTCCAGGCCGCGTCCGGCCGGCGCGGGGCGGCGACCCGCACGGGGCCGGACGGGCAGAACCTCTACGCCATCAGCGAGGTGGCGGCGCGCACGGGCATCAGCCCGCACACCCTGCGCTGGTACGAGCGGATCGGCCTGATGCCGTACGCGAGCCGCTCGCACACCGGGCAGCGGCGCTTCACCGACCGGGACCTGAACTGGCTGAGGCTGGTGGGCAAGCTGCGCCTGACCGGGATGCCGGTCGCGGCGATGGTGCGCTACGCCGCGCTGGTGCGCGAGGGTGCGGCGACGCTCGCGGAGCGGGAGGAGCTGCTGGAGGGCACCCGGCGCGACGTGGAGCGGCGCATCGCGGAACTCCAGGACTCCCTGGAGGTCCTGAACCACAAGCTCGATGTCTACGCGGAGGCCAGGCGGGCGTGCGAGGCGCAGATGGCCGACCGCGGCGAAGGGGCGGCGGCGGAGCCCGCGTGAGCGCGGGGCGCACGCCGCCCGCACAGCAGCACCCCCGTACCACCGGCGCGAACAGCCACGCGCACGACCCGCACAGCACGGAGAAGAGGCACGCACGTGAGCACGGAGAAGACGGAGAAGATCACCGCATCGCGGCTCGGCACCGGCGGCCCCCGGGCCGGGGTCCAGGGCCTGGGCTGCATGGGCATGAGCTTCGCCTACGGCCCCACCGACGCCGACGAGGCGCGGGCCACCCTGGAGCGGGCGCTCGACCTGGGCGTCACGCTGTTCGACACGGCGGACGCGTACGGCGCCGGGGAGAACGAGCGGTTCCTCGCCCCGTTCGTGCGCGAACACCGCGACGAGCTCCTCATCGCCACCAAGTTCGCGCTGGCCATCCCGGCCGACGAGCCCACCAAGCGGATCATCCGCAACGACCGCCCGTACCTGCGCGCCTGCGTCGAGGCCAGCCTGCGCCGCCTCGGCGTCGACGAGATCGACCTCTACTACTTGCACCGCAAGGACCCGGAGGTGCCGATCGAGGAGACCGTCGGCGCGATGGCCGAGCTGGTGCACGAGGGCAAGGTCAAGCACCTCGGGCTGAGCGAGGTGAGCGGGAGCGAGCTGCGGGCGGCGCAGGCCGTGCATCCGATCGCGGCGCTCCAGTCCGAGTGGTCGGTCTTCAGCCGGGACATCGAGCAGAACGTGATCGGCGCGGCCCGGGAGCTGGGGGTGGCGCTCGTCGCCTACTCCCCGCTCGGGCGCGGCTTCCTCACCGGCTCCTTCGCCGACGCGGAGAAGGACCTCAGCGGTGACGACCTCCGGCGCCAGCACCCCCGTTTCACCGGCGACAACGCCCGGCGCAACGCGGAGCTGCTCGCGCCCCTGCGGGAGATCGCCGACACGCACGGGGCGACACCCGCGCAGATCGCGCTCGCCTGGGTGCAGCAGCAGGCGGCGGTGCACGACCTGGCGGTGATCCCCATCCCGGGTACCCGCAAGCGCACCCGCGTGGAGGAGAACGCCGCGGCCACCCGGATCACGCTCTCGGAGGCAGAGCGGGCGCTGCTGGAGCCGATCGCGGCACAGGTGGCGGGCGCGCGCTACGCGGACATGAGCTTCTCCTCGGCCGGGCGGGAGTAGCCACGGCGTGGCCGGGAGCGGCGCGGACCGGAGCGGGACAGGACGGGGCGCGGCGGGGACAGGACGGCACGGACGGCCCCTCAGCCGTACACGGGCTCCGCGTGCATCTCCCACAGGAGCAGTTCCGCGCCTCCCCCGTCCCGCCCCTGCCCCGCCGGTGCGGGAAGCGCCCGTGCGTCCAGGCCGCGGGCGTCGGTGATCCGCGCCGCGTCGCCGGGCCCGAGCCGCTGCCCGCCGAGTTCCACCGCACCGCGGACGACGTGCGCGTACACCCAGGCCGCCGCCGGGAGCGCCGTACGCGCCCCCTCGGCCAGCCGCCGCACGTGCAGCACGGCGTCCGTGCGGGGCATGCCGTACGGGGTGCTGTCGGCGATGCCCCGCACCACCTCGTACTCCGGCTGGCCGGTGCCGGTGCCGCCGCCGGTGCCGCCGGGCCCGGGGACCAGCCACATCTGGATGAATCTCAGCTCGCCCGCACCCGCGTTGCGCTCCGCGTGCCGCACCCCCTCGCCCGCGCTGAGCCGCTGGAGGTCGCCGGGCCGCACCCGCGAGATGTGCCCCGCGGAGTCCTCGTGCTCCAGCTCGCCCGCGACCACCCAGGTGACGATCTCCACGTCACGGTGCGGATGCGGCGCGAACCCGGCGCCGGGCGCGAGCCGCTCGTCGTTGCAGGCGACCAGCAGCCCGAACCGCACGTTCTCGGGGTCGTAGAAACCGGAGAAGGAGAAGGCGTGGCGGGTGTCGATCCCCGCAGCCGTGTCGCCGCCCCGATACCGGTCGTCCGCCCGCCACACCTGAAGCATGTGGCCACCGTAGCGACCCCGGACGGTATTCCGCCCCCGCACCCGTACCACCCGCAGCATGAGGCAGTCTGTTCACGTGCCCGAACCCAAAGAGCCCACCCCCACACCGCCGAGCCGCGCGGATCACCCGCACCTGAACACGCTGCGGCGGCTGGAGCAGTCGTCCGGCAAGCTCGCCGCGGCGGCGATCGCCCACATGGACGAGCAGCTTCCGTGGTACCGCGCGATGCCGCCGGAGAACCGCTCGTGGATCGGGCTGGTCGCACAGGCGGGCATCGCCGCGTTCACGGAGTGGTTCCGGCACCCGGAGACCTCGCAGGCCATCAGCACCGACGTGTTCGGCACCGCGCCCCGGGAGCTGACCCGCGCGATCACCCTGCGCCAGACCGTGGAGATGGTGCGCACCACCATCGAGGTCGTCGAGGCGGCCATCGACGAGGTCGCCGCACCCGGCGACGAGTCGGTGCTGCGCGAGGCCCTGCTGGTCTACGCGCGTGAGATCGCCTTCGCCACGGCGCAGGTCTACGCCCAGGCCGCCGAGGCACGCGGCGCCTGGGACGCCCGGCTCGAATCCCTGGTCGTCAACGCGGTGCTCTCCGGCGAGGCCGACGAAGGCACCGTCTCGCGCGCCGCCGCCCTGGGCTGGAACGCGCCGGAGCACGTCGCGGTCGTGCTGGGCACCGCACCGGACGGCGACAGCGAGCTGACCGTCGAGGCCATCCGGCGCGCCGCCCGGCACGCCAAGCTCCAGGTGCTGACCGGGGTGCTGGGCACCCGCCTGGTGGTCATCGCCGGTGGTTCCAACGATCCGCTGCGCGCCGCGAAGTCGCTGATCGGACCGTACGCGCCCGGGCCCGTGGTGGCCGGTCCGGTCGTTGGCGACCTGCTCTCGGCGACCCGGTCCGCACAGGCCGCCGCCGCCGGGCTGCGGGCCGGGGCCGCCTGGCCGGACGCGCCGAGGCCCGTCCTCGCGGACGACTTGCTGCCGGAGCGGGCGATGGCCGGAGACCCGGCGGCTCGGGACCTTCTGGTGGAGGAGATCTACAGACCGTTGGAGGAGGCCGGGTCCGCACTGCTGGAAACCCTGAGTGTCTACCTCGAGCAGGCGACGAGCCTGGAGGGCGCGGCCCGGATGCTGTTCGTCCATCCCAACACCGTGCGCTACCGGCTCCGACGTGTGACTGATGTCACCGGCTGGTCGCCCTCCGACGTACGCTCCGCCTTTACGCTACGTATCGCCCTCATCCTGGGACGCCTCACCGATGGGGAGCACCAGCCGTAGCTTGTAGGGCACCTTTGTAGGTAGCCCACAAATCCCCAGACCGTTCTTCGTATCGGTCCCCACGGGCGGGGACCGATACCCACGAGAGAGAGTGTGAGAGTGCTCGTACTCGTCGCTCCCGGCCAAGGCGCCCAGAAGCCTGGTTTCCTGACTCCCTGGCTCGACCTCCCCGGCGTCACCGAACGCCTGCGGGACTGGTCGGCCGCCATCGACCTGGACCTGGTCCACTACGGAACGGAGGCCGGCGCCGAGGAGATCCGCGACACCGCTGTCGCCCAGCCGCTGCTGGTCGCCGCCGCACTGGTCTCCACCGCCGCGCTGCTGGACGGCCACGAGGCGCCGCACGTGCTCGGCGCCACCGCGGGCCACAGCGTCGGCGAGCTGGCCGCCGCCGTCACCGCCGGCGTCTTCCCGGCCGAGACCGCGATGTCCCTCGTCCGCACCCGCGGCGCCGCGATGGCGGAGGCCGCGGGCGTCACCGAGACGGGCATGTCCGCGGTCCTCGGCGGCGAGCAGGAGGCGGTGACCGCCCACCTGGAGCGGCTCGGGCTGACTCCGGCCAACATCAACGGCGCCGGGCAGATCGTCGCCGCGGGCACCGCCGAACAGCTGGCCGCGCTGGCCGCGGACAAACCCGAGGGCGCCCGCGTCATACCGCTCAAGGTCGCCGGCGCCTTCCACACCCGGCACATGGCCCCGGCCGTCGACACCCTCGAGGCCGCCGTCAAGGACGTCGCCGTCAGCGACCCGGCGATCCGCTACGTCTCCAACCGGGACGGCGAGGTCGTCGCCTCCGGCGCGGAGGTCGTCCGGCGGCTGGTGGGCCAGGTGGCCAACCCGGTCCGCTGGGACCTGTGCATGGAGACCTTCCAGGCCCTCGGCGTCACCACGCTGATCGAGGTCTGCCCCGGCGGCACCCTCACCGGGCTCGCCAAGCGCGCGCTGCCGGGCGTACGGACGCTGGCGCTGAAGTCCACCGATGATCTCGAAGCGGCCCGCGCACTCGTCGCCGAGCACGCCGCCGCGGCCGGACAGGAGCCGAGAGCATGACCGCCAAGATCAAGCCCGCCAAGGGATGGCCGTACGCGCGCATCCGCGGTGTCGGCGGCTACCGGCCGACCCGGGTGGTGCCGAACGAGGAGATCCTCAAGCACATCGACTCGTCGGACGAGTGGATTCGCTCCCGCTCCGGCATCGTCACCCGGCACTGGGCGGGACCGGACGAGACCGTCGCCGAGATGACGCTGGCCGCGTCCGGCAAGGCGATCGCCGACGCGGGCATCACCGCGGACCAGGTGGGCGCCGTGATCATCTCGACCGTCTCGCACTTCAAGCAGACCCCGGCCGTCGCCACCGAGGTCGCGTACCGCCTCGGTGCCACCAAGGCGGCGGCCTTCGACATCTCCGCCGCCTGCGCGGGCTTCGGCTACGGACTGACCATCGCCAAGGGCCTGATCGCCGAGGGCAGCGCCGAGTACGTGCTCGTCGTCGGTGTCGAGCGGCTCTCGGACCTGACCGACCTGACCGACCGCTCCACCGCGTTCCTCTTCGGGGACGGCGCGGGCGCCGTGGTCGTCGGGCCCGCGAAGGAGCCGGGCATCGGGCCCGCGGTCTGGGGTTCGGAGGGGGACAAGAGCGAAGCCATCTCGCAGACGGTCTCCTGGGAGGAGTACCGCGAGGGCCGGCCCGAGAAGTTCCCCGCGCTCCGCCAGGAGGGCCAGACGGTCTTCCGCTGGGCGGTCTTCCAGATGGCCAAGATCGCGCAGGAGGCGCTGGACGCCGCCGGCGTGGCGGCCGAGGACCTGGACGTCTTCATCCCGCACCAGGCCAATATGCGGATCATCGACTCGATGGTGAAGACCCTCAAACTGCCGGACCACGTCAAGGTCGCCCGCGACGTGGAAACCACCGGCAACACCTCGGCCGCCTCCATCCCGCTCGCCATGGAGCGGCTGTTGGCGACCGGGGAGGCGAAGAGCGGCGACACCGCTCTCGTCATCGGCTTCGGGGCCGGTCTGGTCTACGCCGCGACGGTCGTTACCCTCCCCTAGGGCAGGGTTCAGCCGCGCTGTGGGCCGTACCGCACGCAGTACGGCTGAGCATGTTTCCGAACGATTCACAGCAACCCGAGAAAACTCAGAAGGAGCGCCTCACATGGCCGCCACCAAGGAAGAGATCATCGCCGGTCTCGCAGAGATCGTGAACGAGATCGCCGGGATTCCCGCCGAGGACGTGAAGGAGGACAAGTCCTTCACCGATGACCTGGACGTGGACTCGCTGTCCATGGTCGAGGTCGTGGTCGCCGCCGAGGAGCGCTTCAGCGTGAAGATCCCGGACGACGACGTCAAGAACCTGAAGACCGTCGGCGACGCCACCCTGTACATCCTCGACCACCAGGACTGAGCCGGACTGTCGCCGCTCCGCGGTGGCGTCGGCTCGTCACCGCACCCTTCCAACTGTGGAGAAAGTATCCCGATGAACGCGACCCACCACGCCGTGGTCGTCACCGGTATCGGCGCAACCACACCGCTGGGTGGCGACAGTACGTCGACCTGGGCGAACCTGGTCGCCGGACAGTCCGGTGTCAGCAGGCTCGAACAGGACTGGGCCGCCGAGCTGCCGGTGCGGATCGCCGCGCAGATCGCGGTCGAGCCGAGCACCGTCATCCCCCGGCCGCAGGCCAGGAAGCTGGACCGCTCCGCGCAGTTCGCGCTGGTGGCGGCCCGGGAAGCCTGGGCGGACGCCGGTTTCACCGGCCGGGCAGGGGAGTCGACGGCCGCCTCCGGCGACGAGGCCGCCGACGGCGCCCCGGCCGGCCCGCTGGTGGACCCGGACCGCCTCGGCGCGGTCATCGCCTCGGGCATCGGGGGCGTCACGACCCTGCTCGACCAGTACGACGTGCTCCGGGAGAAGGGGGTACGCCGCGTCTCCCCGCACACCGTGCCGATGCTCATGCCCAACGGCCCCGCCGCCAACGTCGGGCTGGAGGTCAACGCCCGCGCCGGCGTACACACTCCGGTCAGCGCCTGCGCGTCCGGATCGGAGGCCATCGGGTACGGCATCGAGATGATCCGCACCGGGCGGGCCGACGTGGTCGTCGCGGGCGGCACGGAGGCGGCGATCCACCCGCTGCCCATCGCCGCGTTCGGCAACATGATGGCGATGTCCAAGAACAACGAGGACCCGCAGGGCGCGTCGCGCCCCTACGACGAGGCGCGCAACGGCTTCGTCCTGGGCGAGGGCGCGGGCGTGCTCGTGCTGGAGTCCGCGGAGCACGCCGCCCGGCGCGGCGCGCGGGTCTACGCGGAGGCTGTCGGGCAGGGCATCTCCGCCGACAGTCACCACATCACCCAGCCCGAGCCCAGCGGCCGCGGCATCGCGCACGCGCTGCAGAGCCTGATGGACAGCACCGACCTCAAGCCCGCCGAGATCGCGCATGTCAACGCGCACGCGACCTCGACCCCGCAGGGCGACGTGGCGGAGCTGAAGGCGCTGCGCAAGGTCTTCGGTGACGACGTCGACCACATGGCGGTCTCCGCCACGAAGTCGATGACCGGTCACCTGCTGGGCGGCGCGGGCGGCATCGAGTCGGTCGCGGCGGTGCAGGCGCTGTACCACCGGATCGCACCGCCGACGATCAACATCGAGAACCTCGACCCGGAGGCGGACGCCGACATCGTCACGGGCGAGGCGCGGGCGCTGCCCGAGGGGCGGATCGCCGCACTCAACAACTCGTTCGGCTTCGGCGGGCACAACGTCGTGCTCGCCTTCCGCACGGTGTGATCCAGCCGCACGGATTTCCGGGCCGTACGGCGTGACCAGCCGTACGGCCCGGGACCCGGCGATCCGGGACGCCGCTTCACCACGGAGGCCCGTCCGCACAGCTCGTGCGGACGGGCCTCCGGCCGTCGCGGACCCGCGCGGTCAGACCACCTGGTGCAGCCAGCGCACCGGGGCGCCCTCACCCGCGTGCCGGAAGGGCTCCAGCTCGTCGTCCCACGGTTTGCCCAGCAGCCGGGAGATCTCCGCCTCCAGGTCGCTCTCGCCGCGCGAGGAACGGGCCGCGGCGGCGCGGAGCCGGTCCTCGGGGATGAGGATGTCCCCGTGGATGCCGGTGACCGCGTGGAAGATGCCCAGCCCGGGGGTCGAGCTGTAGCGCTCGCCCTCGGCGGTGGCGCAGGGCTCGGCCGTCACCTCGAAGCGCAGCAGATGCCAGCCACGCAGCGCGGACGCCAGCTTGGAGGCGGTACCCGGATCTCCCTGCCAGGAGAACTCCGCGCGCCAGGTGCCGGGGGAGACCGGCTGTCTGATCCAGTCGAGACTGACGCGCGCGCCGAGGACGCCCGCGACGGCCCATTCGACATGCGGGCACAGCGCGCGGGGCGCGGAATGCACGAACAGAACTCCACGTGTCGTCGTCACCGGGACCTCCAGTGCGGTTCGAGCGCCGCTTTCCCAGCGGCCCCGATTCCTGCCGGTCATGCGCCGGATCAGCGCCTGACATTCTGCACCCCGAGCATGCCTCCACCAGCTCCCGAGGTTACGAACAGTAAACACCACCGTGGGCAATTATCCCGTAAAGGGACATGGGGTGACGCGACGTAATATCCGGAAACCGGCCGCCGGACGCCGCTCCGACCTCTGAGGAAAAGCTACCTTGCGGCGGACGGCGCCGAGTGACGTACCGTCGGACGGGGGACCAGGAATCAAGGGGAGTGGCATGGGGCGCAGCCGGGGGGCACAGACGGACGGCACGGGCCTGTCCCGCGTCTTGGCGATGGGCGCGCTACTCGCCCTGCTCCTGGGCGGCCTGGCGTACGGCGCCTTCGACGACGACGCGGGGAGCGGGGACTCCCGGCCGGAGGCCCGCGGCGCGAAGACCTCGCCACGCCCCTCGCCCTCACCCTCGCCCGCCTGGGACCGGCGCCCCGAGTCCATAGCGGCCGTCGGCGACTCCATCAGCCGGGGCTTCGACGCGTGCTCCCTGCTGTCCGACTGCCCCGAGGCCTCCTGGGTCACCGGCCAGGACCCGGAGACCAGGAGCCTCGCCGGCCAACTCCTCGACAATCCCGCCGCGCGCAGCTGGAACGTCGCGAAGACCGGCTCGGTGATGGCGGATCTGCCGGCCCAGATGGAGAAGGCCGCGGCACACGATCCCGACCTGGTGACCGTGATGGCCGGATCGAACGACGCGTGCCGCCCGACGGTGGCCGAGATGACTCCGGTGGCGGACTTCCGGGCGGACTTCGAGGAGTCGCTGCGGACACTCCGCACCGCCCGGCCGAAGGCGCAGGTGTACGTCTCGAGCGTGCCCGACCTCAAGCGCCTGTGGTCCGAGGGGCGGAAGGACCGCGTGCGGATGCAGGTATGGCGGCTGGGCATCTGCCAGTCCATGCTGAGCGACCCGGACGCGACCGACAAGGCCGCGGTGGAGCGCCGGCAGCAGGTCTACGACCGGGTGGTCGCGTACAACACCGCGCTCGGCGACGTCTGCGCCAAGGACAAGCTGTGCCGCTACGACGGCGGTGCCGTCTTCGACTACCGCTTCACGGGTGACGAGCTGAGCCGCTGGGACTGGTTCCACCCCAGCAAGCAGGGGCAGCGCAAGCTGGCCGAGCTGGCCTACCGCCGGATCACGGCACCCTGAGCGCACCGCTCGCCAGCTCTTGCTCTTGCTCTAGCCGTCGGTGTCGGTGTCGGTGTCGGTGTCGGTGTCGGTGTCGGTGTCGGTGTCGCCGAGCATGCGCCGCAGCAGGTCGCGCAGCAGCTTGCGCTCCAGTGAAGTGAGCCCGGCGAGCGGCTCCCGGGCGAAATCCAGCGAGCCGCGCAGAAGCCCGGCCGTCGCACGGCCCTCGGCCGTCGCCGCCGCGACCTTGACCCGGCGGTCCGCCGGGTCGGGGCGCCGCTCGGCCAGGCCGCGGGCCTCCAGCCGGTCGACTATGCCCGTCACGTTGGACGGCTCGCACTTCAGCGCCCGGGCGATCTTGCGCATCGGCGTGGGCTCACGGGCGAGCAGCGCCAGGACGCGGGCCTGGGCGCCGGTGAGGGAGTGCTCGGCCGCGGCCAGCTCGTATTCCTCGTGGTACCGCGCGACGACGCTGCCGATGAGGTCGACGACCTCGGCGGTGAGCGGATCAGCCGGGGGTGTGCGGGGTGCCATGCCACCAGCGTACCCAATTGCTTGACAACATGAAATATCCAGGGTCATTATTGTTTCAGTACCTGAAGCATTCTGGAGGCTCCCCCCGTGACCCCACCCATGTCACCTCCCGGCCCGTCCGCCGGGCCGCTGCCCGCCACCGGCCGCGAGTGGCACCTGACCGCCCGGCCGCAGGGCTGGCCGGAGCCGTCCGACTTCGCGCTCCGCGAGGCCCCGGTCGCCGCCCCCGGCGAGGGCCAGGTCCTGGTGCGCAATCTGTACCTCTCCGTCGACCCCTACATGCGCGGCCGGATGAACGACATGAAGTCCTACGTCCCGCCCTTCCGGCTCGACCACCCGATGGACGGCGGGGCGGTCGGTGTCGTGCTCGCCTCCCGCGCCCCCGGCCTCTCCCCCGGCGACCACGTGCTGCACGGCCTCGGCTGGCGCGAGTTCGCCACGCTGGACGCCCGGCACACCGTCGCGGTCTCCTCCGAGGTGGCGCCGCTGAGCAGCTATCTGGGCGTGCTGGGCATGACCGGGCTGACGGCGTACGCGGGGCTGTTCGAAGTGGCCTCCTTCAAGCCGGGTGACGCGGTCTTCGTCTCCGGTGCCGCCGGCGCGGTCGGCAGCCAGGTGGGCCAGCTGGCCCGGCTCAAGGGCGCCTCGCGGGTGATCGGCAGCGCGGGCTCGGACGAGAAGGTCCGGCTGCTGACCGAGGAGTACGGCTTCGATGCGGCCTTCAACTACAAGCGGGGCGAGGTGACGGCACAGCTCAAGGAGGCCGCACCGGACGGCATCGACGTCTACTTCGACAATGTCGGCGGCGATCATCTGGAGGCGGCGCTCAGCTCGTTCAAGCTGCACGGGCGGGCCACCATCTGCGGCATGATCGCGCAGTACAACGCGACGGAGCCGCCCGCCGCACCGCGCAATCTCGCGCTGATCATCGGCAAGCGGCTGCGGCTGCAAGGCATGATCGTGACGGACCACTCGGATCTTCAGCCGAGGTTCGTGGAGGAGGTCTCCTCCTGGGTCCGCTCCGGCGAGCTGAAGTACCGCGAGACGGTCGTGGAGGGCATCGACCACGCGCTCGACGCCTTCCTCGGCATGCTGCGGGGCGAGAACACCGGCAAGACCCTGGTCCGTCTGGGCGGCTGAGCCGCTGGACGGAGCAGGCGGGTAACCTCACCACGGGCCATCGGGGTTGGTGGGCGCGGACCCTGGCTCACACGCACGCATCAGGAGGATTTCATGTCCATCCAGCCGATCGACGTCAAGTACACCGCGGTGGCCACCGCCGAGGGCGGCAGGGACGGCCGCGTCTCCAGCAGCGACGGCCAGCTCGACGTCGTCGTCAACCCGCCGAAGCAGATGGGCGGCAGCGGGGCGGGGACGAACCCGGAGCAGCTCTTCGCCGCGGGATACAGCGCCTGCTTCCAGAGCGCGCTGGGCGTCGTCGCCCGCAGGGAGAAGGCGGACATCACCGGTTCCACCGTGACGGCCGAGGTCGGCATCGGCGGCACCCCCGGCGGCGGCTTCGGCCTGACGGTCGCCCTCCGCGCCAGCATCCCGAACGTCGATGCGGCCACGGCCGAGCAGCTGCTGGAGAAGGCGCACCAGGTGTGCCCGTACTCCCAAGCCACTCGGGGCAACATCGAGGTCACGCTCTCCGTCGTCTGACCGCCGGAGCCGTCCCCGCACGGGGTGCGGGGACGGCTCCCGGTCACGGCGTGAGCAGCACCTTGCCGACGGCCGGGTGCGCGCCGCCCACCAGCGCGATGGCCTCGGCGAAGCCGGTCAGCGGCAGTTCGTGGGTGATCAGCGGTGCGGGATCGAGCAGCCCGGAGCCCAGCGCCCGGACGGCGTGGGACCAGGCGGAGGAGGAGGCGCCGAAGACCGCCCGGACGGTGAGCTGGCTGCCCACCAGATGCCCCGGGTCGATCCCCTCCGCCTCCGACCCGAACATGCCCGCGAGGACGACGCGACCGCCGCGCCGTGCGAGCAGGCAGGCGTCCTGCGCGGTACTGGGCGCACCGGCGGTCTCGACCACGAGGTCGAAGCGCCCGTGCGAGGCTCCGTTCTCCGCCGGGGTGCCGATCTGGGTGGCGCCCATTGTCAGTCCCTGTTCGGAGCGCTGGACTCGGGGGTCGATCACGAGTAGTTCCTCGGGCGAGTACGCCGCCAGCAGCTGTAACGCCAGCAGCCCGAGCGTGCCCGCGCCCACGACCGCGATCCGGTCCCCGGGCCGGGGCACGCCCGCGAGTACGGCGGCGGCGCTCACAGCCGCGGGCTCCAGCAGCACCGCGGCCCGCAGGTCCGCGTCGTCCGGGAGGACGTGCAGCAGCCGGGCGGGCACCAGCAGCGAGTCGGCGAAGGCGCCGGGCCGGGTGAACCCGGTCTCGTCGTATCCCCGGGTGCACAGGCTGGTGGCGCCCTCACGGCACCGCTCGCAGGTGAGGCAGGCGCGGAACCCCTCGGCGACGACCTTGCGCCCCACCAACTCTCCGGCCACCCCCTCCCCCACCGCGTCCACGGTGCCGGACCACTCGTGGCCCGGCGTGACGGGATAGCGGACGAGTCCCGCGGCTCGGGTGCCGTCGTACAGCTCCCGGTCGCTGCCGCAGATGCCCGCGGCATGGACGACGACCCGTGCCTCGCCGGGCCCCGGTTCGGCCTGCGGTCCGCTCACCAGTCGGTGTTCGCCTGGTCTGTCGATGACGATCGCTCGGGCGGATGCGCTCACTGTCTGGCCTGCCTTGTCGGGGGGGGTCGCGTGCTCCCAGCCACCGGTCCGGATGCCGAACCGGGCCTGCTGCTGGGGGAATTCTGCCGCTCCCGCCCGCCCCGGCCGACCACTCAGCGATCATGTACCGACCACAGATCACAGACCACCGGCCACCCACTGCCGACGTCCAGCCACCGACCACCGGCCGACCACCGACACCGACCACTGAGCACCGGCCACCGGCCGCGGCCTCAGACCGCGGTGACCGCTCCCAGCTCCCCGCGCAGGCGCATGGTGCGCAGGGCCAGCTCCAGTTCGAAGCGGCTGTCCGGATCGTCGATGTCCTCGCCCCACAGCTCGCGGATCTGCCGCAGCCGGTAGCGCACCGTCTGCGGGTGCACCCCGAGCCGCCCGGCCACCTCCGGCGCCCCGCCCCGCGTCTCCAGCCAGGCCAGCAAGGTCTCCGCGAGCCTGCGGCCGTGCGTCGGCCCGCAGGAGGCCAGCGGTGCCAGCCGCCGCCGGGCCAGGTCCTCGATCAGTTCTTCGGGCGGCAGCAGTACGAGGGCCTCGGTGTGCTCGGTGCAGTGCAGGAGGCCGCCGCTCGGCAGCAGCCCCCGCTCCATCAGCGCGACCGCCGACTGCGCCCAGTGCAGCGATTTGGCAGCCTGGGTCAGTGGTACCTGCGGCCCCATCGCACCCGACCAGCCCGCAGTGGCCCGGCGCAGCAGTTCGGCCCGCCCGGCGGCGTCCGGCTCGGGCACCACCATCCGGGGCTGGTCGCAGTCCATGTCGAGCAGCACCTCGTCGCCCACGGCGGGCGCCACCGCCGAGCGGGCGGGCCGTACCAGCACGGCGACGCCGACGGTGCGGGGCACCGTCCAGCCGATCCGGGCGGCCCGGTCGGCAAGCAGTTCGGTGAGGTCGCCGGGGGGCCGGTGGTGCTCGGAGAGCAGCAGGTCCAGGAGGCGCCGCTGAAGCCGCAGGCGCTCACCGGCGCGCCGGGCGGCGGCCTCCGCGTACCCGCGCACGGACTCCTCGACGAGGCCGTCCAGGAACTGGAAGCCCGCGTCGGCCAGCTCGTACATCGCGGGGGCGGGGATCTCCATCTGCGTGCCGATGGCCGCGAGGCGGCGCCAGGAGAGGCGGATGCCGAGCCGGTAGATCGCCTGGAGCGAGTCGAGGCTGCGGCCCTGGAGGACCTCGCCGCGACCGAACTCCTGGAAGACCTGGGTGGGGACGCGGGGTGCGTCCAGGCCCTGGTCCAGGTGCTCCACGAAGAGTTCGAGGGCGCGCCGGATGCCGATGAGCGCCATCGGCTCACCCGTGTCGTCGAGGGCGAGCGGCAGCTTGGGGTACTCGCGGCGGATCTCCCGCAGGATGTCGTCGGCGAGGACGGGGACCTCCGCGAGCGCGCGTTCGGCGAACTGCCGCACGCGCGGCTGGGGCATGTCCTGCCAGGCCGAGCGCACCGTGTCGGCCGTCACCGGCTCAGTCTCCGGAGCCCGGGGACGCGGTGGGCGAACCCGAGGCCGCGGGCGAGCCCGAGGGGTCCTCCGAGGGCGAGGGCGACGGCGAGCGCGGCTCGGGCGCCGAGGTGCCGAACTGCACCAGCGGCACGTTCGGCTGTTCCGGCGTGGCGTCGAGCGCCGCGACGATGCCGTAGGCCGCACCGCCCGCGAGTGCGGCGGCTGCGACACAGGTGAGGGCAGCTACAAGAAGTCTGTGCATGGCGCGGCAAACCTTTCCTCGTGAATGCGCACCTGCCCCCGCCCCAGGGGCCGAAATTACTAAGTTACCCGAGTGTCAATTAAGCATTGACGTCATGTCAAGGCGTCGCTTACGTTTCCGGCTCATACGCAGCCTTCCAGGTCTTCCCCTGAACGCGCACCGTTCCCGCGCAGCATCGCCTGAACCCCGGAGAGCCCTACTATGCGCCGTTCCGCCATTCCGTCAACCGGTCAGCCGTCCCCGGCAGCGCCCGCCCGGTCCTCGGTCAGGAGAGCCTCGCCCCTCTCGCTGGTCCTGCTGGGACTCGGTGTGTTCCTGCTGGTGCTGGCCCCGCTGCTGGCCTGGTACGTCGAGCCCCGCGCGCAACGTACGCCGATCGACATCAACTCGACCACGGTCATGACCGGCACCGGCAGCTACTTCGACCAGGAGGCGGTGGCCACCAAGCAGGACGAGAAGCTCACGATCACCCGCCGGGTGCTGGGCGACGTCGCCAAGAGCGAGGAGCAGGGGGTGGCGATCTGGAACATCTCCCAGACGATCGACAACCCTAAGACGCTCAAGCTCAAGGACCCGCGCCGGTCCTTCCAGTGGAAGAAGGAGCGCTGGGTCACCGACCGCGAGACCAACCGGCCGGTGCACTGCTGCGGCGAGTCGCCGGAGGGGTTCGCGGGCGAGGCGTACCTGAAGTTCCCCTTCGGCATGGAGGAGCGCGGTTACACCTGGTGGGACAGCACCCTGGGCGACACCGTGCCGCTGCGCTACGAGGGCCGCAAGAAGGTCGCCGGCTACTCGGGGATGCACTACTCCGGCGCGCTGAAGGAGCAGGTCAAGGTCGGTACCCGGCAGGTGCCCGCGGTGCTCGTGGACAAGTCGGCGAGCGGCCAGGTCAACGCCGAGGAGTGGTACTCCAACAAGAAGATCGACATCGTCGTCGACGAGCGCACCGGCCGGATCATCGACGTGAGCATTGCGCCGAAGCTCACCCTGCGCGCTCCTGGCGGGGAGGAGGACCGGGTCACCCTGCTCGAGAGTGACAAGATCGCGTTCACCGCCAAGACCAACCGCGAGCAGGTCGACCTGGCCCGCGAGGACAGCGACAAGCTGAAGCTCGTCGGCGAGACCGCCCCGGTGGCGGGCGCCTCCGTGGGCGGAGTGCTCGCCCTGGCCGGCGGCGCGCTCGTCGTACGCGGTCGCGGGCCGAGGCCCGTCCAGAGGCGTCCGGAGGCGGAGAACTCCTCCGAGAGCGCAATGTGATGAACCGTCGGTGCTGCTGGTACCGAAAATTGTCATCCCGGTGAGTAGCCCCCGCGCCCCGGTGAGCGAACACTGAGCCGACCACAGCGCATCCCGCCCCGGATCGCACCATCCCGCAGCATTCCGGCGAGCCGTCCGCAGCAGTTCCCGGCCCGCCGCGCATTTCCCGAATTCCCCGCACGAGTCCCTGTACGAACCGCACCCTGAGACGAGTTGGAGCGCAGATGCCCCAGCACGTACGACCGTCCCTGGTACCCCCGCGCGGCGCCGCTCCCAAGGCAGCCGTGCGCCAGCCGCGCGCCGCCGAGCCGGGGCACCCGCGACGCATCGTCTTTCTGGCCCGGCGCGATCTGGGCAACCCGGCCGCGGGCGGCTCCGAGCTGCTCATCGACCGGATAGCCGAGGGCCTGACCGCCCACGGCCACCAGGTCACGCTGCTGTGCGGCGGCCCGGCCGCGTACCGCGACTACCGCGTGGTGTCCGCGGGCGGCGACGCCGACCACTTCCTGCGCGCCCGGCGCGCCTTCGCCCGCCAGGTGGGCGACTGCGACCTGCTGGTCGAGGTCTCCAACGGGATGCCCTACCTCGCGCCCCTGTGGCACCGCGGTCCGACGCTGTGCCTGGTCAACCATGTGCACACCGACCTGTGGGGCATGCGCTACCCGGCCCCGGCCGCCCGGCTCGGCCGTCGGCTGGAGCACTGGGCGCTGGCGGGCAACCACCGGCGCAATCTCAAGATCGCGGTCTCCGGGTCCACAGCCGCCGCGCTGACCGCGCTCGGCGTGCCGCAGGAGGAGATCCGCATCGTGCACAACGGTGTGGACGACCCCGGACCGCTGCTGCCCAAGGCCCCGGAACCGCTGTTCCTGGCCATGGGCAGGCTGGTCGAGTACAAGCGGGTCGATCTGCTGCTGCGGCTGTGGGAGCGGGTACGCCCGGTCACCGGCGGCAGACTCGTCATCGTCGGAGACGGCCCGGAGCGGGCCCGGCTGGAGGCGATGGCCGGCCCGTCGGTCACCTTCACCGGCCATGTGAGCGAGGCCGAGAAGCACCGGCTGCTGTGCCAGGCGTGGCTGCTGCTGCACCCCTCGATGGTGGAGGGCTGGGGCCTGGTGGTCACCGAGGCCGCCGCCCGCGGCACCCCCGCCGTCGGCTTCGACATCCCCGGCCTGCGCGACTCCGTCGAGGACGGACGTACGGGACTGCTCGCCCGCGGCGACAGCTCGTTCGCCGCCCACTGGTGTGCGGTGGCCCTCTCCGCACAGCGGCGGGCGGCGCTGGGCCGGGCCGCTGAACTGCGGGCGCGCCGCTTCCGCTGGGCCGACACCGTACGCAGCTTCCGCGCGGTGGCGGCCGAGGCGTACGCGCGGGCGGGCGGGGGCGCCGCGGCCGGTGCTCCCGTACGGGCCGTGCCGTCCCCGGCCGCCGCGCCCGCGCCCGCGCTCTTCGGCCCCGCGCCCCGGCGCGGCTCCCGCACTTCCGGTCAGCAGGGGTGAGTACAGCCGTGCGCGACCCCTCGTTCAGACGATCCGCCGCCCTCTTCCGCGCCTTCCTGCGGGAGCAGAGCGAACCGGAGGAGTGCTACGGCCTGCTCGCCCGTGACGCCGCCCAGCAGATCGAGCGCTACCAGCCGCTGGCGGGCACGACCGTGGTCGATGTCGGCGGCGGCAGCGGGCACTTCACCGAGGAGTTCCGCCGCCGCGGCGCCGACAGCTTCCTCTTCGAACCGGACCCGGCCGAACTGCTCGCGGGCGGCCGTACCCCGCAGGGCGCCGTCCGCGCCGACGGTTATCTGCTGCCGCTGGCCGACGGAGTCGCCGACGTCTGCTTCTCCTCCAACGTCCTGGAGCACGTGGCGGACCCGCGCACCTTCGTCTCGGAGATGGTCCGGGTGACTCGTCCGGGCGGGCTGATCTACCTCTCCTTCACCAACTGGTACTCGCCCTGGGGCGGTCACGAGACCGCCCCCTGGCACTATCTCGGCGCCGACCGCGCCCGTGCCCGCTACCGGCGGCGCACCGGCCGCGACGCCAAGCACACCCTCGGCGAGAACCTCTTCGCCGTGCACATCGGTCCCACCCTGCGCCAGGTGCGCGCCCGCGACGACGTGCAGGTCCTCGCGGCGCGGTCCCGCTACTGGCCCTTCCTGCCAGGTGTCATCACCCGCGTGCCGCTGCTCCGCGAGATCGCCACCTGGAACCTCCTCCTCATCCTCCGGCGGTGCCCACGATGACCACCAGCGCAATCAGTCCGCCCGCCCCCGCGGACCCGGGACGGCCGCAGCACGCCCGTGCGCCCGGCACGCCCCCGCCCGAGGACCGGCCGCGCGACCGGCGCTGGCTGCTCGGCTTCTGGCTGACCGCGTTCGTCGCGTTCCTGGTCACCTCGCCCGGGAAGATGACCTTCGACACGAAGCTGGGGGTCTTCACCGACCCCTGGCGGTTCCTCGGCGACCTGGGCGGGCTGTGGCACGACCAGGCGGGCTTCGGCGGCATCACCGACCAGTACGTCGGCTACGCCTTCCCGATGCTCCCCTACTACGCGCTGACCGACCTGCTCCAGATACCCACCTGGCTGGCCGAGCGGCTGTGGCTGTCGCTCATCGTGAGCACCGCCTTCTGGGGCGCGCTGCGGCTGGCCGAACGCTTCGGCATCGGCACCCACCGCTCCCGGCTGGTCGGCGCCGCCGCGTACGCGCTGTGGCCGACGTTCACCATCGTCGTCGGCTCCACCTCCGCCGCCGCGCTGCCCGGCGCCATGCTGCCGTGGGTCATCCTGCCGCTCACCTCGCTCACCGCCTCCCCCCGGGTGGCCGCCGCGCGGTCCGCGCTGCTGATCCCCTTCATGGGCGGGGTGAACGCGGCCTCGACGCTGGCGTCGCTGCTGCCGGTGGGGCTGTACATCCTCACCCGCACCGGCCGCCGGCGGCGCACGCTGGCCGCCTGGTGGACGCCGGGCGTGCTGCTGGCCACGCTGTGGTGGGTCGTCCCGCTGCTGCTGCTGGGCGCGTACGGCGAGGACTTCATGCCGTACGTCGAGCAGGCGGAGACCACCACGGGCACCATGTCCGCGACGGAGATGCTGCGCGGCGCGGGCAACTGGACGGCCTACCTCAGCTACGGCGAGCCGTGGCTGCCCGCGGGCTGGGCCATGGCCACCGGTGTGTTCGCCATCCTCGCGAGCGCCTGCGCCGCCGCGATCGGGCTGGCCGGACTGGCCCGCCGCGACCTGCCCGAGCGCCGCTGGATGGTGCTGACCGCCGTGACCGTCGTCGGGATCACCCTCGCGGGCTACGCGGGCGGGCTCGGCGGCCCGTTCGCCGACACCGTGCAGGGCTGGCTGGACGGCACGCTGCGCCCCTTCCGCAACATCTACAAGTTCCAGCCCGGCCTCGCCCTCGCGCTCACCCTGGGGCTGGCGCACCTGGTGGGCCGCCTCTCCTCGGCCCGCGAGGACGACGGGCGGACCCCCGCCTGGCAGCGCACGGGCCGCAGGTGGCTGCCTGCGGTGGCCGCGCTGCTGGTGCTGCCCGGACTCCTCTCCCCGTTCCTCAAGGGCGACATCCTCCAGTCGGGCGCGTACGACAAGCTGCCCCGGCACTGGGAGCAGACCGCGGACTGGCTGGAGGAGAACTCCGCGAAGTCCCGCGCCTACGTCACCCCCGCGACCGCGCACGGCATCTACGACTGGGGCTCCCCCATCGACCAGCCGCTGGACGTACTCGCCGACTCGCCGTGGGCGCAGCGCGACTACGTGCCCTTCGGCACGCCTGGCAACCGGCGCGCGCTCGACGCGGTGGAGGAGGCGCTCGTCTCCGGCGGCGAGGTGCCGGGGCTGTCCGCATTCCTGGCCCGCGCCGGGCTGTTCCACGTGGTCGTGCGCAACGACCTGGACCCCGACGAGGTCGGCTACGTGCCGCCGCAGGTGGTCAAGAGCACCCTGGAGTCTTCGGGGTACAAGAAGGTGAAGGGGTTCGGTCCGAAGATGACCGGGGGCACCATCCCCTCCGGCACCCCGATCGAGATCAGCGGCCTCTACCCGCAGTCGCAGGCCGTCGAGATCTACGCGCCCGCCGGCGCCACGGCGCCCGACCGCCCCGGTGAGGTGGCGGCGATGCCCGTCTCGGACACGGCCGTGCTCAGCGGCGGCCCCGAGTCGCTGCTGCCGCTGGCCGCCGACCCGCGCATCGCCGGGCGGCCGACCGTACTGGCCGGGGACGAGCACCCGGGACTGTCCGACCCCACGCTCCAGGTGCAGGCGGACGGGCTGCGGCGGGCCGACACCCGCTTCGGGCTGATCAACCACAACACCTCCGCGACGTACGGGCCCGAGGAGCGCAACCACCCCGACAGCGCCCAGGACGCGGGCGAGAAGCCCAAGCAGATCCTGCCGAGCGAGGGCGTCGAGCACCAGACGACCGCCAAGCTGCGCGGCGCGAAGTCGGTGACGGCCTCCAGCAGCGGCAACTGGCTCTTCCACCTGCCCCAGTTCGAGCCGGTCAACGCCTTCGACGGCAACCCGGACACGGCCTGGGCCGAGGGCACCGCCGGCAACGCCGACGGCCAGTGGGTCCGCATCGAGTTCGACGAGCCGACCGACCTCCCCAAGAAGCTCCAGGTCACCCCGCTGCCCGGCGACCAGGTGCGGGCGATGCCCACCAGCGTCCGCGTCGAGACGAACGAGGGCACGGCCGACAGCACGCTCCAGCGGGGCGGCGGTCAGCAGGAGATCAAGGCGCCCGAGGGCGCGGCGAAGTGGCTGAAGGTCACCATCACCGGCACCGAGGGCGCCCAGCCGGGCCTGGCCGGGGCGGGCTTCTCGGAGATCTCCGTGCCCGACGTGCAGGTCACCAAGCTGCTGCGGCTCCCGCAGGACGCCAAGAACGGCGACGCGGGCAGTGAGCTGGTCTCGCTGCACCGCGCCAGCGACCCGGGCGGCCTGCTGGGCGCCCCGGCGGAGTCCGGGCTGCACCGCCAGTTCCAGACCGAGCGGGCGGACGACTACGAGCTGGGCGCGCGCGCCCTGTCCGTACCCGGCGAGGAGCTGGACCAGCTGCTCGACCAGGTCGCCCCCGGCTCCCGCGACCGGCTCACCGCCACCGCGGACTCGACCAGCAGGCTGAGCCCCTCCACCAGCCCGCGCAGCCTCGTGGACACGGACCTGACCACCGCCTGGATCGCGGGCAGCGACCCGACCGTGCGGCTCCAGTGGCCGGAGAAGCGCAAGATCACCGAGCTGGTGCTGGCGGGAGCGAGCGGGATCACCGCACGCCCCACCGAGGTGCGGCTCAGCTCGCCGGACGGGGCGGTGACCACGTCCGTCGACGAGAACGGCTGGGCCCGCTTCGAGGAGATGGACACGGACTCGCTGGAGATCACGGTCACCAAGACCGAGAAGAAGACCGTGCACAACCCGTTCGTCGACAAGGACCTCCAGCTCCCGGTCGGCCTCAGCGAGATCCACATCCCCGCGCTGGACGACCTGCGGGCGCCCGCGGCCGACCCGGACGAGGAGTTCACCCTCGCCTGCGGCCGGGGCCCGGCCGTCGCCATCGACGGCACGCTGCACACCACCAAGGTGTCCGGCAAGGTCAGCGACCTGACCGACCGCAAGCCGCTCGACGTCGAGCTGTGCGCGGGCGACGAGAAGGACGGCACGGTCGCGCTCAGGAGCGGAACGCACACCGTGGAGACCGCGGGCACCGGTCCGCTGGCGATCACCGACCTCACCCTGGCGCGCGGCGCGGTGCCCACCGGCGCCACCGCGGACGCCCCGCGCGAAGTGGAGGCGACCGACTGGTCCGGCGACAGCCGCACGGTGCGCGTGGGCAGCGGCGAGGCCGCGTACCTCCAGACGCACCAGAACGTCAACGACGGCTGGTCGGCCACGCTCGACGGCCGGAAGCTGAAGTCGGTGCGCCTGGACGGCTGGCAGCAGGGCTTCCTGGTCCCGGAGGGCCAGGGCGGCGTGGTCAAGCTCGAGTACCAGCCCGCCACCTGGTACGTCGGCGGACTCGTCGCGGGCGGCATCGGACTGGCGGCCCTGCTCGGGCTCGCCTTCGTCCGCCGTCGCGGCGGCACCCCGCTGGGCGCGGACGAGACGCAGGGCACCCGCACGGTGCCCGCCCCCGGCTGGGTGCTGGGCACGCTCGCCCTCACCCTGGTGATCGCGCTCGTCGCGGGACCGTACGCGCTGATCGTCCCGGCCCTCGCGCTGGTCGCCCGGTTCCGCCCGGCGCTGCTGGTGCCCACGGCGCTGGTCGCGATGGCCGGCGCGGGTGTCGCGGCGGCCATCGGCGCCGGCACGGGCGGCGGCTCCGGCATCGGCGAGGGCGAGGGCGCCTTCGGGCACGTCGCCCAGGCGCTCGCGCTGCTCGCCGTCTCGGCGGCGCTGGTCACCCTGCCCGGACGGGGCGAGGACCTCGACGCGGACGAGGACCCGGCGGCCAACGGGGACACGGAGGTGCTGCGCGTACCGGCAGGGGGCGGATACGGGCCACGGCCCGCCGCCTTCGGCGATCCGGCGCAGGCCGCCGGGCCGCCCGTCGCGGCCGGACCGGTGCCGGCCGGTACGCCCACCCCGCCGCTGGGTACGCCCTACACACCGCCGCCGCTGCCGCAGCGGCAGGCCGGGGAGAACCCGCAGCCGGGGGACTCGGCGCAGGGCGGCGCAGCACCGGGTGACCCGCAGCACGGCAACCCGCAACACGGGGAGGAACCCGGTCGATGACAGCGGCACAGCAGGGATTCGACGGTACGGCCGCCCCCCAGGGGCGGCCGGCCTCCCCCGGCACTCCCGAATCCCTGGCGGACCCCTCCCGGCGGGCAGACCCGCCGGGAGGGGCGGGCGGGACGGCGGCAGTCGGGGCGACCGCGCCGCGCGCCGCGACGACCGGGCGTACGCCCTTCCCCACCGTGGACGAGATCACCCGGCACTGCCTGGACGAGGCCGAGCCCGACACCGTCCACATCGAGATCCACCTGCCCCACCGGCCCGATCCCGACCGGCTGCGGCGCGCCGTGGCCGGCGCGCTGCGGCGGCACGCGCGCATCCTCGTACGGCAGGCGCCCTCCCGCTGGTGGCACCGGCGCTACGTGTGGGAGCTGACCGACGGCCCGGACGGCGACCCCGTGTCCTACCCCGGCGGCACCCTGGAGGACGCCCGCCGCCGCGCGCTCTCCGACTGCCCCCCGCTGACCGCCTCGCCCCCCATCCGGATCGAGGCGCTCGCCCGCGAGGGCGGCTGGGTGCTGCTCACCACCATCAACCACACCGCGCTCGACGGCCCCGCCTGCCTGCGGGTGCTGGCGACCGCGGCCGAACTCTACGGCGGTACGGACAACTCGCCCGCCCCGCCGCCCCTGCGGAGCGGAGGCGGCACGCCCGATCCGGTGCCGCCGCCCGCGACCTCCGCGTGGGCGCGCCCCGCCCGCATCGCCCCGGACACCGGGGTGCGCCGCGCGCCGCGCGGAACCGGCGGCAACGGGATGCTGGTCACCGACCTGCCCGTCCCCGCCCGGCCGCCGCGCGCACCGGACGGGACCACCGCCTACACCGTCAACGACCAACTGCTGGTCGCCACCTGGATCATGGCCGCCCGCTGGAACCGGCAGCACGCGCGGCCCCGGCGCCCGGTGCGGATCACGATGCCGGTGGACGACCGGCCGCGTACCGTCGACATGCCGATCGGCAACGGCACCCGGCTGGTCGAGGTCACCTTCGGCGACGAGGAGCGGGAGCTGCACGAGCGGCTGACCGCCACCGACGTGCCGGACCGGGAGGCCGTCGAGACGCTGCTGCGCGCCACCGCCGCCCGCACCCGCGCGCTCAAGCGGGCGGATCGGCCGCAACTCGGCTTCAGCGGCGACCTGTTGACCACCCCGCTGCTGCCCGTGGGGCTGCGCGCCGCCTACACCCGGGCGCTGCGTACGGGGGCCGGGCCCTGGGCGTCCACGACCCTGCTCTCCAACATCGGCCGGGTGCCGTACGCGCTGGACTTCGGCGACGCGGGCCGGGCCAGCGCCGTCTGGTTCTCCGCGCCCGCGCGCTCGCCGCGCGGGCTGTCGGTGACCACGGTCTCCACCGGCGGGCGGCTCCAGCTGGCGCTGCGCTGGGCACACGCCCGGTTCGACGACACGGCGGGCCGGGAGCTGGGCGAACTCTTCGCCCGCGCGCTGGAGTCGACCTCGTACACACCGGGACCGGGAGGTGACGGCGGATGACACCGCCGACGGAAGCAGCGGGCGCGGCGGGTGGCGCGGGCGCGGCAGGGGCAGGGGCGGCAGGGGCAGGGGCAGGGGCGGCACGGGCAGGCGCAGGCGCGGCGGCCACGGACGCGGCAGGCGGCGCGCGCACCGCCACGGCGCGGCGCCCGTCCCAGCTGCGCGACCTCTACGAGGACCCGGCCACCCCGGTCGCCTCCGGCGCCGACCGCAGCCGCCGCCAGGCAGCGATCCTGGCGCGTGCCCTGGGCCCCGTACCGCAGACCGTGCTGGACGTCGGCTGCGGCGACGGCTCGGCGGCTGCCACGGCCGCGCGCGTCCTGAACCGGCACCGCATCGTCGGCGTCGACTGGTCGCAGGACGCGCTGCGCCGGGCCAGCAGTCACCTGACGGCAGTACGCGGCGAACTCACCGACCCGGGGCTGCCGTTCGCGGACGGCGTCGCCGACGCGGTCCTCTTCAGCGAGGTCATCGAGCACCTGGTCGACCCGGACGCCGCGCTGGACGAGCTGCGCCGCGTGCTGCGCCCCGGCGGCCACCTGCTGCTGTCCACCCCCAACCTGGCCGCCTGGTACAACCGCGGCCTGATCCTCGCCGGGGTGCAGCCGGTCTTCTCCGAGGTGAGCCTGCGCGGCATCCACGGCCGTCCCGGCTCCCAGGTCGTGGGCCATCTGCGGCTCTACACCGCGCGCGCCCTGCGTTCGCTGCTGCCCGCCTCCGGCTTCGAGGTCGTACGGATGACGGGCGCGCCGTACCACGACGTGCCGCGCCCGCTGCGCCCGCTGGACCGGCTGGCCTGCCGGGCTCCGTCGCTGGCCTCGATCCTGCTCGTCCACGCGCGGCGCCTGTGATGGCCCGCGCCACGGCACCGCGAACAGGCCGGGGTGACTGATGATCTGGGGGGTCGCCTCCGCGCTGCTGGCCAACCTCCTCTTCAGCGCGGGCTTCGTCATCGAGAAGCGGGCGCTCTCCGCCCTGCCGCCGCTGTCCGCCGGAGCACCGGGCAAGCTGGTGGTGCACCTGCTGCGCAGCCCGCTGTGGATACTGGGGGCCGCCTCCCTGCTGCTGGGGTTCGCCGCGCAGCTCGCGGTCTACCGGACGCTGCCGCTGATCGCCGCCCAGGGGCTCTTCGTCACCGGCCTGGTGATGCTGCTGCTGCTCTCGGCGCGCTTCCTCGGCGAGCGGACCTCCGGGCGGGAGCGCCAGAGCATGGTGGCGATCGTGGTGGCCCTCGTGATGATCGTCTTCTCGCTGCGCGGCAGCCCGGAGGAGATCAGCAGGCTGGCGCCCGCTCCGGTGATGCTGCTGATCTGCGTACCGTCGCTGGCGCTGGGCCTGGGCATCTTCTTCTCGGCGGAGCGGCGCGCACGGCGACGGCACCGGCTGCCGACGGCGGGCGTGCCGTACGGCGTCGCGGTCGGCTTCCTCTACGGTGTCAGCTCGCTGGCCATCAAGGGAGTGGCCGGGCTGCTCGACCCCGGCGACCTGGGCGGCATGGCCGCCGACGTGCTGACCTCGCCGTATCCCTACCTGCTGATGGTCACCGGCTCGACGGGGCTGGTGCTCTCGCAGACGGCGCTCCAGCGCTGCCGCGCCTCGCTGATCGTGCCGGTCTGCACGACGGTGACCTTCCTCTACACCGTCGTGAGCGGCACGGTCGCCTTCTCCGAACCGCTGCCGGACGAACCGCTGCGGCTGGCCCTGCGCGTGGGCGGGGCGGCGCTGGCCGTGTCGGTGCTGCTGGCGCTGCCGCGGCACGAGGAGCCGGCCGACGGCGCGGAGGCGCCGGCGGACGGGGTGACCGCCGAGGACGCGGCGGTTCGGGAGGACGGAGCGGAACGGAGAGACGGAGCCCCGGTGGCCCCGGCTCTGCCCGCCGCGGGAAGGCCGATCTCCGCCGCAGGCCCCAACGGCACCCACGACCCGCCGCCGCCCGCCGCGCCCCGACCACGGCCACAGCCGGAACCGGAACCGGAACCGGAACCGGACCCTCTCCCGCACACCGGGCCCGAGCCCGGCCCGGCTCGCCGGGACGCGGACGGCGACGCCGCCGAGCCCCCCTCGCCCGCCCCGCCTCCCGAAGCCCGCAGCCCTGTTCCACCCGCGCAGCCCGCCCCGGCCGCCGAGCCCGCCACCCTCACGAGACCGGGCGCGCGTGCCGCCCCGGACCGTACGAAAGGCCGTCCCCATGTCGCTCGATGACCCGCTCCTGAAGATCCTCGCGTGCCCGCTCGACAAGGGCCCGCTCACCCTCCTCCAGCCCGAGGACGTCCTCTACAACCCCCGGCTGCGCCGCCGCTACCCCGTCGTCGACGGCATCCCGCAGCTCCTCCCCTCCTCCGGCGAGCAGGTCACCGAGGAGGAGCACGAGCAGCTGCTGCCACGCGTCGCCGTCCCCGAGGAGCCCCCGTCGTGACCCTGGCCGCGCGTCTCGCCCCCCATCTGCCGCCCCGTGTGCTCGCCTCGGCGACCGACCTCCTCTACCCGCGCTTCGAGCCCGAGCTGCGGCGGCTCGCCGACTTCTGCCCGCGCGGCGGGACCGCCGTGGACGTCGGCGGCTGGTACGGGCCGTGGACCCGCAGGATGGCGGCGCGGGCGGACCGGGTGGTGACCGTCGAGCCGGTGCCGCACCTCGCCCGTAGGCTGCGCGCCACCACGCCCTCCCACGTCGAGGTCCTCCAGGCCGCCGCCACCGACCACAGCGGCACGGCCAGGCTGTGGCTGCCCGCGAACGGCCGCGGCGACCGCGGCGTGTCCTCCCTGGTGCGCCGCGAGGTGCACGGCACCACGCTGGACGTGCCGTGCCTCGCCTTGGACGAACTGGCGCTCACCGAGGTCTCGCTGCTCAAGGTGGACGTCGACGGCAGCGAACTGGCCATGCTGCGCGGCGCGGAGGAGACGATCCGGCGCGAGCGGCCCGCCCTCTTCATCGAACTCGAGGTGCGCATCCAGCCGTTGGAGCCGGTGCTCGACTTCCTGGCGGCGCACGGGTACACCGGCTGGGTACTCCCGGGGCGCGACTGGGTCCCGCTCGCGGGCTTCGACCTCGCGGGCCACCAGCAGCGTACGGGGCACGTGGCGGACGACGGCCTGCTGCGCCGCTCGCTGGCACCGCACCGCCGCTACGTCAACTCCGCGCTGTTCCTCGCCGACGGGCGCGCCCCGGGCGCCGCCTGATCCGGCCCGCCGCCGCGTACGGCGGGTCAGTCCAGGGCCGTCGCCTGGTGGAAGTACAGCCGCCACCGCGCGTCCGCCGGGCCGAACCGCCACAGCGAACTGCGCCACGCGCGACGGCCGTTGTCGTCCGAGACGTACGTCAGGTGCACGAGACCGGGCGCCAGCAGCACGCCCGCCATGCCGGTGACCGCGATCGGTGCCGGAGCGGGACCGTCGGACGGGTCCGCGTCGACGGCGGCCTGCACCGCACGCTCGCCCCGTGCGTCTTCCACGTGTTCAGCATAGACCGCGCCCGCCCAGGCACCGGCCCCCACGCCCAGCCCCGCAGCGGGCGTCAGCCCGGCGGAACCTCGGAGATCGGGCTGAGGTGGATGCAGGCGAGCTGCCACCGGCCGCTGTCGCACACCAGGAGCTGCGTGACGCGGAAGTGGCCGTCCATGTCGCGGCCCTCGTAGATGCTCTGCTGGCTCTGCACCCCGTTGGCCACCGCCGCGTTCGCGTAGCGGCGCAGCTCGACGCGCTCCCAGTCGAACGAGTCGTGGATCAGGCTGCCCGACTCGTAGCGCTCCAGCCACTGCTGACGGTCGATCATGAAGCCGCGCGGCCCGATGCCGTGGAAGTCGTCGGCGAGCAGCGCGTTCAGGACACCGGTGTCTCCGCGAAGCTCCGCCTCGGCCCAGCGCCGACCGAACTCCGCGAGTTCCTCGTCCATGTGATGGCCTCCTTGGCCTGCCCGGTTCAGGTGTGACCCCAGGCTCCGCCGTGGGTACGCGCGTATACATCACTCGACGGAAGGTGATGCCCGTACTCCCGGCGTCACCCCTCCCCCGCACCGGGTACGCCACCGGGAGTACTCCCCTCCACCCTTAATTGGATTCTCATATGCAGATTAGCTACGCTCCTCGCGTGCGACTCACCAAGAGCACCGACATCGCCCTCCGCATCGCCATGCGGCTCGCCGTACTCGACAAGGCGCCGACGACCCGCGAGGTGGCGGCGGCCGTCGAGGTGCCGTACACGCACGCCGCGAAGGTGGTCAGCAGGCTTCAGCACCTCGGCGTCCTCGAGGCGCGGCGCGGCCGGGGCGGCGGGCTCGCCCTGACCGTGGCGGGGCGGACCGGATCGGTCGGGAGCCTGGTCCGGGAGCTGGAAGGGGTGTCGGACGTGGTCGAGTGCGACGGCGCGCACCCCTGCCCCCTGCGAGCCGCGTGCCTGCTGCGGGCGGCGCTGCGGAAGGCGCAGGAGGCGTTCTACGCCACCCTCGACCCGCTCACCATCGACGATCTCACGGCGTCCCCGACCGGGCCCGTGCTGCTCTCCCTCGCCCCGCGCCCCAGCGGCTGAACCAGGGCCTCCGCCGCCCTCTTCGCACTGAGCCTGCCGAGGCCGGCCGCCGGTCACGCCTGCCACAAAATACGAATCTCACATGCATATTCAATACCTAGCAGAGACCCGCCACCCGAGGAGTTGCCGATGCCGCTGTCACCGCATTCCACCGAGACCGTCCGCACCACCCTCCCGCTCGTCGGCGCGGCCGTCGGCGAGATCGCGTCGCGCTTCTACGAGCGGATGTTCGCCGCCCGCCCCGAACTGCTGCGGGACCTGTTCAACCGGGGCAACCAGGCAGGCGGCAGCCAGCAGCGCGCCCTGGCGGCCTCCGTCGCCCCCCCGCGCTGCCCGGCCAGTACGTGTCCGTACGGGTCGAACTGGCCGACGGCGCCCGGCAGATCAGGCAGTACAGCCTCTCCGGCCTCCCGGTCGACGCCCTCCGCTTCACCGTGCGGCGGGTGCGCGGCGAGCACCCCGGCGAGGTCTCCCAGCACCTGCACGCACACCTGCGTGAGGGCGCCGCCGTCGAGCTGAGTGCGCCGCGCGGGGACGTCACCCTCGACCGGGGAGACGGGCCGCTGCTGCTCGCCTCGGCGGGCATCGGCTGCACCCCGCTGACCGGCATGCTCTCCCGCCTCGCCGCCGAGGCATCACCGCGCCGCGTGCTCGTCGCCCACGCCGACCGCAGCCCCGCGACGCACGCGCTCCGGGCGGACCTGGCACAGTTCGCCGCCAAGCTGCCGCACGCCACCTTCGCCCTCTGGTACGAACATCCGGCACCGGACGGCGAACTGCCCGCGTCCGCCCGGAGCGGGCTGATGGACCTGAGCGCGCTGGACATCCCGGACGGCACCACGGCGTACGTATGCGGCCCGACCGGCTTCATGACGGCGGTACGGGCACAACTGCTGGCAGCGGGGATACCGGCGGCACGCATCCGCCACGAGTCGTTCGGCCCCGGCCTGGATCTCTGAGCCGGGCCGCGGAGCGCGGGCGCGGACCAGGTTGAGCCTAAGGGCCGTCCCGTAATCCCCGGCGGGCGCACGACGCCAGCTACGGTCCCCTGCCGCGTTGTCGGATCGTCCGAATACGGCCCGGTATGAGGACGACCCTCCGCCTTGCAGGGCACCGCATCTGACGCCGTGCGCTGATCCACCGCGGATTACGGGACAGCCCTCAGGCGGACTTGCGCGACGCCCGCTTCTGCGCGGCAGTCTTCTTGGCGGCGGTCTTCTTGGCGGTGCCCGCCGCGGCGGTGCTCTTCTTGGCGGTGCCGGTCTTCGCGGTGCCGGCCTTCGCGCCGCTCGTCTTGGCCGTGCCGGTCTTCGCGGTGCTCTTCTTGGCGGCGGCCTTCTTCCCCGCCGCCTTCTCCCCGGTGCCGCCGCGCCCGCCGCCCGCCTTCGCGGTCCCCGTCCGCCGGGCGGTCGACGCGGCACGCCCGGCCGTGCCCTTCCGGCGCAGCTGGTGCACCGTCCCGCCGGACTCCTCCGCGTCCTTCGGCGCCGGCTCCCCCTCCGCCCCGGCCGTCCCGCCGCCCCGCGACTCCTTCGCCGCCTGGACCGAACTCTCCAGCACCGACATCAGGTCCAGCACCTTCCCCTTCCGCGACGCCGCGGGAGCCCGCTCCTCCTCCCCCTCGGGCGCACCGCCCCGCTCCTTCGCGGCGACCAGCTCCTCCATCGCCTCGCGGTACTCGTCGTGCAGGTCGGCCATGTCCAGCTCACCCAGCGTGTCCATCAGCGTGTCCGCCAGGTCCAGCTCCGCGTCCCGCACGGACACGTCGCCGCTGGGCGCCATGCCGTTTGCCGATCGGATCTCGTCCGGCCAGAGCATCATGTGCAGCGTGAGGGTGTCCTCGTACACGCGCAGCATCGCGAGGCTCTCCCGGCCGCGCAGCGCCAGCTTGGCGATCGCGACCTTCCCCGAGCGCGTCAGCGCCTCCCTGAGCAGCACGTACGGCTTGCTCGCGCTCTGCCCGTCACCGGTGAGGAAGTAAGTGCGGTCCAGGCGGATGGGGTCGATCTCCTCGGCGGGCACGAAGGCCAGGATCTCCACGGTCTTCGCCGTCGGGAGGGGCAGCGAGGCCAGGTCCTCGTCCGTGAGCTGCACGGTCGTCCCGTCGGCGGTCTCGTAGGCCTTGCCGATCTCCTCAGCGGGTACCTCGTGCTCGCCCAGCTCGCACACCTTGCGGTAGCGGATACGGCCGCCGTCGGTGGTGTGCACCTGACGGAAGGAGACGCTGTGGCTCTCGGTGGCGGAGACGACCTTGATCGGGATGGAGACCAGACCGAAGGAAATGGACCCTTTCCAGATGGAACGCATCTTTTGTCCCTTCTATGGGACTCTCAGGGTATGCCCATAGCGGAGATCGAGGGCCACCGAGTGGCGCTGAGCAATCTCGACAAGGTCCTGTATCCGGAGGCCGGATTCACCAAGGGCGAGGCGGTGCACTACTACGCCTCCGTGGCCGACGCCGTCCTCCCCCACCTGGCCGACCGCCCCGTCTCCTTCCTGCGCTTCCCGGACGGGGTGGACGCAGAGCGCTTCTTCGCCAAACACGTGCCTCCGGGCACCCCCGACTGGGTGACCACCTGCGAAGTCAGCCGCAGCGGCGGCAAGACGGGGCATCAGGTGCTGATCCAGGACCTGGCCAGCCTGGTGTGGGCGGCCAACCTGGCCGCACTGGAACTGCACACCCCCCAATGGCGGACCGGCTCCGAACGCCACGCCGACCGCCTCGTGCTCGACCTCGACCCCGGCGAGGGCGCGACCGTCCTCGACTGCCGCCGCGTCGCCCGCTGGCTGCGCGACCGGCTCGCCGACGACGGACTCACCGCCCTGCCCAAGACCTCCGGTTCCAAGGGCCTGCACCTGCTGGCACCGCTCGTCCCCACCGAGTGCTCCGAAGTCTCCGCCTACGCCAGGACGCTCGCGAAGGAGGCCGAGAGCGCGCTGCCCGACCTGGCCCTGCACCGGATGGCCAGGGCGCTGCGCACCGGGAAAGTCTTCGTGGACCACTCCCAGAACTCCTGGGCCAAGACCACCGCCACCCCCTACACCCTGCGCGCCAAGGCCCGCCCCACCGTGTCCGCACCCGTCACCTGGGACGAGCTGGAGGCGGCCAGGAAGCCGGACGATCTGATCTTCCTCGCGTCCGACATGCCCGACCGGCTCCAGCGTCACGGCGATCTTCTGGACCCCCTGCTCAACACCTCGGAGGCCCGGCCACTGCCGTCGTGACAGCCGTCACGACGCTCAGGTGTTGCTGGTGCCCCAGTCGTCGTCCACGGGCGTACGACGGTCCCGCAGAGCGTGCACCTTCTCGCTGACCGACTCGGGCAGCCGGTGCCCGACCCGGTCGTTGACCGAGTCGAACGCCTTCGTCGCCATGTCCCGCCCGCTGTGCGCGGCGGTCTCGGCGGCGTTGCGGACGGCCGGGTTCTGGGCGAACTGCTCCGCACCCTTGCGCATCTGTTCGTATCGCTCCCTGCCGGAGCGCGTGCCGAGCACGTATCCGATGGCCAGTCCGACGACGAACGTCAGGCGGTACCGCATGGTGCAACCCTTTCCTTGTCCTGTCAGGGGGCCCGCGCGCGCGTCGCAAACCGATTTCGGCGGAGCCCCGGGCATGCGCTAATGTATTGCTCGCAGCGAGGGAGCGCCCCCGGAGACGGGTGGGCAGATCTCGGCAGAGCAGTCCCCTGTAGCTCAATCGGCAGAGCAGCCGGCTGTTAACCGGCAGGTTACTGGTTCGAATCCAGTCGGGGGAGCAGACCAGAAGGGCCCCGCGAGGGGCCCTTTCTCGTTGCCGGGAACCGCACGGGGCAGGAACGATGTCCTGTTCAGCGGTGGTCTCCACCCGGCACGGGCGGGAGATCGTATGAGCAGCTATGCTGCGGCAGACGGCGCGCACACCTGTGCGCGGCACGCCGTTTCGGGGCGGTAGCTCAGCCGGTTAGAGCAGCGGACTCATAATCCGTCGGCCGTGGGTTCGAGTCCCACCCGCCCCACTCAGTAGCCCCAGGCAGGATCGTTCTGACCTGGGGAAACGTGGATTTGGTGGCGCTTTTCCGTGCGGTACCAGCCGCGCACCGTGCGGTACTGATCCGTTGCCGCGACGTGTCAGCGCACCGTTGCAGGGAGGCTTCTCGCTCCGTCCACAATCCGCCACGTCGCACTTGCCCGGGTGCGTGCGGCGGCACATCTGGTGCATGCCGCACTCGCGGTCCATGCCTCTCCGCAGGGCACAGTGGTTCTGGATGCTCTCGCGCATCCACTCATCGCCGGGGCCCCGAGCGTTCTGGCCTTCGTCCGGGACGACCTCTGCAGATTGCGGAGCACACGCGACCTCGACATCACAGGCGACATTACTGTCATTCAGATCCCCGGCACCGCACCTCGGTACTGCGCCCCCGTACGCGGTTCCGGGCTGGTCCCGGCCGCTGCTGGCGGCCGCCCGCGCCCATCACCGGCCGGAGTTCCGCCCAGGCGGAAGCGCGTGCTCACCCCGGCGCCGCGTTCCGGGACACGGCATCTGTGCACGCGCGTCGAGAGCCTTCCCTGCCTCGGAGTGGCTGTGCTTGCCAGAGCCCTCACTCCTTGAGCAGGGAGCGCTCTTCGAGGGTGCGCCGAGCCATGCCAAATCCTTCTGGCGTCAGGGGAGGGACGTCGTGGCACCCCCTTGTGAGCCTCTACGTCAACTCCCTGATATTACAACGAGTATTTTACTGAATCTCATACAGGTTGTACTGTACCTAGATGGTCCAATCACGGAAGCTCGACGGCACCGAGCTGCCCCCAGGGGCGCCCCCTCCTCCCATCGGGAGGGTCAAGGCCGGGCTGACCCTCGGGTCCGTCCTCCTCGGTTATCTGATCGTCCCGATGGCCATGTCCGGCACCAGCGTCGCGCTGCCCCGCATCGCCGCCGACCTCGGCGGCAGCGGTGGTGCCCTGCAGTGGGTGGTCACGGGCTACTTCCTCGCGGCCTCGTGCCTGATGCTCGTCGCGGGATCACTCGGTGACCTCTTCGGCCGGCGCCGGATCTTCCGGGCCGGGGCCGCGCTCTACGCGCTCAGCACCTTCGGCGCCGCTCTGGCCCCGCACGTGTTCGTCCTCGACGCGGCCCGCACCCTGTCAGGGGTGGGGGCCGCGGGGGTGATGGCGGGCGGGGGCGCCATCCTGGCGAGCACCTTCCAGGGCGCCGCCCGGATCAGGGCCTTCGCCATGGTCGGAACCACCGTGGGGGTCGGCCTCGCCTTCGGACCGACCTTCGCGGGCTGGCTGGTCAGCACCGTCGGCTGGCGTGAGATGTTCGCCGCGTTTGCTGCCGCGGGCGTGCTGCTCGTGGCGGGCACGCTGTTCATGTCCGAGTCCGCGGCCGAGCAGCGCTCCCGGTTCGACCTGGCCGGCAGCCTGACCTTCATGCTCGGCGTCATCAGCCTGATGTACGGCACCAACCTGGTGGCCTCGTCCGGCTGGGCCAGCCCGAAGGTGCTGGGCTGCGTCGGCGCCGGTCTGCTGCTGTTCGTGCTGTTCGTCGTCGTCGAGCGGCGCGTCCATACGCCGGTCCTCGACCTGGACCTGCTCCGTGGCGGTCCGTTCACGGGCTGGCTGCTGGCCGCGCTCACCACGGCCGTCGGCACGGTCGGCGTCCTGGTCTACCTGCCGACGTACCTGCAGGGTGCGGGCGGCTACTCCGCCGGAGACGCCGGCACCATGATGCTGGCGATGACCCTGCCGGTCCTGTTGGTGCCACCCCTGGCTGGAAAGCTGGTCAACCAGGGCGCGCCGCCCCGGCTGCTGATCATCCTGGCGATCGGGCTGATCGCCGGCGGCAACGCCTGGCTCACCGTTCTCGCCCCCGGTTCGGGCGTCGCCAACCTGGTCGGGCCGCTGGTGCTGATCGGCGTCGGCAACGGTCTGGCCGCCGCCCTCATCGACGCGCAGGCGATGGAGCACGTCGCCCCCGACCGGGTCGGCATGGCGTCGGGGCTGTTGAACACCATGCGCGGCGGCGCCAACGCCCTGGTTCTCGCGATCTTCGGTGCCCTCCTGATCACCCTGATGGAGTCGTCCGTGGGCGGACGCGAGGTGGCCGGCCGGATCGCCGCGGGCGACCTGGACGAGGGCCGCACCGAGTTCCTGACCGCGAAGTACACCGAAGCCTGGCATGACGTGCTGTGGGCAGTCGCCGCCCTGTGCGCGGTGTCGGCCCTGGTGGTCCACCGTCTGATCGGCCCCCGACCCGCGCCCCGCGAGGACCCGGCGCCCGCCCCGCAGCCGGCCGGCACCGCCGCGAACGAGAAGGAGTGACAGCTGTGCTCACGAAACTGCCGACGACATCCATGGGCGGCACCGGCCTCGTGGTTCCCCTCCAGGGCCTGGGCTGCATGCGGATGACCGAATCGGCCGCCGCGGCCGGCCGGGCCGAGGCGAGCACCATCGTCAGCCACGCGCTGGACCTCGGTGCCACCATGATCGACACCTCCGACATGTACGGCCGCGGCCGCAACGAGGAGATGGTCGGCCAGGCTCTGGGCAGTCGACGCGGCGAAGCGGTGCTGTGCACCCGGTTCGGCGTGGTCTTCACCCCCGACGGAGGGTGGCGGATGCGGGGCGACGCCGCTTTCGTCCGCTCCTCCTGCGAGGCCAGTCTGCGCCGTCTCGGCACCGACGTCATCGACCTCTACTACCTGGCCCGGCCGCACGTGGACGTTCCCCTGGAGGAAACCGTCGGTGCGATGGCCGAGCTGGTCGCCCAGGGCAAGGTGCGCCACCTGGGGCTCTCGGAGGTCAGCGGCGACGAGCTGCGCCGTGCCCACGCCGTGGCTCCCATCTCCGCGGTGCAGTCCGAATGGTCGCTGGGCGCCCGGCGCATCGAGTCGATGGTGTCTGTCTGCGCCGAACTCGGCGTCGGAGTGGTGCCGTTCTCGCCCAACGGCCGCGGGCTGTTCAGCGGCCGGCCGGACACGACGGCGCAGTTCGCCCACACCTTTCCCGGCCGTGAGGACCTCCCCGCCGCCCTGCGGGAGATCGCTGCGGAACACGGCGTCAGGCCCGTCCAGATCGCCCTGGCCTGGGTGCACCACCGCGCGCAGGTGTGGGGCACCCCGGTCGTCCCGATCCCCGGCACCCGCCGGGTGCCGCATCTGGAGGAGAACGTGGCCGCCGCCTCGATCCTGCTCGGCGCCGACGAGCTGAACCGGCTCGACGCGGCGTCACTGCCCCCCGCCTGATCTGCGACAGCTCCACCGCGAGATCCCCTCGACCCGTACCCGTACCCGTACCCGTACCCGCCCGCTCATCCGCTTCCTGGAGGAACCGTGTTCATCGCCTACGTCGTCGTCGCCGTCCTGCTGTCGATCCTGCTGGTCTTCTCCGGCCGCAGCATGCTGGTCAAGGACAAGGACATCATGGAGACACTTGACCGGCCGGCCGTGCCGAAGAGATGGCTCCCCGTGCTGGCCCTGCTGAAGTTCACGGGCGCCGTGGGCCTGCTGATCGGCATCTTCTACCGGCCGCTGGGCATCGCCGCCGCGCTCGGTGTGGTGCTCTTCTTCATCGGCGCGGTCATCTCCCACCTGCGGGTCAAGGACGTCAAGGGCGCTCCGGTGCCGGTCCTCCTCGTCCTGCTGGCGACGGCCCCGGTGGTCCTCGGACTCGGCACGGTGTGACGGTGCGCGGAGTGCCGTGCTCCTCAGGCCCGCACGGGGACGCCGTGCGGTCCTGAGCGGGCTCGGCCATTGCATACGATGCGGGTGGTGTCCCGTTGTCACGGCCGCCGTGGACACGTGGACACAAGGGCTTGGGAAAGGATGCTTCGTGGCAGGCAGGATGGTGGAGAAGCGGGAGTCGATCATTCGCGGGGCCCGCACGGTCTTCGGTCGTGACGGGTACACGCGTACCAGCGTCGACGCGATCGCCAAGGAGGCAGGGGTCTCCACCCGGACGATCTACAACCACTTCGAGAACGGCAAGGCCGAGCTGTTCCGCATCATCGTCGTGGAGGGCGCGATCCAGATCCACGATGCGCAGCTCGACGTGATCGACCGCTGGCTGCGCAAGGTCACCGACCTGGAGGACGACCTCGTCGACTTCGGACGGGCCTGGGTCGAGCCGCTCGGCACCTTCCCCGATCACTTCGCACTGGTGAGGCAGTTGCGGGCGGAGGTGGGGCACCTGCCACCCGAGCTCCTGAAGGCATGGGAGAAGGCCGGGCCGCTGCGTGTCGAGCGCGCCCTCGGGGAGCGCTTCCAAGGCCTGGCGGACGACGGCATGCTGCAGACCGACGACGCGCGCCAGACCGCGGTGCACTTCCTCCAGCTGATCTCGGGAGAGATCATCGACCGCTCCTACTACGGAGCGCTGCCGTTGCCTCCCGAAGAGGTGAGCAGCCTCATCCGCTCCGGCGTCCGGGCCTTCCTGCGCGGCTACCTGCCGCACTGACCGGATCGTCGAGGCCGGGCGTGCCCGACGCCGGATGACGTTCACCTGACGTAACCGGGTCAACATGTGCATCGCCCTCTTCTGAGTCGCATCCCGGCAGCGACAAGGCTTACGAACACCGCGAAGGTCGACCACCTCCTCGCACGCGCACCGGTGTTGGGCACAGAGGGGCAGCCAAGTCGGGTTCGCGCGTACGCCGTCCTCGGCAGCACCTCCCACCTCACCGGTGCCGTCAACGTCACCAACCTGCCGAGACGCTGCGCGTCGCGGGCAATCTCCGGGCCTTCCCGCACCTGTGGGCGACGCACGCGACCTGGACCGCCTGCCCGCTTCCGGGACACCACCGACTTCGGCGCCTACCGCATGAGCCCGCCTCCCGAGCGGGCCGGCGGCGTCCGGCACATCGACGTCGACCCGGCGGACCTCGACCGGCGGTGAGGCTGCGGTGGGAGGCCGAACTCTCCTGTCTTTCGCCGCCGTCGTCCATCCCCGACATGAGCAACGATTGTTGCAATGATTGCCATGACTGTTGTACATTCAGGGCACATGATATCGCGTCAGTCAATGCAAAGAAGGCAGGACCTATGACCCGGATCGCCGTCATCGTCGGAAGCACTCGTCCCACGCGCCGCACCGCCGTCGCCGCTCAGTGGGTTCTCGAAGCCGCAGAACGCCATCCGGCCGTCAAGAACAAGGACGTCACCGTCGAACTGGTGGACCTGGTCGACTTCGACCTTCCTCACCTGGACGAGCCCGCGCCGGCGGCCTTCGGTGTGTATACCCACGAGCACACCAAGCGCTGGGCGGATGCCATCGCCGGGTTCGACGGCTTCGTCTTCGTCACCCCCGAGTACAACGCCTCCGTTCCCGGTTCACTGAAGAACGCCATCGACTTCCTGCACGGCGAGTGGGCGCACAAGGCGGCCGGCTTCGTCGGCCACGGCGTCCACGGCGGCACCCGTGCCGTCGAGCACCTGCGCGGTGTCCTGGCCGAGCTGAAGGTCGCCACGGTCAGCAGCCAGGTCGCCCTCTCCGCCTTCACCGACTTCGCCATCACCGACCCCGCCCTCCCCGGCGACATCACCCCCGGCGAGCACCAGGAGGCCACCCTCCACGAGCTGCTCGACGACCTCGTCCTTTGGGCCGAGTCCTTCGAGCAGGTCCGAGCGACGGTCGCGCAGAGGGCCGCGACCGAGGTCTGACACCGGCCGCTCCGGTTCGCCCCTGACGGCGAACCCATGCCCCTGAGGGGCCCCGGCCTCCGGGGCCCCTCCTCGGGCAGGATAGGAGGCCTGCCGAATCGGCCAGCTCAAGAGACCTCCCCTGTGACGATTGGCCGTTCGTTCGTCCTGGTCACCAGACCCGGGCGGGCTTGGACATTCAGACCCAGTGCGCAAAGAAGCGGGGATGTCGATCAGCCCCGGACCACCGCGTCCGGATAGTCGCTGTCCAACGCCGCCGCAGCCCACGGTACTTCCGGCGCAGCCACCGGACCAAGTAGGCGGCGATCCGTCTCAGAAGGGGAAGCAGGGCCGCAGCTCCCAGTGTCCGTGTGGCAGAACCTTGGGGAGCACACTGTCTACGAGAACCGGTGGGTGCGCGTGAACATGGCGGACGTCGCCCTGCCCGACGGACGCCACCTCGACCTCTCACCACCGCGTGTACTGGTCCGACACAGCCGAGCAGGTACGGGAAATCCCAGCGGACGCCATCGAGTCAGCACGCCGGAAATGGGTACCGCTGGACACCGTGCCCGACATGATCGAGCGCGGCGAAGTGAGGTCGGCCAACGCCTTGACCGCGCTACTCATGCTCCACCGGCAACGCGGCAACGTGTAGAACAACACTCCCGGCCCCTGACACGACCAAGGTGCCCCCGCCGCCACCCGGAAGGGCAGCAGCGGGGCTTGGTGATGCGGGGGTCAGGTGGGTGGCGGCAGTCTGATGACCAGCACCCCTCTCCACGATGTCTGTCACAGCGAGCACCCAAGGACTCTGCACGGCGGTCCGACGACACCACGTACCGGGACGTGTGAGCACGAGCCCTTCGACGACGAGGACGGAGGAGGGTCTTGCCGAGGAATCGCCCGAGGACTTATTGGTGACATCCCGCTGCGGTGTCACCGGCCCTGGCGTCTCCTGGTGCTGCCCCGGGTTCCGCGTATACAGGAGGGCCGAGGCGGGGAGGGTGGAGATGCACGGGTACGCTCCCCGCCATGCCCCCCGCAGCTGAGTCCGCCGCCCTTCTCCTCGAAGGACGCGGCCTCGACGCCGTGCTCGCCATGTTCGAGGAGACCGGGCTCTCCACCATCCACCGCATCGCCGCGCTTCGCGACGCCACCGGGCTGGGTCTCCAGGACGCCATGCGGTTCGTTCACCATTCCGGGCCGCTGACGCACGTCACAGCCGCACACCTCGCACTGCTCGCCGCGAATCCGGTGCTGCCCGGCCGGTACGGCGACCGAATCCGCGGCCTGTTCCTCGACGCGCTGATCCGAAACCGGCCGGAGCTCGGGCTTGCCGACGACGAGGACGGCATCCGGTTGGGCGCCGGCCAGGACAGCAGTACGTACGGATGGATGCCCGGTGACCTCGCCGCGCTCCGCCAGGCTGTCGAGGACCTCGCCGACCACCCCCTGGGAGGCCGCGTCACCCTCACTCCGACCGGCCTGCGCTTCCTTCCAGGGTGACTCCTTGTGACATGGACGAAGCTCGGACCATGCGGTCCGGCAGCGCCCAGGAGGCCTACGCGCTGCTGACCGTCCGCCAGTTGATCAGGATCGCAACCGCGGGTGGCCCTCGACGGCGCCACCGCCCGTACGTTCCCGCATCCGACCACGCACCGGCCCCGGAGCGGGTGTTCACGGGGTGTGTGCAGCAGGGTCGCGAGGCCGGTCGCGGGCCATCGTCCGGTCGAGCAGGACGACCGCGACGGTGACGGCGGCCAGGACGGCGCCCAGCCAGGGGATCGACGCGAGACCGGCACCGGCCCCCAGTGCGACGCCCGCGAGTACGGGGACGACGCTGATGCCGAGTTGGAACATGGAGACGGCGGTGGCTCCGGCGAGGGTGGGCGCCTCCGCCGCCACGGTGAACACCCGCCCGTAGATGGCCGGGTTGAGCACGAATCCGGCGACGCCCAGGAGCAGGACGAGGACGACGACCGAGACAGCCGACTCGGCGAGCAGGGCGAGCAGTATGGACGTGACGAGGATGCCCACGGCCCCGATCAGCAGTGCGTGGTGTGGTCGTCCGTCGGCGATCCGGCCGCCGACGGAGATGCCGACGAAGGCGCCGACGCCGAACAGGACGAGGATCGGGGGCACCCAGACGGAGTCGATTCCGGTGGTGTCCGTCAGGAACGCCGCGAGGTAGTTGTAGGTGATCATGTAGGCGGCCGTGCTGAGCAGGGTGGCCGCGTACACCACCCACAACTGCGGCTGCCGCATCGTGCGCAGTTCCCGCCGCACGCTGGGTTCCTCGGCGGCGCGGGTCGCGGGCACGGCGACGGCCGTCGAGATCGCGCCGAGAACGGTCAGGGCGACCACGGCCCAGAACCCGCCCCGCCAGCCCGTGAAGTGGCTGAGCAGCGCACCGGCCGGGCCACCGCCGACCATGGCGATGCTGAGCCCGCTGACGACCACGCCGGAGGCCCGCGCGGTACGGTCCGGGGTGACCAGCCCGATCGCGGTGACCGCGGCGACCGCCCAGAATCCGGCGTAGGCCAGACCTGCCAGGAAGCGGGTGACCAGCAGCACGGTGAAGTTGTCCGTCAGGATGCCGACGGCCACGGCGACGGCGAACACCAGCTGCGAGACCACCAAGGTGGTCCGGCGCGGCCAGCGCAGGGTCAGCACGGCGAGCGGCGGGCCGCCGATCACCACGCCGATGGCGAACGCCGAGATCAGCGCGCCCGCGGCGGACAGGGAGATGTCCAGGTCGTCGGCGATGTCCGGCAGTACGCCGGCGAGCAGGAACTCGGCGCTGCCCATCGCGAACAGGCTGAACGCGAGCAGATAGACCGCGAACGGCAGCCTGGCGCCCGCCTTCCCGGGACCAGTCTCGCCGGAACCCGCCTGCCCGGAACCCGCGTCGTGGACTTCGGCCTCGGCACTCATCGGCTGACACCTCCCGAGGGCCGGACGGACGGCTGCCGGGCGGACCGCGGCGGACGCGGAGGGGAAAGACACATGGGCGAACTCCTTGCTCGGATGGCTGGAGGACCGGTCAGAGCGGGTGTGCGCCGCTCATCACTGGTCGCCATGCTGAAATCGAGCGGGACGGAGGAGCAACATTCGTTGCTGATACCGGGACGCCGTGACAGCTTCCCGCTGGTGATCTCGCCGAGGAGTTCGCTGTTCGGGCCGAGGGGCGGCTCGCCGTCGACACGGCGGCGGCGCAGCCGCAGGACGTACGGACGGAAGGTGGCGTCGGTGCGCACAGGGAATCAGGCGCACCGGGACACCGTCGCCGTGAGGCGAGCGGCGGCAGCAGCCGGCGAGCCGCGCCGGGGTCACAGCCGCTTGGCGCTGCGCAGTGTCTTGGCGTAATAGCCGTTGCCGTCAAGCCGGGAGACGCCGCCGACGTCGCCGATGGTCGGCCCGTTGACCTCCTCGCGGCTGGAGACGAAGATCAGGTGGCCCTCGGTATCGTAGCCGAGCACCACACCGACGTGGTCGAGCCGCTCCTTGGTGCGGGTGTCCAGCTTGAAGAAGACGAGGTCGCCGGGCTGGAGTTGGTCGATGGCGGAGGGCCGGTCGTCGGCGGTCACCCCGGTCAGCGGGAGTACGTCCACGCCCTCGTCGGAGCGGGCCATGCCGTTGGCGGTGCGCGGCAGTCCGTCGCCGGAGGTGTCGGAGGACATCAGCGGGTAGCGGGCGCGGTAGCCGAGCACCATGCGTATGAAGCCCGAGCAGTCCAGGGCCTTGGCCCGCATGGCCTCGGGGTTACCTGTCCGGCCGTCGCGGAAGGGGTAGGCCTGGCTCAGGTAGTCGTAGAAATCGGACTGCTCAAGGCGCAGGTCGTCGCCCTCCTTGCCGGAGGTGTTCAGCGGCCCGAAGTCGGCGTCGCCGGCGTAGGTGACGCCCTGCTCGTCCTTCTTCGCCGGGGCGCCGGCCACGTACTGGAAGGCGATGGCGAAGAGGTCGGCCTTCTTGCTGTCCTCGAACTCGCGGTACCAGTTTTTGAACCACTTCGTCTTCTCGGCGCCCTTCTTCCAGGGCTCGGGCATCAGCCGCACCCAGTCCGTGGTGGAGACCTTGGAGGCGGTCGAGGCGGGTTCGACGAAGGTGCGGGCCGGGCCGGTGAGGGTGGCCAGGCGCGCCCCGTCGGTGAGGACCGCCCGGATCTTGCCGTCGCCGCCGCGCAGCACCGAGCGCGCGGGGTTCTCCAGCCGGGACCACTTGGCCTCGCCCTTGTCGCCGCCGCCCTTCTCGCCCTCCAGGACGCCGACGTTGCGGACCTCCGTCACCCCGGGGGCCTCCTGCTTGCGCAGTTCCAGGGTGAGGTAGCCGGAGGTCGCGACGAGCGCCAGCACCACGAGACCCGAGACGACGGGCCGTGACTTCTTCTTCCCTGCCATCGGTTACTCCTCGGTTGTTCTGGGGGCCGCCGGTCGGGCGGCGGGCTCAGACGGTGGGCATGATGCCGAGCAGCAGCCCGGCGGCGACGACGATGTAGGCGAGGAGCGTGACCGTGCCGGTGGCCAGGAGGGTGGCGCCCTTGGGCTGGCGCACCATCTGGTAGGCGATCAGGCCCGGCACGATGAAGCCGAGGGTCTGGTTGCCGTAGAGCAGCGGGAACTCCAGGGAGAGCAGGATCATCACCGTTGCCTGGAGCAGCACGCCGAGCAGCACCACCGAGGCGAACAGCCGCTTGCCGTAGAGGATCACCAGGCGCTGCATGATTTTGGTGCCGCCGTAGGTGAGGGCGGTGACGCCGACCACCATGGCCGCGCGCTGGACGTCCTCGATCAGCGTCAGGGCGAGCCAGCCCGGGGTGATCATCCCGCCGGGCGAGAGGTTGGTGGTGAGGTAGCACACCAGCGAGAAGAACAGCCCCACGGCGATACCCAGGGCGGCCATCTCGGGGGTCAGTGCGGCGGTGGTCAACGGGGTCTCCGGGCGTCGTCGTACGGCTCTTCGTGGGGCGGCTCTTCGTAGGGCGGCCAGGTGTGCTGGGCGGATTCGTACGGCTGCTGCCGCGGCGCGTCGGCGTACTGCTGGTACTGCTGGTACTGCTGCTGGGGCTGGTGCCGCCCGTGCTGCTCGTACTGCTGCGCTGTCCAGGCCGGGTCGCGGATCACCGGGATCTCCTGGGTCTGCGAAGCCTGGTAGCGCTCCTCGTACGCCGGGGGGTAGGAGGCGAACGGGTCCAGGCGGGAGGCATGGGCGGGGGTCGCCGCAGCGGCGGGGCCAGGGGTGGCCTCGTCCGCGCCGCTCTCGTCGGCGGGGAGGTCGGCGAGGTATTCCAGCAACTCCTCGCCCTGGCCGTGGATGTTGCCGATGGCCACCAGGGAGGAGCCGTCGGACATGCGGCCGAGCAGGGCCGGCATGAACTCCTCGGCGGGCCGCTTCTCGCCGCCCAGGTCGACCGTCCGGTCCCGCCACTCGGCGGGGACGGCGTCGATGGCGCTCTTGGCCGGGTGCCCGATGACGAAGACGTGGTCGGGCTGGAGGTCAGGGATGATCTCGCCCATCTGCCCGTTGCGCTCGACGCGGTCGGGGCGACAGTTGATCACCACGTTCAGGGGGCGGCGGACGGCACCGAGGTCGAGGAGCTGGTTGATGTTCATCAGCGTCGACTCGGGGTCGTTGGCCGCGAAGACGTTGGCGAAGGCGAGCCGCTTGCCGTCGGGGGCCACGTAGCGCTCCACGGAGAGCACGCCCGGGTCCGGCGGGGCGTCGTACATTCCCTGGAGGGCGACCTCGCGCTCCACCCCGAGCAGGGCGGCGACGACCAGGGCGATCGCCACGTTCTCCTTGAAGGTGAACCAGCTGAATCCGCGCAGCTCCTCGCCGCTGACGGTCTCCGGGTCGGCGTAGATCAACTGGCAGTTCCGGGCGTCCGCCTCCTCCTGGAGGATGGAGAAGCGCTCCTTCTCGGCGGTGACGCAGATGCCGTCATGGGGCATCGAGCGGCACAGCGAGCGGGCCACGTCGTCGAGGGTGGGGCCCATCTCGGCGAGGTGGTCCTCGCGGACGTTGCACAGCACACCGATGGTGGAGCGGATCAGTTTGCTCTGGTTGACCTCCTGGAGCGCCGGCATCACGGCCATGCACTCGATGACGAGCGCGTCGGGCCGGTAGGTGGCGGCCCGGCGGACGATGCCGATCTGCTCCACCACGTTGGCGATGCCGAACTTGCGGTAGACCGGCTCCTCGGTGGCGTCGGGGTGGATGAAGCGGGCCGCCGTCCCGGTCGTCTTGGCGACGGTGACCAGGTCACCGCCGCGAAGCGCGCCCGCGCACAGGCGGGTGATGGAGGACTTGCCGCGGATGCCGTTGACGAGCACCCGCGAGGGGATGGTGTGCAGCGCGGCGTAGTGCCGGCGCTGCTCCACGATGCCCGCGACGAACAGGAACAGACTGCCGGTCAGCACGACGAAGTAGAGATAGAGCACGCCTGGTCACCTTCCTCCGGCGCCGGGCCGGGACTCGGCGGGCCTGCGCGCCTGGTGGAGCCGGCGGGCCTGCAACTGCTGGCGAATCAGTTCGAGGCTCCGGACGACGGCGCCCACCTCGTCCTGGTAGATGGGGTAGTGCACGCTCTTGAGGTCGCCGTCGGCGAGCTTCTCGGCGTTGGCCGCCAGGGCCCGCAGGGGGCGTACGACGACGAGGTGTGTCCAGCCCAGGCAGACCACGATCAGCGCGAGGCCGAGCAGACCGGCGAGCACGCTGCGGTCCTCGCGCTCGTAGGCGGTGATCTCGAAGTCGTCGGCGTTCTGCCAGCTCACGACGGTCCAGCCGAGTTCGGAGGCGACGCCGCCGCCGGTGAACGGCGCCGCGGCGGCGACGGTGACGGAGCCGCTGTCCCGCAGGAGCAGGCCGTTCTCCACGGGCCCGGTGCCCACGCGCACGTTGCCGGCGCGCACCAGGTCGGGCAGCGCGTCGTCGGGCAGCCCTTCGAAGGCGAGGAAGCCGTCGTTGGCGGCGAGGGTCCGCACGTCGGCGTCGACGATCCGGACCTCGCCGAGGCCGGGCCGCTTCAGCAGCGAGTTGAGGAACTCCACCCGCACCTCGCCGACGAGGGTGAGGTCCGACTCCTCCGGCACGGGCGCCCCGACCTGGACGACGGGCCTCTTCCCGCCCTTGCCCGAGACGCGCACCAGTGCCCGGTCCTTCCTCGCGCTCCACTCGTGGGGGTCGCCGCCGACCCGGGCGACGAGGTCGCCGCCCTCGCCCACGACGTACAGCGCCTGGTAGCGGGTGTGCTCGCGCAGGGCGTCCGTCAGCAGCGTCTCGGTGGCGGCGCGGTCGTCGGGGTCGAGCAGGCGTGAGGTGGCGACGAGGTCGGCCTGGGCCTCGTTCAGCGCCCGGCGGACCCGGTCGGCGACCAGGTCGGTACGGTCGCGCTGGTCGTTGACCATGGTGGCGGGGATGCTGACGGTCCCGTCCGTACGGTTGAGCAGCAGACCGACCGGGACGCACCACAGCAGCAGGAGCACCGCCGTCAGCGCCAGCGGCCCGCGCACGCCGCCCCGGAGCCTGCCTGCCGGGCGGGCCGGGGTGGCGCTCGCGCCGCCGAGCTGGCCGCGGGTGCGTTCCAGCGCCGCGCCGATGCGGGCGGCCTCACCCCAGCGGGGCACCGTGACGGGGCGGACCAGGTCGCCGCGGGCGAGCCGTCGGGACTCCAGGAACAGGGCGATCAGCGGACGCTGCACGGTCACCCACAGCACGGTGACCGCGAGCAGGCCGAGCAGGACCAGGCCGCCCGCCGCCAGCAGGCCGAAGAGCTGCCGGCTGTCCTCGGTACCGGCCTGCTCCTGCACCACGGGGAGCATGGCAACGACCGTGAGGCCGAGGCCGGCCGCGACGCTCTCCCCGTCCTCCGGGTCGGAGGCGGCGAGGGAGGCGTATCCGGCCGTGGCGACGCGGCCGTTGTAGTCCTCGCCCAGCAGGGTTCCGCTGACGCCGGGATAGCCGCGGGAGCCTGGCTCCCGGGCGCTGAGGGGATTCTGCTCGCTCTCCTTGGCTGCCCGGTCGGACAGGCGGGTCATCTGCTTCTGGAGGAAGGCGAGTTCCTCGCGCTCCGCGTCCGAGTTGAGCGTCTCGGACTGCTCGAAGCCCGCGGTGGCGAGGACCTCGCCGCCCCGTGCGACGACGGCCATGCTCCGGAAGGGGCCCAGGTTGATGGCGGGCACGGACAGGCTGTTGGAGGCGATCAGCAGCTGCTGCGCTCCCCCGTTGCCTTCCTTCCCCTCCTTCCCCTCCAGCACAGCCATCGTCATCAGGCGCACGTCACCGGTCTCCAGCCGCACCATGCGCGGGGTGAGCGCCTGATCGCCGGTGAGGACGTCCTCGTCCAGCCAGGCGAGCGGGATGCGCTCCCCGCGGGCGGCCAGCACCTTGCCGCTCTCCAGGTCCAGGACGGTGGTGCCGGTCCACTTCTGGTACGCCTTGCCCAGGTCCGACAGCACGCGCTCGGGGGCCGTCCCGCCGCCCGCGTTCAGCGCGGTGGCGGTGCGTTCGAGGTCCGTGACCCGCTCGTCGATCGAGGCGCGCAGGGCGATGGCCCCGTCCTGGGCGAAGTACTCCTGAGAGGTGAGCACCGCCTTCGGTACGACCGGGTCCGCGCTCGGTCCCAGCACCTTGGCCGTGAGTCCCGCGAGGGCGAGGACCAGCACGAACAGCAGCGCGATCGGCGGCCGGACACCGCCCAGCAGCGGCATGTCCGCGCGTCTGCGGCTGCGCCGTCGGCCCTTCGGCACGGGGCGCATGGCAGGAGTCGAGGTCACCGGTCTTCTTCCTTGGTCACTGCGGATGCTCAGCGCTCGCGGGAAGCACCGTGGCCGCGAGGCGGCGGGACAGCGTCACAGAGAGGACTGACGAACGCCGGCAAGGTTGCATCCGTCGGCATGGGCGGAGGTGTGGTCCTGATCACTCCTGCGGCGCCAACCGCTTCAGGCCGTCGCCGCCGGGCGCGCCGCGGTTGTAGAGGAAGCCGCGGGTGCGGTCCTCGGCCAGCCGGTAGCGGGCGATCCGGTCGTCGGACAGCCCTTCGGGGTCCTCCAGCACCCGCTGGACGTCCACCACCCGCAGGTCCTCGACCGCGCCCGCGGGCGCCTTCTCCCCGGCCTCGAGTTCGGGCGGGATGTCCATCAGCGTGGTGCGGTAGCGGGCGGAGACGTCCCAGCCGTCGGCGGTCTCACGGAACTCGAACCAGCCGACGGCCCCCTCCTCGGTGAGCCCGGTCGGTGAGGAATGCCGGGCCACCTGGTTGCCGAGGCTGTAGGCGACCCAGGTGCCGTTGACCTTCTGGATCGGCTGGACCACGTGGGAGTGGTGCCCGATCACCAGGTCGACCCCGGTCTCCTCGGTGATCCGCTGGGCCAGGCGCAACTGCGGGACGCTCGGCTCGTTGTAGTGCTCCAGGCCCCAGTGCAGGGAGAGGATCACCACCTCGGCACCTTTGTCGAGGGCCCGTTGCTCGGCCTTCTTGACCTCGTCCGCACTGGAGCGGTTGAAGGCCCAGCTCTCCTTCTCGGGCGTCGGGTTGAGGAAGGACTCCCAGGAGTAGGAGAGGTGGGCGACCTTGACGCCGTTGACTTCGCGGATGTTGGCCTGCGCCGCCTCCTTCGGCGTACGCGCCGACCCGGTGTGCCCGAGACCCTCTTCGTCCATGGCGTCCAGCGTGCGGCGCACCGCTTTGAGCCCGTGGTCGAAGGTGTGGTTGGAGGCCGTCGAGCAGGTGTCGTACCCCACGTCCTTCAGGCTGGTCAGAATCTGCGGCGGGACCAGGAACTCCGGGTACCCCTCGAACGGCCCTTCGGGCTTCCCGACGGGCGTCTCCAGGTGGCAGATCGCCAGGTCGGCCTTGCTGATCACGGGCTTGAGCCCGGCGAGCAGCGGCCCGAAGTCCAGTCCAGCCTCTCCGCGCCCGGTCTCCTCGGCGTCCGCGGCGGCCTGCTCGACCAGTTCCGGATGGATCAGGACATCACCGCCCGCAGCGACGGTGAAGCTGCGGCCGTCGGCCTTGGAGCGCGTCTGTGCGTTCCCGGAGCCGCACGACACGATCAGGCCGGTGGCTATCGCCAGTGCCGCGAGCAAGCGACCTCTATGGAGAGACTTACGGAATGTCACCACGTAATATTTGCATGCCCCTAACAAGCGATCGCCGGATTGCCATCACGAGACGGTCACTTTTTCTACGCATTTCCGCGCAAATAGGTTTGCTCCTGACTTTGTTCGGCTGCCAGGCCGACACGTCCCCGACGTCGGAGGACTCCGCCTCGCGCGCGGGGGAACTGGTCGACCTGCGCAGCCGCATCCTCGGCTGGACGGCGACGTTCCGCGCCGACTCTCCCTACACTCCGCCCAGCCAGGCGCAGCGCGCGCGGCTGGCGAACGCCGTCGGGAGCCTCCTTGCGGGCGACGCCAAGGAGGCGGAACGGCAGCTCGCGCCGCTCGGCCTGGGACTCACGCGCCTCACCGACACCGACTCCGGCCGCCGCTACGACGAGATCGCCGCCACCGGCAACGGCGAGAGCACCCGCTGGGGCCGCCTGTACCTGAACGCCGACTCCGCCGTCCGGTGGAACGCCCAGGTCCCGCACCCCGTCTCCGACCGTTCCACCGAGGCCCTCGGCGTCCGGCTCCTGGAGGGCCATCCCGGCGGCGCCCTCGTCCTGGCCGGCGCGCACCGCCGGGCCGGCCAGGACGAGGGCGCCGCCGACGCGGCCCACCGCGAGGACAGCGCCTTCCACACGGTCGTCGTGGAGTTGCAGAAGCGCGGCGTGCCCGGTGTCCAGCTGCACGGTTTCGCCGACTCCGCCGACCGCCCCTACGACGCCGTCGTCTCCACCGGCGCCGTCGAGGCCGCGCCCGCCGAAGTCGCCGCCATGGCCGACCGCATGGACGACGACGGGCTGCGGGTCTGCCGGGCGTGGGCGGCACGCTGCCCGCTGGAGGGCACGACCAACGTCCAGGGCCGCACGGCCCAGCGCGAACACGCCGGCTTCGTCCACCTCGAACTGGCCCGGCACGCCCGCGCGGACGACGGCCGCGACACCCAAGAGGCCGTCGACGCGCTCGCCGGGCTGGTGGCGGCGTGGAACGAGGACTGAGCGGTAGAGACGCGGCTCACACGCGGTGCCGGGGCGCCCATGTCACATTCCGGCCCGCTCGTGGCATCCCATGCACGAGCCCCGCACCTCGCGCCACGCCGTACGTCCGGCGCGGCGCCCCTCCGCAGGGCCGACACCCGACCAGGAGACCGGAGGGGAGACCCCATGTCCTTCGACGATGTCTGGGCCCAGCACACCGCCGCCGCCACCGCCCGGCGGCCCGCCCAGCTCGACCAGGCGCCTGCGGCCGGAGGCGCCGCCGGCAGTGGCAGCGGCCGTGACGGCGACCTGTTCCTGCTGCGCGACGAGCGGACGGCGTCCACCTACATCGAGGAGACCCTCGGCCCGGCCGTGACCCGGGCCGGGACCGGCGCGGACACGTCGTCCGAGGCCGTGGCCGGCGGCGGCCACCACGCCAGCGCCTCGGGCGCGGGGGCGCTCGTCGGCTGGGAGACCCCGGCCGGGCTCACGCACTGCCTGAAGGAATGGGAGCGGCAGTTGAAAGCGCTCAGCGACCGGCTGAACGGGGAACGGAGGTCCATACGGTCCAGCTTCGTGGTCTTCGCCGCCCACGAACACGGCCTGAAGGCGGACTTCGACACCCGCCACGGCGGCGCCTTCGCGCGCAGTCCCCTCGCGGATCTGTGAGGAGCGGCGACATGGCACTCACCTACTACGACGTCATGCACGCCGATCTCGCCACCCTGGCGGAGGCGGCCAAAGCGTGGAAGGCCATGGGGACCCGTTTCGGCGAACTGCGGACCGACTACGAGACCCATGTCAAGAATCCGGTCTCCAGCGCCTGGGGCGGGCTGACGGCGCAGGAGTTCGAGCGGTCCTCCACCGTCACCTTCCACGAGTTCCTGGGTGCCAGGAACCAGGCGAAGGCGATCGGCCGGCTGCTCGACGACGCCCACACCCAGCTGAGCGCCCTCAAGAGGAAGGTCGTGGAGGCACGGGACGCCGCCGCCGAGGCGCACATGAAGGTCAGCTCGGACGGCAGCTGCGCCTGCGACCTCACCAAGGTGAGCGAGGAGGAGTCGGAGTGGCTGACGGCTCACCCCCGCGCCCGGCAGGAGCTGGAGCAGCGCTGGACCGCGCACGTCAAGGACGCCGTCCAGGCGGTCTCGGACGCGGACCACGGCGTGAAACTCGCCCTCAGATCCGTCACCGTGGACCGCGACGGAAAGGGCTCCTCCCGCGGCTTCAACAGCCAGGCCAAGGGCGACGTCGAGCAGTACGAGGGAGAGCGCGGCGCGGACCTGGGCACGAAGCTGAATTCCGGCGAGAAACTCTCCGCGCAGGAGGTCACGGAGTTCCGGCGGCTCATGCGCGACAACTCCGGGAACTCCGCCTACAGCCGGACGCTGCTCAACTCCCTGGGCGCCGACGGTGTCTTCACCCTCACCAACTCCCTGAACGACCCGTTCTCCCACAAGGGCGACCCCCAGCGCAGGAGCCAGTACCTGGAGCTGTCCAAGGCGCTCGCCACCTCGCTGGACTCGGCCACCCGCGAGCCGCGCCGCGCGGACTACCTCAGCGGGCCGTCGTACGACCGCGCGCGGGCCCGCTGGGAAACGTTCTACCAGGACTGGCGCACGGACGTGCGGGAACAGGGCGTCCTCCCGCAGGGGCCGAAGCGGTTCCTGCTCCAGGAGCAGGTACACGGCTATCAGAGCCTGGCGACCCTCATGCGCCGGGGTGACGGCTTCTCGGAGCGGTTCCTGCACGACATGACGGACGACGTGCTGGCCGCCCAGCACCAGGACCTGGGTGCCTGGGGCGACCCCGACGGGAACGACTGGGTCGCGCACGACCCGGTGGACACCCTGCTGGAGGTGATGAGCCGGCAGCCGGGCGCGGCCACGTCGTATCTCGACCCCGCCGCCGCGCCGCACGCCTCCCTGCCCGGTCTGGAAGGCGAGGAGGGCGGGCAGAACAACCGTCTCGCGCACCTCGTCAAGCGCTCCCAGTTCGACGGATTCGGCTTCATCGGCGGCCCGGAGTTCACGCACGAGGGATTCGGGGCCGCGCTGGAGGCGGCCAGTACGGGCCGGGTGCCCGGCGCTGCGCCGCCGGAGTCGATCGGCCCGCACGATCCGGCGGAAATCCGGGTGATGGAGGCGATGGTGACCGAGTACGCCGAGGTCACCCGCGTCGACCAGGGGGCGATGCCCGAGGGCGTCCGGGGGAACATGGCGGCGGCTCTCTCCGCCTATCCGGAGGACGTGCACGAGATCCTCGGAAAGCGGGGGGACTATCCCACCGGTGCGAACGGTCTGGACATCGAGCACAAGGCGCTGACCCAGTTCATCCGGGGCGCCTCCGAGGACGCCGACGCCTTCAAGGTGATCCACGACTCGCAGGTCTCCGAATCCGCCCGCCGCATCAGCGAACTGGACCGCGGTGATTTCACCGCCCGTCCCTCCGGCCAGAGCCCCGACAGCGCCGTCGGCACCGCCGAGGAGAGCGGCCGGACGCTGGGGGTGATCGACCGGGTCCGCGCGGACGTGCTCGGAGATCACCGGAGCGACGAGGAATTCCAGAACAACTGGGACGCCAAGCTCAAATACCACGAGATCGGTGCTCCGATCACGGGCTTCCCCTATGTCGGCGACGCGGCACAGCGCCTGGTCGACGTCTGGACGAGCGACCAGGCGAACGACGCGAACGCCGAACTGTCCGGCAGAACCTCCGACCAGCTCATCGACCTGTTCGCCGGGGACGAGAAGAAGACCACTCAGACTCTGCTCCGTGCCCGGGCCGACGAACTCGGCATCTCCCAGGAAGAGGGGCGCACCACGGGCGGGCGGCCCCAGGAGGTCTTCGGCGCAGCCGACACGGGCTACAACAGCGGCCTCGGCCGGGCGGAACGCGAGACGGGCGACACAGAGTGACCAGACCGTCCCGAACGGTTCACGCCGGGTGATCCGAGGCGCGAACTGTCACAGCAACCGGCCGCCCGGTGTCTCCAGACCGAACCCCCTGAACGGAGGAGGCACCATGCCCGAGAACACCGAGGTGGTCGTGGTCGGCGGCGGATACGCGGGCGTCATGGCCGCGAACCGGCTGACGCGCCGCGACGACGTGACCGTGACCGTGCTCAACCCGCGCCCGGCCTTCGTCCCGCGGCTCCGCCTCCACCAGCTGGTGGGCGGCTCGCACGACGCGGTCGTCGACTACCGCGAGGTCCTGGCCCAGAGGGTGGGCCTGGAACTCGACACCGCCACCCGGATCGACGCGGCCGGCCGCGCGGTCGCCCTGGCGAGCGGGCGCACCCTCGGCTACGACCGCCTGATCTACGCGGTGGGCAGCCACGGCGCCGTACGAGACGTGCCCGGGGCGGCCGAGTACGCCCACCCGGTCGCGACCCTGGAGGCGGCGCGGCACCTGCGGTCGCTCCTGGACGCCACGCCCGCACCGGCCCCGGTGACGGTCGTCGGCGCGGGACCGACCGGCATCGAGACCGCAGCCGAACTGGCCGAAGGGGGCCGCCGGGTGACCCTGGTCTGCGGCGGCGACCTCGGCCCGTACCTGCACCCCCGGGCTCGGCGCACGGCCGCCAGACGGCTCGCCGGACTCGGTCTGACCGTGCTCGACGGCCCCGGCACGAAGGTCACGGCCGTGACCCAGGACGCCGTGCGCCTCGGTGACGGCCGCGAGGTGCCGAGCGCGCTGACCGTGTGGACCGTCGGCTTCGGCGTGCCCCAACTGGCCGCGCACAGCGGGCTGAGCACCGACGCCGCGGGCCGCCTGCTCACCGACGAGACGCTGACCAGCGTGGACGACGAGCGCATCGTGGCGGCCGGGGACTGCGCGGCGCCCTCCGACCTGCCGTTCCGGATGAGCGCGTACGCCGCGGGCTGCCTGGGCGCACACGCCGCCGACACGGTGCTCCACCGGATCGCGGGCGAGCGGCCCGCGCCCGTCAACCTGTCGTTCCCCGCCATGTGCGTCAGCCTGGGCCGCCACGGCGGCATCTTCCAACTCGCCCACAAGGACGACACCGCCATGAGGTTCTACCTCGGAGGGCCCGTGGGCACGAAGCTCAAGGAGCTGTCCTGCCGGGCCAGCGTCAAGCATCTGGTGGACGAGGCACGCAAGCCCGGCTCGCACTCCTGGCCCAAGGGCGAGCTGCGCCGGAAGGTGCTGCGCGAGAGGCGCGACGGGCACGACGGCCACGGCAGGCACAACGAGCCGTCGGCCGCCGCCGGGCGGGACTGAGGGCTGCCCATGATGCGTGGTGGATCAGCGCGCGGCGTCAGCCGCGGTGCCCCGCAAGGCGAGGGAACGTCCGCATACTGGGTGTATGCGGAGGTTCCGGCCACGCAGGGGGCGCCTCCCGGCGAAGCCGGGGCGGGAGGTGCCGCAGCTGACGCCGCGCGCCCGTCAGGCGACCGAACCGAGCGAGGAGAAGAGGGCACCACGCCATGACCGAGCACGCCGCCGACCCGGCGACCGCGACCTTTGTCGCCTACCGCAACCTGCTCTTCACCGTCGCCTACGAGATGCTCGGCTCGGCCGCCGACTCCGAGGACGTCCTCCAGGAGACCTGGCTGCGCTGGGTCGAGGTCGACCTGAACCAGGTGCACGACCAGCGCGCCTACCTGGTCCGGATCACGACCCGCCAGGCGCTCAACCGGCTGCGCACGGTCAAGCGCCGCCGGGAGTCTTACGTCGGCTCCTGGCTGCCCGAGCCGCTGCTCACCACGCCGGACGTGGCCGAGGACGTCGAACTCGCCGAGAGCGTCTCGATGGCGCTGATGCTCGTCCTGGAGACGCTGGCGCCGACCGAGCGGGCGGTGTTCGTGCTGCGCGAGGTCTTCGACGTGGCCTACGACGAGATCGCGGCGGCCGTCGGCAAGAGCCCGGCAGCCGTACGGCAGATCGCGCACCGCGCCCGCAGACACGTCGACGCCCGGCGCCCCCGCCGGAAGGTCTCCCCGGGCGAGGCGCGGGCGGTGGTGGAGTCCTTCCGCCGCGCGCTGGAGTCACGGGACCCCCAGGCCCTCCTGGACGTACTGGCCCCCGACGTCGTCGTGGTCAGCGACGGCGGCGGGCTGCGGCAGGCCACACCGCGCCCGGTGCACGGCGCCGACACGCTGGTCCGCTTCTACCTCGGCGGCTCCAGCAAGGTCGAGGCGACGATCACCTGCACGTCCACCGTGGTCAACGGCAACCCCGGACTGGTCCTGCGCCTGGACGACGAGATCGACGGCATCATGGCGATGCGCGTCGAGGACGGCCTCATCACGGGCGTCTACTACGTCCGCAACCCCGAGAAGCTGACCCGCCTCGCCGCCGAGACCGCGCTCACCCTGCGGTGAGCACGGCCTCGGCGGGCTCAGCCGAGTTGCCGGGTGAAGAACCGCACCGTGCTGTCCAGTTCGCGGGCGGGGAGCTGTCCGTGCGTGCCGGGGTAGGCGTGGAGCGTCTTCTCTTCGGAGGCCAGGGCGTCGAACAGGGCCAAGGCGTCGGCCCGCGGTACCCGCTCGTCGTCCCATTGCAGCAGGAACTCCACCGGCACGGTGATCCTGGCTGCGGCCGAAGCCAACGCCGAGCCCGAGCCCGAGCCCGCCGCCGCCCCGCCCAGGCCCAGCACCGCCGCGCGGACCCGGGGCTCGGCGGCGACGAAGGGAACGCCGAGCCCGCACCCCAGCGACACCCCCCAGTAGCCCACCGGGCCGGTGCCGACGTGCGCGAGTTCCCGGACCGCCGCCAGAACAGCCCGCCACTCCGGGACGGAGCGGCGGGCCACGAGCGCCTGGAACCCGGCGATCAGCGGGGCCAGTTCCTCGCCGGCTGCCACGCGTGCCTGGTTCTTCGCGGCGATCCGGTCGTACTCCTCGTCCGTGGGACGGTCGCCGTGGCCGGGCACGTCGACCGCCACCACCGCGAAGCCGCCGTCGAGTACGAGACGGCGCGCGCGGGTCGCGATGTCCGGGGACTTCTTGTGCCGGCCGCCGCCGTGTCCCAGCAGGACCAGGGGTCGCGGACCTGTGGCACCTTCCGGCGTCCACAGTGCCCCGGGAATCTCATCGAGGGTGAAGAGCTGTTCGCGGACGCCGTCGGAGGAGGACGAGGGAGAGGGAGAAGTGAGGCGCATGGCGTGTCCGGCCTTTCGGGATGCCTTGTGCGGGCACTCCCCGAGCCGTGTGAGAGAGGGAGTCCCGACCTGTCAGAGCGTGGATCGGTCTCACCTCCTCGGTGCGCGGCGTACGGCGCCGCCGAAAGTACCATGGTGGCGAGCGTGTGGAGGAGAGCGTGAACAACGGTGTGTACGTGGGCAACGCGGGCGAGGACGCGGCCCTGGACCGCGGATGGCTCCTCGGGCACTTCAAGGACCCCGGCGACCCGCGGCACAGCGAGGCCGTGGAGATCAAGTGGGGCGTCCACCCGCGCGGCGACGAGCGGGCGGAGTGGGTCAAGGGCGAGGAACGCACTGCCCTGCTGGTCCTCATCAGCGGTCGCTTCCACGTCGAACTCCCGGGCCGCAGCGTCGTCCTGGAGCAGCGGGGCGACTACGTCGTGTGGGGTCGCGGAGTGGACCACTCGTGGTACGCGGCGGAGGAATCGGTGGTGTTGACGGTTCGCTGGCCGTCCGTACCGGGTTACGCGGTGGCGGGCGCGGACGAGGATCGCGGCGCATCGGCGGAAGAGCGTGCGGCGCCCGGGCGTTGCCGTCCGGCGTGAGGATCAGCGATGCCGCCAGGGTGAGCGGCGCGAGTGCCGGTGCCGCCTGCGGCTGACGCCACGCCGAGCACGCACGGCCTCGACCCGTGGCGCTGAGGGCGGCCCGCCGGGCGCCGCGGAGCGTGCGTGCGGTGCGGAATGCGCTCGACAGAGGGGGGCGCGGCAGAGTGTGATGGCCCCGGCCGCCCGCCGCACGGAGCGGGCCGAGCACAGGAATCGCACGTGATGACCCCGAACACCTCGGACACCCGTCCCGACATCGATGCCGCACTGGTCAGGCGCCTGGTCGACACCCAGTTCCCGCAGTGGGCGGGGCTTCCGCTGCGGCTGCTCGAACCGGCCGGCTCCGATCATGTGATCTACCGGCTGGGCGGAGAGCTGTCCGTGCGGCTCCCCCGCCACGCGGGAGCGATCGGGCAGGCGAGGAAGGAGTCCCGGTGGCTGCCGCGGCTCTCCCCGCACCTGCCCCTGGCCGTCCCGGTGCTGGAGGGGGTGGGTGAGCCCGGGTCCGGCTATCCGTGGCCATGGGCGGTGTCCCGCTGGATGGACGGCGAGGTGGCGACCGTCGAGGCGTTGGCGGACTCCACCGACGCCGCTGTCGGACTGGCGCAGTTCCTGGCCGCCCTCCAGCGGCTCACGCCCGGGGAGACCGGCGAGGACCTCACCGGAGCGCCGCTGTCCGACCGGGACGGTGAGACGCGGGCCGCGATCGCCGAGTTGGGCGGCGTCTTCGACGCCGAGGCGATGATCCGCCTGTGGGAGGCGGCGCTGAGCGCGCCCGGGTGGCACCGCCCGCCGGTCTGGTTTCACGGCGACTTCCACACCGGCAACCTGCTGACGGTCGACGGCCGCCTCAGCGCCGTCCTCGACTTCGGCGAACTCGGCATCGGCGACCCGGCCCCCGACCTGACGATCGCCTTCACCCTGATGACCCCTACCAGCCGGGCCGTCTTCCGCGACACGCTCGGCGTGGACGACGCCACCTGGCTGCGGGGCCGCGGCTGGGCCCTGGCCACCGGTCTGAACGCCTACACCTGCTACGCCGCCGTCAGCCCCCGCGTCGCCGCGCAGACCACCCGGCAGATCACCGCGGCCCTGCTCGGCTGAGCGCTGTGCCGTCAGCCACGCCCCCTGGGGCCTGGCGTCACATGTCGGCTGCTGTGCGACGCCTGGCACGTGCGAGCGACGACGGCGTGCCGGTCGGGTGCGACCGGCACGGCTCTTCGCGGCGTCAGAATCCGACGGCTTCGCGGAGCAACAGGACCGTGCCGCGCCCCGGCCGGTGTTCCGCGTGGAGGAGGAGCAGGCGGTTGACGGCGCTGGGCGCCCCGTACGCCTCCTGGGTGCGGGCGCTCTCCAGCGGGAGGCAGTGGTCCTCGACGCGCCGCAGCGCGGTCTCCAGATCAGGCACCACCTTCTGCGCCCCGACGATCCAGATCGCCCGGGCCGCGCCGCCCGCGTAGGCGGGAAGCTGGCTTCCGCTGCCGGAGGCGACCACGAGGGAGCCGGTCTCGGTGACGGCGGCGACGCTGCCCAGGACGACGTCGGGGCTGGCGAGCAGCCGTCGGATGTCGTCGGCGCGGGTGGCGCGGTCCATCGCCAGCACCTTTGGTTTGAGGGCCTGGTAGCGACCGCCGGTGTTGACGTCCTCCTCGATGCCGGAGAGGCGGAGGGTCTCGCTGGCCGAGGTGAACACGCTGGTGCCCTCGTCCAGCAGCTCGCCCACACGGGTACGGGCGGCAGCGGCGTCGTCGAGGATTTCTACGGCGAAGCCGCGGGCCGTCAGCGCGGCGGCGGTCCGCTCCAGGCTCCGCTCAGAGGCCGGTTCGGTGAACACCGGCGCGGAAGTCGAGGTGGTCATGGCTTCTCCTGGGCTGCTCGGGACGGGGTGGTGCGGTGTGGGGCGGGCGGGGTCGGTTCGCTGGGGCGCCGATCCCGTCAGGGGGCTGGTGTCCGCGTACCTGATCTCGTAGACCCGTTCGGCGAACCGCCAGCCGTCCGGAGTGCGCTGGTAGCGGTCGTGGTAGAGGGCGTAGTTCAGCCCTTGGCGGCCGTCGAGGTCGCGCCCCAGTTCCTGGAGGTAGGCGCGGCCGGTCGCGGTGTCGCCGTCGAGCCGGATCACGCCCGGGTGTGTGGTCTGTACGAAGAAGTCCCACCGCGCCTGGAGCTGCTCGCCCCCGGTGCGGATCGCCTCGCGGCCGATCTGCTCGACGGGGATGTCGGGCATCCGCAGCACGCCGTCCGGGGTGAACAGCGACGCCAGGCGTGCCCGGTCGCGCATCATCACCGCGTCGGTGAACTCGCCGCGCAGCGCCTCGATCCCGACGCGGTCGGCGAGGGCCTGAAAGTCGCTCACCGGTTCACGCCGCCTCGTGCCGGGGCCGGTACGCGGTGCGGCCGGGCCGCCATGGGACGGTGCTGCGGGAGGCGTCCGTGCCCGTCCGGGCACGCTCGCGGGACGGGGAGGCGGGGCATGCGATCACCGGGTTCCTGTTCGCCGTGGTGGGTGTGCGTCTCAGCCGTACGACAGCGCGGCCCGGTGGAATGTGAGGTGGGCGCCCCGCCTCACAGATCGGTGCCCTGTCGTGTCGGACAGGTGAGGCAGACGCGACCGAGGGAGCCGGCGACACGATGGAGACCAGGACCGAGCAGGGGAACGTCCGGCCTGATGCGAGCCTGAACGCGATCATGGGTGAGCGGCGGCAGCTGATCAATCTCGCCTACCGCCTGCTGGGCTCCCTGACCGACGCCGAGGACGTCGTCCAGGAAGCCTGCACCCGCTGGTACGCCATGACCCCCACCGAACGCGAGGCCATCACCTCCCCCGGCGGCTGGCTCACCACCGTCACCAGCCGCATCTGCTTCGACCTGCTGCGCTCCGCACGCGCCCGCCGCGAAAGCTACGTCGGCGACTGGATTCCCGAACCCCTCCCCGACCACACCGAACGCACCCCCACCCCCGGCAGCACCACCACCGACCCCGCCGACCACGTCACCCTCGACGAATCCGTCAACATGGCCTTCCTCGTCGTCCTCGACTCCATGACCCCCGCCGAACGCGTCGCCTTCATCCTCCACGACGTCTTCCGCTACCCCTTCGCCGAAGTCGCCACCATCGTCGGCCGCAGCCCCGCCGCCTGCCGCCAACTCGCCTCCTCCGCCCGCCGCCGCCTGCGCACCGCCCAGACCCCAGCACCACCCCCCGCCCAACGCACCCAAACCGTCCGCCACTTCAAACAAGCCTGGGAAGCCAAAGACATCCACGCCCTCATCAACCTCCTCGACCCCGACGCGACGGGGCTCGCGGACGGCGGCGGCCTCGTCACCGCGGCGACCCGGATCACCCGTGGCGGCGAGGAGATCGCGCGCTACCTCCTGGCCACCGTCGAGCGGGTGCCCGCGCAGACGATCCTGGAGCGCACCGTCAACGGCCAGCCCGGCCTGGTGGTCCAGCAGGACGGGGTCACCCGCTCGGTGCTGGCGTTCGACGTGGTCGGGGACCGGATCACGCGCATCTGGGCCGTACGCAACCCCGAGAAGCTCCGCCCCTGGACGGTGGGCTGACCCGCGCCGGGGCCGCAGCGGGGGCCGCACGGGGGACCGTACCGGGAGCACATTGCATGATCATGCGGAGTCATGCATAATCTTCCTATGTCTAAGGTTCTCACCTCCCTGCCCGCCGGCGAGCGCGTCGGCATCGCCTTCTCGGGCGGCCTCGACACCTCCGTCGCGGTCGCGTGGATGCGTGACAAGGGCGCCGTCCCGTGCACCTACACCGCCGACATCGGCCAGTACGACGAGCCCGACATCGCCTCCGTCCCCGGCCGCGCGAAGACCTACGGCGCCGAGATCGCGCGCCTGGTCGACTGCCGCGCGGCGCTGGTCGAGGAGGGGCTGGCCGCGCTGACCTGCGGCGCGTTCCACATCCGCTCGGGCGGCCGTGCGTACTTCAACACCACGCCGCTCGGCCGCGCCGTCACGGGCACCCTGCTGGTACGCGCGATGCTCGAGGACGACGTGCAGATCTGGGGCGACGGCTCCACCTTCAAGGGCAACGACATCGAGCGGTTCTACCGCTACGGCCTGCTCGCCAACCCGCAGCTGCGGATCTACAAGCCCTGGCTGGACGCGGACTTCGTGACCGAGCTGGGCGGGCGCAAGGAGATGTCGGAGTGGCTGGTCGCGCACGACCTGCCCTACCGCGACAGCACGGAGAAGGCGTACTCCACCGACGCCAACATCTGGGGTGCCACGCACGAGGCCAAGACCCTGGAGCACCTGGACACCGGCGTGGAGACCGTGGAGCCGATCATGGGCGTGCGGTTCTGGGACCCCTCGGTCGAGATCCCCGCCGAGGACGTGACGATCGGCTTCGACCAGGGCCGCCCGGTGTCGATCAACGGCAAGGAGTTCGCCTCCGCCGTCGACCTGGTGACCGAGGCGAACGCGGTGGGCGGCCGGCACGGCATGGGCATGTCGGACCAGATCGAGAACCGGATCATCGAGGCCAAGAGCCGCGGCATCTACGAGGCCCCCGGCATGGCCCTGCTGCACGCGGCGTACGAGCGCCTGGTCAACGCGATCCACAACGAGGACACCCTCGCCCAGTACCACAACGAGGGACGCCGTCTGGGCCGGCTGATGTACGAGGGCCGCTGGCTGGACCCGCAGGCGCTGATGGTGCGCGAGTCGCTCCAGCGCTGGGTCGGCGCGGCCGTCACCGGCGAGGTGACGCTGCGGCTGCGCCGCGGTGAGGACTACTCGATCCTCGACACCACCGGCCCGGCGTTCAGCTACCACCCGGACAAGCTGTCCATGGAGCGCACCGAGGACTCAGCGTTCGGCCCGGTGGACCGGATCGGCCAGCTCACCATGCGCAACCTGGACATCGCCGACTCGCGCGCCAAGCTGGAGCAGTACGCCGGACTCGGCCTGATCGGCGCCGCCGGTCCCGCCGTCGGCGCCGCCCAGGCCGCCGCGACGGGGCTGATCGGCACGATGCCGGAGGGCGGCGCCGAAGCCATCGCCTCCAGCGGCGAGGTCTCCGCCGACGAGGAGATGCTGGACCGCGCCGCGATGGAGTTCGGCACGGACTGAAGCGTGCCGCCGCCGGTGGCCCGCGCCGGGTGGCGGGGGTCACCGGGGGCACCGGCGGGGTCACCCGCGGCGGAGCACCGGCGCGGGGACGCCCGGCTCAGCGCTCGCCCGCGCTCCCCGCGCCCGCCCCGGCCGTACGGTCCCCCGCCCGCAGCATGCCCGCGCCCAGGACCAGCCCGAAGGCCAGCGCCGTCACCAGCCCGAACGACACCATCAGCGAGGTCAGATCCGCGATCCCGCCGATCGCGGACGGGGCGATCAGCCCCGACACGTAGCTGAGGGTGGCGACGCCCGCGATGGCGCGGGCCGGGGCCGGGCCGCTGCGCGCCGCCGCCGCGTAGGCGACGGGCACGACGACCGCCACCCCGAGGCCGATCAGCCCGAAGCCCGCCATCGTCACCGCGACCGAGGGCGTGGTGACGACCATCAGCCCGCCCACGGTGGCCAGCACCCCGCCCCCGCGCACGGTGCGCACCGCGCCGAAGCGGTCGATCACCTTGTCGCCGGCCAGCCTGGCGAGGGCCATCGTCAGGACGAACGCGGTGGTCGTGGCGGCGGCGAGGCCGGGTGACGCGTCCAGGACGTCGCGCAGGTAGACCGCCGACCAGTCCAGGCTGGCACCCTCCGCGAACACCGCGCAGAAGCCCACCGCCCCGATGAGCACCGCCGACCTGGGCGGCAGCGCGAAGCGCGGCGGCGCCTCCTCCTCCGGCTCGCTGCGCATGCCGCGCAGACCCTGGCAGGCGATCAGCCCCAGTACGGTCAGCACCGCTGCGGCCAGACCGTGGTGCAGCCGCGCGTCGGTGCCGGCGTGGGCCGCGAGGGTGCCGCCGACGGAGCCGATCAGCACCCCGATGCTCCACATGCCGTGCAGCCCGGACATGATTGACCGGCCGAGGCGCCTCTCCGTCTCCACCGCGAGGGCGTTCATCACCACGGCGGACACGCCCGCGGCGGCCCCGTAGAAGAAGAGCCCGCCGCACAGCGCCACGAGGTTCGGCGCGAGGCTGGGGAGGATCAGCGCCAGGGACCACAGGACCATCAGGACCCGCAGGGCGGTGCCCTCGCCGAAGCGGTGGCTGACGGCCCCGGCCGTGGGCATCGCCAGCAGGCCGCCGACGGCCGGGAAGGCGAGGGCGAAGCCCAGCTGGCCCGCCGACACCCCGGCATGCTCCTGAATCCACGGGATGCGGGTGGCGAAGCTGCCGGTCACCGCGCCGTGCACGCAGAAGACGGTGGCCACGGCGAACCTGGCCCGCCGCAGCCGCGCCTGGGCGGCGGTACCGGCGTCGCAGCCGCCGTCCCCGCCGTCCGCGCCCTCCACGCGGTCCCCGCCGTCCGCGTCCGCCGTCTTCGCTGCCGCTGTCATCGCCGACCAGCCCTCCCCTCATCGGTCCGCCCTGTCGGCGGCGTTCGAGGACGTAAACTATCAGGGACCCTTCCTGAAAGAAATGCCCCGCGAACGAGCGCCGTCTGAGAGGATGCGCACATGTCTCCCGCCTCGCCGAGCACCGCCCGGGCCCTGAACGACCGGCTCGCGCTACGGCTGCTCCTGGAGCGGGGACCGCTCTCGGCCGCCGAGCTGAAGACCCTCACCGGGCTCGCCCGCCCGACCGTCGCCGACCTGGTCCAGCGGCTTCAGGACACCGGCCTGATCAGGCTCGCCGGCGAGTCCTCGGCCAAGCGCCGCGGCCCCAACGCCCGCCTCTACGGCATCGCCGCCGACCGGGCGCACCTCGCCGCCATGGACGTACGGACGGACAGCGTCCGCGTGCTCGTCGCCGACCTGCTCGGCACCACGCTCGCCGAGGCCGAGCTGCGCATCGCCCCGGACACCCCCGCCGAGGAGGCCACGGCCCGCTCCGCCGACCTGCTCGAACACACGGTCGCCGAAGCGGGCGCGGAAGCGCTGCACACCGTCGCCATCGGGGCGCCCGGCCTGATCGACCCGGCCACCGGCGAACTGCGCAGGATGACCGGGCGCGCCTGGCACCACGAACTGATCGCGCTGCTCCACCGGCGGCTGCCCGCGACCGTGCGGGTGGAGAACGAGACCAACCTCGCCGCCATCGCCGAGCAGCGCCAGGGCGCGGCGCAGGACCGCGACTCCTTCGTCCTGCTCTGGCTCGGCGACGGCATCGGCGCGGCCGTCGTGCTCGACGGCAAGCTGCGGCGCGGCGCTTCCGGCGGCGCGGGGGAGATCGGCTTCCTGCCGGTGCCGGGCACCCGGGCACTGCCGTCGGCCGTGAGCTGCGAGGGAGGCCTGCACTCGCTCACCAGCGGCACGGCCATCCGCGCACTGGGCGTCGAGCACGGCCTCGACGCCGCGCCCACGGCCGAGGAGGCCGTCCGGGCAGCCGTGGCGGCCGGTGCGGACGGCGAGCCGTTCCTCACCGCGCTCGCCTTCCGCGTCAGCCTCGGCGCCTCCGCGGTCACCGCCATCCTCGACCCCGGGTGCGTCGTGCTGGGCGGCGAGGTGGGCCGGGCGGGCGGGACGGTGCTGGCCGGTCTCGTCGAGGAGCAGCTCGCGACGCTCTCCCCGCTGGGTACGCGGGTGCGTCCCGGCGAGCTGGGCGGCGCGGGCGTGCTGCGCGGCGCGCTGCTCGCCGCCCGGGACGCGGCCGAGCAGGCGCTGTTCCCGGCTCTGGCCTGACCGCGCTCCCCGCCGCGGCCCGGCCGCTCCCCCGCCGGCCGTACAGGCGGGCCGCCGTGCGGGGAAGCGGACGTACCGGCGGTCTACCAGCCCGCGCCCACGACCTGCCTGGTGGGCACGTTGAGCCGGTTGAAGACGTTGGTGACGGCGACGGCCAGCAGGAGCCCGGACAGCTGCTCCTCGTTGTGGTGGCGGGCGGCCTCGTCCCAGATCGCATCCGGCACCGGGTCCGGACGGTCGCTCAGGCGGGTGACGGCCTCGGCGAGCGCGAGCGCGGCGCGCTCGGCCTCCGTGAAGTAGGGGGCGTCGCGCCAGGCGGCCACCGCGTGCAGCCGCTCGTCGGTCTCGCCGTTCTTCTTGGCCGAGCGGGTGCCCGAGTCGATGCAGGGACCGCAGCCGTTGATCTGGCTCACCCGCAGGTGCACCAGTTCGAGCGTGGCCTCCGGTACGCCGCTCTGCCGGGTGGCCTTGTACAAGTTCTGGATGGCCGGCATGGCAGCCGGGATGATCACTGCCGGGTTCTTCATCCGTGCCTGCATGAGTGCTTCCCCTTCCTGGGAGACGGTTCACTACTTCGACGGATGCCGACGGAAGAGTGTGACCGGCGCGGCCGGAGAATCGCTCCCGTACGCCCGCGGGGTGGACGGGTCGCACACCTGTCGTACGCAGGTCGCAGCCCCCTTCGCGGTACAAGGGGGGCCCGCGAAGAGGGCTGCGGAGGGGGGCACCGGTCAGAAGGAGGGAGAGTCCGGGCCCACGGCTGGCGGCTGGTGCGTACAGGTCGGGTGCCCGGACCGCCGAGGGGGGTCGGCGGCCCGGGGTCCATGAGCGGCGGAAGCGGGCGGCGCCGCTCCCGGAGAAGGACGGCGGCCCCGCGCTTCCGGAGCACCCTGTACAACTGCCGGGCACGCGGAAGGTTCTCGGGCTTCACCCGAACGGCTGGGTTTCTGCACCTTTTCGAGCACGCCCGGCGCTTCGGCCGACGCCCAATCCGGCGCCCCGGCCGCCTCCGGGAGGGAGGGCGCGGCCGGAGATCAGGAGCCGGAGACAATGGGCCCATGACGACGAACCCCACCGCCGCCCCCGGCCCCGGCACCCCCGAGAACTCCGCCGCCAGCACCGTCGCCCCCGGCGCCGACACCGTCCCCGTCTGGGAGCAGCGCTTCCGCGCCCCCCGCGTCGGCCTGCCGGAGTGGGCCGTGGACGCCCCCGACCGCGCGCTGTTCGTCTCCAACGCGACCGGCACCTTCGAGCTGTACGCCTGGGACCGGGCCACCGGCACCCAGCGGCAGGTCACCGACCGCCCCAACGGCACCACCGACGGCGCGCTGACCCCGGACGGCGAGTCGGTCTGGTGGTTCGCGGACAAGGACGGCGACGAGTTCGGCGTCTGGCTGCGCCAGCCCTTCGGCGGCGGCCCGGACGAGCCCGCGGCCCCCGGCCTGGCGCCCTCGTACCCGGCCGGGCTGGCACTCGGCCGCGACGGCACGGCGGTGATCGGCCGGTCGACGGACGAGGAGGGCTCCACCCTGCACGTCGTACGCCCGGGTGCGGAGCCCGTCGAGATCTACCGGCACCCCGAGTCCGCCGGGGTCGGCGACCTCTCGCACGACAGCAGCCTGATCGCCGTCGAGCACACCGAGCACGGCGACGCGATGCACTCGGCGCTGCGCGTGATCCGCCCCGACGGCGGCACGGTCGCCGAGCTGGACGACTCCGAGGGCGGCACCAAGGAGCTGGGGCTGACCACGCTCGGCTTCGCCCCGGTCGCGGGCGATGCCCGGCTGCTCGTCGGGCACCAGCGGCGCGGCCGGTGGGAGCCGATGATCTGGGACCCGGTCAGCGGCGAGGCGACGGACCTGGCGATCGAGCTGCCCGGCGACGTCGGCGCGGAGTGGTATCCGGACGGCAGCGCGCTGCTGGTCGTCCACAGCCACCAGGCGCGCAGCGAGATGTGGCGGTACGAGATCGCCACCGGCGCCCTCGTACGGGTGGAGACCCCCGGCGGTTCGGTCTCCGGTGCCACGGCCCGGCCGGACGGGACGGTGGAGTACCTGTGGTCCTCCGCCGCGCAGCCCCCGCAGGTGCGTTCGACCACGGGCGCGGTGGTACTCGACCCGCCGGGGGCGAAGGCGCCGGAGTCGGTGCCCGTCGAGGACGTCTGGGTGGAGGGGCCGGGCGGCACCGTGCACGCGCTGGTGCAGAAGCCCGCCGGGCCGGGCCCGTTCCCCACCGTCTTCGACGTGCACGGCGGCCCGACCTGGCACGACAGCGACGCGTTCGCGGGCCAGCCCGCCGCCTGGGTGGACCACGGCTACGCGGTCGTACGGGTGAACTACCGCGGCTCCACCGGCTACGGCCGCGCCTGGACGGACGCGCTCAAGCACCGGGTGGGCCTGATCGAGCTGGAGGACATCGCGGCCGTCCGGGAGTGGGCCGTCACCTCCGGCCTCGCCGATCCGGCGCGGCTCGTGCTGGCCGGCGGTTCGTGGGGCGGCTACCTGACGCTGCTCGGGCTGGGCACCCAGCCCGAGTCGTGGGCGCTGGGCCTGGCGTCGGTGCCCGTCGCGGACTACGTCACGGCGTACCACGACGAGATGGAGGCGCTGAAGTCGATGGACCGCACCCTGCTGGGCGGCACCCCGGAGGAGGTGCCGGAGCGCTACGCGGCGTCGTCCCCGATCAGCTACGTCGACGCGGTGCGGGCGCCCGTCTACATCTCCGCCGGGGTGAACGACCCGCGCTGCCCGATCCAGCAGGTCGAGAACTACGTGCGGCGGCTCGCGGAGCGCGGCCACCCGCACGAGGTGTACCGCTACGACGCGGGGCACGGCTCGCTCGTGGTGGAGGAGCGGATCAAGCAGCTCCGCTTGGAGATCGAGTTCGCGTCGCGTCATCTGGACTCGCCTGCGGACCGGGCGGGTCAGGCGGGCTGAGGCCCAGCTCCGCGTCCTTCGCCAGCTCCGCCTCGCGGCGGAAGAGGCGGAACCACATGAACAGGACGAAGCCCGCGAAGACGAACCACTCGGCGGTGTAGCCGAGGTTCTGGAACGCCTTCATGTCCAGGCCGGTGTTGGCGGGCGCGACCGGCGGCACCGGCCGCAGCGGGCCCTCCGTACGCTGCACCGTGATCCAGGCGGCGTGCACCTCGTACGGCACCAGGTTCACCAGCGTCGCGTCGCTGATGATGCCGAGTTGCCCCTCGGGCAGCGCGCCCGCCTCCGCTCCGGCGGTGGTCGGCGACTCGGTGGACTGGAGCGCCCCGGTGACGGTCACCTCGCCGCCCGGGACCTTCGGCACCCGGCTCGCGTCCGGGCTGCCGGGCAGCCAGCCGCGTACGACGGGGAGGGCCTTGCCGGAGCCGGTGCGCAGCAGGTTCAGCACGTAGAAGCCGCGCTCGCCGTCCAGCCGCCGCTCCGGTACGAGCAGCGGGTGCGCGGTGTCGTAGCGGCCGGTGACGCGGGCGGCGCGCCCGCTGGTCTCCTGCGTGACGGGCAGCAGCGCGGCCAGCGGCACGGTCCTCGCCTCGGCGGCGTCGGCGGCCGAGCGCTCCTGCTGCTGGTGGTTCTCGACGCGGGCCTCGAAGCGGGTGAGCTGCCAGCTGCCCATGAACAGGCAGACCGGGATGGCCAGCACGACGAAGAGGTTGATCCCCCACCACCGCGGGGTCAGCAGGAACCGGTACACACCCCCACGGTACGGCGCGTGCGCGCGGGCTCCGTCGCCAGGGTGGCCCGGCCGCCGTGGCGCAGCCGGGCCACGGTCAGGCGGCGGGGGGGGGCAGGCGGCAGGCGTCAAGTGGGCAGGCGTCAGGACCCCGCGAGCACTCCCGTGCGGTACACGGTGCCCGCGCAGGCGCCTTGGACGACCGTGCCCGCCACGGCGGTGTCGCCGACGTCCGGCGTGTGGCTCACGGACACGCCCGCCTCGGGGCTGCCTCCGCCGCCACCGTCGACGTCGCCGGTGCCCGCGTCCGTCCCGCCGGACGCGCCGGCCTCGCCGCCGCCTGTGGTCTCCGTCGTCCCGCCGGTGTCCGTGTCGGGCGTGCCCTCGGCGCCCTCACCGCCCTCGACCGGTTCGGCGCCCTCTCCGGTGCTGGGCGAGCCGTCGCCGCCCTCCGCCGTGCCTCCGGTGGCCGGGGGCGGGGTGGTGGAGGCAGCGCAGCCCGTGGTGCCGCCGCCCTCGAGCGGAATCCACGCGAACTCCACGACATAGGCGGCGCCCGGCTCCAGCACCAGCTGTTCGGGGCTGGCGGCCGGGTCAGGGAGCAGGCTGGTGGCGCTGTCGCCCGAGGTGTGGTCGACGACCTGTATGCGGTCGCTGTTCGCCCGGCCCAGCGCGCTGACGCCGACGATGCCCTCGCCCTCGACCGTGCAGATCTGGCCGGAGGTGTTCTCCACCCGGAAGGAGCCGTGGGTGCGCCCCTGCGCGTCCGGCTCGCCGACGTTCGCGGTCGCCGCGCCCAGCTGGTCGCGCCCGCAACTGGGGGCCATGGCCTCCAGGGTGCTGCTGGGGTCGGGGACGCGGGTGGCGCCCGTGGTGGGCTCGCCGGACGCGCCGTCGGCCTTCTTGTCCTTCTTCTCCTTCTCCTGCTGCTTCTTGCGGGCCTCTTCGCTCCGCTCCCCGGTGCCCTCCCGCGGTTCCTCGTCGGGGCCCCGCGACTCCGAGTGGCTCGCCGCGTGCATGGGCTTCTCCCCGCCGGGCACGATGTCCACGTGCAGGAGTCCGGGGATGGCCGCCCCACCGAGCAGCACGGCCGCGGCGGCGCCGACCAGCGCCCGGCGGCGGTGCGTACGGCGGGCGGGGACGGCCTTGCGCAGGCGTTCCAGGCTGGCGGGGGAAGGCTCCAGGTCGCGGACGGTGTCGCGCAGCAGCAGCCGCAGGCCTGCCTCGTCCAGTTCGGCGGGGGCGGCGGATCCGGGGGGCTCCTCGCGGGCGCCGTCGTCATCCGGCACGGAGTCCGGGGTGCCCGCGGCATCCGCCGAATCCGGGGTGTCCGCACCCGCCTTCGGGCCGTCCGCCCCCGCCCCGTCCTCGCCGTCGGGCGGGTCGGGGCTGGCGGCACCCGCCCCGTCCACCCGCTCGCTCAATGCGTCCGAACCACCCGGCCTGTCCGGTCCACCCGGCCCGTCCGGGGCGCCGGAGGTGTCCGGCTCGCGGCCATGCCTGTCCGGCTCCTCGCCACGACCGCTCACGACACGGCCTCCATGGCGATTCTGAGCGCGGCGATCCCTCGCGAGCCGTACGCCTTCACGGAACCGAGCGACAGCCCCAGCACCTCTGCGACCTGCGATTCTGTCATGTCGGCGAAGTAGCGTAGCACCAGCACTTCGCGCTGCCGGCGCTGGAGCCCGCCCAGCGCCTTCTTCAGTTCGTCCCGCTCGATCCGGTCGTACGCGCCCTCTTCCGCGCTCGCCATGTCCGGCATCGGCTTCGACAGCAGCTTCATGCCGAGGATGCGGCGGCGCAGGGTGGAGCGGGAGAGGTTGACGACGGTCTGCCGCAGGTACGCGAGGGTCTTCTCCGGATCGCGGACCCGCTTGCGGGCGGAGTGCACCCGGATGAACGCCTCCTGGACCACGTCCTCACAGGAGGCGGTGTCGTCCAGCAGCAGCGCCGCCAGCCCCAGCAGCGATCGGTAGTGGGTGCGGTAGGTCTCGGTGAGGTGGTCGACCGTGGTGCCCGCAGTGGTGCCCGCTGTCATCGCGTCGTCAGCGCCCCCGCGCGTGGGGGCCGTGGACGGAGGCTGCGCCGGCGCGGGGCGTGCGGTGGGCCACGGCGCGATCACCGGCATGCCTCCGGTGCTGACGCGGAGACCGCGCCCCGAAGCTGTCGCAACTCCCAGTACTTCTGCCACGCCTGTTGGACACCCATCCCCCTGTCAGGGTTGTACGCATGAGCAAGCCTTCTCGGTACCGCCCCGAAAGACCTCATGCGTACCAGCTCTTCCCCAATGTCCCAGTTTTTCCAGCGACTTCATGCCCTGACAGCAGAGACTTGGCGGTACGGAAGACGCTCCCGAGCCGCCATCGGTTCCGCGGACGGGGGTGGAAATTCTCATGCCAGAAGCAGGTACCGGGCCAGTGGTACAGACCAGTTGTCCGAGTCCGTAAGCTGATCACCATATCTTCACAGATGGCGCGGCAGAAACCCCACCCACTCGGGCGACCCGGACAACGTGCGCGTCAGCGCCCGTCCGCGATCGCCTCCGCGATCTGGGCGGCGTTCAGCGCCGCGCCTTTGCGCAGGTTGTCGCCGCACACGAAGAGTTCGAGCCCGCGCGGGTCGTCGAGCGAGCGCCGCACCCGCCCGGCCCAGGTCGGGTCGGTGCCGACCACGTCGGCCGGGGTGGGGAACTCCCCCTCGGCCGGGTCGTCGCACAACACGACGCCGGGGGCGTTCGCCAGGATCTCGTGCGCTCCCTCGACCGACACCTCCCGCTCGAAGCGGGCGTGCACGGACATCGAGTGCCCGGTGATCACCGGCACCCGCACACAGGTCGCGGTCACCCGCAGATCCGGCATGCTAAGGATCTTCCGGGTCTCGTCGCGGACCTTCAGCTCCTCCGACGTCCAGCCGTCCGCCGCGAGCGTGCCCGCGAACGGCACGACGTTCAGCGCGATCGGCGCCGGGTACGGCACGGTGTCGCCCAGCGCCCGCCGTACGTCGCCCGGCTTCGTCCCCAGCTCCGTGTCGGCGACGAGCGCGAGCTGCTCCCGCAGCCGCGCCACGCCCGCGCGGCCGGAGCCGGAGACCGCCTGGTAGCTGGAGACGACCAGCTCCTCCAGGCCCCACTCCGAGTGCAGCGCCCCGACCGCGACGATCATCGAGAGCGTGGTGCAGTCCGGGCTGGCGACGATCCCGCGGGGCCGGACCCGCGCCGCGTGCGCGTTGATCTCGGGGACCACGAGCGGCACCTCGGGGTCCTGGCGGAAGGCCGCCGAGCTGTCCACCACCACCGCGCCCTGCGCGACGGCGACCGGCGCCCACCAGGCCGCGACCTCGTCCGGGACCTGGAAGAGCACCACGTCGGCGCCGTCGAGGGCCTCCTCGCTCAGCGGGAGGACCTCCACCTGCGCACCCCGTACGGCCAGCTTCCGGCCGGCCGAACGCGGCGACGCGATCAGCCGGATCTCACCCCAGACGTCCCGCCGCTCGGAGAGCAGCCCGCACAGCACCGACCCGACGGCACCGGTCGCCCCGACGACCGCCAGGGTCGGCCTGCTGACGGGCGTCACCGGCCGGTGCCGCCATAGACCACGGCCTCGTCGGTCTCACTGTCGAGACCGAAGGCCGTGTGCACCGCGCGCACCGCGTCGTTGACGTCGTCCTCGCGTGTGACGACGGAGATGCGGATCTCGGAGGTCGAGATCAGCTCGATGTTGACCCCGGAGTTGGACAGCGCCTCGAAGAAGGTCGCCGTGACACCCGGGTTCGTCTTCATGCCCGCGCCGACGAGGGAGATCTTCGCGACCTGGTCGTCGTAGCGCAGCGACTCGAAGCCGATCTCCGCACGGGACTTCTCCAGCGCGGCGATCGCCTTGCGGCCCTCCGCCTTGGGGAGCGTGAAGGAGATGTCCGTCAGCCCGGTCGTCGCGGCGGAGACGTTCTGCACGACCATGTCGATGTTGATCTCGGCGTTGGCGATCACCCGGAAGATCATCGCGGCCTCGCCCGGCTTGTCGGGCACTCCGACGACCGTGACTTTCGCCTCGGACGCGTCATGCGCGACACCGGAGATGAGCGCCTGTTCCATCGACTGTTCCCCTTGTCCGCTCTGTTCGTCTCGTGGCCGTCCGCTGACCCAGGTGCCCGGCAGACCGGAGAAGGACGACCGTACATGGATGGGCATGTTGTACCGGCGCGCGTACTCCACGCAACGATGCAGGAGCACCTTCGAACCGGAACTCGCCAGCTCCAGCATGTCCTCGAACGAGATCCACTCGATCTTCCGGGCCTTCTTCACGACCCGCGGGTCCGCGGTGAAGACACCGTCGACATCGGTGTAGATCTCGCACACCTCGGCGCCCAGCGCGGCGGCCAGCGCCACGGCGGTGGTGTCCGAGCCACCCCGGCCGAGCGTGGTGATGTCCTTGCTCTCCTGGGAGACGCCCTGGAAGCCCGCGACGATCGCGATGTTCCCCTCGTCCACCGAACTCTGGATGCGGCCCGGCGTCACATCGAGAATCCGCGCCTTGTTGTGCACGGAGTCGGTGATCAGGCCGGCCTGGCTGCCGGTGAACGACTGCGCCTCGTGGCCCAGCGATTTGATCGCCATCGCCAGCAGTGCCATGGAGATGCGCTCTCCGGCGGTCAGCAGCATGTCGAACTCGCGCCCGGACGCCACCGGGGACACCTCTCCAGCGAGATCGATCAGCTCGTCCGTCGTGTCGCCCATCGCCGAGACCACGACGACCACCTGGTGGCCGTTCTTCTTGGCTTCGACGATCCGCTTGGCAACGCGCTTGATGCCCTCGGCATCGGCAACGGAGGAGCCGCCGTACTTCTGCACGACAAGGCCCACGTGTGCTCGCTCCTCGTAACTCACCGGGGCCCGTATCGGCCGGGGCCCCGCTTCGGCACAGTTTACCGAGCGGGCGGGATTCGCCCCGTCCGCTCACGCGCCGCGAGACGCACGGTGGCGCCGACCCGTCATCGCTCGGCGGACACCCGCTCGCAGCGCGGTTGACGGGCGCCACGTCGCACCCACCCAGCAAAAACCCCTGCCCGCTGCCCGGCTCGCCACACGGAAACGTGCGGCACCTCACACGATGCGGACGCCCGGCCTCCGGCTGCCCGGCACGGGTGGCGCGGGCGGGGCGGGCTCCGCACGTACGTAAACCGCGGGCAGGATTGGGCCGGAGGAGTGACGGGCGCCTGACGCGGCACTAGCGGCGGCCGACCGCCGACAGGTCGATGTCCACGGTGAAGGGCACACTCACCTTCAGCCGGTCATGGTGGATGCCGGTCACCGCGTAGGTACGCGTGGCGGGCTCCAACTCGAAGACGTACACGACGGGACGGCCGTCGTCCTCCTCCACCCGCCAGTAGTGCGCGATGCCCGCCGCCGCGTACTTGCGCGGCTTGGCGTCCCGGTCGCGCTCCACGGAGTCGGGCGAGACGACCTCCACCGCGAGCAGCACGTCCTCGGGCTGGTAGCTCGTCTGCTTGAGGCCGGTCACGGCGTCCGCGCGCACGAGCATCACATCCGGCTCGGGTCGGTTGCGAGGTCCGAGCGTGATGGTCATCTTTCGGATGACCTCGATCTCGGGTGGTGCCGCCTGAAGCAGGTTGTGCTCCAGCACACGCATAGCGCGCATGTGGAAATTGGACTGCGGACTCACGAGGACGAGGCTGCCGTCGATCAGCTCCGTGTGCGGAGGCAGATTGGGGAGTCGCTCCAGGTCATCGGCGGTGTACCCGCCCACCGGCGGCTGCGGCCACTCGTACTCGGCTCGACACTCATCACTGCTCCCATGAGCCGGATACTGCCGACCGCACCAGCCTACTCGGCCACGAATGTCACATCCTTCACCCACACGGGGGACAGTCGACGGCGCCGCCCTGATCGAGCGCGCCGCTCTCGCCCTGGCGAAGGGCGGGGACTGACGCCGGACACACGAACGCCCCGGGGGCCTGCGCTGCGAGAGCCGCAGGCACCGGAGCGGCTGTGGGGCGGGGGCGCTGAGATCAGGCTGGGATCAGGGGGCGCTGTTGGAGCAGCTCATGGTGGCGCCCTGCGAGATCCGGCCGTCACCGGAGAGGGGACCCACACGGCGGTTCCGCTCGTAGCTCGTGCAGCTCTTGGACTGCTGGACGCTGACTTTGGAACCGTCCTCGGCGACGTAGCGCCGCTCGCTCTCCTGGGTGCAGTGAACGCTGCCGTTGCTGGTGTACTTGCACACCGTGGGAGCGGATTCCCCGTACGCCTGGCCGACACCGCCGGCGGAAAGCGCGAGACCGCCCAGAATTCCGGCCAGCGCCAGCGTCTTCTTCGAATTCAGCATTTGTTTCTTCCTCCGCGGTGGTTCGGCGGACGGGAACAGGCCCCGACGGTGGCACCCCGAGCCTTGGCCGTCGGGGCCTGTTCCCGTCATGGGGGATCAGCCCCCGAAGGCCTCGTTCGAGCAGCCCATGGTGGAGCCCTGGTCCTGAGTCGTCTGACCCGGGTTGCCCTCACCGTTGAGCAGGTTGCCGGCCAGGCCGTTCAGCACGCCGATGTTGCTCAGCACGCTCAGGTTCAGGTCGTGCGACTTGCAGTTGGTGGTCTGCTGCACGTCGATCTCCGGACCGCCACCGGCGACGGCCGTGCCGACACCGAAGAAGCCGACGGAACCCACCATGGCGGCCACCACGGCAGCCTTCTGAAGCTTGCGCATCATTTCTCCGTTTCCCATCACGATTACAGCTCACTCCGAGCCGCATTTCACGAGTGATGCTAAATCACCGATTTCACGGGAAGAGGCGACACGCCGCCTGCATCACCCGTTTGTCGAAGATTGATTTCGACGGCTCCGATATTCGCCACAACACGCCGGTAGTACGGGCCCATTGATCGGTTCAACGGATTCCGGACAGCGGCGCATCAGGGCTGTGAAAACGAAATGCCCCGCCATTGCCGCGGCGTCGGAAGCCTTGTCGGCTCGCGGCGCCACGGGTGGCAGGGCACGCTTGATCAGTTCGGGGTCGGAGGCCGGCCGGTGCGCCGTCACGGCCGACAGGACCGCACCACCTCGTCGCCGAGGTCGACGTCCGCGTTCGTGATCGGCGCGAGCCTGGCCTGGCCGCGGTTGGCGCACTCGTCGTCGAGCGGGGGGCTGCCGACGACTCCGATCATCCCCGCGTGGGCCTGGCCCGGTGCCAGCAGGCCGGCGCCCGCCGCGCCGAGCAGCAGGAGCACCGTCTTCGCATGTGTGCGGTTCTTCAACTTTCCGCCTCCCCTGGCGATGTGGGCGACGCCGTCGCGTCGCCCGCAGCAGGTCTAACGGGAGGGGGCGGGGCACGAAACGGGCGCGGGGCCGAGACCCCCTGATCGGCCCATCGGCGGCTGGCGGGGCGCGCGGGCGGACAGCCGAACGGCCGGGTCCCGCGGCGGGACCCGGCCGTTCACGATCTTGAGGAGCACGGCCCTGCCCGGCTCGGCGCCGGACTGCGGGGACCGTTCCGCTTCACTCAGGGTTCGGTCAGAACGCCGAGTTGTTGCAGCCCATGCTCGAGCCCTGGTCGAAGGTCGTCTGACCCGGGTTGCCCTCGCCGTTGACCGCGTTGCCGAGCACACCGTTGAGAACGCCGATGTTGGAGAGCACCGAGGCGTTCAGGTCGTGCGACTTGCAGTTGCTGGACTGCCCGACCCTGATGTCGGGGCCGCCCCCACCGGCGACAGCGGTGCCCGCACCGACGATGCCAACGCTGCCGACCATGGCGGCGACAACTGCAAGCTTGCGAAGCTTACGCATTATTCTCCCTGCCTTCGTTATCTCCGAAGATCCCTTGTGGATCTCCGACAGGGAGGACAATGATGCGCATTCCGCAGAACCTAGGGGAGGCTCGCCGTAGCGTCGGCGAGCATGCCCAGCTTCACTCTTCCGGAGGCACTCCGGGCGAATGGAGGCCCTTTCGTCCGTGCCTTCGCGGAAATGGCGTGCACGCGGACAGGCCCCCAAAGTCACTGCCTTGGGGGCCTTTTACGCACCGCGCTTCTCCAGTACTACGCCTGGTTGAAAGCGGGATTACTCTGCACGCAGCTGAAGCCGTGCGTCTCGGCCGGGCTGAGCACACCGATGGGCGCGCTCAGCTCGACCAGCGTCTGCGGGCTGCACTCCTGCGCCGGACGGTTGACGTTGTAGGTGGGACCGGACTGCGTCTGGCCCTGCGGGGCAGCCTGCTGGCGCGGGGCCTGCTGCGGGGCGCTCGCCTGCTGCGGGGCCTGCTGCTGGCTGCCGCCCTCGACGAGCGTCGGCAGCGGGGCCTGCTGGCGCGGCGCCTGCTGCTGGGCCGGCGCCTGGTCGGGCTGCTGCTGACCGGCGGCATGGCCCTCGTGCTGGGGGCAGGCGACCGCGCTGGCGGCGCCGATGGAGGTGAGACTGCCTACGGCGGCGACAACGATCGCGACCTGACGGAACTTGCGCATGGAATCCCATGTCCTTTCGTGCAATTGCACTGGCTTGGTGACGCATCGCGATGGCGGGAACACCGCGAGTCACCGCACACTAACAGGATTCCCGAGCCCCAAGTCACCGGTGCCGCAGACCTGGAGCGGCGCCCCCGCAGCGAACTGGGCTGATTATCCGGCCACTATCCGGAGCCTTCTTCGCGCATTCGCCTCCGCATACCCCAAACAGCTTTCCCCGCACCGGTGTTGCTCGCCCGCGGAACCCTTCAACCGCCACCGCGCCAGCCCGCCCGGGAAGTTCAACGGATCATTCTTCCGCCGCTGACGCATTCGGGTGACGGGCGAAGTATCGCGCGCCGCCGGGGTTTCCCGCCGCGCCCGGAGCCGTTACACACGATGCCAGCTGCGTGAAAGGCGGCTCTCTGTCGAGTACGCGGACGGCGCACGAAGGCCGTGCCGCCGTAACGCCGCTGCGGGAAGTAGGGAACATGGATCACAAGAAGACCGTGGCCGCGCTCGCGGGCGCCCTCGTCACCCTGGGCGTGGGCTCCTCCGCGTCCGCTTCGGCAGCCGACACCTCGGCCCCGCGCAGCGCACCGGCCGCGGCCCCGGACGCCGCGGCCACGCTCGTGCAGCCCGCCGGTCAGGCGGTCGCCGCCGCCGGAACGCTGTACGAGTTCGCGCGCGACGGAGGGACTCTCACCCGCGAGCGCGAGACCCTCGTCGAGGGCAGCCCCAAGCGCACCGGCGTGACGGTGGCGGACATCCCGCTGGGCCTCTACAGCCGCGACTGAGGCCCGGACGGCCCGCGGCGGCTCTCCGCTACAGTCCCGGTGCGCCCCAGACCGGGAACCAGCGCGAGAGGTCCTGCTCGATGCGGAGGTCGTTCGCCAGCGCGGCGCGTACTTCCAGCTCCAGGGCGTTGTCCCGCTTCTCCCCGCCTCCCGGCAGCGGGGCGAAGGGATAGAACGCGCCGCGCTTGTAGAGGTAGACCAGAGCCAGCGGCCGCTGGTCGGCGGTGGACCGGAAGCCCATCAGCGAGCACAGCAGCTGCGGTCCGAAACCGCCGTCCTGCAGCGCGGTGTTGACCGCGTGCAGGTCGTTGACCGTGGACTCCGGTTCGTCGGCCGGGTGCTGGGAGAGCAGCCAGGTGTAGCCGTAGGCGTCCCGACTGAACTCGACCGGGATGCCGCCGCGGCCGGTGTCCGCGTCCAGCAGCGCGCGTACGTCCTGCTGGATCTGGCCGAAGGCGCCGCCCTCGACGCTGGCGAAGCACACGGAGCCGAGGCCGGTCGGGGCGAAGCCGGCCGCCGCGCGCAGAGTGATCGCCGCCGACGGCAGGGCGAAGAGCTGGTCGAGGTCGGGGCGGACCGGCTTGGACCGGCCGAGCAGGGTGTCCAGGAAGCCCACGGGGCGCTCCTCTCGCGGCAGGGACAGACGGCGTTACGGGCGTCCCAGCTGGGACGAGATGCGGCTGAGCTGGTCGAGGCGCTGCTCCAGGGTCGGGTGCGAGGAGAGCAGCCTGCTCAGGCTCTGGCGGCCGGAGAAGGCGGGAGCGAAGTAGAACGCGTTGAACGGCTCGGCCTGGCGCAGGTCGCGGGTCGGGATGCGGGCCATGTCGCCGCTGACCTTGGTCAGGGCGGCGGCGAGCGCCGAGGGGCGGCCGGTCAGCAGGGCGGCGGCGCGGTCGGCGGTGAGTTCGCGGTAGCGGGAGAGCAGCCGGGTGAGCAGGAAGCTGATCACGTAGACCACGGCGCTGACCAGGGGCACGATGAGGGCCAGGATCGCCGCGTTGTTGTTGCCGTTGCCCCGGCCGCCGCGCATCATGCCGCTCCACAGCGCGACCCGGGTGATCGTGCCCGCCAGCACGCCGAGGAACGAGGCGATGGTCATCACCGCCACGTCGCGGTGCGCCACGTGCGACAGCTCGTGCGCGAGCACCCCCTCCAGTTCGGCGGGCTCCAGCCGCCGCAGCAGGCCCGTGGTGGCGCACACCAGCGAGTTCTTCTGGTTGCGGCCGGTGGCGAAGGCATTGGGGATGTCGGAGTCGGCGATGGCCACCCTCGGTTTCGGCATGTCCGCCAGCGCGCACAGCCGGTCTACCGCCCCGTGCAGCTCGGGTGCCTGCTCGGGGGTGACCTCGCGGGCTCCCATGCTGTAGGCCGCGATCTTGTCGCTGAACCAGAACTGCATGACGAACAGCCCGCCCGCCAGCACCAGGATCAGCGGCCAGGCCCCCTTCATCAGCACGATCAGCACGCCCACGAAGACCACGTAGAGCAGCCCGATCAGGAACATGGTCACCGCCATGCGGCTGGTCAGCCCCCGGTCCGGGGCGAATCGGGTCCGTGCGGCCATGGAGCCCTCCGCTCTCGCGTCGCTTCGCACCGCTCACTGGCGCGGCATACGTCTCCCCTCTTCGGACTGTACGCCTTGTGCGGCCACGGGCGATTTGCCCTCGTACGTGACAAAAGGCACGCGCCGAACCGGAACCGTCACCCCCCGCTGTCCAGCTCGCGCGCGCGGGTGCCCGCCTGGAAGCGCGACGTGGCGCCGAGGCGCGCCATCAGCTCGGCGACCCGCCTGCGGTAGGTGCGCAGGGAGACGCCCAGCCGCCGGGCCGCCGTCTCGTCGGTGAGTCCCGCGCCCAGCAGGCCGAGGACGCGCCGGTCCCGCGCGTCGAGCGCGGGCGGTCCGGCCTGCCGCGCGGCCTGTCGGCGCCGGAACTCGGCCAGGTCGGTGGCGGTGTCCCAGGTGGCGTGGAAGAGCGACCGCACGCCTTCGACCACGCCGGGCGAGCGCACCACCGTGTACGTACGGCTGCCGCCCGCGGGCGGGGGCCCGGCCAGGATCACGATCCGCCGGTCGATGACGATCGCCTCCTGCGTCAGCGGCGCCGTGCAGATCCGCACCTGCGCGCCCGACTCGGCCAGGGCCAGCAACCGGCGCTCGGTCGCGGCATCGGCGAGCGCCCGGGGCGTGTACAGCTTGCGCACCACGACCTCCGGCGACCGGGCCGGCGACCGGCCCGCCATGACGGTGGCCCGCGCGCCGGCCGACCAGACGGCCGGGTCGTCGGCCGCGCACAGGAACTCCCGGCGCACTCCGGTGAACAGGTGGCCCGTCCTGCGGACCAGCTCGCGCTCGCCGGTCAGGGTCACGTTCCGGTCGGTCGCGGTGTGTGCGGTGTGTGCGGTGTGTGCGGAGTGTGCGGGGTTCACCGAGGACATCGTGAGGGCAGTCTGCGACGCCCGCCCCGGCACGGTCAACGCCGCGCCGTGACCCTGGCAGTTTGGTGCCAGCACGGGCGGACGGCGGCACGGCCGTCGCAGGATCGCCCCATGACGACGAACGAGAAAGCCGCACCCACTGCGACTGCGGCTGCGGGGCGAGGGAAGCTGGGCGGTCACCTGTCGGTGGCCCGTATGGGCTTCGGCACCATGCGGCTGCCCGCCGGCGGGATCGACGGGCCCGCGCACGACCCGGCGCAGGGCGCCGCCGTACTGCGCCGGGCCGTCGAACTGGGCGTCGACCACCTCGACACCGCCGCCTTCTACTTCTACGGGGACACCTCGGCCAACGACCTGATCCGCACCGCCCTGCGGCCGTATCCGGCGGGGCTGGTGATCGCCACCAAGGTCGGCCCGGCCCGCAGGCGGCAGGACGGCGGCTGGCTGCCCCAGGCGGGCCCGGACGAGCTGCGGCCCGCCGTCGAGCAGAACCTGCGCGAGCTGCGGCTGGACCGGCTCGACCTGGTCTATCTGCGGGTCGGCGGCATCAGCGGCCCGGACGACACCTCGGTCGCGGACCGGTTCGCGGCACTGGCGGAACTGCGCGAGCGGGGCCTCGTACGGGAAATCGGGCTCAGCAACGTCAGCGCCGCTCAGCTCGCGGAGGCGCGGCGGATCGCGCCGGTGGCCGCCGTGCAGAACAGGTTCAGCCTGTACGGCCGGGCCGCCGACGAGGCGGGGGCCGCCGGCACCGGCACGGACACCGACGCCGACAGCGCCTCGATCGTCGCGACGTGCGTCCGGGCGGGCATCGCCTGGGTGCCGTACTTCCCACTCGGCGGCCTGGGCGTACCGGACACCGGCCCGCTCAGGCGCGTGGCCGCACGGCACTCGGCCACCCCCGCCCAGGTCATGCTCGCGTGGCTGCTCGCCTTCTCGCCCGCCACGCTGGCCATCCCCGGCACCTCCTCCCTGAGCCATCTGGAGGAGAACGTCGCGGCGGCCCGGCTGCGGCTCACCGCCGCGGACCTCGCCGAACTGGACGCGCCCCGCGGCGGACGAGCCTAAGGCCAGGGTCTGCCGTTCGGATGAGGCCGGGCGCGCGTGCCCTGGCACCGCGCCCTCCGCCCCTCCAGCGGCGCCCCCGTCAGCGGCGCCCCTCCAGCCGGGTCTCCGCCTCCCCCAGCGCCACCGGCTCCGTGCCGCCGATGAAGTCGCCCGGGAAGCCGAGCGCGAAGTCCACCGCCGAGGTGAGGCGGTCGGCCGCCTCGCGCGGCAGTACGACGTCCAGCGCACCCAGGTTGTCGCGCAGCTGCTCGGCCGAACTGGCGCCCAGGATGGGGTGGACGGCGCGCGAACGCGACCGCACCCAGGCGATGGCCACCTGCGCGGGCGTGTGCCCCAGCTCGTCCGCGACCTCCGCCAGCACCCGTACGCCGGTCAGCTCGCGCTCGCTGAGCTTGTCCGACCGGCCGGGCGGGCCCGCCGCGCGGACGGGTTCACGGCCGGACAGCAGCCCGTGCGCCAGCGGTGCCCAGGTGGTGACCGTCATGCCGAACGACTCCGCCATCGGCAGCAGTTCCCGCTCGATGTCGCGGTTGAGGAGGTTGTACGGCACCTGGAGGCCCGCGAAGGGGGTCCAGCCCCGCCATTCCGCCAGGGTGTTGGCGTGCGCGACGACCCACGCGGGGGCGTCCGAGATGCCGGCGTAGAGGATCTGGCCGGCGCGCACGGCGTCGTCCAGCGCGCGCATCGTCTCCTCCACCGGGGTGTGCCGGTCCCACATGTGCACCCAGTAGAGGTCGATGTGGTCCGTACGCAGCTGGCGCAGGCTCCGCTCCAGCGAACGCCGCATGTTCTTGCGGTGGTTGCCGCCCGCGTTCGGATCGCTGCCGTCCCGCGACATGGTGTACTTCGTCGACAGGACGAAGCGGTCGCGCCGCCCCTCGAGCAGCTCGCCGAGGATGCTCTCGCTCTGGCCGCCCCGGTAGTTGACGGCCGTGTCGACGGCGTTTCCGCCGGCGTCCGCGTACAGATCGAGGATGCGGCGGCACTCGTCGGGCGAGGCGCCTCCGTCCCCGAAGGCCATCGCCCCGAGGAACACCTCGGACACGCGCAGCCCGGTCCGGCCCAGCAGTCGGTAGCGCACAGGTTCGGCTCCTTCAGTCGGCGACATCGTACGGGTGCGTGCGGCGCGCGTGCCGGAGCGCGTCACCCCACCAACCGAGCTGGTCGAGCAGGGTCTTGGCCGCGCCGCTCGCCTCCTCGGGAGCGGGCGGGCGGCCGTCGGCGTCGAACGGGGCGGTGAAGCGGTCGAAGCTGACGGCGTCGCGCATGGTCACCGCGTGCAGCTCGGCGAAGACCAGCCGCAGCGCCTCCACCGCGCGCAGCCCCGAGGCGGCGCCGCCGTACGAGACGAAGCCCACCGGCTTGGCCTGCCACTCGGTGAAGTGCCAGTCGACGAAGTGCTTCACGGAGGCCGGGAAGCTGTGGTTGTACTCCGGCGTCACGACGACGAACGCCTCCGCCTCGCCCACCCGCGCGGCCAGCGCGCGCTGCGCGTCCGTACGGCGGTCCGGCGCGGCCGGGTCGTCGAAGCCGGGCGGCAGGGCGGCGGGCAGCGGGGTGTCGGCCAGGTCGATCCCGTCCACCTGGAACCCGCCGTGCTGCCGGGCCTCCTGGAGGAACCACCGGGAGACGGTCGGACCGTAGCGGGAGTCCCGGACGCTGCCGAGGATGACGGCGAGCCGGAGGGGCTCGGGGGACGTGTCGGACTGTGCGGGCATGGCGGGGCTCCTCGGAGGGTGACGGGGGTTGCTGCGATGCCCCACACGCTGCGCGATCCCGCGCCCCCCGGGGAAGGCCGGGCTCAGACGGGCACTGGCAGGGCCACCCTCGCGGCTGCGCCGACCGGGTACGTTGACACGGTGAGCGACAACGAGCTGGGCCGCTATCTGCGCGCGTGCCGGGAAGCCCTCACCCCCGCCGACGCGGGCCTCCCCGGCAGCGCCCGCCGCCGTACGCCCGGCCTGCGCCGTGCCGAGCTGGCGACGCTGGCCGGGGTCAGCGTCGAATACCTGTCCCGGCTGGAGCAGGGCCGGGACCGGCACCCGTCCACGCAGGTGCTGGCCGCCCTCGCCGAGGCGCTGCGCCTCGGCCCGGACGAGCGGTTCCACCTGCTGCGCCTGTCCAAGGCGAGCGGCGACGACGCCGCCGGGCTGTGCCCGTCCGCCGCCGCACCGCCGAGCCGTGCGGTACGGCCCACGGTGCGCGCGCTGCTGACCCGGCTGGAGCCCGGCCCCGCCGTGCTGGTCAACCGGCTGAGCGAGGTGCTCGCGTACACCAGCGGGTACGAACGCCTGGCGGGCCCGCTGGGCCTGCTGGACGGACGGCCGCCCAGCCTCCTGCGCTTCGTCTTCACCGACGACCGCGCCCGGCACGTCTACCCGGACTGGGAGCGCGTGGCCGACGGCCAGATCGCGCTGCTCAAGAGCGAGGCGATGCTCACCGACCCGTCCGTGGCGGCGCTCTGCGAGGTGCTGGGCCGGGCCGCCGGAGCACCCTTCACCGACCGGCTGACCTCGGTGACCAGCCTGCCCCGCCCCGCGGGCGCCGAACGGCTGGTGCACCCGGAGGCGGGCGAGCTGCGGCTGTCGTACGAGACGCTGGAGCTGCCCGGCGACCACGATCAGCGGCTGCTCGTCCACCTCCCCGCCGACGAGGCCACTTCGGCCGCGCTGGACCGGCTCACGGGGCGCCGTCCCGGGGCGCTGCACGCGGTGCGCGGCTGAGCGGCTGTCGGGCGGCCTCGGAGCGGCGCGGCCAGCGCGGCGACCCGGCCCGCGGTCACGCCTGCTCCGCCGCCCGTACGCCCGGGTCCGGGTCCGGGCCTCCCGGGCCTGGGTCCGGGCCTGGGTCCGGGCCGCCCTGGTCCGGCCGCCCGGCGCCCCCCGCCGTGAGGCCGCGGATCGCGGGCGCGCCGACGAGCGTGACCGCCGCGGCCATCACGGCGGGGATCACCAGGGCGACCGGCAGGGAGGAGTGCTCGGCGACGTACCCGAGCACCGCCGGGCCCAGCAGCAGCCCCGTGTAGCCGAACGCGGTGACCAGCGAAAGCGCCCGCCCCACCGCGTTGCCGGACGCGCCGACCGCGCTGAAGACCACCGGCACGACCGTCGCCAGCCCGACCCCCGCCAGTGCCCAGCCCGACCAGGCGCACACGACGCTCAGCGCACCGTCCGCGAGCGGCGCGGCCAGGATCAGCACGTATCCGGCGGTGGCGTGGACTCCGGCGAGCTGGATCGTGCGTACGGGCCCGAAATAGGCGCGCAGCGGGTCGCCCAGCAGCCGTACGGTCGTCATGGCCACCGAGAAGATCGTGTACGCGAGCGGGGCGGCGGCCGGGTCGACATCCAGCACCCAACGGGCGTGCACGGCGGCCCAGTCCATGGCGGCGCCCTCGCTCAGATGGCCCGCGAAGGCGGTGAGGCCGAGCAGCACGACGAGGGCCCAGCGCAGCGGCACGGCGGGCGCGCCCGGCCGCGCCCCCGGCGCGCCGGCGGCGCTGGTCTCCGGTGCGGCGTCCGCCACCGCGTCCCCCTCACCGGCCGACGGTGCGGGCAGCAGCCTGCGCCCTGCGGCCAGGAACCCGAACGGCACCAGCAGCGCCACCCCCACCAGCAGCGCCCGGCCGTCCAGGCCGAGCCGCAGCCCGGCCGCCGTCAGCCCGCCCGCCGCCGCTCCCCCGAGGCTCCACACGCCGTGGAAGGCGGAGACGATCGGCCGCCCGTAGCGGCGCTCGACCTCCACCGAGTGCGTGTTCATGGACACCTCGACGGTCCCCACCCCCAGCCCGAACACCACGGCCAGCACCGCCAGCCCGCCGTACGAGTCCGCCAGCGCGGGCGCGAGCAGCAGCAGCGCGGACACGGGCCCGGCAACCCGGCACACGCGGGCGCTCGACCACAGGTCGCTCAGGTGCCCCGCGACGAGCATGGAGACCAGGGCGCTGCCCGCGACCAGCAGCAGCACGGAGCCCAGCCGGGCGGGCCCGAGGTCGAGCCGGTCGTCGAGGGCGGGCAGGCCGGTGGCCCACACGCCCATCACCAGTCCGTTGAGGAAGAAAAACGCGAAGACGGCTCCACGGGCCCGCTGAGCGGTCGCGTCGGGTGGGGGTGGGCGCTTCCCGCCAATTATGTTCACGGCGAGAGCATAAATGCCCCGACCGGCTGCCACAATGGCGCCATGGACAGCGCGAGGACGAGCGGGGAACTGCGCGAACACAACCGCGTACGGCTGCTGCGCGCCGTGCACGACTGCGCGGCGACGCGTACGAGATCGCAGCTCACCCGGGATCTCGGGCTCGCCAGGGGCACCGCCTCGGTGCTCGTCGCCGGGCTCGGCGAGGACGCGCTGCTGGGCGAGGCCCCCGCGCCCGCACCGGCTCGCGGACGCCCCACCCAGGTGCCCGGCCCCCATCCGCACGGCCCGCTCGCCCTCGCCGTGGACCTGCGCGAGGACTCCTGGGACCTGGCCGTCTGCGCGCTCGGCGGCCCGGCGCGGATCGTCGAGACCCGGCCGCACGACGGCACCCCGGACGGCGCGCTGCTGCCGCTGGCCGCCGCCGTCCGGGAGCGGCTCGGGCGCGCGGGGTCACGCGCGGTCGGCGTCGGCATGTCGGTCGCGGGCCCCGTACGGGACGGGACCCTGCTGGACATCGCCCACCTCGGCTGGCGCGACATCGACGTCGCGGCACGCATGGCGCTCGGTGCCACCCCGCTGCACGTCGGCAACGACGCCCGGCTCGCCGGACTCGCCGAAGCCCGGCGCGGCGGGCTGCACGGGGTGAGCGTGGGCCTGCACCTGCACGTCGCGTTCGACCTGGGCGGGGCGCTGCTCATCGACGGCGCACTGCTGCACGGCGCCTCCGGTACGGCGGGCGAGTTCGGCCACCTGCCGCTGACGGGCAGCACCGAACCGTGCCGCTGCGGGGCCACCGGCTGCTGGGGCCTCGACGTCGGCGGGAACGCCCTGCTGCGGCACATGGGCCTGGCGGCGGGCGGCGGCCGGGGCTGGGACGCGGCACAGGGCATCCTCGCGCAGGCGGCGGCCGAGCTGGCCGGAGCGGGCGAGGCGGGGGAAGACGGGACGGAGGAAGACAGGACGGAGGAGGAATTCAGGACAGGGGAAGGCACGACAAGGGAAGGCGCGACGGGTGAGGCGACAGCCGCCGTCACCGTCACCGCGCACGCGCTCGGCACCGGCATCGGCGCGCTGGTCAACGGCCTCGACCCGGCCGCCGTCACCCTCTCCGGCCTGGGCGTCGAGCTGTACGCGCTCGCCCCCCGGACCCTGCACGCCGCCTGCACGGACAGGCTGATGTCCTTCCGGCGCGGCCGACGGCGGCCCGTCCCGATCACCGCGTCCGCGCTCGGCCACCAGGGGCCGCTGACGGGCGCGATGGAGTCGGTCTTCGACGCCTTCCTCAACCCCGAGGGCCTCGCCGCCTGGCGCACGGCACGGGAACGCGCGCGCCGCGCACCGTACGCTGCGACGCCGACGGCCGTCGGTGGTGCCTGAGGGCTGTCCCGACGCCCGCGCCCTTCCCCCCTCGGCTTCGCCGGGAGGCGCGCCCCAGGGGTCCTACGCCGCGGGTGATCCGCGCAGACCCCGGCTCCAGCCCGCCCCCGCCGCCGCTACGGCGCCGAACCACCGCCCGGCTTGATGCCCAGCGGCGCCGCGATCTCCGCCGCCATCACCGCACCGGCCGCCGCCTCCAGCTCGCCGTCGTCGCTCCCCGCGCTGCTGTCCGTGTCCAGCCCGTCCAGCTCGTCCAGCGGCGTGTCCAGCCGTACGTGCGCCACCAGGGACTGGAGCGCGCGCAGGGCCGCGGAGGCGGTCGGACCCCAGTTGGACAGGTACGAGAACTGCCACCACCACAGGCCCTCGCTCACCCGCCCGGCCCGGTAGTGCGCCATGCCGTGCCGCAGGTCGGTGACCACGTCGGCCAGGTCGTCCGAGATGCGGCAGGCGACCGGCGCGCTGCGCGGCTGGTAGGGGTCGAAGACCTCCGAGTAGACGTCGACCGGCTCCAGCAGCGCGGCAAGACGCAGCCGCAACTCGTCCACGTCCGGCTCCGGCCCGACGTCGGGCTCGTACCTCTCGTCCGGCACGATGTCCTCGTGCGCGCCCAGCCGCCCCCCGGCAAGGAGGAGCTGCGACAGCTCCAGCAGCAGGTAGGGCACGGCGCTGTCCGGGTCGTCGCCCTTCGCGACCTCCGCGACCGAGACCAGGAAGCTCTGGACCTGGTCGGAGATCTGCACGGCGAAGTCGTCCGGGTCATCCATGATCGAGTTCAGCGTGGCGTCAGACATCCAGCGTTCGCCTCCCCTCGAAGGCCCGCCCAAGCGTGACCTCGTCGGCGTATTCCAAATCTCCCCCGACAGGGAGTCCGCTGGCCAGGCGGGTGACCTTCAGGCCCATGGCGGAGACCAGTCGCGCGAGATACGTCGCCGTGGCCTCCCCCTCCAGATTCGGGTCGGTGGCGAGGATCAGCTCCGTGACGGAGCCGTCCGCCAACCGGGTCAGCAGTTCACGTATGCGCAGGTCGTCCGGGCCGACGCCCTCGATCGGGCTGATCGCGCCGCCCAGCACGTGGTACCGGCCGCGGAACTCGCGCGTCCGCTCGACCGCGACCACGTCCTTCGGCTCCTCGACCACGCAGATGACCGACGGATCACGGCGCGGATCGACACAGACCCGGCACTGCTCCTCCTGCGCGACATTGCCGCACACCGCGCAGAACCGGACCTTCTCCTTCACCTCGGCCAGCGCGTGCGCCAGCCTGCGCACGTCGGCGGGCTCGGCCTGGAGAATGTGGAAGGCGATCCGCTGCGCGCTCTTCGGACCGACGCCGGGCAGCCTGCCCAACTCGTCGATGAGGTCCTGGACCACGCCTTCGTACACGGACTCTTCCTACTTCCTCTGATCCTGCCCGCCCGCTCTCCCGCGCCCGGTCTCCGTACCGTAGTTGGCCGGATGTACCCGCTGCTAGAAGGGCAGCCCCGGCATCCCGCCGAGCCCCTGGGCGAGCGGGCCGAGCTTCTGCTGCTGGAGTTCCTGAGCGGCGTTGTTCGCGTCGCGGACCGCGGCGACGACGAGATCCGCGAGGGTCTCGGCCGTCTCCTGGGGCGACGCGGCCTCCGGGTCCAGCGCCCGGGGGTCGATCACCAGATCCCGAAGCTCCCCCGACCCGGTCACGGTCACCTTCACCAGGCCACCGCCCGCGGTCCCCTCGACGGGCGTCTCGGCCAGCTCCTGCTGGGCCGCGGCGAGGTCCTGCTGCATCTGCTGGGCCTGCTGCAGCAACTGCTGCATGTCAGGCTGGCCACCACCGGGAATCACGAGTTGGCTCCTGGCTCGTCGACGACGGATGTGCTGGCCCGAGCCTACGTGGTCACCCGCTGCCGTGGCCTGTTCCGGGGTGTTTCCGCCCGTACGGGCTCCGGGCGGGCCGCCCGGACTGAGGCTGTCGCGGGCGCCTGGCTCCCGCTCGCGCTCTCGCACCTGCTCTCGCACCCCGCTCCCGCGGGGCTCCGGGGGCCTCATCCACGCACCCCCTTGCCCCTGCACGCCTGGGGAGACCCCGGCGCAGAGGCGACGGAACGCCCTCAGTCGTGCGGGAACTCGTCTATCACCGTCGCGCCCAGCTCACGGACGATCAGGTCATGGCCGGACAGCGCGGTCTCGTCGAGATCCGGATCGTCCTCGGCGGGCATGTCGCCCTCGAACGGGTCAGCGGGCGCGGGGGCCGACGCAGCCGGGGGCGGGGCGGTGGACGTCGCCGTACCGCCCCCGTGCCCGGCCGACGGAGGCGCGGCGGTCTGGGCCGAGGCCAGGGCCTGCCGGGCTCCGGCCGCAGCCGACCCGTAACCCTGGGCCTGGGCCTGGGGCTGCCCTTGGCCCTGGCTCTGCGCCTGGGCCGCCGGAGGGCCGCCGCCCGCACCGCCGCCGGGACCCGGCCCGCCGTCCGCGCCCGGCGGCGGACCCGTACCCGGGCCCGACCCGCCGCCGAAGCCGCCGCCGGAGGCAGCGGGGCTCCCAGGCGCGCCGGAACCGCCAGGCGCACCGCCGCCGCCCCGGCCGCCCTCGGACTGGCCGTGCCCCGCGCCGCCCGACGGGTCGACGATCGCCTCGACCCTCCACTGCACCTGGAGCGCGTCGGTGAGCGCCTGCCGCAACACGTCCTCACTGCCGCCGTTCGCGAAGCTGTCCCGCGCGCCCGCGTTGGAGAAGCCGACCTGGAGCGTCGTCCCGTCGAAGCCCGCCACCTGGGCGTTCTGGCTGAGCAGAATCCAGGTGAAACGGCGGCGGTTCTTCACCGCCTCCAGGATCTGCGGCCACATCTGCCGCACCTGCGCCGCGCCCTGCGCGCTGTCCTGACCACCCTGACCGCCCTGACCGACAGCTCGCGGCCCGGTGTCCGGCGGGGGCGGGGGCGGCTCGCTCTGGCGCGGCGGGTCGTCGGCACGGGCCGGGGCCACCGGCCCGGCGGTGTCCCGCCCGGCACCCGGCCACGCGCCGGGCCGACGCCCGGCCGCCTCCGCACCGCCCGTACCGCCCGCGTCCGGCCCGGCGCCCGTACCCGCGGCTGCGCCCGGCCAGGCGCCCGGCCGCCGCTCCGGGGCCGCTTCCCCGGCCTGCTCCTGCGGCGGCGCCGGTGCCCTCACCTGCTGGGGCGGCGCACTCGTCGGCACCGGCGCCGCGGCGGGCGCGGCATCCGGCCCGGGGCCCGCGTCGGGCAGAGCCGCCCGTACGACGGCCGGTCCGTGCCCCCCGCCGGCATCCCGGCTCAAGTCCCCACCCGCAACCGCGCCGCCCATGCCGACGCCGCCGGCGCCCCGCTCCAGGCGGTCCAGCCGCGCCTGGAGTGACCGCTCGTCCGCGTACGCCGCGGGAAGCAGCACCCGGGCACAGATCAGCTCCAGCTGGAGCCGGGGCGAGGTCGCGCCCCGCATCTCCGTCAGACCGGTGTTGACCAGATCCGCCGCACGGCTCAGCTCAGCCGCGCCGAAGACCGACGCCTGGGCGAGCATGCGCTCCACCACATCGGCGGGCGCGTCGATCAGGCCCTTCTCCATCGCCTCCGGCACGGCGGCCAGGATCACCAGGTCACGCAGCCGCTCCAGCAGGTCGGCCACGAAGCGGCGCGGCTCGTGCCCGCCCTCGATCACCCGGTCGACGATCTCGAAGGCCGCCGCCCCGTCCCCCGCCGCGAAGGCGTCCACCACGGAGTCGAGCAGCGCGCTGTCCGTGTAACCGAGCAGGGCGGTCGCCATGGCGTACGTCACGCCCTCCTCGGCCGCACCGGCGAGCAGCTGGTCCATGACGGACATCGCGTCACGCACGGAGCCCGCACCGGCACGGACGGCGAGCGGCAGCACCGCCTCGTCGACCGGGATCGCCTCGCGCTCACACACCTCCGAGAGGTAGTCGCGCAGCGTGCCCGGCGGTACGAGCCGGAACGGGTAGTGGTGCGTCCGCGAACGGATCGTGCCGATGACCTTCTCCGGCTCGGTCGTCGCGAAGATGAACTTCAGGTGCTCCGGCGGCTCCTCGACCACCTTCAGCAGGGCGTTGAAGCCCGCCGGGGTGACCATGTGCGCCTCGTCGATGATGTAGATCTTGTACCGGCTGGCGGCCGGACCGAAGAACGCCTTCTCCCTCAGCTCACGCGCGTCGTCCACACCGCCGTGCGAGGCGGCGTCGATCTCGATCACGTCGATCGAGCCCGGCCCGGACCGCGCGAGGTCACGGCAGGACTGGCATTCGCCGCAGGGCGTCGGCGTGGGCCCCTGCTCGCAGTTCAGGCAGCGGGCGAGGATGCGGGCACTGGTCGTCTTGCCGCAGCCGCGCGGTCCGCTGAAGAGGTACGCGTGGTTGACCCGGTTGTTGCGCAGAGCCTGCTGCAACGGGTCGGTGACATGCGCCTGCCCGATGACCTCGGCGAAGGTCTCGGGGCGGTAGCGGCGGTACAGGGCGAGGGACGACACAGACACGACGATATAGGCCGCCACCGACAACCGGGACCGCCCGCACCCGCCCACCGGACCCCAGGCACGCTGACGCCCCCCACGCACCCGCCAGAGCCCCCCTACCCTTGCTGCCTTCCGGCCCTGGGGGAGTTCAGAGAGATAGCGCCACGTGAGGGGCTGCGCCCACCGTACCTGATGTCCCGACCAGGTATCGAGTTCGCGAGCACCCTTCCCGGTCTTGTATGGTTTGCGGCGGAGGATTCGCCTAGTGGCCTAGGGCGCACGCTTGGAAAGCGTGTTGGGGGCAACTCCTCAGGGGTTCGAATCCCCTATCCTCCGCCCGTGCCTCACCGGGCACAACGTCGAAGGGCCCCGCTGCGAGCAGTGGGGCCCTTCGGCGGTTCTTCAGCCCTCGTTGTCCTGGTTTTTGTCCACAGCGGGTGTCTCCGGGGTTCCCCAGATGGCTTCGGTGATCTTCCGGGCCACGTCCTTGAGCATGGCGTCCGGCACGTGGAAATATCGGGCCCGCATGCCTGCGGAGGTATCCGGCTCCCACTCCATGATCTGATCAATGACCCGGGCCGGGACACCGAGCAGCATGAGCACGGTGGCGGCCGTGTGCGCGACGGCGCGGTGGCGAACCGGCCCATCTACGTTGCCCTGGCCGTCACCGTCGAGGGCCGACGGGAGATTCCCGGGCTGTGGGCCGGCGACGGCGGCGAGGGCGCCAAGCACTGGATGCACATCCTCACCGAGATCAAGAACCGCGGCGTGAACGACGCCTCATGCTGGTCTGCGACGGACCCAAGGGCCTGCCCGACGCGGTGGAGACCGTCTGGCCCCGCACCGTCGTGCAGACCTGCGTGGTCCACCTGCTGCGGAACTCCTTCCGCCATGCCGCCCGCCAGGACTGGGACAAGATCGCCAAGCTCCTCAAGCCCGTCTATACCGCGGCGACCGGGGAAGCGGCCCTCGAGCGGTTCGCGGGGTTCGCCGACGTGTGGGGCAAGAAGCACCCGGCGATCGTCCGGCTCTGGGAGAACGCCTGGGAGGAGTTCACTCCCTTCCTCCGGTTCGACACCGAGATCCGCCGCATCGTCTGCACGACGAACGCCATCGAGCCGGTGAACGCCCGGATTCGGCAGGCAGTCAAGGCTCGCGGGCACTTCCCGAACGAGCAGGCCGCCTTGAAGTGCGTCTACATGGCGATCACGCCACTGGACCCGACCGGCAAGAGCCAGGCCCGCTGAACCATGCGCTGGAAGACCGCCCTGAACGCCTTCGACACCACCCTCGACGCCCGACTCTCCGCAGCACCCCAGCAACCCTCAACAACCCCAGCTACACCGCTCTTTTGACCCACCCTCCCGTGATCCGGCTATGGCTGCGGTGAGGACTCGCCGGACAGCCCTTAGGGAGCGGTGAGATCAACGACGACGTCGTACACTCCGGGGTTCGGCGTAATCGGCTGCTTGCTCTGCTCCCATGCCGCCTGCGTGCGCCACGCGAAGTCGGGGTCGGCAGTGGCGGCCTCCCACGCCTCATGGCTCTTCCAGTGGGAGACGTTGACGAGCTGGAAGCGGGCGCCGGAGGAACGGGCCCTGTGCATACGGGAACCGATGAAGCCCGGCTTGTCCCGCATGAGCCTGGCCCGCTCCTCCCACTTCACGACGAACTCGTCGAGGTCGGCGGCGTCGATCTCGAAGACGTTGATGAATGTGACGAACGAGTCTGATGAATCGGGGGACTCGTTACGCTGGGCTTCTGTGGTCATGTCGGCAGCCTAACGGCGCACCCCAACTGGGCTTTGGCCGCCCCTGATCCACCGGACACGCCCTGAGCGGACGGTTCGTGAGTCTTTGAGCTGATCTGCTGTCGCCTGATGGTGTGGCGGCGGGCGGAATCTGCCGGTCCGCGGTTGTTGATCTGGTGATTGCGAGAGCGACCTCCGCCGCGCTCACCGCGGCCACCGGGACCAGGCGCGCCTGGTGGACGATCCGGCCGTTGGCGAACACCGAGCCGAGATGCGCGCCGTCCTTGGCTGCCAGCGCCCCGCCAGCGGCCAGGTACGCCCGCGTGGCGTCGCTGAGCCGGTAGATCCCCTCCATGCCGGCGGCTGCGTGTGCGAGGTTGCCGCCCACGGTCGCCGTGTTGCCGATCGAGGCGAGGGCCGCCGAGATGCGCGTGCGGTCGTCGGCGGACACGAGACCCAAGTCGACCGGCTGGAGCTGCAGTTCGGCGATCAGCGCCGGGGCACTTCCCCGATGGCGACGGCGACGCATGGCCGTACCTCCACCAGGACGGTCGACGCTGCCGCTGCGGCGCCGCTGCGGTCTTGCCCCGCCGGCTCATCGGGCTCCGTCGAGTCCGCAGAATCCCGCATGTGATCTCCTCCTCGTGAGGGTGTGCAGTCCCGCACGAAGCAGGCCACCCCAGGACCAGCGACAGCCCATTCTGGCCGAGGCGGTTCCCACGGTGCGAGCCCCCGGGCCGGTTTGCCTCCGTCGCGGAAGCCGGAGCCCGCCGGACCTCGGCGAGGCGGTCAGCTCATCCGGTCGGTGTATTCGTACGGCGGGTGGCGCGGCGGCGCGGGATCGGTGCCACGACGCTCCGCAGCGGCGCGACGGGGCGCGCGGTGGACCGGGGCGCCCCCTCGAAGCGGCTCGGGAACGGGTACTTCCGCTCCAGGAAGGCGCGGATGGCCGCCTGGGACGCCGGTCTGGCCGCCGGGGCGGTGTCGACGTCGTTGAGGCAGAAGAAGTCGACGTCCTCGCCGGCCGCGAGGCGGGCCAGGCGACGCGGCATGTCCGGTGTGCCCAACTGGACGTAGCGGAAGCGGTATTCGGCCGGGACGGCCCGACCGGTCGCGATCGCCCAGTGGTGGTGGAGCGTGGACGCGGGGGCGACGTCGGAAGTGGAGCGGAAGCGCGAGTAGGAGGTCCGCTCGAGTTCCTCGATCTCGAGGTTCTCCATCTCCCGCATGACCGAGAGGAGTTGGGGGTGCGGGGTGTGCAGCGACTTGTGGCTGACCTGCCGGCCGTGGAAGCGCCGGATCACCTCGCGGGCGTTCTTGCCCCCGGAGTTGGGGCCGACTCCAGCGGATGCGGGGGCCGACGCCGAGCTTGTTCACCAGACAGACGTACGTGGTGGAAGGTTGTAGATGCTGTCCGAAATTCGACGAACGGAGTGCGGGCCGTGCGGTGGGTCAGCGAACGGACACGGTCCGCTCCGGAACGGACCGGGAGCTGGTCGGGCGGGCGCGTGCGCCCCCGGGATGATCGGGATGATGGGGCCAGGCCCTCGACGCGCGAACGGACGGACGGAAGCGGATGCCCAAGGAGCTGGACCGGGTGGACCGGGAGATCGTCAGGCTGGTCTCCGCCCAGGGGCGGATCAGCCACGAGGAGATCGCGCGGCGGCTGCACGTGTCCCGTCCGGCCGTGCACGAGCGGGTCAAGCGCCTGGAGCGGGACGGCGTGATCCGGGGGTACCGGGCGGTGGTCGACTGGTCGGCCGTCGATCTGGGGCTGTGCGCCTTCCTCTCGGTGCAGGTCGACCATGACCGGATGGCCCAGGTGGTGGACGGGCTGTTCGAGGTGCGCACGGCGGACGCGCTGGTCGAGGAGTGCCACCGGGTGACCGGCCCCTGGTGCGCCCTGCTGAAGGTGCGGGCCGCCACCACGCTCGCCCTGCAGCAGCTGCTCGACGACATCATGTCGGTCGAGGGCGTGCGCCAGGTCGTCACCACCATCGTGCTGACGTCGGTCGAGGCGGCCGACCGGGCCTGAACTCCGGCCGCCGGGCCGACGATTCGTCGGCGCGGCGGCGGCGGCGCGGTGGCCGTGCCGGTGGCGGGCCGACGGAACGTCCGCGTGCGCCGGTGCGGCTTGGGGCCGGTGCCGCGCGCCGCCTACCGTTCGGGATGCCCGCCCCGCTCAGCGAAAGGACGCCCCCTGATGGCGCACCACGTCCCGGTCGCCGCTCACACCGAGGAGCGCCGCATCCCCGCCCACCGGCTCGGCGAGAAGGACATGCTCTGGGCCTGGCTGCGCTTCGCCAGAGGGACGGTGGTGGCGAAGGCGACCGGGCTGTCCGGCGCACAGCTGCGCAGCAGGCTGGTGCCGTCCGCGACCAGCCTGGGCGGAGTTTTGACCCATCTGGTCACCGTGGAGCACCACTGGTTCGGCAACGTACTCGGCGGGCGGGAGCACCCGATGCCGTTCGGTGCGGACGATCCGGATGGTGACTGGAGGATCACCGAAGCCGACGACCCCGACAGCCTGCTCCGCCGCTACCGCGCGGCGTGCGACGCAAGTGACGAGGTCATCGGCTCCCTCGCCCTGGACAGCATGGGCGCCCAGACGGCGGACGACTACACCCTGCGATGGGCGATGGTGCACGTGACGATGGACACCAGCCGCCACGCCGGGCACGCGGACGTGCTCCGCGAACTCCTCGACGGCGCACGCGGCTGGTAGCGGGCAGGTCGGCGGCGCGGGCTTCGCTGCCGGTGCTCTCCCTCGTCTCAGGCGCCGACGTACGCCGCGAGGTGCTCGCCGGTGAGGGTGGAGCGGTCGGCGACGAGGTCGGCGGGCGTGCCCTCGAAGACGACCCGGCCGCCGTCGTGGCCCGCGCCGGGGCCGAGGTCGATGATCCAGTCGGCGTGCGCCATGACGGCCTGGTGGTGCTCGACCACGATGACCGACTTGCCGGAGTCGACGAGCCGGTCCAGCAGGCCGAGCAACTGCTCGACGTCGGCGAGGTGCAGGCCGGTCGTCGGCTCGTCGAGGACGTAGACGCCGCCCTTCTCGGCCATGTGGACGGCCAGCTTCAGCCGCTGGCGCTCGCCGCCGGAGAGCGTGGTGAGCGGCTGGCCGAGCGTGAGGTAGCCGAGCCCGACGTCGGCGAGCCGCTCGAGGATGCGGTGCGCGGCCGGCGTACGCGCCTCGCCCGCGCCGAAGAACTCCTCGGCCTGGGCCACCGACATCGCGAGCACCTCGCTGATGTCCCGGCCGCCGAGGTGGTGGTCCAGGACGGACGCCTCGAACCGCTTGCCCTCGCACTCCTCGCAGGGCGTGGCGACCCCGGCCATCATGGCCAGGTCGGTGTAGATGACTCCGGCGCCGTTGCAGTGGGGGCAGGCGCCCTCGGAGTTGGCGCTGAAGAGGGCGGGCTTGACGCCGTTGGCCTTGGCGAACGCCTTGCGGATCGGGTCGAGCAGCCCGGTGTAGGTGGCCGGGTTGCTCCGGCGCGAGCCCTTGATCGCGCTCTGGTCGATCGACACCACGCCCTCGTCGGCGGCGGCCGACCCCCTGACCAGCGACCCGTGCACCAGCGAACTCTTCCCGGAGCCCGCGACGCCGGTGACCACGGCCAGCACCCCGAGCGGGATGTCGACGTCGACCTTGCGCAGGTTGTGCGTCGTCGCCCCGCGGATCTCCAGCGCGCCGGTGGGCTCGCGCACGGTCTCCTTGACGACGGCCCGGTCGTCCAGGTGGCGGCCGGTGACGGTGTCACCGGCCCGCAGCCCCTCGACGGCGCCCTCGAAGCAGACGGTGCCGCCGGCGGTGCCGGCGCCGGGGCCGAGGTCGACGACGTGGTCGGCGATGGCGATGACCTCGGGCTTGTGCTCGACCACGAGCACGGTGTTGCCCTTGTCGCGCAGGCGCAGCAGCAGCTTGTTCATCCGCTGGATGTCGTGCGGGTGCAGGCCGATCGTCGGCTCGTCGAAGACGTAGGTGACATCGGTGAGACTGGAGCCCAGGTGCCGGATCATCTTCACGCGCTGCGCCTCACCGCCGGAGAGCGTGCCCGAGGGCCGCTCCAGCGAGAGGTAGCCGAGGCCGATCTCCACGAACGAGTCGAGGGTCTGCCCGAGCTTGGCGAGCAGCGGCGCGACCGAGGGCTCCTCCAGGCCGCCCACCCAGGCGGCCAGGTCGCTGATCTGCATCGCGCAGGCGTCGGCGATGCTGACGCCCCCGATCTTCGACGAACGGGCCGCCTCGCTCAGCCGGGTGCCCTCGCACTCGGGGCAGGCGGTGAAGGTGACCGCGCGCTCCACGAACGCCCGGATGTGCGGTTGCAGCGCCTCCTTGTCCTTGGACAGGAACGACTTCTGGACCTTGGGGATCAGCCCCTCGTAGGTGAGGTTGACGCCCTCGACCTTGACCTTGGTCGGCTCCCCGTAGAGGAAGTCGCGCATCTCCCGCTCGGTGTACTCGCGGATCGGCTTGTCCGGGTCGAGGAGGCCCGACTCGGCGTACGTCCGCACCGTCCAGAAGCTGTCGGACTTCCAGCCGGGGATCGTGAACGCGCCCTCGGAGATCGACTTGGTGTCGTCGTAGAGCTGGGTGAGGTCGATGTCGGAGACCGAGCCCCGGCCCTCGCAGCGCGTGCACATGCCGCCGGTACGGGTGAAGGTCGCCTTCACGGCCTTCTTGTTGCCGCGCTCGACGGTAATCGCGCCGCTCGCCTTGACGGAGGCGACGTTGAACGCGAACGCGTTGGGTGAGCCGATGTGCGGGCGCCCGAGGCGGCTGAAGAGGATGCGCAGCATGGCGTTGGCGTCGGTGGCGGTGCCGACGGTGGAGCGCGGGTCGGCGCCCAGGCGCTGCTGGTCGACGATGATCGCCGTCGTCAGCCCGTCCAGGACGTCCACCTCGGGCCGCGCCAGCGTCGGCATGAAGCCCTGCACGAAGGCGCTGTAGGTCTCGTTGATCATCCGCTGCGACTCCGCGGCGATCGTGCCGAACACAAGCGAGCTCTTGCCTGAGCCGGACACCCCGGTGAACACCGTCAGCCGGCGCTTGGGCAGCTCGACGCTGACGTCCTTCAGGTTGTTGACCCGGGCGCCGTGCACCCGGATCAGGTCGTGGCTGTCGGCGTCGTGCGGGGCAGGCGCCTTCGTGTGCGCGGTCTTGGCCATGCTGCTCGTACTCCCGTTCTCTGCCGCGGAGCCGCCTTCGCGGTCCGCCGACGCCGTGTGCGCGAGAAAGCCCACCGGGGGCGGTGCCTCCAGGGCACCGTCGTCCAGGGCACTCATACACACGCTAGACCCGGGGTCTGACAATTCCCGGTTCTCCCAGGTCAGCCCGGGTCTCGGAGTCTCCGGGTCTCGGGGTCGCCGAGTCGCCGGGGCAGGCGGGCGGCAAAGGACGCGGCGGCCCGGGAGCCCCCGGGCCGCCGCATCGTTCCGTGCACCCCCGTGGCACGGAAGCCTGCCGGGGAAGAGTACTGGCACCCTCCCCGCCGCCGTGCGGACGCTGTGCCGCCGGCCTGCACCGGCGGCGGGGCGCCGACAGCGGAGCGAAGGCCGACCGAAAGCTCCTGTCAGTCCACGGGACCGCGAACCCGCCACGCCGTCCGCTGCCCGCGGAGGCGGCCGACAGCCCCGACCCCTCCGTCGCGGAGCACGTACGCCGCTACCTCGCGACCGACGGGGCCAGCGGCTACCGGGAAGGGGGGATGACGAACCTCGTCCTCACCCACCGGGGGCGCAGCACCGGCCGGAGCTACCGGACGGCCTCTTCTTCGGCGAGGACGACGGCCGCTACGTGCTGGTCGCCTCCGGCTCGGGCATCACGCACACCCACCCGCAGTGGTACCTCAACCTGGTGGCCGAACCCGAGGTGCGGGTGCAGATCCTCGGCGAGCGGTTCACCGCCCGCGCCCCGCACCGCCGAGGGGGACGAGCGGGAGCGGCTGTGGGCGCTGATGGCCGGGCTGGCGCCGGTGTACCGCACGTACGCGGCCCGGAGCCGGCGGACGATTCCGGTGGTGGTCCTCGAACCCGTACGGGCGACGGCGGCGGGGTCCTGACGCGGGGCCCGGGGTGTGCCGCGCGCCCCGGTACCCTCACCCCGACGGCCGGAGCAGGGAGGTGGCGACGGTGCCGAAGCGGGCGGACCACGCCGGGCGGCGCGCGCAGATCACCGACGCGCTGGTCGCGGTGGCCGCCCGGGAGGGCCTGCACACCGTGACGATGCGGTCCGTCGCCGCCGAGGCGGGCGTCTCCGTGCGGCTGGTGCAGTACTACTTCGGCACCAAGGCGGAGCTGATGTACGCCGCGCTGAGCAGGCTGGAGCAGCAGAGCCGCGAGCGGTGGGCGGACCGGCTGGCCGGGCTGGCGAGGCCGGTCGCGCCGCGGGCGTTCGTCGAGGCGTTCCTCGCCGAGGCGCTCCCGTCCGACGGCCCGAGCCACGCCTTCCACCTGGTGTGGACCTCGTACGCGGTGCTCGCGATGACCGATCCCGAGCTGGCCCGGCAGCCCTTCGTGGAGGGCCCCGACCGGCTGGAGCGGCAGCTCGCCGACCTTCTCGGGCAGGCGCGGGAGGACGGCGCGCTGGACCCGTCGCTGGACTGCCCGGCGGAGGCGGCCCGGCTGCTCGCCCTCAGCCACGGGCTGGGCACCGGCGTCCTGGTCGGCCGGCACAGCCCGGACGCCGCGAGCGCCGTACTGCGCTCCCATCTGGACCAGTTGTTCGACGTCGCCGACCGGGTGTCCTCCCCGGCCGGAGAAGACCCGACCGGAAGAGTGCACCCATGGCAATCGTGACCCGTACGACGCTGACACCCACCAAGCTGGAGCTGCTCACCTCGTGGCTCCCGGCCCAGCCCTGGTACCGCGGCACGGGGTCCGGCCCCCGGCTGACCGGCGTCGGCGGCTTCCGGCTCGACGACCCGGCGGGTGAGGTCGGCATGGAGTTCCTGGTGGTCACCGACGGGTCCCGCGAGCAGCCGCTGACCTACCAGGTGCCCTGCACCTACCGGGGCGCCCCGCTGGACGGCGCCGGCCACGCGCTCATCGGCACGCTGACGCACGGCGTGCTGGGCGAGCGCTGGGTGTACGACGGCGCGCACGATCCGGTGCTCGTCAGCCAGCTGTTCGCGCTGGTCCTGGGCCGGGCGGAGCCGCAGTCCCAGTCGGAGAGCGACACCGCCGACCCGTCCGTGGTCGGCTCCTTCGCGGAGCCCGGCCACCCGGCGACGATCCGCTCCAGCACCGTGGCCGACGGGCCGCACGGCACCGACCTGCACGTCCTCACCGGCGGCAGGGACGAAGGCGGGGACGGCGGCGACGGCAGCGACAGCGGCGACGGCGACGGCGCGGACGCTCAGCCGCCGCGCCGGCTGACCATCCGGCTGAACCGCCTCCTGCGGCCCGACGACGGCGAGCGTCCGGCGCTGGGCCAGGTCAGCGCCACCTGGCGGCTGCCGGACGGGAGCCGGGCACGCGGCCGGTTCGCCGTCGTCAGCGACGCTCCGTAGCAGCGGCGGGCCGACGCCGGGACCGGCCGGGCGCCCTACTCCGCGCGGGCGAGAGCGAGTGCGCGGGCGGTGTCCTCGGTCACCAGGTCCTGGTTGAGGGCCATCGCGGCCGTCGCACCCCGTCCGGCCGCCACGATCACCTGGGCGCGCGGGTCCGTGACATTGCCGACCGCCCACACCCCGGGCACCTCCGTACGGCCCGCCGCGTCCGTGGCCACCCAGCCGTCCTCGCCCCGCACGCAGCCCAGCCGGGTCAGCAGGTCGTCCTGCGGCACCATGCGCGCGGCCAGGAACACCGCCTCGCGCGGCACCACCTCGCCCGACGCCAACTCCACGCCGTGCAGCCGGTCTTCCGCCACCACCAGCCGGGAGACCGCGCCTTCCGCGACGCGCACCCCGCGCGCCGCCAGCCGTGCGCGCTGCTCGTCGGCCAGATCCAGGGCGTGCGGGAAGAAGACGAGGTCGGGCGACCACTGCCGGATCAGCAATGCCTGTTCCACCGAGCCCGGTTGGGTGCCGAGGACGCCGAGGGGGCGGTCGCGTACCTCGTAGCCGTGGCAGTGCGGGCAGTGCAGTACGTCCCTGCCCCAGCGCTCACGCACCCCGGGCAGCTCCGGCAGCTCGTCCCGCAGGCCGGTGGCCACCACGATCTGACGGGCGGTCAGCACCCGGCCACCGGAGAGCGTCACGGTGAATCCGGGGTCGATGCGGGCGACCCGTCCGGACGTCAACTCGACGCCGTATCCCTGTAGTTCCGCCCGGCCCACCGCCAGCAGCGCCGCCGGGGGCGTGCCGTCGCGGGACAGGAAGCCCTGCAGGTGGGCGGCCGGGGCGTTGCGCGGCTCGCCGCCGTCCACCACCGCCACCCGGCGTCGGGCGCGGGCCAGCACCAGCGCCGCGCTCAGCCCGGCCGCGCCGCCGCCCACCACCACCGCGTCGTACTCCCGGTCGCCGTCCCCCCGGGTCAGGTCACCCGCCGTCGCGTCTGTCGCCTCGCTCATCGCGATCACCTCCGCCACCAGAGTGCGCCGACCACTCCGCTGCGGCAATTGCTGTTGCCGTTTCCGGGAAGCGTGCGGTGCAATGGGAGGCGTGGACCACTCCCCCGCCATCGCCCGCGCCCTCACCGAGGTCGGCCCCCGGCTCAGGCACCTGCGCACGCAGCGCGCCGTCACCCTGGCGGCGCTGGCCGAGGCCACCGGCATCTCCAAGAGCACCCTCTCCCGGCTGGAGTCCGGCCAGCGCCGCCCCAGCCTGGAGCTGCTGCTGCCGATCGCCCAGGCCCACCAGGTGCCGCTGGACGAGCTGGTCGGCGCCCCCGAGGTCGGCGACCCGCGGGTGCGCCTCAAGCCCCGCCGCGTGCACGGCAACACGGTGCTGCCGCTGACCCGGCAGCCCGGCCCCCTCCAGAGCTTCAAAATGGTCCTCCCGGCCAGCCGCAGCACACCCGATCCGTGCACCCACGAGGGGTACGAGTGGCTCTACGTCCTGGCCGGGCGGCTGCGCGTGGTGCTGTCCGAGCGCGATCTGGTGCTGGGCATGGGCGAGGTCGCCGAGTTCGACACGCGCCTGCCGCACTGGTTCGGCAGCACCGGGGAGGGGCCCGTCGAGATCCTGAGCATCTTCGGCAGCCAGGGCGAGCGGATGCACGTACGGGCCCGGCCGCGCGGCGCGGAGCGGGACGGCCACCGCGGCTGACGCCGGACGGGGGCGCGCCGCCCTCCCGGAGGGGGGCTGGCACCACCCCGGGGACGGCGGGGCGCACCATGCCCCTCGGGCGCCGGAAACGGGATCGTTGAGGACGTCAGCACGGCACGCCGCACGTCCCGCGTCCCCCGTCCCACGCGCCCGCCGCGAGGAAGCGAGTCCCGCCATGAGCACGAGCACCAGCGCCGGCACCCTGCCGTACGCCGCCCCCGCCACCCCTGCGGCCCACGCCGCGCCGTTCGCGGTGGGCTTCTGGCGGGCGCCGTTCGCGGCGGTCACCTACCGCGAGATCGGGTACACGCTGCTGTCCCTGCCGGTCGCCCTCGCCGGATTCGTCTTCTCGGTGACGCTCTTCTCGCTGGGCACGGGCCTGGCCGTCACCCTCGCCGGACTGCCCGTCCTGGCGGCGATGCTGGCCGGAGCGCGCGGGCTCGGCGCCGCCGAGCGCGGCCGGGCCCGCGCCATGCTCGGGCTGCACGTCGCCGGGCCGGCGCCCGTACCAGCCCCGCGCGGCCGGGGCTGGTGGCCCGCCATGGCCGCCCGGCTCACCGACGCGGCGGGCTGGAAGGCACTGCTCTTCCAGGTCGTCATCTTCCCCTGGCGGGTGGCGAGCTTCGCGCTGACGGTGACCGCCGTGCTCACCGGCTGGGTCGTCGCGCTCTACCCCGCGTACGCCTGGGTCTTCCCGGAGTACGTGGACTGGCCCGGCTACCGCGTGTACGACTTCTCCTCGGGCGGCACGCACCACGAGCTGTACCTCGACTCCGTGCCCGAGATCGCCGGAACCTCCCTCCTCGGGCTCGTGGTCCTCTTCCTCACCCCCCGCCTCGTCCGCGCTCTGACCCGCGTCGACCGCGCCGCCGTCCGCGGCCTCCTGGGCTGACCGCCGCGCCACCGCCCCCGCCGCCCCCGCGAGCGCGGAGCGCCGTTCGGGTGCCGCCCGGTGGCGGGGAGCGCGGGGTGAGGGTGCCATGGAGGCAGGCGCGCGCAGGGACGCGTGCGCCGTCGGGAGGCCACCGTTGCCGCGCACACCTGAACCGGAGCCCGGACCGCAGCCGGGGCCGGAGCCCGTGCCGCACGCGGTGGCGGTACGGCTCGGGCTGCTCCTCGCGTGCCTGATCGCCGCGCTGACCGCCGCGTACGTCCTGCTCCCGCTGGACGATCTCGCGCGGCGCCCCCAGCTGGCGTGGAGCGTCTTCGCCGCGGTGGTCGCCGCCATCGCCGCGCTCCTGCTGCGCCAGATCAGCGACGTCCTCCAGGACAAGCCGCACACCCGGCCCGGACTGGTCATCCCGCTCCTGATGTACCTCTCCGTACTGGTCTTCGCCGCGACGTACTACGCGCTGGCGCGGCAGCCGGGCGAGTTCACGGGCCTGCGGACCCGGATCGACGCCGTGTACTTCACCGTCGTCACGCTGGCGACCGTCGGCTACGGGGACGTGGCGCCGCGCGGCCAGACCGCCCGCGCCGTCGCCGTCCTCCAGATCCTCTACGGCCTCGTCTTCCTCACCGCCGCCGCCACCGCCCTCGCCCGCCACCTGCGCGGCCAGCTCGCCGCCCGCACGAGGCACGAAGCACGGCGATGAGCACGGGTGGAACACTGCGCACGGGCGACAAGCTGTGCATGGACGACAAGCGGGGGGCAGTCGGTGAAGTGGTTCCGTCGGGACCAGGTGAGGCAGCACCCGGATGTGGTGCCGCTCGCCGGGATCGCCAAGACCAGGGGCACTCCTGAGCAGGCTCCGCCGCTGCGCACCGCGGGCGGTGCGGTGCTGCAGTGGATGAGCGGTGACGGCGGCCAGGTCACACGTCTGACGACCGGAGCGAATCCGGTCATCCTCGACATCACCCACCAGGGGGCGGGGCACTTCGTCGTGGACGCCCTCGACGGAAACCTGGAATCCCAGAGCCAGCTGGTGTACACCGACAGCCCTTTCGCCTGCCGGTCCCTGGTCAACGCCGACGACAGGCCGGTGGCGGCGCTCCTCTTCCGCTACGACCAGCAACACAGCGCCGACGGGAAGCCCAAGCTCGGAGCTGAACCAACGCACTCTGGCGAATCAGGCCCGCCAGTGGTGTACGTAACCTTCTCGCAGTGGTCCTCCGAGCAGGTCGAGCACCTGCTCGGCCGCGGCCTCACGACGGCTGGTGTCCGAGTCCGGCAGGAGGACGGCCACGGTCCGCAGCAGCGTGATGGTCGGCCCTCTCAGCGGAAGTCCGCCGCGTGGTCCACCGCCCACTCGCGGAAGGATCGGGCCGGGGTGCCCGTGATGCGCTCCACCTCGTCGTTGACCGGCTCCGGGTTGTCGAGCATCTCCGCCTGGGCCGGGAACACGCCCTCCGCCAGCTCTGCCGGGTAGCCCGCGGCCTTCATCTGCTCGATGGCCTCCTCCAGCGTGACCTCCTCGAACCGCACCGGCCGCCCGATCGCCTCGCCGATCAGCGCCACCTGCCGTTCCTGGGTGACCAGTTCGGGACCGGTGATCAGGGGGCGGGCGCCGAGCAGGGCGTCGGTCGTCAGCGCCTGAACGGCGACCGCGGCCATGTCCGCCTCGTGGATCAGCGGGCGGGCCAGCCTTGCCATCGGCGCCCGTACCGCACCGGTGGTGCGGACCTCCTCCGCCCAGCCCAGCGTGTTGCTCGCGAACCCGGTGGGCCGCAGCGCCGTCCACTCCAGTCCCGAGGCCGCGATCAGCCGCTCCAGCTCCGTGTGGAACATGGTGATCGCGTCGGCCGGCACCTCCTCCTCGCCTTTCACCCCGGCGGATGACAGGTACACCACCCGTCGTGCGCGCTTCCCGATCGCCTCGATCACCTCGGGCGCGCCCTCGGCACTCAGGAACGGCCACACCAGCAAGACCGAATCGACACCGTCCAAAGCGGCGTCCAAGGACGCGGGATCACCGAGATCGCCGCGTACCGCCTGCACACCCTCCGGGAAGTCCGCCTCGCCCCTCACCAGCGCCCGCACGGGCACGCCCGCCGCGTGCAGCTGGGCGACCACCGAGCCGCCGACCTTCCCCGTCGCGCCGGTCACCAGAATCCTGGGCTGTGTCATCGCCAACTCCGTATCTCGCCGTTCGATGACTCGACTCTCGTACATCAACCAAGGTTCAAGTCAAGCTGCCCCGGGCAGGCACGGTGGTCGTCACGCATTTCGTCGGCCTGTGGCGACGTCCACGGCAACGGCGTGCTGCTGCGCAGGCGGAGGGCCCGGACGGGAGCGCCGGGGGAATTCCGTCGACGGCACGCGCACGCGGAATTAGCCTCGCCCTATGAGCACCCTGGAGATGATCCGTGACGTTCCCGTCCTGATGTGCGACGCAGAGGGCGAGGTCATCGACGGCGGACACGAGGTGCTGGATCTCGTCGGCAACGCCTCGTACCAGGGCGCCCGGTGGGTGGTGGTGCCGGCCGAGCGGCTCGGCGAGGCGTTCTTCCAGTTGCGGACGCAGGTCGCCGGGGAGATCGTGCAGAAGTTCGTCCAGTACCGGGTGGGGCTCGTCGTCCTCGGAGACATATCCCGGCACACGGAGGGCAGTTCGGCGCTCCGGGACTTCGTACGGGAGTCCAACCGGGGGTGGCAGGCCTGGTTCCTCGCGGACGCCGGGGAGTTGCGGGAGCGCCTCAGCGGCAGCCGCTGACCGGAACCCCCTGCGGACCCCTACGATCCGTCGGGCCGCCGCGCTCCACGGCGTTTGCGGGCGCGGCGCAGGGCGTAGCGGAGCGCGCCCGCCAGGAGGACGGCGGTGCCCAGCAGCACGGAGGACGGCGGGAGCGCGAAGGCGAGGAGCGCGCAGCCGGTCAGCCCGAGCAGGACCACGGCGCGCGGCGGGCGGCCTTCGGCGGGGGTGAGCGTCCAGGCGGCGGCGTTGGCGAGGGCGTAGTAGGCCAGCACGCCGAAGGACGAGAAGCCGATCGCGCCGCGCACGTCCACCGTCGCCGCGAGCAGCGCGACGACCACGCCGACGGCCGCCTCCGCGCGGTGCGGCACGCCGTAGCGCGGGTGCACGGCGGAGAGCGCGTGGGGCAGATGGCGGTCGCGGGCCATCGCCAGCGTGGTGCGGGAGACGCCCAGGATCAGCGCGAGCAGCGCGCCCAGCGCGGCGACGGCGGCGCCCGCCCGTACGACAGGGGCCAGCCACGGCGCGCCCGCCGCCCGTACCGCGTCGCTCAGCGGAGCGGTGGCGTCCGCGAGGCGCTCGGGCCCCAGGACGGCCAGCACCGCGACGGCCACCGCCGCGTACACCACCAGCGTGAGGCCGAGCGCGAGCGGGATCGCGCGGCGGAGGGTGCGCTGCGGATCGCGTACCTCCTCACCGAGGGTGGCGATGCGCGCGTACCCGGCGAAGGCGAAGAAGAGGAGTCCGGCAGCCTCCAGCACACCGCCCGCCGTGGCGTCCGTGCCGAGGTCCAGGCGGGCGGCCCCGGCCGTGCCGCCGGTGAGGCAGGCGGTGACGACGGCGGCGAGGACGGCCAGTACGAGGGTGACGATGACGCGGGTCAGCAGCGCCGACTTCTGTACGCCGGTGAGGTTGAGCGCGGTCAGTGCCAGCACGGCGGCGACGGCTACGGCGTGGGACTGCTCCGGCCAGGCGTAGTGCCCGACCGTGAGCGCCATGGCCGCGCAGGAGGCGGTCTTGCCGGTGACGAAGGCCCAGCCCGCGAGGTAGCCCCAGACGTCACCGAGCCGTTCGCGCGCGTAGACGTAGGTGCCGCCGGAGGCAGGGTAGCGGGCGGCCAGCCGGGCGGAGGAGGTCGCGTTGCAGTAGGCGACGACGGCGGCGAGGGCCAGCCCGAGGAGCAGCCCGGAGCCCGCCGCACGGGCGGCCGGGGCGAGCGCGGCGAAGACGCCCGCGCCGATCATGGCGCCGAGCCCGAGCACGACGGCGTCGGTCACGCCGAGCCGTCGCCTCAGACCTGGCGGGTCGGCCGGGTCGGCCGGTGCCGGTACTGCTCCCACGCCCGCTCCCTCTTCGTACCGTCCGTACGTCCGTACGTCCGTCAGCCGTGCGGCCGGGTGGTCCTCCGCCACGCTCCGGCCCCGCGCACCGTAGCGGAGCAAGATGACGCTACGGTGCGCGGCTCTTCGGCCGGTGCCGAAGCGTCCCGCGGCTACGGTCGCCGCATGACCTCACCCGTCCCCCGCACCGCGTCCCCCGGCGCACCCGTCCATGCCCGGGTGCGCCGCCACGCCGAGGTGTGCGCCGTGCTGAACGACCCCCGCTTCGCGGTGCCGCGCGCTTCCCCGGCGCCCGGCCCGCTGGGGTGGCTGCGGCGGACCGTCGTCCGGTTCTGCGAGGGGCCGGACCATCAGCGGCGCCGGGCGCTGGTCGTGGAGTTGCTGAGCGGCCTGGACCCCGCCGCGTTGCGGGCGGCGGGGGGCGCCCGGGCCGCGCGCCTCGCGCCGGAGCAGGTGCCGTACGCGCCGGTGGCGGAGCTGGCCGAACGCCTCGGGTTCGGGGCGGCGGGCGGGGTCGTACCGGCGGTGCGCGCGGTCGCCGGGGCGTACCAGCCGGGGGCCGACGCCGAACGGGCGGCACGGGCCGAGGAGGGCGTACGGACGCTGCTCGCCGCGCTGCCCGGCGGCGATCCCGAGGAGGCCGCCCAGCGCATCGCGCTGCTGGTGCAGACGTGCGACGCGACGGCGGGGCTCATCCGCGCCGTGCTCGCCCGGTCGGCCGCCGTACCGCCGTACGGGAGGCGGAGGCGGGTGCGTACGGAGGACCTGGTGGCCGAGACGCTGCGGCTGGAGCCGCCGGTGCCCGCGACGCGACGCGTGGCCCTCGCCGGGGCGGCGCTCGCGGGGCGGACGGTGCCGGAGGGCGCCGCGGTGCTGCTGGATTTCGCCGCCGCCAACCGCGACCCGGCGGTCTTCGCCGACCCGGACGACTTCGCCCCGGGACGCCGTACGTCCCCGTCGCTCACCTTCGGGTACGGCCTCCGCCCGTGCCCCGGTGAGGTGCACGCGCGGGCGCTGGCCTGCGGTGTACTCGACGCGGTGCCGGTGCCGGACCCGGCCACACCCCCCATCCCGACCCCGACCCCGACCCCGGAAGGAAACCCCGGATGAACCGGTCCGATGAATTCCGCGCGCTGCACGCCCCCTCCGCCGGCGGCCCGCTGCTGCTGCCCAACGCCTGGGACCACGCCTCGGCAGCCGCCCTGGCCGGTGCCGGGTTCCGCGCGGTGGGGACCACCAGCCTGGGCGTCGCGGCGGCGGCGGGGAAACCGGACGCGACGGGCGGCACCCGCGCGGAGACCGTACGGCTCGCACTCGGGCTGGCCCGGCTGGACGCGCTGATCAGCGTGGACGTCGAAGGCGGCTTCAGCGAGGAGCCGGAGGAAGTGGCGGCGCTGGCGGTTGAGTTGGCGGATGCGGGGATCGTCGGCATCAACCTGGAGGATGGCCGCCCGGACGGCACCCTGACCGACACGGCACGGCAGTGCGCGCTGATCGCGGCGGTGCGGGAGGCCGCCCCCGCGCTGTTCGTCAACGCGCGCACGGACACCTACTGGCTACCCGGCCACGCCGCGCAAACCGCAGACCGCGCGGCGGCCTACCAACGGGCCGGTGCGGACGGGCTGTTCGTACCCGGTCTCCAGGACGCCGCCGCCGTCGCGGGGCTCGTCGCCGAGCTGGCAGTGCCGCTGAACATCCTCCACTCGCCCACCGGGCTGCCCTTCCACACCCTCGCCGAGCTGGGCGTACGACGCGTCAGCTGCGGCTCGCTGCTCTTCCGGACGGCGCTGGGGGCGGCCGTGGCGACCGCCGTCGCGGTGGCGCAGGACGCGCCGCCGCCACTGAGCACGGCCGGGGCGGCGGCCGTCCCGACCTACGCCCGGGCGCAGGCGTTCGCCGAGGCGTACGGGGACGGCGGGGGCGGCGCGCAGTGCTGGGCCCGCCACCGCCCCGCCCTGCCCCGCCACCGCTCAGGAGCCGTCCGCCTCCGGCTCCCACGCGGCGACCAGGGCGAGGAGGCCGGGGAAGCGGGCGTCCAGGTCGTCCACCCGGACCTGGCTGCGGCGCTCCAGCCCGTACTGCCGCTGCCGGGTGACGCCCGCCAGCCGCAGCGCCCGGAAGTGGTGTGTCAGCGAGGACTTGGGGCGGTCCAGGCCGAACCAGCCGCAGGTGTGGTCGAACTCCTCGGAGTCCAGCAGGAGTTTGCGCACGATGCGCAGGCGCAGCGGATCGCTCAGCGCGCCGAGCACCGCCTCCAGCCGCAGCTCGTCCACGGCGGGCTCGGGAAGCGGGTCGGGCAGCACGGCAGGCGGCGGCTCGGGCCGGGCGGCCGGGCCCCGCCGGAGGGTCGCCGGGGGCGTGGTCGGTGGCACTGGCAGCTCCTCGTCACCCGTTCCCTGTACGAGTTCGATCGTACTTCATGCACAGGTCCTCGCCTCCCGGCGGCGGGCGGCCGAAGCCGCGTGACGCCACCGGGAGGGGGGTTCATGGGGCGGAGCCGGGAGGCCGCCGAACGGGCGGGCCGCAGCCGCAGGGGCGGGCCGGCCGGGCGTACGGGGCGCCTACTCCCCCGCGTGCGCCTTCTTCAGCTGCGCGACGTCCAGCTTGCCCATCGAGAGCATCGCCTTGGTGGCCCGGGCGGCCTTCGCCTGGTCCGGGTCGCTGACCAGCTCGAACAGCACGGTCGGGACGACCTGCCAGGACACCCCGAACTTGTCCTTGAGCCAACCGCACGGACCCTCCTCGCCGCCGTCCTTCACCAGCTCCGCCCAGTAGTGGTCCACCTCCGCCTGGTCGTCGCAGTCGATCTGGAAGGAGACCGCCTCGCTGAAGGTGAACTCCGGGCCGCCGTTGAGCGCCACGAACTTCTGGCCGTTGGCCACGAAGTCGACCGTGACGACCGAACCGGCGGGGCCGGGGCCCGCCTCCGTGTAGCGCATGACGTTGCCGAGGTGGGAGTTCTTGAAGAGCGCGGTGTAGAACTGCGCGGCCTCCTCGGCCCTGCCGTCGAACCACAGACACGTGGTGAATCCGTCGGTGCTCATCGCTGCCTCCTGGACGTGGACGTGCTGTCTGCCGTCACCGGTACAGACCGCCCCCGCCCCGAAAACTCATCGCTGCGCGCCGACGACTTCTTTGGCGCGCGGGCCCCGGCCGGGTGCCGGGGCCCGCCCCAGGTCAGACGCGGTCGGCCACGATGAGCAGGTAGTGGAAGCTGCCTTCCTTGTACGCGTCGAGGAACGGCTTCTCGATGCCGGTCGCCACCGAGGACTTCGCCCGCAGCTCCCAGTACGGGATCGTCGCGGCGGTGAGGTCGACGACGTCGATCGGCACCAGGCTGTGCGCCGCGAGCGCCTTGAAGTAGTCGCTCCTGGGGTGGATGTTGCAGGTGTAGTGCTCGTCGATGCGGCTGACCGCCTTGGACCGGCCACCGGTCACGTCGTTGTAGCAGCCGGTGATGCACACGTAACGCCCGCCGTAGGCCAGCAGCCGCGAGAACTCGCCGAACAGCTCGAAGAGGTCCACGTACATGGTGGTCTCGTTGGTCCAGATGCCGCGGCGGGAGCCGGTCTCGAAGCCGGTGCCCAGCATGTTGCGGAAGTGGAACCGCACCTGGTCGGCGACGCCCCGCTGCTCGGCCTGGGCGTTGGCGAAGTCGACCTGGGTCTGGGAGATCGAGACGCCGTCCACCTGGGCGCCGAAGCGCTGGTTGGCCATGAAGCTCGTGCCGCCCCGGCCCGAGCCCGCGTCCAGCAGCCGGTCACCGGCGCCGACGGGCCCCAGGTGGCTCAGGAGCAGTTCGGCCTGGGCCGTCTCCAGCCGGTGCATCTCCTCGATGATGCGGTCGTCCCGGCCCTCCTCCGGGCCCTCCAGGACGGCCGGGTCGTAGTCGCCGATCCCGTAGTGGTGGTGGTAGAGCCCGTCGATGTCGCCGAGCCGCAGGTTGACCGGGTCCTTCTCGGTGTTCCAGTACGCGGCGACGGACTGCTGGTACGCCGTGCGCAGGACATCGGCCGGGCTGGGAGCGGTGGTGGTCATGAGGACTCCTTCACAGGTGAGAGTGCAGGTGTAGGTACGGGTGTGGGTACGGGTGAAGTGCGGATGACGTACGGGTGCGGGTGCGGGTGGTGGGTGCGGGGCACGCGGGGCGGTCAGGCGGCGGACGCGCCGTGGTAGCGGCCGCTGTCGGCGTGCCACTCGCGGCTGCCGCCGAGCCACGCCCACACCCCGGCCAGGAAGCGGCGCAGCTGCGGGGAGCCGGTGAGGGCGAGGGCTGCGGCCTCGGCCTCGTAGGTGTGCATCAGTTCGTCGTGGACGCGGACGCTGCTCTCGACCGCCTCCTGAAGCGAGCAGCCCTCCTCGGCGGCGATCAGCCGGGGCAGGCTGGTGTCGCCCGGGTCTTCCTTGGCCATCGAGTACAGGTCGTTCACGATCACGCTGGCGGTCCCGGCCATGGTGAAGGCGCGGCGCACCTTCGGGTCGGAGAACTCGGCCATCGGGACCTCGTAGCCGCCGAGGGCGTCGATGAGCACCATGCACGGCACGAAGCTGTTCTCGTGGCGGTGCATCAGGAACTCCCAGACGGGCGGGGTCTGCCCCGTCGTGGCCCAGACCGCCTCCTGGTTGTAGGCCACGAACATGATCGCCAGCTCGTGGCGGAGCCGTCGCACCTGGGTCGTCGTCGCGTAGCGGGCGAGGTGGTCCAGGCTGGAGCGGAGGGCGACCATGACCGGGTCCTGCTGGACGACGCGCTCCAGCCGGGGCGCGTAGTGCAGCGGCAGGTGGGCCTGGTCGATCACCGAGTGGGCAATGGCCAGCCGCTGGCCCAGCAGCTCCGGGTGCGCCTCGTCCGCCTCGCCGTCCACGTAGTGGTCGTCGACGGACCATTCGGCCAGCGCGCACCTGGCCGCCGCCAGCAGCCGGTCCGGGTCGTCCGTGTCGGGGTGGGCGAGCATGATGAGGCGGCCGAAACCGGCCGAGCGGACCATGTCGAGCTGGCCGGGGTAGATCCCGGTCTCCGCCGCCCACTCGACCAGCCGTTCGTTGACCTCCTCGCCCAGGGCGCGGTCGTCGCGGACGGCGGGCGGGCAGTACAGCACCGGACCCGGCGGCCTGCCGACCGGCGCCTGCCCGCCGACGCCGAGCCGGGTGGCCGAGGTGCCCAGGCCCGTGGGCCCGGCGGGGAGCGGGGGGACGGCGGACGCCGGCGGACGCGGCGGCGGAACGAGCACCGGACGGGCGGCGGACGGCTCGGGGAGCAGCACCCGGGCCGCCGAGGTGCCCAGCCCGGTGGGCCCGGCGGGGGCCCGCGGCCCGCTCACCGCCTCGGATGGCGCCGCCGCCTCCGGCCGCGCCTCGGGGGAAGCCTCCGCCTCCGGCCGCGCCGCCGCCAGCAGGTCCGGCGTACCGGGGCGGGCGGGATCGCGCAGCAGCGCGCCGACCAGGCCCGCCACGTCGTGGACGGCCGCCGAGGCGGACATCCTGGACAGCAGTGACACCGCCTCAGCCCTCCTTCTCCGGCGCCGACACGTACTCAGCCAGAGGGGTCTCAGCCACGGGGCCGGACCTCGACGTTCTCCAGGAGCCCGATGGCGTCCGGCACGAGCACCGCGGCCGAGTAGTAGGTGCTCACGAGGTAGGAGATGACGGCCTTCTCGTCGATGCCCATGAACCGGACGTTCAGACCGGGCTCGACCTCATCGGGAATCCCCGTCTGGTAGAGGCCGATGACGCCCTCGTTGTCCTCGCCGGTGCGGACCGCCATGATCGTCGAGGTCTGCTGCGCGGTGACGGGGATCTTGCCGCACGGGAGGATCGGCACGCCGCGCCAGGCGGGGATATGGTGCCCGTCGACGTCGACGCTGCCCAGCGCGATACCCCGCTTGTTGCACTCCTTGCCGAAGGCGGCGACGGCGCGCGGGTGGGCGAAGAGGTACTGGGTGCCGCGGCGCATGCTCAGCAGGTCGTCGAGGTCGTCCGGTGTGGGCGGGCCGGAGTGGGTCTGGATGCGCCGGTCGAAGTCGGTGTTGCTCAGCAGGCCGAACTCGGGGTTGTTGACCAGTTCCAGCTCCTGGCGCTCGCGCAGCGCCTCGATGGTGAGCCGCAACTGCTGCTGGGTCTGGTTCATCGGCTGGTTGTAGAGGTCGGCGACCCGGCTGTGCACCTTGAGCACCGTCTGCGCCACGCTCAACTCGTACTCGCGCGGCTTGAGTTCGTAGTCCACGAAGGTGCCGGGCAGGGCCTGCTCGCCGGCGTGGCCGGAGAGGAAGGCGACCTCGGTCTCGCCGTGCTTGTTCGTCGGCCGGTGGCCGTCGGCGCTGAGCAGCTCGACATGGGCCCGCAGCCCCTCGTGCTGGTCCGCCACCGCCTTGTACGCGGAGTACGGCAGCACCAGCACCGTCGTCGTCGTCACGGCGCGGGCGGTGAACTCCCACTTGCCGTCGCCGTCCGCCAGGACCTGGCCGCCGAAGGAGTCGCCGTCGGCCAGGCGGCCCAGGATCGTCTCCTGCCCGTCGTACTTGCCCTCGCCGACCTTCTCCACCTTGCCGTGCGCGACGAGGAAGACGCGGTCTGCCTTCCGGCCCGCCTGCACGATGAGCTGGCCCGGCTCGAACTCCTTCTGCGTGAACTTGGCGGCCAGGGCACCCAGCGCCGCCGGGTCCTCGAAGCCGCGCAGCAGGGGCAGTTCGGCCAGCTCCGCGGGCACGACGGTCACCTTCGAGCCGTGCTGCACGAAGCTCAGCCGGCCGTCGCCGACCGTGTAGGTCAACCGCCGGTTGACCCGGTAGGTGGCGCCCGGCACATGCACCCAGGGCAGCTTGCGCAGCAGCCACCGCGAGCTGATCCCCTGCATCTGGGGCTCGGACTTGGTGGTCGTCGCGAGATTGCGGGCCGCCTCCGTGCTGAGGCTGAGCCGCTCGTGGTCCTGCCCCTGAACCGGAATGCTCGCTGCCGGGGCGGCCGGACGTGTCTCTGGTGCCATCGGTCCCTCTCTCGCTGGGCGCGCCTGATCCGCGAGGCGTCCGAGAGGTATGACAACCGACCGACCCACCAGGCGTGATCACTTTCCGTGGCAATTAATAACACGTAGCGATCATCCACTTCGCCCCCGAACGGAGGGCGCGCAGCAGCACTCGCCGCCTTGTGCACCCAACTCACGCCCACCGCCCGCGCCGTGCGCGCGCGGCGCGCGCCCTGGGCGCCGGGTGCCGGAATCGGCCGCAGCCCGACGGGCGTTCGGGTCCTGTCGGGCGGCCCGGGGGCCGGTCGGCGGGTGCGGCCTGTGGTGTGCGGTCCGGGGGCGTGCGGTCCGGGGGTGTGCTGCCACGGCGGCCCGCCCAGGTCGCCCGGTAAGCCCTCAGGCCCAGGTCGGAGTGACCTGGGCCTGAGCTGTCGGCGCGTACGGGGCGGACCGGCGCGCGGGGCGCTGTGCGCGTATGCGCCGGACCTGCGCCCCCGGTTACCCCTGTGGCCGGGGCGCCGCGATCAACGCCGTGGTCTCCGCGGGCAGTTCCTTGATCTCCACCAGGTCCAGACCCGCGCGGTCCAGCATGCCGCGGAAGCGCTCGACGGTACGGTGGCGTCCGCCGTTCGTCATGAGCAGGTGGAGGTCCCAGAGCGCGGGCAACACCGTCGAACCCTCGTCCACCACGACCCGCTCCAGGATCAGCAGCCGGGACGAGGAGTCGGCCATGCCACGGCGGCAGTTCGCGAACACGCCGACGACGTCGTCGTCCTCCCAGCCGGCCAGCACCCGGCACAGCGTGTAGACGTCACCGCCCTGCGGCACCGCGTCGAACATGCTGCCGCCCACCAGTTCGACCCGGTCCAGGCCGATGGTGGCCGTGAGGTTCTCCCGGGCGGCGGGCATCACGTGCTCGCGGTCCAGCAGGGTGCCGCGGGCGTCGGGTGTGGCGCCGAGCAGCGCGGCCAGCAGCGAGCCGTTGCCGCCGCCGACGTCCACGACGTGCTTGCCCGCGAAGTCGAAGATCCCGGGCACGTGGTCGAAGAAGAGGTTGCCCGCCTTCATCGCCCGCTGGAACCGCACCGAGGCGTCCTTGTCCTCGCTGAGGTAGGCGTACAGCGGCTTGCCGTACGCGACCTCGAATCCCGCGCTGACGGTGCTGATGGCCTCCGGCGCGTGGCCCCAGGCGGTGTAGAACTCCTCGCCGTACAGCAGACACATGTCGCGCAGCGTGCCGGGGCGGTCCAGCAGGGCGCGGCTGACCGGGGTGTTGCGGTAGCCCGCGTCCGGCGAACCCTCGAAGAGGCCCATCGCGACCAGCAGCCGCAGCAGCCGGTGGATGCCCTCCTCCTTGGCGCCCGTCACCCCGGCCAGATCGGCGCTGGAGGTGCGGCCCGCCTCGATGTGGTCGGGCAGGCCGAGCTTGACGGCGGTGTAGACCGCCTGCGCCCGCCAGCCGCCGGTGATCATGTCGATGGCGTCCTGCGAGGCTCGCAGGTCCTCGCTCATGTCGGGATTCCCGCGCGCTTGATCACCGGAATGTCGATGTTGAGCGCGCGCATCTGGTTGTACGGGTTGTGGAACTCCCGCTGCGTGACGATCTTGCCGTCCTTCAGGAGAAAGTGGTGGATGAAATGATTGCGGTACTCACCGGACGGGTAGTCGGGGTAGTGGATTTCCCCCTTTCCGTCGCATTCCACCCAGAACCGGTTCGGGTCCTGCGTCTCGGAGATCTCGATGTTGTACCAGACCCAGTCCGGGAATATCTGGAGCGACCAGCGACCGTGAGCCTCCAGTTTCTCGTGGCCGCGCGACACGATCGGCTCGGGGGTGTCGCCCGTGTACAGGCCGGCGCTGCCGTCCTCGGTGAAGAGAAGATACCGGGTCAGGCGCGTCTCGCCCTTCCGGTTCATGTAGTCCTCGACCACGGCACGGTGGCGGCGGCGCAGCTCCACGGCGTCCTGGAATCCGGATGTGTTCGCGGTGGCATCGGTCATGCCGATTTCTTAGCAGTTCGGTAATGCCGTCCTCAAGCGCCCAGTTGGACACGGCACCGCAGAAGACGTGTCCAACCTCGGACACACCACACTTGGACACCCCCCGAAAACTCTGCGGAAGTGCCCGCACCCACACGTCCTTTCTTGGCGGCCTCGGCCACGGAGGCTACCGTTGGGGAATGCCCGACTACGTGATAGCCGACGTGTTCACCGAAACCGCGCTGGAAGGCAATCCGGTAGCCGTCTTCGTGAACGCGGACACCATTCCGGCGTCGCTGATGCAGCGCATCGCGCGCGAGATGAACCTCTCGGAGACGACGTTCGTACTGCCCCCGACCCAGGACGGGGACGTACGGGTCCGCATCTTCACCCCGGTCAACGAGCTGCCCTTCGCCGGGCATCCGACGCTCGGCACGGCGATCGTGCTCGGCGAGCACACCGCACGGGAGGGCATCCGGCTGGAGACGGCCATGGGCACCATCCCCTTCGAGTTCCGGCGCGCGGCCGACGGCACGGTCACCGCCGCCCGGATGCGGCAGCCGGTCCCGACCTGGGAGCCCTACGCCCAGGCGGACGCGCTGCTCGCGGCGCTCGGGCTGGAGGACTCCGTACTGCCGGTGGAGATCTACCGCAACGGGCCCCGGCACGTCTACGTCGGGCTGGAGAGCATCGACGCGCTCTCGCGGGTACGCCCCGACCTGCTGGCCCTGGCCGAACACCTCGACATGGCCGCCAACTGCTTCGCCGGGGAGGGCGCGCACTGGCGGATGCGGATGTTCTCACCGGCGTACGGCGTCGCGGAGGACGCGGCCACCGGGTCGGCGGCGGGGCCGCTGGCCATCCACCTCGGACGGCACGGGCTCGCACCGTTCGGGGAGGAGATCGAGATACTGCAAGGTGTCGAGATGGGGCGCCCCTCCCGGATGTACGCGCGGGTGACGGGTGACGCGGAGCGGATCGAGGACGTCGAGGTGGGCGGCTCGGCGGTGGTGGTGGCCCGCGGCAGCCTCCGCGTCTGAAGCGGGCGGCGCGCGACGGGTCGCGGGGCCTGCCGGCCCGCGACCGTCGCAGCTGCGGGTTGCCGCGGGTTGCCGCGCTGCGGCAGTGGCGTCCCGCCCGCGCGGCGGGCGGCACACGGTCAGCAGAACGGCGCACCAGCCCGAGGCACAGCGCACCGGCCTGAAGCACAGCGCGGCAGCACCCCAGCCCGGCACGGCGCCACGGCGCCGAGCCGGAGGTGCGACGCCGGGCCGCCGACGCCGCCGCCGGGGCGTCAGGGCTGGAGGCGGGTGCTGGTCCAGCCCTCTGCCGTGCGTTCGTAGCGGAGCCTGCCATAGAGGCGGTCCGGCCGTGAGTGCCAGAACTCCACGGTCGACGGCACGAGTTGGTACCCCACCCAGCGTTCGGGCCGGGGCAGCGGTGCGTCGGACGCCGCGAGGCGTACGGCTTCGGCGCGCAGCGCCTCCTCGTCCTCCAGCGGCTCGCTCTGCCGCGAGGCCACGGACATGGCGTGGGTGAACGTGGGCCGCGCGGCCCACAGTTCGTCGGAGCGGTGGTCCGGCAACTGCACCACCGGGCCCGCGAGCTGGACCTGCTGCTTGGTCTCCCGCCAGTAGAGCAGCCCGGAGCCCCACCCGTTGGCCTCGATCTCGCGGCCCTTGACGCTGTTGGTGTGGCTGGTGAAGATCAGGCCCACGTCCGTGATCGACACGGTCTGGATGATGCGGTTCGAGGGGCGTCCACTGCTGTCGGCGGTAGCCAGCGCGACCACGCCCGGCTCCCGTACGCCGCGTTCGACCGCCGCGTCGAACCATTCGCGGAAGAGCGCGATCGGATTCTCCGGCGGCTTGTCGAACTCGGGCGGCATCGGCTCGGCGGGCTCTGCTCCCGAAGTGCCTTCCTTGGTCGTGGTGTTGTCGGTCGTCCCGGTCATCGCTGCTCATTTCTCCAGGGCAAGTCCGTGCCCGGCCAGTTGCGTATGGGAAAAGATGCCCTCGACGGTGGCCTCGACCTCAAGGCTCATCCGCTCCGTGGGCGGGTATCCGATCAGTTCCATGGCCCGGTGCCGCGGCAGCGGCTGGTCACCGGTGTCCGCCGTCTCCCACAGCATCACGGCCCCCCAGCGGTTGCTCGCCCGGTCGGAGATCCAGAACTTCAGCCGCAGGCCCCTGACCGCCTCCCAGGGCTCCACTCCCCCGTCCCGCAGGTAGGCGCGCAGGGTGTCGATGGTCTGCTCGGAGTCGGTCAGGTCCCACCAGGCGATGGTCGCCCTCATCCGCCCAGCACCTCCCTGATCCGGTCGGCGAAGATGCGGGGGCCCTCCTGGGTGAGTACGGACTCGGCGTGGAACTGGAGCGAGGCGAAGTGCGGCCCGCGCAGCGCGTGCACCTCGCCGGTGTCCACGTCGCGGCTGATCTCCACGAGCCCGACGCCGGGCACGTCCGCCTTCCCGTCGTCGCTGTGCGCGGCGAAGGTGTTGTAGAAACCGACGCGCTCGCGGTCGCCGAAGAGGTCTATCGTGCGCTGCGCGCCCTGGTGCGGCACCTCGCAGCGGACGATCTCCAGGCCGAGGGTGCGGCTGAGCACCTGGTGGCTGAGGCAGACGGCGAGGAAGGGCCGCCGCTCCGCCAGCAGCCGGCCGACGGCTCCGTAGAGGTGGGCGATGCGCGGGTGCGCGGTATCGCGCGGGTCGCCGGGCCCGGGGCCCATGACGACCAGGTCGTGTTCGTCCCAGGAGTACGGCTCGTCGAAGCGACGAACCGTCACCTCCAGTCCCAGTGAGCGGAGTTGGTGTCCGATCATGCCCGTGAAGGTGTCCTCGGCGTCGACGACGAGCACCCGCTGCCCTGCCGTGTCCGCCGTCGCCGAGGTGCGCTCGGCCATCCAGAATCCCGCCAGTTGGGTGCTGCGTCTGCGCAACGCGTCGCGTACGTCGGCCTCTTCGCTGAACGGGCGGGCGCGTCCGGTGTCCAGCGCGCTGAGCAGCCCGGCCGCCTTCGCGCGGGTCTCGGCCGCCTCGGAATCGGGGTCGGAGTGGCGTACGAGGGTGGAGCCGACACCGAGCGTGACGCGTCCGGTGGCGTCGATGTCCGTGGTGCGGATGAGGATGGTGGAGTCCATGAACCGCCCGCCCCGCCCGTCCCGGCCGATCAGCGCCAGGACGCCGCTGTAGTAGCCACGGCTGGCGGGCTCGTAGCGGCTGATCACCCGGCACGCGGACTCCAGCGGGCTGCCCGTCACCGTCGGCGCGAACATCGTCTCCCGCAGGATCTCGCGGGGGCCCTGCCGGGAGCGGCCCTCGATGAAGTACTCGGTGTGCGCGAGGCGGGCCATCTCCTTGAGGAAGGGGCCGACGACCCGGCCGCCGTCCTCGCAGATCCGCGCCATCATCTTGAGTTCCTCGTCGACGACCATGTGCAGTTCGTCGCTCTCCTTGCCGTCCCCGAGGAACTCCATCAGGCCGGACATGGTCGGCCCGTCCGGCGGATAGCGGTAGGTGCCGCTGATCGGGTTCATCACCGCCTCGCCGCCGTGCAGGCTCACGTGCCGCTCGGGGGTGGCGCCGACGAAGGTACGGGTGCCGGTGTGCAGGAGGAAGGTCCAGTACGCGCCCGACTCCAGCTCGCACAGACGCCGGAAGAGGGTCAGGGCGCTGGCCGTGGAGTAGTCCTCGATGTCCACGACGTAGGAGCGCTTGAGTACGAAGTTGGCGCCGGTGCCGCGCCCGATCTCGTCCCGCACGATGCGGCGCACGATGGCCGCGTACGCCTCGTCGTCCACGTCGAAGTGCCCGCCGGAGAGCCGCAGCGGCGCCGGGGGTATGCGCTCCAGCGTCTCCCGGAGCGGCAGCACGGTCTGCTCGGTGACGCACATCGCCAGCAGCGGGGAGCCGTCGTCGGTGCAGGCGTAGCCGCGCTCGGTGATCTGCCGGTAGGGGACGGCGACCAGCACGTCGTGGCCCGCGCCCCCCGGGTCGTCGGGCAGCGGGATGTCGGCGAGCGTGCGCGGGGTGGTCATCTTGCCGAGCAGGACGTCCACTTGGTCGGGGCCCGCATCCGCGCCGGCGGCCTCCGGTCGGTGCAGCAGGGCGAACGGTGCGGTGCGGCCCGCCAGTATCCGCTCCAGCGGGTCGCCCCGCACCGCTGTGGCCGGGCCGCCCCCCGCGCGACCCGGTTGTCCCGCCGCGTGCTGCGGGCCGTCGGTGGCGGCCGAGCGGCACACGCGCCCGGCGTCCGGACGGGCCTGGCGGCCGTCCCTCCGCCCGTCCCGGCGGCCGTCTCCCCGGCTCTCGCCCTTCCCGGTCATACGAAGACCTCCGAGGTCGTGACGACCCGCGCGCAGCGCTCGGCCGCGTACTCCACGGCCAGCCGGTGGTAGTCGGCGGAGAAGTCGGCCATCGCGTCGACGACCATGAAGGGCTGTATGTCGTTGCTGAACGCCTCGACGGCGCTCATGAGCACGCCCACGTGCGCGTACACACCGCAGATGATCAGCTGGTCGCGGCCGTGTTCACGCAGCCGCGCCAGCAGCCCGGAGCGGAAGAAGGCGCTGTAGCGCCACTTGGTGAACACCCAGTCCTCCGGGCGCGGTTCAAGGGGCGGCACCACCTCACGGTCCGCCTCTTCCATCCGCATGCCCGGCCCCCAGAAGTCGTTGAGCAGGCCGCGCTGCTCCCGCGTCATGCCGCCGGGCTGCTGGGTGTACGCGACCGGGACGCCCAGCGCGCGGCACTCGTCCCGCAGTGCGGCGGCGTTGCGGATGACCTGCTCCGAGACGCTCTCGGGGAAGGGCCGCAGGAAGAAGCGCTGCATGTCGTGGATGAGCAGCACGGCACGGGCGGGGTCGGCCACCCAGCGCGCGGTGTTTCCCGGCAGGTCGTCCGGTGTCGGCAGCGTGTAGGGCTCTATCGTCGGGATACCAACCATGTCCGTCCGTCCTCAGCGTGTGTCCGGGAGCGGCCGGGCGCGGGGCTGTCCTTCTCCCGCGGCCGAGGCCGCACTTCGTGGGGGGAGCTGTCTCCGGTCGTGGCCGTCCGGTTCGTGCTGTCGGAGTTGCTCGGCGAGCAGCCGCCAGCCGTCGGCGTACTCCGTCGCCAGCTTCGCGATCACATGCCGGGTGTGCGGGGGGACTTCGTGCACGAGCGCGGTCCACTTCTCGCTGCTCAGCGTGTGGGCGTCGAGCAGCCGGAGCAGGGCTCGGCCGGTGTCGGTGAACCGCAGGGAGGGGTCGGCGCGCAGCCGGCGGACCGCGCGGGTCAGGTCGGGGGCCGGGGACCGCCCGGCGGGCGGGGCTGTGGGGGCGGTGGCTGCCGGGGTTCCGGAGCTGCCGGGGCGGCCGGGACCGCCCGGACTTCCCGGACCGGCCGGACTGCCCGGACGCGGGCGGGGCAGCACCGGGTCCTCGCCGACCCGCAGCCGCGCACGCACCGTCCGCACCGTCTCCGGCGAGATCCCCACCGCCGCGGCCACCTGGCGCAGCGAGAGTTCGGGGTTCGCGCGGAGCATGTCGCTGGCCAGCCTGCGCTGTTCGAGGCTGTTGACCGGGCGGACCCGGCCGTCCCGGCCGATCCGTCCGCCCGCCGGGGTGCCGGGTGCGGCGGCCCGTCGGCGGATGCCGGCGACCGTACGCGGGGAGAGCCCGGTCACCGAGGCGATGAGCCGGTCGGACCACTGCGGATGGGAGGCGACGATACGGCGCCCGGCCGCCTTGCGGTCGGCCGTGGAGAGCGGCAGCCCGTGCACGACGTTGGCGCGTACGGCGAAGACGAACGCGTCGGCGTCGTCGCCGTCGAAGAAGCGGACGGCGATCTCGCGCTGGTGGCGCAGCCGGGCCGCCTGGAGCCGGTGCAGGCCGTCCAGGACCCGCATGGTCGCGCGGTGGACCACTATGGGCGGCAGCGCGTCGGACGTACCGGCGAGCGCCCGGACGTGCTCCAGGTCCGCGCCTGCCGTACGGGGCGAGACCGCGCTCCGCAGCGCGCCGATCGGGACGGTGACCACCGGGCCCGGTGCCGTCAGCAGCTGCCCGGGGACCTCGCTCCCGCCCGTTCCCGCTCCGGGGTATTCCGGTGCTTCCCGCGGCGGGCTCGCAGCGAAATTGACCACCTGTTACGCCCTTCAGTCGCCGTGCATACCGAACGTGAATCAAGCAGCGCGCTGTTCAACTGCCGCCGTCCGGAGCGAAAGCGGCGGCGGTGCGGGGTACGGGTGCTGGTGGCGGGTGGTGGTGTCGGCGGGCGTACCTGTTCGTCGTTGCGTGTTCACATAAACTCTGCGGCCGGGCGCCCTTGCCCGATGGTTCGCGTGATTCCTGCCGCAGCCCCGTCAGCCGGAATTTCCCGCCCGACTCAATGCATGGTTGGAGCTCAGGTGCGATCACGTCAACAGCGAAATTATTTAACTTCCGAAGGAATGGCCGGATCAGCGGTCTTGACGGCATGCACCAGATGATCGGCGATCATTCGCAGCGCTGGCCGTGGCGCTTCCGGCGAGATGCGGGCAAACTCCCCGAGACTATGCAGCTGTCTGGAATCCGCTGTTGCGTGGCTCACATCCAAGAATTTCCCGAGGCATGACAATTCCCGGCCCGCAGAGACAATTCTTGGGCTCCGGAGACAATTCTTCGTCAGCTCTTCGCAGCTCGCTCGATGTCGTAGAAGCCGTCCCGTTCCCAGCGCCGGATGGCGGCGTGGTCGGCCGCCACCACCGCCGGGTCCTGCGAGGTGGCGGGCGCGTTGTGGTGGGGCGGTCCGAGCGCGGCGGCGAGCATCACCCCCGAGTCCGTACCGGCGACGACCCAGCCCACCTCGTACCGTGCCGCGCGCGGCACGCCGTCGCGGGACAGCCGCAGCGCCAGCGCGCACCGCCCCGCCCGCTCGCCCCGCAGCGGCTCGCCCGGGACACACTCCACACCCCACCCATCAGGCCGGGCCGCGCGCCGCTGCGCGCCGCGCCGCGCGACCGGTGTGCCCACCGGCTCCCCCTGGCCGTTCAGCGCGCGGGAGAACTGCGCGTGCAGCATCTCGGCTTCCCCCGAAGACAGCGACAGCTCAAGGTCCGCGAACCACTCGCCATCCCGCAGCACCCACAGCGGCAGCACACACCCGCCGCCTGGCGCGGGCCGCACCGGCCTGTCCGGGATGCATTCGATGCGCCAGGCGCCCGGGCGGGACGCGGTCACCGCTGCGCCTCCCGTTCCGTGACCGAGTGGGCTACCCACTCCGGAGCGTGCGGGGAGGCTGCCAGCTTCGGCAGGCACGGCGGGCAGGCGTACACCGACTCCACCGGCCCCCGCCCCGACTCCACCCGCGCCACCACAACCCCCGCACACATCGGCCGCGCACACCGGCAGCACACCACCGCAGCACGCAGCCGCACCCCGCATCTTCGGCAGGCTGTACGGTCTCGCGGCACGGGAGGTTCACCCCGACCAATTCCGACGTCGAATGGACTTGGAAGCGCGGGCCACTCTCGTGCAGGAGTAAGCGGGTCAGTTGGTCCCGGGTCTCTTGCAAACCGAGGACTACGCACGCGCTCAGTTCGAGATGCACAACCCCAAGGCAACGGCGTCGCAAATCGATGAACTGCTCACCGGGCGTATGAGTCGTCAGAGACTGCTGACCGCCGACCCCCGCCCCGACTTGTCGTTCATCCTCGACGAAGCCGTGATACGGCGTAGCTTCGGGGGTCCAGCGGTCATGCGTGAGCAGTTGGCGCGGCTGGTCGAGTTGACGTTGACCCCGCACAGCACGATCCAGCTCTTGCCGTTCTCGCACGGTGGGCACGCACTGATGGGCGGCACCTTGACGCTGATGACGCACCGGTCGAACCCGCCGAGATCCGGGCCGCGTTCGACCGCGCCGTGGACCTGCGCGCCACCTCCGACGTGCCGCGCGCGGCGGTGCTCAGCGGCGGCGTGGACAGCTCGGCGATCTTCGCGGCGCTGCACACCCGGGGCGTGCCGATGCGGCCGTACGTGCTGCGCTACGAGGACGGCGGCGGCGGCTCCGGCAGCGACGTCGCGCACGCCCGTACGGTCGCCGAGATGTACGGGGTGCCGCTGACGGTGTGCGAGCTGTCCCGCACGGACGCGGTGCGGCTGGTCCCCAAGGTGGCCGCGCTGCTCAACCGGCCGCTGCTGCACGGCGCCGAACTGGCCATGCACCAGCTCTACCGGCGGATCGCCGCCGAGGGGCAGACGGTCGTCTACTCGGGGCACGGTGCCGACGAGATGTGGGGCTACCAGGACGGCGGCTACTTCCCCGTGGTCGATCCGGCCGCCCCCACCCACCTGCACGGCCGCCACTACCTCACCCACCGGCTCCATCCGGACGAACGCCCGGTGTGGGCCGAGCTGGTGGGCTGGCTCGCCGGTGAACTCGGGGTGGACATGGGCGGGATACACGAGCAGGTGTGGGAGCGGGTGCTGCGCGAGTACCGGTCGCTGGAGACGCCCGACCCGCTGAAGCGGGGCAGGCACCACCTGATGCGCCGCTTCCTCGTCTACGTCAACGGCATGGTGGACCTCACCTCGTCGGCGTTCACGCTGGAGGACAGGCCGGTCTTCCAGGACGTCACGCTCGCCGAGTTGGCCTTCCGCGGACCCGAGTACCTCAAGAGCCGTGCCGCGCCCGGCAATCACAAGGACCTGCTCAAGTCGGCGCTCGACGGACTGCTGCCGCTGTCCGTCGTCCGGCGCCGGAAGCAGGGGTTCCCGGCGCCGTCCGAACCGTCCTACCGCGCGGCTCTGCGGGACCTGTCGGAGGAACGGGGGCTGCCCTTCGGGCTGACCGGTCTACCATCGCACCTGTGGCGGGCCCTGGGGGCCGGTGAACTGCTGTACCTCGCCTCCGGCACCGCCTGGCTCGACCACGTGCGGGGCCTGGATTCCGGCCGTACCCACCCGGGCCCCGTGCCGAACGCACCGGCACCGGCACCCGTCACCGGCAGGTAGGAGCACACCAGATGGCGTCCTCGCCCCACGACCCGCCCAACGACCCGATGGCACGCCCGGAGCCCTGGCGCTGGCAGCTGGCCCGCGACGCGGCCGAACTGGAGGAGTCCCCGCCCCGCCTGACCCCGGCCGAGGCCCAGCAGTGGTGCAACTTCACCCTGTGGCAGCCGCAGCACGTCCCGGCGGGCTGCACGGCGGCCGACGGCACGCTGCGCCGCGAGGCCCCGCCGGGCCGTACGGGGCCGGAGTCGGGCCGCTCCCCCTGGTCGGACGCGAACTCGTCCGCCTACCGCAGCGAGATCGGCGGGGGCGGGCGGCGCCTGCGGCTCAAGCAGTTCCTGTACGACTGGGCGTTCCCCGCCGCCGACCACCCCGCCCTGTGGGGCAGCGCGACCCGCGCCGTCGAGATCGGCGGCGGGCGGGTGTGCTGGCTCGGCACCGACTACCTCGGGAACCCGGCCGCGTCCGCCCGGATGAGCCGCAGCACGGTCGAACTCTCCGTACTTGAGGGCGAGTTCTCGGACGAGGAGCTGGCCGGACTGTTCCGGTCGCTGCGTCCGGCCGTCCCTGGGGTGGCCGAGCGCGTCATCGGCACGCCCTTCCGGGAGCTGAGCTACTGGGCGCGGCACCCGGTCGGCATGGTGTCGGTGCCCACCGGCCTGTTCGTCTTCCAGCGCCGCACCCGCCCGCACGAGGGCGACTGGGTGCCGACGGCCGAACTGCCCGGGTTCCTGACCGCCCAGCGACTGCCCGCCACCCTCGGCGGGTTCGCACACGACAGCGCCGCTCGCTTCACCGACGCGGAGGGCCGCCGGGAGCTGGAGGTGCTCTACACCGGGGACGCGGCGACGGCGGACGGCGCCGAGCTGCGCCTCGTCCTCCAGCGCGGCGGCGCGGGCCGGATGCCGTACCCACCGCAGCGCGAGAAGCACCCGGCACGTACGGAGGTGGTGGAGGTCGCCGGCATCCCGGTGCATCTCGCCTACGTGGACCGCGAGTTCGGCGCCTTTGACGCGCAGTGGCGGGACACGTCGAGCGGTGTGGAGGGCAAGCTGCTGACCAGCGCGCGGGTGGGCATGGACCGCGAGTTCGTACTCGGCTGCGTCCGCGCGGTGCTGGCGGGCACGCCGCTGACCGGGGAGGGGGCGGCGCTGTGACCGCCGGAGCGGCACAGGCGGCGCCCGTACCCGGCGGGGGCCCGGACCCCGGCGCGTCAGGTGCGGGCGGGCACGAGGGCACCGGACGGGCGCAGTACGACCCCGCCACCGGCGAGTGCTTCGCCCACCTGCCGGACACCGGGGAGCAGGAGTGCGCGCGTACCGTCCGCCGGGCCGCCGAGGCGTTCCCCGGCTGGAGCGACGCCGGGCCGCGCCACCGCGCCACCGCCCTGCACCGGCTGGCGGACGAACTGGTGTCGCGGCGCTCGGAGTTCGCGGAACTGGAGCGGCGCGACGCGGGCAAGCCCGTCGGCCGGGCGGGCGGCGAGGTGGACTTCGCCGTGCGCGCCTTCCGCTGGTTCGCGGACGCGGCGCTGCGCCCGTCGGGCGAGGTGCACCCCGCCGAGCCGGGCAGCCGTGCCTACACCGACCGCATCCCGCTGGGTGTGTGCGTCGCCGTCTGCCCGTCCAACTACCCGCTGCTGATAGCCGCGTGGAAGACGGCCGCCGCTCTGGCGTACGGCAACACGGTGGTGGTCAAGCCCTCACCCGAGACGCCGTTCAGCGTGCGGCTGCTGGTGGCGACGGCGGCGGGCGTGCTGCCGCCGGGAGTGCTGAGCGCGGTCTACGGCGGTACCCGGGTGGGGCGGCTGCTGTGTGCGCTGCCCGAGGTCGCGGCCGTCTCCTTCACCGGCTCGACGGCGGCCGGGCGGGACGTGGCGCGGCGCTGCTCGGCCGGGGTCAAGCGGGTGTCGCTGGAGCTGGGCGGCAAGAACCCGCTGGTCGTCTTCCCGGACGCCGACCTGGAGGCCGCCGCCGCCTCGGCCGTGGAGGCGTTCACCGGCAACTCGGGGCAGATGTGCGTCGCCGCCTCACGGCTGGTGGTGCACGAGAGCGTGCACGCCGACTTCGTACGGGAGTTGGCGGTGCGGGCGGGGGCGCGGAAGCTGGGGCCGACGTCCGATCCGGCCACCGAACTGGGGCCGCTGATCACCCGGCAGGCCGTCGACCGGATCGCCTCGGCCGTCGACGAGGCGGTCGCGCACGGCGCCACGGCGCTGCTGCCCGAGGGGAGCGGCGGCGTACGGGCGCGGCTGCCGGGCGCGTGCGCCGACGGGTACTACGTGCACCCCGTCATCCTGGACGGCACGTCCACCGCGTACCGCGCCTGGCGGGAGGAGCTGTCCGGGCCGGTGATCGCGGTGCGCTCCTTCCGTACGGAGGAGGAGGCGGTGGCGCTGGCGCACGACACGGCGTACGGCCTCGCCGCCTCGGTGTGGACCTCGGACGGCGGACGGCTGGAGCGGCTCGCGCGGCGGCTGCGCGTGGGCATGCTGTGGCTGAACACCTGGGGAGACACGGAGGAGACGGTGAGCGTGGGCGGGATCGGGCAGAGCGGGTACGGGCGGGAGTTGGGGGTGCACGCGGCGGAGCAGTACACGCACACCCGCGCCGTGTGGATCGGCCACCGCGCGCAGCCGGACCCGGGCGGCGCGGGCGAGGCCGGCCTCCGGTGAACCCCGCCGCCGGCGCTGCCCCCGCCCTCGACTTCCGCAGCGACACCCGCACTTCACCGGACGCGGAGATGCGCGCCGCGATGGCCGGGGCCGAGGTGGGGGACGACGCGTACGGGGACGACCCCGCCGTGCTGGAGCTGGAGGCGGCGGGCGCGCGGCTGCTGGGCACCGAGGCGGCGCTCTTCCTGCCGAGCAGCACCATGTCCAACCTGGTCGCGGTGCTGGCCGCCGCCGAGGGCGGCCCGGCCCAGGACGGCACAGCCCAGGACCGTGCAGGCCCCGCCCGGCTGCTGACCGGCGCGGACACCCACATCGCCCGCTTCGAGGCGGAGGCCGTACGCCGCTTCGCCGCCGCCGAACTGGTGCCGCTGGCCCAGCGCGCCGACGGCAGCCCGGACCCGGCCGCCCTCGCGGCGGCGCTGCGCGCGGGCACCGGCGGCATGGTGGTCGTGTCGCTGGAGAACACCTGCATGCTCCACGCGGGCAACGCGCTCGACGCGGCCACCCTGCACACCCTCGCCGCCACCACCCGGCGGCACGGCGCGCACGTCCACCTCGACGGCGCCCGGCTGGCCAACGCCGCGGTGGCCCTGGGCCTGCCCGTCGCCGCGCTGGCCCGGGCCCGCGACAGGGCCACCACCCGCCCGGAACCGTGACAGCGACACCGCCGCACCGCCGCACCGCACGCCCGAACGCACCGCCCGCCCCTCACGGGCCGGTCGCCACCTCCCGCGCCGGGTCCGCGATCCACTCGCTCCAGGAGCCGACGTACAGCGCCGCCTCCACCCCCGCCAGCCGCAGCGCCAGCACCTGGTGCGCGGCCGTCACGCCCGAGCCGCAGTAGGCCGCCGCACGGGTGCCGGGCGTGACGCCCAGGGCGGCGAAGCGGGCGCGCAGTTCGCCGGGCGTACGGAAGCGGCCGTCCGCGTCGCTGTTCTCGAAGGTGGGGGCGCTGACCGCGCCCGGGATGTGACCGGCGACCGGGTCCAGCGGCTCCATCTCGCCCCGGAAGCGCTCGCCCAGCCGCGCATCGAGCAGGACCCCCTCGGCGGCGAAGCCGGGCACCTCCTCCACCGTCAGCCGGGGCATGCCGCCCGGTGCGGCGGTGAAGTCGCCTGGTGCGGGCGGCTCTTCGTCGGTGTCGCGGACGACCGGCGCGCCGGCGCGCTCCCACGCCTCGTAGCCGCCGTCCAGCACGCGTACGTCCGAGTGCCCGAAGTAGCGCAGCAGCCACCACAGTCGGGCCGCGACGGTGGCGTCCCGCTGGTCGTGCACGACGACCGGCTGCCCCGTACGGACGCCGAGGCGGCGCATGGCCGCCTGGAAGACGGCCGCCTCCGGCAGCGGGTGCCGTCCGCCCGCGCCCGGCGGCGCCGCCAGGTCCGCGCCCAGGTCGGCGCGGCCCGCGCCCGGCAGGTGCCCGGCGCGGAAGACCTCCGGCGCGGGCGGGCCCTGGTGGCTCCAGCGCACGTCCAGCACGGTGACCGGCGGCGGCCCGGCCGCCCGGGCGGACCCAGGGGTCAGGAGCGCGCGCAGTTCGGGAACGGTGATCAGGGTGTCCTGCTGGTCGGGCACTGCGGACCGCCTCTTGGGTGTGCGACGTGGTCGGGCTGGAGGGACCCAACGTAGCGCTCGCGGGCCGCACGCCGGAGGGGTGTCACCGGCCGGGCGCGCCGGTGAGCCCGGCCACCGGCGGGTTGAGGCGGGCGAAGCCCTCCTGCCGCTCGTACGGGAAGTACGGGTACGGCGCGGGCTTGCCGCTCGCGGCGTCCAGCTTCGCGACCTGCTCGGGGCTCAGCGTCCAGCCGACCGCGCCGATGTTCTGCCGGAGCTGCTCCTCGTTGCGCGCGCCGATGATGACGGAGGCCACCGTGGGCCGCCGCAGCAGCCAGTTGAGGGCGATCTGCGGCACCGTGCGGCCGGTCTCCTCGGCGACCTCGTCCAGCGCGTCCACCACGGTGAAGAGGTGCTCGTCGGCGACGGGCGGGCCGAACTCGGCCGTCTCGTGCAGCCTGCTGCCCGCCGGGAGCGGCCGGCCGCGCCGCACCTTGCCGGTGAGCCGCCCCCAGCCCAGCGGGCTCCAGACGATCGCGCCGACGCCCTGGTCGAGGCCGAGCGGCAGCAGTTCCCACTCGTAGTCCCGGCCGACCAGGGAGTAGTAGACCTGGTGGGCGACATAGCGTGGGTAGCCGCGCTCCCCGGCCACTCCCAGGGACTTCATCAGCTGCCAGCCCGCGAAGTTGGAGACCCCGGTGTAGCGGATCTTGCCCTGCCGCACCAGCTGGTCGAGCGCGGACAGCACCTCCTCCACGGGCGTGCCCGCGTCGAAGGCGTGCAGCTGGAAGAGGTCTATGTAGTCGGTGCCCAGGCGGCGCAGCGCGTCCTCGGTCGCCCTGATCAGGCGGGAGCGCGAGGAGCCCGCGTCCTGCGGCCCGTCGCCCATCGGCAGGCTGGTCTTGGTGGACAGGATCACCTGGTCCCGGCGGCCCTTGACCGCCGCACCGAGCACCTCCTCCGAGGCGCCGCCCGAGTAGACGTCGGCGGTGTCGAACATGGTGATCCCCGCATCCAGGCTGATGTCCAGCAGCCGCCGGGCGTCCTGGGCGTCGGTGGTGCCCCAGGCGCCGAAGAGCGGGCCGGAGCCGCCGAAGGTGCCGGTGCCGAGGCTCAGTGCGGGGACCATCAGCCCGGATGCGCCCAACCGTCGGTATTCCATGGGGTTCCTCCTGTGTCGAGTCGAAGCCGATCCCGCCTTAACGGTTCCATAGAACCATTAAGGCGGGATCAACGTACCACGGACCCGACGCCTAACGGAACCATAGACCCATTACTACGCGGACAGCGGCTCCTCCCGCCCCGAGCCCTGCCCCGGCTCCCGGCCCTGTTCCGCCTCCGGCTGCCAGATCGTGCTGCGCAGGTCGGAGCCGCGCACCAGCTGGATGCGCCACGGGTCGATGCGGATCACGTCGTACTCCGGGTCCTGCGGGCCGCCGCGCCAGTAGTGCACCGGGTCGTACCCGACCCCCCGCGGGCCGCCCCTGACGTACAGGTCCCAGGCGTGCTCCCGGGTCTTCCCGTCGCCGGGCGCCACCCAGGTGGAGACGCTGTCGACGAAGACGGCGTTCTGGCGGGGGTTCCAGTACGCGTACGTGGTGTGCGGGTTGGCGGCCAGGTGCGCCACCTTGACCGGGGTCCGGTAGGCGGCGAGCCAGCCGACCGGGCGGCCGTCGACGACCTCCCAGACGGGCAGCAGCACGCGGGCGCGCGGCCGGTTGCGGCTGTCGACGGTGACCATCGTGGCGTACTTGATGTCGCTGACGTAGCGGTTGAAGTCTTCCTCGATGTCGGTGAACGCGGTGACCTTCGCGGCACTCATGCGGGGCTCCTGACGGATGGGGTGGATGCCGGGCCGGGCTGTCGAACAGCCTTCACGGCGCGGCCTGTTCGGCGACCGCGGCGTTCGCCGCCGCGCGCTCCGGGGCCGCCTCCGGGGCCGCCTCCGAGGCCGCCTCCGAGGCCGCCTCCGAGGCCGCCTCCGGGACGGCTTCCCGAACGGCCCCCCGGCGCCGCCCCGTACGCAGCCCGAACCCGGTCGCGACCGACCCGGCCAGCGCGGCGGCCAGCGGCACCAGGAACGCGGCCTGGTGTCCCTCCAGCAGCGCGGCGGGCGAAGTGCCGTGCGTGGCGGCGACGTTGACCGCCGTCGCCGACGACAGCCCGAGCGCGGCGCCGAACTGGAAGGAGGTGTAGAGCAGGCCGCCCGCGAGCCCCTGCTCGGACTCCTCGATGCCCTCGGTCGCCACGATGGTCAGCGGCCCGTACGCCAGCGCGAAGCTGATCCCGAGCATGAGCAGGCTCGGCAGCATCACCAGATACGTCCAGTCGGCGCCGACCGGCACGAACAGGGCGTACGCGAGCGCCGCCAGCACCAGCCCGCCGAAGATCACCCGGGCGTTGCCGAACCGTTCGACCAGCTTGGGCGTCAGCGTCGGCGAGAGCACCGCGTCCAGGCCGAGGACCATCAGCGCGAAGCTGGTCTCCAGCGTCGACCAGCCGCGCAGCTCCTGGAGGTAGAGCACCAGCAGGAACTGGAAGCCGAAGAAGCCCGCGAAGAGGAAGAGTCCGGCCAGGTTGGCGCGGACCAGCGGCCCGTTCCGGAAGATGCCCAGCCGCACCAGCGGCTGCGCCGCGTGCCGCTCCACCGCGACGAAGGCGGCCAGGAAGGCCAGCCCCGCCGCGAACGTGCCGGCCGTCCAGGCGAGCGTGGTGTGGCTGGCCCGCTCGACGCCCAGGACCAGCAGCACGATGGCCGCCGTGATGGTCAGGCCGCCCGCCAGGTCGACGGGCTGCCCGGTCCGGTCCGGGCGCGGCACCTTCGGGAGGAGCGCGAGCGCGGCGAGCAGGAGCACGAAGGAGAGCAGCACCGGCGCGAAGAACACCCACCGCCAGCCCAGCGAGGTGAGCAGACCGCCGACGACCAGCCCGACGGAGAAGCCGCCCGCGGCCGTGCCGGAGTAGATCAGCAGCGCCCTGTTGCGCTGCGGCCCCTCCGGGAAGTTCGTGGTGAGCAGCGAGAGGCCCGCCGGGGTCATGAACGCGGCGGCCACACCGGTGACGAACCGCGCGACGATCAGCATCCAGCCCTCGGACGCGAAGCCGCCGAGACCGGAGAAGAGCAGGAAGACGGTGAGCCAGAAGACGAACATCCGGCGCCGCCCGAACAGGTCGGCGGCCCGGCCGCCCAGCAGCATGAAACCGCCGTAACCCAGGACGTAGGCGCTCATCACCCACTGCAGTTCGCCGGTGGCCAGCCCCAGGTCGGCGCGGATGGACGGCATCGCCACGTTGAGCATGGCGATGTCGATCCCCTCCAGGAAGATCGCACCGCTCAGGACCAGCAGAACGCCCCATTCGCGGGGTTTCATGCCTTTCATGCCGCTTCCTCACGAGACGGGGAGTTTTGTTGACTCCTTCAGCCTCGTTCAGCGCGCACGACGGAACAACGGCGAACATCGCAACGTTCATTAACCCGGGCTTACCGATCGGCCCCACCGCTCACACACCTGGGACGGACCGCGTGGAACGTGACGAGCTGGACTGCTTTCTCATCCTGGCCGAGGAGCTGCACTTCGGCCGCACCGCCGACCGCATGCGGCTCTCCCGCGCCCGGATCAGCCAACTCGTCCAGCGCCTGGAGCGCCGCGTCGGCGCCCCGCTGTTCGTCCGGACCAGCCGCCGCGTCACCCTCACCACACTGGGCGTCCAGCTGCGCGACGAGATCGCACCCCACCATACGGCGATCGACGCCGCGCTCACCCGCGCCCGCGAGACCGCGCGCGGCGTCGGCGAGGTACTGCACGTCGGCTTCGCCAACCCGCTGGCCGGGGAGATCGTGATGAAGGCGGCGGAGGAACTGCGCACCGGGCACCCGGGTCTGGAGGTGGAGATCTGCGAGGTGCCGCTCGCCGACCCGTACGGGAAACTGCGCAGGGGCGAGTTCGACGTACAGCTCATGGAGTTCCCGGCGCACGAGGACGACCTCGGGGGCGGCCCGCCCGTCCTGCTGGAGGAACGCGTCCTGGCGATCTCCACCCGGCACCCGCTCTCCACGCGCGACTCGGTCTCGCTGGAGGACCTCGCGGACGTCCCGCTGCTGGTCATCGACGGCGAACTGCCCGACTACTGGCGGGAGTACCACCTCCCGACGCACACGCCCAGCGGCCGCCCCGTCGGCCGGGGACCGGGGATCACCAGCATGCAGGAAGCACTGATGCTGGTCGCGGGCGGCCAGGGCGCGTTCCTAGCCCCCGCGCACACCGCCACCTACCACGCCCGGCCGGGCATCGCCTACGTCCCCTTCGAGGACGCGGACCCGCTCGGCTACGGCCTGATCTGGCGCGCGGCCGACCACACCAGCGCGGTCCGCGCCTTCACCCGTACGGTCAGCGAGGTCGCCGCCTCGCTGATGCTCGCCGACCCGCGCAGATCCGCTCCGCCCCAGCCCGAGGTCACGGCGAGCTGAGCGGTCACCTGGGGCGGGCGGCGTCGGTCTGCTCGCGCAGGATGTCGCCGTGGCCCGCGTGGCGGGCGAACTCCTGGATCATGAGCAGGTAGATCCAGCGCAGGCTGACGGTGCCGAAGAGGGAGTGCTCCCGCAGGACGTCGAGGTCGAACTCGGCGGCGATCGTCCGCGCGCGGGCGCCGGCCCGCTCGAACTCCGCGATCACGTCGGCCACGGTCTCGTCGTCACCGACCACGAAGCTCTCCTCCCCCACCATCGCACCATCGCACGCGGAGTCCGGCAGGCCCGCCAAGACCCGCTGGAACCAGTTCCGTTCGGCGAACGCGGCATGCTTGACGACCGAGATCGACGTGGTCATGGACGGGACGAGCGGGCGGCGGGCCTCCGCCTCCGACAGGCCGCGCAAGGTGTCGATCAGCTCGGCGCGGTTGTGGTCCAGCAGGTATTCGAGCAGCTGCCGCTCGGTTCCGGTGGTGGTGCGGGTCGGGTTGCGCATGGCGTCGGTGTCCTTTCGTCGAGGGTGCCGGAGCCCACGGCTCCGCCGCCGGCGGGCGGCGAGCGCACGTCGGTCGGTCGGGTGTCGAACCCGGAGGGGAGGCCGCGAGAGTGCCCGGCGGAGAGGTGTCGCCGACGAGCCGTCGTCAGGCGAGAGAGAAGAACGGGACCGGCTTGCAGCCGCAGAGGTCGCGTCGCACACGACTTTACCGGAGGTTACGAGGTGTTGCCCCTGCGGCCTGTTTCTTCCTCACTTCCGTGTCGCCGGCGCCATAGGCACGCTCGCGCGGTCCGACCCAGGACACCGTCCACCTTGGCCCACCCGCGACGGAGGACACGTTGAAGAGCATGTCGAGCTCGTGCTGCCGAGGAGTTCGGCGATCGTGGTCCGGGTGGCAAGGCACCCTGTCGGGGGGAGCAAGTATCGTCGCCCGCATGTCTGACGATCAAGACTCATCCCCGGGTCCCGCGCTGCGTGCGACGCTGGTCACGGAGGCGGTCGTACCACTTCGTGACCCGGTGCGGCCGCTGAGCAGTGGCTTCCTGGCGGCTCCTTGTGCTCGCGAAGTCCTGGTGCTGGACCCGGAATTGCGCGTCGTTGCCCGATTCCCGATCCCCGAGGAGTTGGCGCACCGATATCGGGAGTCGGACGGGGACATCCGGATCGATGTCGGTCCGGACCATCGATGGTTGGTACTCGCGGGCACCGACCGCATGGTGGTCGTGGACTCGACGGGACGGGTGGTCTGGCGGACCTCCTACCCAGCGTTCGGCGACGCCGGTGGCGACGCGGTCCCGGCCTGTGCGGTGTTCAGCCCGGACGGCTCCGAACTGTGGGCCTTCATACCGACTCTCGGCCCGTCCTCCGACGAGGACTGGGTGGACGACGCTGAGCGATGGGTGGTCAGGGTCTCGGACTGGCAGGTCACCGACCGGGCCGAAACCCGCTATCGAGGGATCACGGGCATCACCGTCCACCCCGACGGGAGCCGACTGGGATTCGCCTACTCCAACGGGCACGAAGTGGACGGCACCTGGACCACCTGGTGCGACAGCACCGAGAGCGCTCCCATCCAAGGTGCCTGGTTCCCCCTGGACGTATCCTCCGACGGTCACCACTGGCTCGGGGGCACCCGGCACGACATCGTCGTGGGCGACTTCACTGGCACCCGAACCCGGCTGAACGAGGACGGACACTGGGACCACTGGAATTTCACTTCCAGCACCTGCTTCTTGAGCCCGGCCCAGGTGCTCGCCGTCGCTCGCCGCGACGACAAGAAGCACCAGCATCTGGTGTTCCGCGCCGACACCTTGGAACCGATAGGCCACATCGTGTATCCCACGCTGTTCCCGGAAGAGCAGAACATCGATTCCGTTCGCGGTCACGGCGACGGTACCTGGCTGACCATGGACATCCCTGGATACGCACGCCCGGACGAGGGACGCATCCGTCGCTGGACACTCGCCGGGCCCGCAGATTCGTGACCTTGCAACCCTGCGGCGTGATTCTTCCTCACGTTCCGTGACACCGGCGGGGGTTGGGCTTTCGGCGGGATGGTGATGTCGAGGTGGCGGTCGACGGCTGCGGGTGAGATAGGGAGTCCGTCGGTGTCGTAGTCGCCGAAGCGCCGGATCGTCTCTCGCCGGTAAGGGCTGAGGACCGCGAGGGCGGCGGAGGTCGCGGTGAAGGTGAGCTTCGTGCCCAGAACCACTCCGCCAACACTGTGCGGTTCCCGCCCGCGTGGGCCGCGACCGCCTCGATACAGCCTCGTCCACCGACGGGTGGCAGAACTCCGCCAGTTCCCGGGTCGAGATCAACCGCTTGAACCGCCGGTACGCGGTGCGAGACCACAGCCCCGACGTCACACACGGAAGAATCATGATCGCAACGCCGCACCGGGTCTCACACTGCGTGAGGTGCTCCCGCGATCACTCGGTGACTCTCCGTCGACAAGTGGCCCCTTCCGTGCGTACCTCCGCCGTCCTCCTACCCCACCCCTGCCCGCAGCACGGGGAGTTCGTTTCCGTGGTCGATGGCGTGGAGTGCGGCGGCGATGTGGGGTTGCCGGTGGGGGAGTTGGTGGGATGGCATCCAGGTGTGGCGCGTGGGTGCGTCGCGCAGGGCTGTGATTTGGCCGGTGGTGAGGGTGCCGCCGTCCAGGATGAGGAGGAGCGCTCCTGCCGGGTTCTGCGCGAGCCCGATGACGTGGGTCAGCGGCTGCGTGAGCCCGGTCTGCTCCTTCAGTTGCCGTGCGGCGGTGCGGGTGACGGGTTCTGCGGGGAGTACCTCGCCGCCGGGCAGCTGCCATCCGTCGCGGTCGACCATGAGCATGGCCCCGGCGGGGTCGCGCACGATGACGAGCACGCCGACGCGCCAGAAAGTGTCGCGCGCTTTCACGGCCCCGCCTCCCCCGCGAGAGGCGTGGTGTGCCAGGGGCGGCGGATGACCTCCCGGAAGAGGGTGTGGGTGGGCAGGCGTCCGCTGTGCTCCACGGCCCAGCGCTGCGCTGCGGCGAAGTCCGTGTACGCCGCCGAGGACTTCGCACACACGGCGCACTGCATCGCGTGCGTGACCGGCTCCGCGTCCGGGTGGTGATCGGGCGTGCAGCGCCACTCGCGCGGCGGCTCGGCTGGCGGCGCGGGACTGTCCAGGGGGACGTTGACCAGCAGGCGGTAGGTGATGCCGCCCTCGAAGAAGAGCAGCTTGTCCCCGCCCGGCAGGGCTCGCAGATTCCGCACGACGCGCGGGGCGCCGTAGACGCGGACGGTGTCTCCGATGTGGACGGTCTGCGCGGTCACCACCGCCTCCACCCGGTTGTAGCGGCGGGTCACCGTGCCTCCTGCGCGCAGGCCAGGAGCCAGGCGCAGTCCCGCGCCAGCAGCTGCACCCGCACATGCGCCGCCAGCGGCCCCCGCGCGGGAGGCTGCGCGAGCTGCTGGCGGATCATCTCCAGCCGGGTACGCCGCTGCCACCAATCGGGCGAAC
>NZ_AUKQ01000005.1:0-630755 GCF_000424825.1 Streptomyces sp. CNH287 | reverse complement strand
AAGCTGAAGGCCAAGGGCATCTCGGCCGACAAGCTGCTCCTGGGCATCGGCTTCTACGGCCGAGGCTGGACAGGCGTCACCCAGTCCGAGCCCGGCGGCACGGCCACCGGACCGGCGCCGGGCAAGTTCGAGGAAGCGTACGAGGAGTACAAGCACATCAAGGCCCGCTGCCCCGCCACCGGCACCATCGGGGGCACCGCGTACGCACACTGCGGCAACCAGTGGTGGAGCTACGACACGCCCAGCACCATCAAGGGCAAGATGGACTACGTGAAACAGCAGGGCCTGGGAGGCTCGTTCTTCTGGGAACTCAGCGGTGACACCAGCAACGGCGAGCTGATGACCGCGATCGACAGCGGACTCAAGTAGCAACCCCGAGCGCCGGAGAGAACACCTGGGGGGAGAGAGCATCACCTGCTCTCTCCCCCCAGACTCCGTCCGGGGGTACCCCCAACCAGCGAGCACCTCTAGCTAAGCCACATTGACTCTCCCCCAGACTCCGTCCGGGGGTACCCCCAACCAGCGAGCACCTCTAGCTAAGCCACATTGACTCGCTGGCCCGGTGGGGCCGCCTCCAGCCAGGCCAGGAAGCCTGTGAGCGCGTCCTCGCTCATCGCCAGTTCCACCCGCGTCCCTCGCAGTGCGCACCCGAGCACCACCTGCTCGGAGAGGAGCGCCAGCTCCTCCTCCCCGCTCGGCAGCCGCCGGTCCAGCACCTCGATGCCGACACGGTCCATCGTGCGGCGCGGCCTCGGCGCGTAGGAGAAGATCCGGAACCAGTCGATACGGTCCCCGTTGTACCGGGCGACGCCGTAGATCCACCCCTTGCCGCCCGAGTCCGTGCGCTCCTGTTCGGAGACGTCCCAGCGCAGCGAACAGTCGAAGGTGCCGCCGGAGCGCTGGATCAGCCTCCGCCGCAGCCCGAACACGAACAACCCCACCAGCACCAGCAACAGGACCGCGCCGCACAGCAGCATCGCGAGGACCATCTTCACCGACCTCCTCGCCGTGTCCCATGCTGCGCAACCGCAGACCGCACCTGTATGGCTTCAGCCGCGGACCGCCCTGGAGAATTCCAGTGCGGTCCGCGGCTGAGGGTTGTCTCCTCGTGCCCCTGCGTCAGTGGGCACCCGTCACCGCGCGAAGCCGGACATCCGCGCGCCGTTCCGCCGCGGCGTCCGTCTCCGCCTTCGCCCTCTCCAGCGCGCGCTCCGCACGCTGGACATCGATCTCGTCGGACAGCTCCGCGATCTCCGCGAGCAGCGAGAGCTTGTTGTCCGCGAAGGAGATGAAGCCGCCGTGCACGGCGGCGACGACTGTGCCCTCGCCGCTCTCACCCGTCGTACGGATGGTGATCGAGCCCGACTCCAGGACACCGAGCAGCGGCTGGTGGCCGGGCATGACACCGATATCTCCCGAGGTGGTGCGCGCGACGACCAGGCTGGCCTCGCCCGACCACACCTTACGGTCCGCGGCGACCAACTCGACGTGCAGCTCAGCCACTGTGGCTCCTCAAGACTGGGTGGTGAAAAGAATAGGGGGTGCGGGCGGGGACGGGCGAAATGACCCGCCCCCGCCTGCCGCGACCAGGGTCAGGAGACGCCGAGCTCCTTCGCGTTGGCCTTGAGGTCCTCCAGGCCACCGCACATGAAGAACGCCTGCTCCGGGAAGTGGTCGTAGTCGCCGTCCGCGATCGCGTTGAAGGCGGCGATCGACTCGTCCAGCGGGACGTCCGATCCGTCCAGACCGGTGAACTGCTTCGCCGCGTGGGTGTTCTGCGACAGGAAGCGCTCGATACGGCGGGCGCGGTTGACGACCAGCTTGTCCTCCTCGCCCAGCTCGTCCATGCCGAGAATGGCGATGATGTCCTGGAGGTCCTTGTACTTCTGCAGGATTCCCTTGACGCGCGAGGCGCAGTCGTAGTGGTCCTGCGAGATGTAGCGCGGGTCCAGAATCCGGGACGTCGAGTCCAGCGGGTCGACCGCCGGGTAGATGCCCTTCTCGGAGATCGGCCGGGAGAGCACCGTGGTGGCGTCCAGGTGCGCGAACGTGGTGGCCGGGGCCGGGTCCGTCAGGTCGTCCGCGGGCACGTAGATCGCCTGCATGGACGTGATGGAGTGGCCTCGGGTCGAGGTGATGCGCTCCTGGAGCACACCCATCTCGTCCGCCAGGTTCGGCTGGTAACCCACCGCGGAGGGCATCCGGCCGAGCAGCGTGGAGACCTCGGAGCCGGCCTGGGTGAAGCGGAAGATGTTGTCGATGAAGAACAGCACGTCCTGCTTCTGCACATCGCGGAAGTACTCCGCCATGGTCAGACCGGCCAGCGCGACCCGCAGCCGGGTGCCCGGCGGCTCGTCCATCTGACCGAAGACCAGCGCAGTCTGCGGGAGAACGCCGGACTCGGCCATCTCCTCGATCAGGTCGTTGCCCTCACGGGTGCGCTCACCGACACCGGCGAACACGGAAACGCCCTCGTGCAGCTTGGCCACACGCATGATCATTTCCTGGATGAGGACGGTCTTGCCGACGCCCGCACCACCGAAGAGACCGATCTTGCCGCCCTTGACGTACGGGGTCAGCAGGTCGACGACCTTCAGGCCGGTCTCGAACATCTCGGTCTTGGACTCGAGCTGGTCGAAGGCCGGGGCCTTGCGGTGGATCGGCCAGCGCTCGGTGACCTCGGACTCGGCCTCCGGCTCGTTCAGGATGCGGCCCAGGGTGTTGAACACCCGGCCCTTGGTGACGTCGCCGACCGGCACGGTGATGCCCTCGCCGGTGTTGGTCACCACGGCCTGGCGGACCAGGCCGTCGCTCGGCTCCATGGAGATCGCGCGGACGACGCCCTCACCGAGGTGCTGGGCGACCTCCAGGGTCAGGGTCTTGAGCTTGCCGTCCTCGGAAGGGTCGGCGACCTCGACGGTCAGCGCGTTGTAGATCTCCGGCATGTCGTCGACGGGGAACTCCACGTCGACGACCGGGCCGATGACCCGGGAGACACGGCCGGTAGCTTTGACGACCTCTGGGGCCGTCTCAACAGAGGTGGTCATTTTATCGGTCACTCCCCGCAGAAGCGTCGGCCAGGGCGCTCGCGCCACCGACGATCTCGCTGATTTCCTGGGTGATGTCGGCCTGTCGGGCCGCGTTGGCAAGCCGCGTGAGCGACTTGATGAGCTCTTCCGCGTTGTCGGTCGCCGACTTCATCGCGCGCCGCGTGGCGGCGTGCTTGGAGGCGGCGGACTGGAGCAGCGCGTTGTAGACACGGCTCTCCACGTAACGCGGCAGCAGCGCGTCCAGCACGTCGTCGGCGGACGGCTCGAAGTCGAAGAGGGGCAGGATCTCCGACCCCTTCTTCAGCACCTCGGCCGACTCCTCCGCCGACTTGGTGAAGGTGAGCGGCAGCATCCGGTTGTCCACCGGCTGCTGCGTCATCATCGAGAGGAACTCGGTGTAGACGATGTACAGCTCGTCCACGCCGCCCTTGGCCGCGGAGTCCGCCTTGATCGCCTCGATCATCGGCTCGGCCACCGCCTTGGCGTCGGCGTAGGTCGGGCTGTCGGTGAAGCCCGTCCAGGACTGCTGGACCGGCAGGTTCCGGAAACCGTAGAACGCCACGCCCTTGCGGCCGACGACGTAGTGCAGGATCTCCTTGCCCTCACCGGTCAGCCGGTTGGACAGCTGCTCCGCCGCCTTGATGGCGTTGGAGTTGTAGCCGCCGGCCAGACCGCGGTCGCTGGTGATCAGTAGCACCGCGGCCCGCTGGGGGCGCTCCACCTCGGTCGTCAGCCAGTGCTGCGTGTTCGACCCCTGTGCCACCGAGGTCACCGCGCGGGTCAGCTCGGTGGCGTACGGCTCGGAGGCCGCCACCCTGCGCTGCGCCTTGACGATGCGCGAGGCGGCGATCATCTCCATCGCCTTGGTGATCTTCTTGGTCGCAGTGACGGATTTGATCCGCCGCTTGTAGACCCGGGTCTGGGCACCCATGCTCAGCCCTCGCCCAGGAGCTTGCCGTCCGAGGTCTCGAACTGCTTCTTGAAGGAGTTCACCGCGTCGGCGAGCGTCTGGACCGTGTCGTCGGACATCTTGCCGCCCTCGACGATGCTGGTCATCAGGCCCTTGTGCGAACGGTGCAGGAAGTCCAGCAGCTCCCGCTCGAAGCGCCGGATGTCCGTGACCGGTACGTCGTCCATCTTGCCGGTGGTGCCGGCCCAGATGGAGACGATCTCGTCCTCGGTGGCGAAGGGCGCGTACTGGCTCTGCTTGAGCAGCTCGACCATCCGCTGACCGCGGGCCAGCGACGCCTTCGAGGTGTCGTCCAGGTCGGAACCGAAGGCGGCGAACGCCTCCAGCTCACGGAACTGGGCGAGGTCCACCCGGAGCCGCCCGGAGACCTGCCGCATGGCCTTGTGCTGCGCGGAGCCGCCGACTCGGGAGACCGAGATACCGACGTTCAGCGCCGGGCGCTGGCCCGCGTTGAACAGGTCGGACTCCAGGAAGCACTGGCCGTCGGTGATGGAGATGACGTTGGTCGGGATGAACGCCGAGACGTCGTTGGCCTTGGTCTCCACGATCGGCAGGCCGGTCATCGAGCCCTTGCCCAGCTCGTCCGAGAGCTTCGCGCAGCGCTCCAGCAGCCGGGAGTGCAGGTAGAAGACGTCGCCCGGGTACGCCTCGCGGCCCGGCGGGCGGCGCAGCAGCAAGGAGACCGCGCGGTAGGCGTCGGCCTGCTTGGAGAGGTCGTCGAAGATGATCAGGACGTGCTTGCCCTGGTACATCCAGTGCTGGCCGATGGCCGAGCCGGTGTAGGGCGCCAGGTACTTGAAGCCCGCCGGGTCGGACGCCGGAGCGGCGACGATCGTCGTGTACTCCAGGGCACCCGCTTCCTCCAGCGCACCGCGTACGGACGCGATGGTGGAGCCCTTCTGGCCGATGGCGACGTAGATGCAGCGGACCTGCTTGTCCGGGTCGCCGGACTGCCAGTTCGCGCGCTGGTTGATGATCGTGTCGATGCCGAGCGCGGTCTTGCCGGTCTGCCGGTCACCGATGATCAGCTGACGCTGGCCACGGCCGATCGGCGTCATCGCGTCGACGGCCTTGTAGCCCGTCTCCATCGGCTCGTGCACGGACTTGCGGTCCATGACCGTGGGTGCCTGCAACTCGAGGGCGCGGGTCGCCTCGGACTCGATCTCGCCGAGTCCGTCGATCGGCTTGCCCAGCGGGTCCACCACGCGGCCGAGGTAGCCCTCGCCGACGGGGACCGACAGCACCTCACCGGTGCGCTGCACCGGCTGGCCCTCCTCGATACCGCTGAACTCCCCGAGGACCACCGCGCCGATCTCGCGCTCTTCGAGGTTGAGCGCGAGGCCGAGGGTGCCGTCCTCGAACTTCAGCAGTTCGTTCGCCATGGCCGAGGGAAGACCCTCGACCTTCGCGATGCCGTCGCCGGCAACGCTGACCGTCCCGACCTCTTCGCGCGAGGCCGCGTCCGGCGTGTACGACTGGACAAAGTTCTCCAGCGCGTCCCGGATCTCATCCGGCCGGATCGTGAGCTCCGCCATCTGGGTTCCCTGCTCTCCTTGTTGGGCCCGTAAGTTACTTCGGGTTCTGGGTTCGTCCCCAGAAGGTCCCTTGATACGGCCCAACCCGGGCCGCCGATCATGCTTCTTGAGTTGCTGGTGTGCGGCCGAGCCGCTCTGCGCCGCCGGTCAGCCCGCCATCCGTCGCTGTGCCTCGTCGAGGCGGTCGGCGATGGAGCCGTTGATGACCTCGTCACCGACACGCACCGCGATCCCGCCGAGGACACCGGGGTCCACGTCGAGGTTCAGGTGCATCTCACGGCCGTACAGCGTGGCCAGGGCCGCACCGAGACGGCGCCGCTGCTGGTCGCTGAGCGGCACCGCGGAGGTGACGACCGCGACCGAGCGGTCCCGGCGCTCCGCCGCCAGCCGGGAGAGGGCTTCGAGCCCTCCCTCCAGGCTACGTCCCCGCGGCTGGGTCACCAGACGGGTCAGCAGCCGCTCGGTGGCGGGCCGGGCCCGACCGCCGAGCAGCGTGTGCAGCAGCTCCGTCTTGGCCGAGGTCTTGGCCGTACGGCTGGTCAGCGCCGCACGCAGGTCGGGCGAGGACGCCACGGTCCGGCCGAACCGGAACACCTCGTCCTCCACCTCGCCGAGCGAGCCGTCCCGCTCGGCGCCGATGAGGTCGGCGGAGTCCGCCAGCTCCTCCATCGCGTCGACCAGGTCGCGCGAGCGCGACCAGCGGGCGCGGACCATGCCGGACACCAGGTCGGTGACCTCCCCGCCCACCTGGCCGCCCAGCAGGCGCCCGGCCAGCTCGGCCTTCGCCTCACCGGGCTGCGCCGGGTCGGTCAGGACCCGACGCAGGGACACCTCGCGGTCGAGCAGCGCGGTGACCGAGGCCAGCTCTGCGGCGAGCGCTCCCGCGTCCACCGAAGTGGAATCCGTGAGCGTGTTCAGACGCTCACGGGCGGCAGCCAGCGCCTCGCGGCTCGCTCCGTTCATCGGGCGGCCTCGGCCCTCGACGCGCTGTCCTCAAGGCTGTCGAGGAAGCGGTCGATCGTACGGCTCTGCCGCGCGTGGTCGTCGAGCGACTCACCCACGAGCTTGCCGGCCAGCTCCGTGGCCAGCTTGCCGACGTCCTGGCGCAGGGCCTGGGTGGCCTGCTTGCGGTCGGCCTCGATCTGGGCGTGACCCGCGGCGATGATCTCCTCGCGCTGCCGCTGGCCCTCGGCCCGCATCTCGGCGATCAGCTCAGCGCCCCGCTGCTCGGCCTCGCCGCGCATCCGCGCCGCCTCGTGCCGTGCCTCGGCGAGCTTCTCCTTGTACTGCTCCAGGGTCTGCTGTGCCTCGAGCTTGGCCGCATCTGCCTGCTCGATGCCGCCCTCGATGGCCGCACGGCGCTCGTCCAGAACCTTGTTGATGTTCGGGAGGAGCTTCTTCGACAGGAAGAAGAAGACGATACCGAAAGCGATCAGGCCGATGACCAGCTCAGGGATCGGCGGAACGAGCGGGTTCTGCTCTTCCTCCGCCAACTGCATCAGAGCGTTCACATCAGTGCCTTTCGTTGAAAAGGGCAATCAGTCGGCACTGATCACTTGCCGTAGACGAACGGCAGGACGATGCCGATCAGGGCGAGCGCCTCACAGAAGGCGAAGCCGAGGATCTGGTTCTGCCGGATGAGGCCGGCGGCCTCGGGCTGACGGGCCAGAGCCTGGGTGCCGTTACCGAAGACGATGCCGACGCCGATGCCGGGGCCGATGGCGGCGAGGCCGTAGCCGATGGAACCGAGCGAGCCGGTGACGCCTTCTGCAGCGATGGTCTGGAGAGCAGACATGCCGGTTCTTCCTTCTCTTTCACGGTCCGATGGGGGTTGGCCACCGGAAGAACAGATGGTTGGAGACGGGGGCTCAGTGGTGCTCGGCGAGCGCGCCCTGGATGTAGTTGCAGGCCAGGAGGACGAAGACGTACGCCTGGACGGCCTGGATGAACAGCTCGAAGCCGACCATCACGACGGCCATGATGAACGAGACGCCCGCGTAGGCGATGCCCACGCCGTTGAGCGTGTACCAGGCGGCGATGGTGAACATCACGATCAGCAGGTGCCCGGCGAACATGTTGGCGAAGAGCCGGACCGCGTGGGTGAAGGGCCGCACCAGCAGGTTCGAGAAGAACTCGATCAGCATGGCGAGCGGCAGCACGGGACCGAGCGACTTGTCGTAACCGGTGAAGTTCTTGAAGGCGCCGACGAAGCCGTGGCGCTTGAAGGTCAGCGAGACCCAGAGGACGTAGACGATGAGCGCCAGGCCTGCGGGGAAGGCGATGATCGAGGTGACCGGGAACTGCGCCAGCGGGATCACGGACCAGAGGTTCATGACCCAGACGAAGAAGAACAGCGAGACGATCAGGGGGACGTACTTCTCGCCCTCCTTCTTCCCGATCGTCTCGTAGACCACCCCGCGGCGGATGAAGTCGTACCCCGCCTCGCCGACCATCTGGAGCTTGCCCGGGACCACCTTCGGCTTGGCGAACGCCGCCCAGAAGAACCAGACGATGAGAACCGAGCCCAGCAGTGCCAGCAGCATCGCCTTGTTGAACTCGAAGCCGCCGACGGTGAACATCGGCTTGAAAACAAAGGAGTGGAGCCCCGGGGCCGGGAAGCCGCAACCGTCAAAGATGTGGCAATCGGTCTCGAAGGCAAGCGTCTGGTCAGCACTCACCGCGAGCTCCTTCTGCATGGCGCATGGATACGGCTACCTCGATGTGTCGGCGCGGCGCGCGGCCGCGGAACGGCACTGGACTGGTCTTACGGATGTGGAGACGGCGGCCGATCAACGGGCGGGGCTGTCGATGCCCGGTCGTGGAGCACGACATCTCAGCCGCCCGCACCTGCTGCGCCGCAGTTGGCACCGGACGATAGCAGCTAGCCGAACCTGCCTTTATGCCGACCCTACCGATCATGAATTCGCCCCCGTCGCAGCGGCATTGGCCTGCGCGTCGCCGGTCGAGGACTCGGGCTCCACGTACAGCGTCTTGGCCGTCATGTGTGCCCTCGCCTGCGAGGCGATCCACACGAGCGTGGCTCCCAGCAGCGTGAAGCCGAAGGCCTGGGTACTGAAGAGGGTGGTGTCCTTGAACACGGCCAGGACTATGGCGAGCAGCAGGATCTGCGTCGTGTACAGCAGCAGGCCCATGGCCTGGAAAAGGTGCGGAAAGGACTGCGCGACCTTCTGCAGCGCGAAGAGGCCCAGCCCCATGAAGAGGATCACCACAACCGCGCCCGCCGCAGCACCGATCGCGCCCTTGCCGCCCGCGAGCGGAGCGCTCACAGCTGCGCCGACGGCACCCGCGAGGGCGGTCGGGACGACACAGTGAAGGAGCATGCGAGCGTCGTTCGGCTGCATGGGGAACTCCGGGGAGTCGGGGGCGTCTTGTCGTCGATGACGAGCGTATCCCCGGCATTGCGGACATCTTCATCGAGGACGCCCATCTCACCGAAGGGCCGTCGCACTGCGCCCCCTCGGCCGGTCACCGGGTCTCGTGAACGCTATCACAAACTATTTGATGAGGTCTTTACCAAGATTATGTGCTGCCCGTCACACGAATAAGCGGGCTTCCCCACGACAATCCACCCGCCCTGTATGCCCGTTATGGGTGGGGCAAACCGGCACCGGCCTCCCGGTCCTTACGAACGGGTATCGATCTTACGCCGCCGCGTGAAGCGCTGCCGGTCGCCGATCGCCGTCGAGCCGTGCAGCCCCGCGAGCGCGGGCTCCCGCTCCGGCTCGGCCGCCGCTCCCGCGTCGCCGTCCGCACCCGCCGCCGGGCCCTGCGCCGCCGCCCCGCCGCCGGTCACCGCGCCGTCCGCGCCGCCCCGCCGGTACCGGGGCGGCACCAGGAAGCGCGCCCAGAGAGGCACCCGCGGGGTGAAGCGCGGCAGCAGCAGCACGACCAGGCCGATCGCGCTCAGCAGCACCACCGCCAGCACGATCACCAGGCTCGACGAGTCCACCGAGAAGGCGACCGCGCCGAAGGCGAGCAGGGCCGACCAGAAGTACATGATCAGCACCGCCCGGCTGTGCGAGTGCCCGATCTCCAGCAGCCGGTGGTGCAGGTGCCCGCGGTCGGCGGCGAACGGCGACTGGCCGTTCCACGTCCGCCGTACGATCGCCAGCACCAGGTCGGCCACGGGCACCGCGATGATCGTCAGCGGCAGCAGAAGCGGCATGTAGAGCGGCACCATGGTGTGCACCGCGTCCCGCTCCGAACCCGCGTGCTGCACCATGAGGTCGGGGTCGACCTGGCCGGTGATCGACACCGCGCCGGCCGCCAGCACCAGGCCGATGAGCATCGAGCCGGAGTCGCCCATGAAGATGCGGGCGGGATGCATGTTGTGCGGGAGGAAGCCCAGGCACATGCCCATCAGGATGGCGGCGAAGAGCGTCGCGGGGGCGGCGGCCTCGATGCCGTGCCCGTACCAGATGCGGTAGGCGTACATGAAGAACGCGGCGGCGGCGATGCAGACCATGCCGGAGGCGAGGCCGTCCAGGCCGTCCACGAAGTTGACCGCGTTGATGGTGATCACGACGAGGGCGACGGTGAGCAGCGTGCCCTGCGGCGCCGTCAGCGCCACGTTCCCCACACCCGGCACCGGCAGCCACAGGATCGTCAGCCCCTGGAGCACCATCACGCCCGCGGCGATCATCTGGCCGCCCAGCTTGACCAGCGCGTCGACGCCCCACTTGTCGTCCAGGACACCGAGCAGCCAGATCAGCCCGGCGCCGGAGAGCAGCGCGCGAGGTTCGTCGGAAAGGGTGAACACCTCGCCGATGTTGGTCAGTTGCGACGCGGTGACCAGACCGGCGCACAGCCCGCCGAACATCGCGATGCCGCCGAGCCTCGGCGTCGGCTCCCGGTGCACGTCCCGCGCGCGGATCTGCGGCATCGCACCCGCGGCGATGGCGAACTTCCGCACCGGGCCGGTCAGCAGATAGGTGACCGCGGCGGCGACGCACAGCGTCAGCAGATATTCACGCACGGGCTCCCCAGTGTTCTCGCCGGCTGCTCAGGCCCACACCCTAACGGGCGAAACCGTGGACACCTGGCAGGTCGGATCGGTTGCACAAACGCCTCTTACATCCGTGCCGGTACGCCGGTGAGAGCGGTCACCACCGGGTCCAGCGCCTCGCTGATCTCGTCCCCCACACTGCGGAAGTACGGGATCGGGGCGCCGTAGGGATCATAGATCTCGTCGGCCTCCGGATTGGGCGCGATCAGCCAGCCGCGCAGCGCCGCCGCCGCGTGCACCAGCGCCGCGGCCCGCTCCACCACGCTCACCGCCGTACGGGGCGGCGGCAGCGTCGCGGGGTCTATCGCCCGCACCAGGCGGGTGAACTCCTTCAGCGTGAACGTGCGCAGCCCGGCGGAGTGCCCCATCGAGATGACCTGCGCGCGGTGGTCCCGGGTGGCGGTCAGCACCAGATCGGCCCGGATGACGTGCTCGTCCAGCAGCTCGCGGGCCAGGAACCCGCCGGGGTCGGCGCCGTACTCGTGCAGGACCGCCGCCGCGTGCTCCTCCATGGGCGCGCCCTCGTGCCCCCAGGTGCCCGCGCTCTCCACGACGATGCCGCCGCTGCGCGCGTCGCCGAGCCGGTCCGCCAGGGCGTACCGGTTCAGCCGCTCGGTGAGCGGCGAGCGGCAGACGTTGCCGGTGGAGACGTGGAGAATCCGGAAGGCGCCGGGACCGGGCGGTGCGGCCGGTGCCGGTATGCCACGCCCTTCGGGCGGGGTCAACTGCCCACCTCGAGGTGGGGTACGACCTTGCGCAGCTCCTCCGCGCTCAGTGCGCCGGCCCGCAGCAGCACCGGCACCTCCCGCGTGACGTCGACGATCGAGGACGGCGCGGTGTCCTGGGTCGGACCGCCGTCCAGGTAGACCGAGACGGACTCCCCCAGCATCTCCTGCGCCGCGTCGCAGTCCTGCGGGGAGGGGTGCCCGGTCAGGTTGGCGGACGACACGGCCATCGGGCCGCACTCCGTGAGGAGTTCCAGCGCCACCGGGTGCAGCGGCATCCGTACGGCGACCGTGCCCCGGGTGTCACCCAGGTCCCAGGCCAGTGACAGCTGCTGTTTCGCGACGAGAGTGAGCGCTCCCGGCCAGAAGGCGTCGACCAGCTCCCAGGCCGTCTCGGAGAAGTCGGTGACCAGGCCGTGCAGGGTGTTGGGCGAGCCCACCAGCACCGGCGAGGGCATACCGCGCCCGCGCCCCTTGGCCTCCAGCAGGTCACCGACGGCCTCCGCGCTGAAGGCGTCCGCGCCGATGCCGTAGACGGTGTCCGTCGGCAGCACGACCAGCTCGCGGCGGCGCACGGCCGAGGCGGCTTCGCGCAGACCCGTCCTGCGGTCGGTGGCGTCGGTGCAGTCGTAACGGCGTGCCATCTAGGGCACCTCCCTGCGGGCTGTGGCGAATCGGGGGCGGTTGTTGAGGTCGGGATGGTCGGCGGCGTCCGCCCAGCCACGGTCCTCGGTGAAGATCCACGGCACTTGGCCGCCCTGGGTGTCCGCGTGCTCGATCACCACCACGCCGCCGGGGCGCAGCAGGCGGTGTGCCGTGCGCTCCAGGCCGCGGATGGTGTCGAGACCGTCCTCGCCGGAGAACAGGGCCAGCTCCGGATCGTGGTCGCGGGCTTCCGGGGTCACATACTCCCACTCGGTGAGCGGGATGTAGGGCGGGTTGGAGATGACGAGGTCGACCTGCCCGTCCAGCGCGGGCAGGGCGCTCAGCGCGTCACCGCGGTGGAGCGCGACCCGCGAGCCCTCGACGTTGCGGCGGGCCCACTCGTGCGCCCCCTCGTCCAGCTCGACCGCGTGTACGCGCGAGCGCGGTACCTCCTGGGCCAGCGCGAGCGCGATGGCGCCCGAGCCGGTGCACAGGTCGACGATCAGCGGCTCGGCCACGTCCATGGCGCGTACCGCGTCTATCGCCCAGCCGACCACCGACTCCGTCTCCGGCCTGGGCACGAAGACGCCGGGGCCCACCTGGAGTTCGAGGTAGCGGAAGAAGGCGCGGCCGGTGATGTGCTGGAGCGGCTCGCGCGCCTCGCGCCGGGCGACGGCCTCCCAGTAGCGCGCGTCGAAGTCCGCGTCGGCGACACGGTGCAGCTCGCCGCGCTTGACGTCGTGCACGAACGCCGCCAGCTCCTCCGCGTCGAAACGCGGCGACGGCACGCCCGCGTCAGCCAGTCGCTGGGTGGCCTGCGCCACCTCGGCGAGCAGCACCGTCTGGGAGTACGGCCCGCGGCGAAGCCGCTGAGGGTCGCTGTGCCCGGGGGTTGGCTGCACTTGTGGGGTCCTCCACCCGTTCCTTGCGCGTACTCACTGCGAAGCCGCGAGCTTCGCCGCGGAGTCCGCGTCGACACACGCCTGGATCACCGGGTCCAGTTCACCGTCGAGCACCTGGTCCAAGTTGTACGCCTTGAAGCCGACCCGGTGGTCGGAGATCCGGTTCTCGGGAAAGTTGTAGGTCCGGATGCGCTCGGACCGGTCCACCGTACGCACCTGGCTGCGGCGGGCGTCGGACGCCTCCCGCTCCGCCTCCTCCTGCGCCGCCGCGAGCAGCCGGGCGCGCAGGATGCGCAGCGCCTGCTCCTTGTTCTGGAGCTGGCTCTTCTCGTTCTGGCAGGAGACGACGATGCCGGTGGGCACGTGGGTGATGCGGACGGCGGAGTCGGTGGTGTTGACCGACTGGCCGCCCGGGCCCGAGGAGCGGTAGACGTCGATCCGCAGGTCGTTCGGGCTGATCTCGACGTCCACGTCCTCCGCCTCGGGCAGCACCAGGACGCCGGCGGCGGAGGTGTGGATGCGGCCCTGCGACTCGGTCGCGGGCACCCGCTGGACGCGGTGCACCCCGCCCTCGTACTTGAGCCGGGCCCAGACGCCCTGCCCGGGCTCCGCTCCGGGCCGCGCCTTCACCGCGATCTGGACGTCCTTGTACCCGCCCAGGTCGGAGGCGTTGGACTGGAGCAGCTCGGTCTTCCAGCCGGCGCGCTCGGCGTACCGCAGGTACATCCGCAGCAGGTCGCCCGCGAAGAGCGCGGACTCGTCGCCGCCCTCGCCGGCCTTCACCTCGAGGATGACGTCCTTGTCGTCGCCGGGGTCGCGCGGCACGAGCAGCAGCCGGAGCCGCTCGGTGAGCTGCTCGCGGCGGGCCTCCTGCTCCTTGACCTCGGCGGCGAACTCGGCGGCGTACTCCGGGTCGTCGGCGGCCAGTTCGCGGGCCGTGGCGATGTCGTCCGCGGTCTGCTTCCAGGCGAGGTAGGCGGTGATGATCGGGGTCAGCTCGGCGTAGCGCTTGTTGAGTTTGCGGGCGCCCGCCTGGTCGGCGTGGATCGCGGGATCGGCGAGCTGCCTCTCGAGGTCGGCGTGCTCGCCGATCAGTTCCTCGACCGCCTCGAACATCGTGTTTTCCTTGTCTGGAAGATCAGCCGGGCGGCACCGGTGACGGTGCGCGGCGACGCGGTGGACAGCCGGTGAGGCGACAAAAGCGCCGGTCCGGCCGCCCCGGAGGGCGGCAGCGGGACCGGCGCTCGGGGGTCGCTACTTCGAACCGGCGGAGGCCTTCTTGCCGAAGCGGGCCTCGAAGCGGGCCACGCGGCCACCGGTGTCGAGGATCTTCTGCTTGCCCGTGTAGAACGGGTGGCACTCGGAGCAGACGTCGGCGCGGATCGCGCCTTCGGCCACAGTGCTACGGGTGGTGAACGAGGCTCCGCAGGTGCAGCTGACCTGGGTCTCGTAGTACTCGGGGTGGATCTCGCGCTTCAAGGTGTCTCCTAGGTTCGGGAGGGCGCCGGGTCGCGGGGCGGATTTGCCCCACGTGAACCGGAACCGACGTACCAGTCTGCCACTTCTGGCCGTACCCCCCAAAACCGGGGGGCGGGCGCCGGTATTCCCTCCCGGGGCGGCCGCGGGGGCCGCTACTCCACGACCCCGCCGATGTCACTCTCCGCGCCCGCCGTGTTCCTGGTGGCCGACCTCGGTATCGGGCGGTCCTCCCGCAGCGCGGCCCACACCTGCGCGCTCTGCCGCTCGACGGGGAGCACCCGGTTGGGGTTGTGCGGGTCGTAGCGCACCGGCATCGTCACCATCCGGACCTCCTCGGGCTCGATGCCCTTCATCGTCTTGGCCAGCCCGGTCAGGTCACCGACCGAGTCCAGTTCGGAGTCGGTGGTCAGCGCGGAGGTGGCGGTGTCCGCGAGGTCGAAGAGCTTCTTCGGGTTGCCGAACAGGCCGATGCTGTTGACCTGGCCCATCAGCGCGCGCACGAACGCCTGCTGCAACTGGATGCGGCCCAGGTCGCTGCCGTCGCCGACGCTGTGCCGGGTGCGGACCAGGCCGAGCGACTGCTCGCCGTCCAGGGTGTGCTCCCCCGGCCGCAGGTCCAGCTTGCTGTCCCGGTCCTTGATCGGCTTGTTGACGGTCAGCTCCACCCCGCCGAGCCGGTCTATGAGGCGCTTGAAGCCGGAGAAGTCGACCTCGACGTAGTGGTCCATCCGCACGTCGGTCATCTTCTCGACCGTCTTGACCGCGCAGGCCGGGCCGCCGACCGCGTACGACTCGTTGAACATCGCCTCGCGCACGGCGGGCGCGGTGCCGCCGTCGCGCCGCTCGCAGCCGGGCCGCCGCACGATGGTGTCCCGGGGTATCGACACGACGCTCGCCTTGTCGTGGCCCTCGTCGACGTGGACGATCATCGCGGTGTCCGAGCGGGCGGTGCCGTCGTCGCCGCCGTACTCGCCGTGCGATCCGGCGCGGGAGTCGGAGCCCATCACGAGGATGTCCGTCGAGCCGTTCGGCGCGTCCTCGGGGCGGTCCGTGCCCAGCGCGGCGTTGATGTCGATGCCGGAGATGTTGCCGTTGAGCTTGTAGTAGACGAAGCCCAGTCCGAAGCCGCCGAGCAGGAGCAGCCCGGCCATCGTCCACGCGACGGCCAGCAGCGCCCGTCTGCGCCCCGAGCGCGGGCTCAGGCGGCGCCCGGTGGGGCGTACGCCCCACGAGCGGGCTCCGGCCGCCTGCGTGCCGCCAGTGGTGTCATGATCCGCCATCGCCTCTGCTCTCCCCTCTCGGCTGGTCTCCGGTCCCGCTTCCTGGGAACGGTTGCACAGCGCGCGAGGGGGTCCGAAAACCGCGGCTCGCCGGGCGCGCCTGCGCCAACAGGGTCCTGTTCCTCTTCTACCTGCGACGACGCACCGCCGCGCGGCGAATACGAGGGGCGGCGGGGGAGGCGCGGCGTGTGTGCGGGCTCTCAGGCGAACGGACGCACGGCGAGGGCCGCCCCACCGGCAGTGATGGGGCGGCCCTCGCCGTGCGTCCGTTCGAGTGACTCTGCGACGTCGACCGCCGCCGTTGCCCGGCGTCGGCGTCGTCTTCTGGAACCCGCACCCTCTGCACCACTCGCATGCTCGGCCCTGCGGGGGCCTCCCAGCTTCGCGGCGCCGCGCCGGACTCCGTCCGTCGGACTCAGTCGCCGCCGTTGCCCGGCGTCGGCGTCGTCTTCTGGATCTGGAGCAGGAACTCCGCGTTCGACTTCGTCTGCTTCATCTTGTCCAGCAGCAGCTCGACGGCCTGCTGCTGGTCGAGCGCGTGCAGCACCCGGCGGAGCTTCCAGACGACGCCCAGCTCCTCGCTGCCCATCAGGATCTCCTCCTTGCGGGTGCCGGACGCGTCCACGTCCACCGCCGGGAAGATCCGCTTGTCCGAGAGCTTCCGGTCGAGCTTCAGCTCCATGTTGCCGGTGCCCTTGAACTCCTCGAAGATCACCTCGTCCATGCGGGAGCCGGTCTCGACCATCGCCGTGGCGACGATCGTGAGCGAGCCGCCGTCCTCGATGTTCCGCGCGGCGCCGAAGAACTTCTTCGGCGGGTAGAGCGCGGTCGAGTCGACACCACCGGAGAGGATGCGGCCCGACGCGGGAGCGGCGAGGTTGTACGCGCGTCCCAGGCGGGTGATGGAGTCCAGCAGCACGACCACGTCGTGGCCCAGCTCCACCAGCCGCTTGGCCCGCTCGATGGCCAGCTCCGCGACGGTGGTGTGGTCCTCGGCCGGACGGTCGAAGGTCGAGGAGATGACCTCGCCCTTGACCGAGCGGGTCATGTCCGTGACCTCTTCCGGACGCTCGTCGACCAGCACGACCATCAGGTGGCACTCGGGGTTGTTCGTGGTGATCGCGTTGGCGATGGCCTGCATGATCATGGTCTTGCCGGTCTTCGGCGGCGCCACGATCAGACCGCGCTGCCCCTTGCCGATCGGCGACACCATGTCGATGATCCGGGTCGTGAGCTGACCCGGGTCGGTCTCCAGGCGCAGCCGCTCCTGCGGGTAGAGCGGGGTGAGCTTGGTGAACTCCGGACGGGACTTGCCGCCGTCGGGCGTCACGCCGTTCGCCGAGTCCAGGCGGACCAGCGCGTTGAACTTCTCGCGCCGCTCGCCCTCCCGCGGCTGCCGCACCGCGCCCGTGATGTGGTCACCCTTGCGCAGGCCGTTCTTGCGGACCTGGGCGAGCGAGACGTACACGTCGTTGGGGCCCGGCAGGTAGCCGGAGGTACGCACGAAGGCGTAGTTGTCGAGGATGTCGAGGATGCCCGCGACGGGGATCAGCACGTCGTCGTCGGCCACCTGCGGCTCGCTCGTGCCCGCGAACTCGTCACGGCCCCGGCGCCCGCGCCGGTCGCGGTAGCGGCCACGCCGACCGCGGCGGCCACCGTCGAAGTCGTCGTCGTCGCGGCGGCTGTCGTCACGCCGGTTGTCGTCACGGCGGTTCCCGCCGCCACCACCACCGCTGCCGCTGCCGCCGCCCGACTGCTGACCGCCGCCGTCGGCGTTCTTGTTCCGGCCGCGGTCGCGGTCTCTGTCGCGCTGCCGGTCCCGCTTGGACTGGCGGTCCTGCTGCTTGGCGCCGTCACCGCGGGCCTCGCCTCGGCCGCCGTCACCACGGCCCCCGTCACCTCGGCCGTCGGCGCCCTTGGCACCGTCGGTCCTGGTGTCGGCGTCCTTCGGCTCCTGCCGGGCCGCGTCCTTGCCCTCGGCCGTGTCGAGGGCGGACTCCGCCTTGCCCTCGCTCTTGGCGCGACGGCTGCGGCGCTCGTCCGCGGGCTGGCCGGGGATGTCGATCTGCTGCTGGGCCGCGGACTGCTCCGCGCTGTCCCCGGCGGAGTCGCCGGGCTCACCGGTGCGGGCCTTGGAGGTCGCACGGCGCTTCGGCTTGGTCTCGGCCGCGCCGGACGCCGCGTCGCCGTTGTCGGCGGGGGCGGCGGCCTTGGCCTTCTTGGCCTCGGCGGCGGGTGCGGAGTCCGCGCCGCCACCCGCCTGCCTCTCCTTGATGACCTCGATCAGCTGGCTCTTGCGCATCCGCGCGGTGCCCCTGATCCCGAGGCCGGAGGCAACCTGCTGCAGCTCGGCCAGGACCATGGCCTCAAGGCCGGTGCCCGAGCGCCGACGCTTGGGGGCGGCAGGAGCATCCGTGGCGGACGCTTCGGCAGCAGCGCTGTCGGGGTTCACGCCCATCAGATCGGTGGTGTCGCTCACGAAGGGTCCTTCCCTGGAGCGGGCGTCGGCCTGTCTGGCTCGGCGACCGGTCGTGCTGTCCGGCTGCGGTCCCTCTGCTGTGGACCGGGCCGGGGCGGTGGTCCCGCCTCTGCGTACGGCGGAGAATCAGATACGTCATCGTGCTGCTCGGCGTGATTCAGTGACATGTGTCCATCACACCGATTCCGGAGCGTGCACGGCACTGCTCGGCAGGCTGCTCAGGCAGTGTGGGAGGCTCCCGGAAGAAGGGGTGGTCCCTGACAGGGACACCAAGCACCGCACTCTACGGGCCTGAGGTACGACCCAGGGGACTGCGAGTGCAGACTTGAGGTTAACACTACCGGATTCTCCAAACATTCCCCCTCTCCACGACCGGCAATCAGCTGTCACTGCGCCGCGCCGCCCCCCGCGCCCCCCGCCGTGAGCGGCAGGACGCACGCCCCTGAGCTGTCGAGCGTCAGCCGGTTGGCCGTCCAGTGCTCCCCCGCCAGTCGTGCGATCTTGTCGGCCGCGTCGCCCTCGGCCAGGGCCAGGACCGTCGGGCCCGCGCCCGAGATAACCGCTGGGACGCCGTCCGAGCGCAGACGGTTGACCAGCGCCGCGCTCTCCTCCATGGCCGGGGCCCGGTACTCCTGGTGCAGCCGGTCCTCCGTCGCGGGCAGCAGCAGCTCGGGACGCCTGGTGAGCGCCTCCACGAGCAGCGCCGCACGGCCCGCGTTCGCCGCCGCGTCCACATGCGGAACGGTACGCGGCAGCAGGCCTCTTGCCGTCTCCGTGAGCAGCGGCTTCGCCGGCACGAAGACCACCGGGACGATGGATTCGGCGGGCGTCATCCGGATCGCGCGGGCCGCCCCCGCCTCCGTCCAGGCCAGCGTGAAGCCGCCCAGCAGGCAGGCGGCGACGTTGTCCGGGTGGCCCTCGATCTCGGTGGCCAGTTCCAGCAGCGCGGCGTCGTCCAGCCGGGCCTCGCCGCCCGTGGTCACCGCGCGGGCGGCCATGATGCCCGCGCAGATCGCAGCCGAGGAGGAACCGAGCCCGCGCCCGTGCGGGATGCGGTTCGCGCAGACCACCTCGAGGCCGCGCGGCTGGCCGCCGAGCAGGTCGAACGCCGTACGGAGCGACCGTACGAGCAAGTGGTCCTCGTCGCGCGGGAGGGTCTCGGCGCCCTCACCCGCGATGTCGATGTGCAAGCCGGACTCGGCGACGCGGACCACCACGTCGTCGTAGAGCCCCAGCGCCAGCCCCAGGGCGTCGAAACCGGGGCCGAGATTGGCGCTGGTGGCGGGAACGCGCACCCTGACAGCGGCTGCGCGGAAGGCGGGACCGGCCATCTCTCGATGACTCTCCTCATCGGACTACGGATTGCTTGCACAGACTCCCCAGCGGACCGCGGCAGTCATACCGGACCGGTCGCTGACCCGACGCAGTGTCGTACATGCGTGGGACCGGGGTGAATGCCAGCCTATCCAAGGAAGGTTGTCTGGCGACATAGGGCGCACGGGAGGCGCATGATGCGTTTCGCGGCGGCCCCGTGCGCTCGGCTCGCCGCGGTGCGGACGCGCCGGGACGTCACGCCGGGCGTCACGCCAGGCCGAGGCGCTCCGCGGCGGCGTCCGCGTCGACCGGTACGGTCATCGGCTGCGGGGCTCCGGCGACGGCCCAGTCCGGGTCCTTGAGGCCGTTGCCCGTGACCGTGCAGACGATGCGCTGGCCCGGGTCGACCAGGCCCTGCTCGGCCGCCTGGAGCAGGCCGGCCACCGAGGCGGCCGAGGCGGGCTCCACGAACACGCCCTCCTCGGCGGCCAACAGCCGGTAGGCGCGCAGGATCTGACGGTCGGTCACGGAGTCGATGAAGCCGCCCGACTCGTCGCGCGCCTGCTCGGCCAAAGTCCAGGAGGCGGGGTTGCCGATGCGAATCGCGGTGGCGATCGTGCTCGGCTCGCGCACCGGCGCGCCGTGCACCAGGGGCGCGGCGCCGGACGCCTGGTAGCCCCACATGCGGGGGGTGCGGGTGGCGGGGGCGGAGGCGCCGTCCGCGTACTCGCCGTAGCCCTTCCAGTAGGCGGTGATGTTGCCCGCGTTGCCGACCGGGAGGACGTGGATGTCCGGCGCGTCGCCCAGCATGTCGACGATCTCGAAGGCGGCGGTCTTCTGGCCCTCGATCCGGGCCGGGTTCACCGAATTCACCAGTGCGACCGGGTACTTCTCGGAGAGGCCGCGGGCGAGGGTGAGGCAGTCGTCGAAGTTCCCGTCGACCTGGAGGATCTGCGAGCCGTGCACCAGGGCCTGGCCCATCTTGCCCAGCGCGATCTTGCCCTGCGGCACCAGCACGGCGCAGACCATCCCGGCGCGCACCGCGTACGCGGCGGCCGAGGCGCTCGTGTTGCCGGTCGAGGCGCAGATGACGGCCTGTGCGCCCGCGGCCTTGGCCTCGGTGATGGCCATCGTCATCCCGCGGTCCTTGAACGAACCGGTGGGGTTGGCGCCCTCCACCTTGAGGTGCACGTCGCAGCCGGTGCGCTCGGAGAGCACCCGGGCGGGCACCAGCGGGGTGCCGCCCTCGCGGAGGCTCACGATCTCGGCGTCCGGGTCCACGGGGAGCCGGTCGCGGTACTCCTCGATGATGCCGCGCCACTGCCGGGAGGTGCCCGCGGGGGCGCCGGTGCCGCCGAGGGCCCCAGGACCCGCCTCGGACACGGTGGACATTCGTTCCATGATGCTCATCGCTTCCCTTACTCCCCTTCGACCCGCATGATGCTCGCGACGCCGCGTACGGTGTCCAGATTGCGCAGCGCCCCGACGGTCGCGCTCAGCGCCGCGTCCGGAGCCCGGTGCGTGACGACGACCAGCCAGGCGTCGCCGTCCTTGCCCTGCTGACGGACGGTGTCGATGGAGACACCGTGCTCCGCGAAGACCGTGGCGACCTGGGCGAGCACGCCGGGTTTGTCGGCGACGTCCAGGCTGATGTGGTAGCGCGTGACGACCTCGCCCATCGGCTCCACCGCCAGCTGCGCGTACGCGGACTCGCCGGGCCCGCGGGCCCCGTTGACCTTGTTGCGGCAGGCCGCCACGAGGTCGCCCAGCACCGCGGAGGCGGTCGGCGCGCCGCCCGCGCCCGGGCCGTAGAACATCAGCTGCCCGGCCGCGTCCGCCTCGACGAAGACGGCGTTGTACGCCTCGCGCACGGAGGCGAGCGGGTGGCTGAGCGGGATCATCGCCGGGTGCACGCGGGCCGTGACGGACCGGCCGTCGGCGGCGCGCTCGCAGATGGCGAGCAGCTTGACCGTGCAGCCCATGCGCTTCGCGGAGGCGATGTCCGCGGCGCTGACGTCGGTCAGACCCTCGCGGTGCACGTCGTCCAGGCGCACGCGGGTGTGGAAGGCGATGCCGGCCAGGATCGCGGCCTTGGCGGCGGCGTCGAAGCCCTCGACGTCGGCGGTGGGGTCGGCCTCGGCGTAACCGAGGGCGGTGGCCTCCTCCAGCGCCTCGTTGTAGCCCGCGCCGCTGGTCGCCATCCGGTCGAGGATGAAGTTGGTGGTGCCGTTGACGATGCCGAGCACGCGGTTGACCTTGTCGCCGGCCAGCGACTCGCGCAGCGGGCGCACCAGCGGGATCGCGGCGGCTACGGCGGCCTCGAAGTAGAGGTCCGCACCGTGCTTCTCGGCCGTCTCGTGGAGCGTGGAGCCGTCCTCGGCGAGCAGCGCCTTGTTGGCCGTCACGACGCTGGCGCCGTGCTCGAAGGCGGCGGTGATCAGGCCACGGGCCGGTTCGATGCCGCCGATCACCTCCACGACGACGTCCACGTCCTCGCGCCGCACCAGGGCGGCGGCGTCCGTGGTCACCAGCTCCGGGTCGATGCCCTCGCGGACCCGCCCGGGGCGGCGCACGGCCACCCCGGCCAGTTCGACGGGCGCGCCGATGCGGGCGGCGAGATCGTCCGCGTGCGTCGTCATGATGCGTGCCACCTCTGAGCCGACGACTCCACAGCCCAGCAGCGCCACCTTCAGCGGACGCGTACGCATCATTGACCTCACTCACTTGTCCATCGTGTGCACTCAGTCTCACGCACGGACCGGGAGATTCCACGCCCGGTTCAGTATGTGGGACACATGTCTCGGTGGGCGACACCGCCGGTGACGGCGACCGCCTGGTTCCCCGGCTCTGCGGCCCCTGTCAGCCGACGTCGAGGCTCATCAGATCCTCCTCCGTCTCCCGCCGCACGATCACCCGCGCCTCGCCGTCCCGCACCGCGACCACCGGCGGGCGCAGCGCGTGGTTGTAGTTGCTGGCCATCGAGCGGCAGTACGCGCCGGTGGCGGGCACCGCGATCAGGTCGCCGGGCGCCAGGTCGGCGGGCAGGAAGGCGTCCCGTACGACGATGTCACCGCTCTCGCAGTGCTTGCCGACCACGCGCGCCAGCATCGGCCCCGCGTCGGAGGCGCGGGAGACCAGGGACACGGTGTACTCGGCGTCATAGAGCGCGGTGCGGATGTTGTCCGACATGCCGCCGTCCACGCTGACGTACGTACGCAGGCCCGCCAGCGGCTTGACCGTGCCCACCTCGTAGAGGGTGAACGCGGTCGGCCCGGCGATGGCCCGGCCCGGCTCGACCGACAGCCGGGGCACCGACAGCCCGGCGCCCTCGCACTCGCGGGTGACGATGGCGCCCAGCGCCTTGGCGATCTCGTGCGGCTCGCGCGGGTCGTCCTCCGAGGTGTACGCGATGCCGAGCCCGCCGCCGAGGTCGATCTCGGGCAGCTCCACCCCGTGCTCGTCCCGGACCTGCCGCAGCAGTTCGACCACACGGTGCGCGGCGACCTCGAACCCCGAGGTGTCGAAGATCTGCGAACCGATGTGCGAGTGGATGCCGATCAGCTGCAGGCTCTCCAACTGGAGCACCCGGCGCACCGCCTCCGCCGCCTGCCCGTCGGCGAGCGCGATGCCGAACTTCTGGTCCTCGTGCGCGGTGGCGATGAACTCGTGGGTGTGCGCCTCGACGCCGACGGTCACCCGGATCTGTACGGGCTGCCGCCTGCCCAGCTGCCCCGCGATGTGCGCGACCCGGACAATCTCCTGGAAGGAGTCCAGGACGATCCGCCCGACGCCGCACTCGACGGCGCGGCGGATCTCGTCGTTCGACTTGTTGTTCCCGTGCAGCGCGATGCGCTCCGGGGGCATACCGGCGGCGAGCGCGGTGGTCAGCTCACCCTGCGAGCACACGTCGAGGTTGAGGCCCTCCTCGTACAGCCAGCGCACGACGGCCCGGGAGAGGAACGCCTTCCCGGCGTAGAAGACGTCGGCCTCGTCGCCGAAGGCGTCGCGCCAGGCGCGGCAGCGGGCGCGGAAGTCGCTCTCGTCGAGGAAGTAGGCGGGGGTGCCGAACTCCTCGGCGAGCCGGCGTACGTCGAGGCCGCCCAGGGTGACGGCGCCCTCGGGCGTACGGTCGACGGTGCGGGCCCAGACGCGCGGGTCGAGGGCGTTGAGGTCGGCGGGCGGCGCGGTGTAGTGCCCCTCGGGCAGTACGTCGGCGTGGCGGGGCCCGGCGGGGTGCGCGGAACGGCTCATGGTCTGCTCTGATCCCCTCAGAGGTGTGCGGGTGCGGTGACGCCGAGCTGGGTGAGGCCACCGGCCAGCACCGATCCGGCGGCCTCGGCGAGGGCCAGCCGGGAGCGGTGGGCGGCCGAGGGTTTCTGGTCCCCCCGGGGCAGGGGCGGGCAGGCGTCGTGCGCGTCGAAGAAGGCGTCGGCGACGGCCGCCAGATGGCGGGCGTGGGCGGCGGGCGGCGCCGACGCGGCGACCCTGGCGTGGTCGGCGAGCAGCGCGAGCAGGGCGCGCTCGGCGGGGGCGTCGTAGGGGTAGGGGGGCGGGGCAGGGGTCGTGGAGGCGTGCCGGGGCGCGGGGGCCACCGAGGGGCGTACGCCGAGCGCGGCACCGTTGCGCAGCAGCGCACGGGCGCGGGCGTGCGCGTACTGCACCCGGAAGAGCGGGCTGGCGTGCGTCCGTACCAGCAGCGTCTCCGGTGCCCCGCCGGTCGCTGCGGCCCAGCGCGCGGCGTCGCGGGCGGGGCGGTCAGATGCGGAGGCGGCCGATGCGGCCAGCGACGCCACCAGCGCGGCCCGTCCTCCCGCGTCCAGCGTGACGTTGACGAAACCCGGCCCGGTGATCTCCACCCGGCCGATCCCGGGCTCCCGCTCCAGCCTGCGCGCGAGCCGCTCCGCGTACGCGCCCGCCCGCCGTCGGCCCAGCCGCAGCAGCACGCCCGTCGCGTAGTCCCCGCCGCCTCGGCGCGGGGGCGACTCGACCACCACCCGCTCGGGCAGCTCCACCCGCGACCCGGCGTCGTCGACCACACCGTGCAGCGAGAGCAGCACGGTGCGGGAGAGCTGGGCGGGTGTCACGGGACAAGCGTATGGGACAGGGGGTGGGGGTAGGCGAACGGGTTTCACGTACCGGGATGACCCGGACCTCCCCGCTCCGCCTCCGTCGCTCAGCGCAGCGGCCGTACGACGGGCTCGGGACCGCCGCCCTGCGTGCCGTCCCCCGGCAGCGGCAGACCCTCGGCCGGCGCCGCACCCCGCGCACCCCGTGCGCCCTGCGCTCCGCTCGCCAGCCGCCGCACCATCGCGACCAGCGCGGTGGGCTCGAACGGCTTCGCCAGCACGGCGTCCACACCCCGCGAGCGCTCCGCCTCGATCTCCGCCCGGGTGCACGCGCTCACGATCGCGACCCCGATGTGCCGCGTACGCGGATCGGCCCACAGCCGCTCGGCCGTCCGCAGGCCGTCCAGACGGGGCATCACGACATCGAGGGTGATCACGTCCGGACGGACCCGGTGCACGATCTCCAGACACTCGGCACCATCGTCCGCGGTCAGAACCTCGAAGCCCTCCAGCTCGAGATTGACCTTGATCAGCTGGCGGATGACCTTGTTGTCATCCACAACAAGCACCCGTCCGTACACACCCTGCACGCCAAGAAGCGTAGGCGTGGGAGACCGGCTGCGTCCGGGTTTTGCCCATTTCCGCCCCCGTACGGGTCACCTCTCCGCCTGCTCACGGGCACCCCACCCCGCAAACCCGGGGCCTCCGCCCGTCAACCCGTCAACCGTGCGCGGCGACCCCACCCGGCCCACCGGGCCGGACCCGACCCCGACCGCGAAACCCGTTCCAGCGCACCCCTTCCGTACTGGTACTGTTCTACCCGTCGCCACCACACGACGCGCCCCCGTAGCTCAGGGGATAGAGCAACGGCCTCCGGAGCCGTGTGCGCAGGTTCGAATCCTGCCGGGGGCACTCGCAGGCTGAGTGCCAAAAAGACCCTCTGATCAGGCTGTACGCCAGATCAGGGGGTCTGCTGTTGTGCGCAGCCGAATGCCACCGAATGCAGCCCTAGGACAGCCACTGCGGGACATGCGCGGGATCAGACATCCTGCACAAGGCGGATAATTCTGTACATAAGAAACACCCCGGGGCGATCGCCTCGGGGTGTCGAAGATGATGATCGTCACGCGTATTCGAGCAGCAGGCTCTCGATGCGCTGATTGGCCACAACGTGACGTCCGTGAAGACACTTCGCATAGCGAGCCAATAGGACCTCGACCGTATTGCCCGCGCGCTCGGCGACCTCCGTGGGATCAACTCCGGCATTGAGCCACGTCGACAGAGCGGAATGGCGTAGGTCATAGGGGCGATCTGCGAGCGGGCTATTGACAAGCGCTGGCTGGAGTCCGAACTCGCGGGCCTCCGCCCACACACGGGAGTAGGTTGTTGAACCCACCAGTCCGCCGCGCTCGTTGAAGAAGATCCTGCCGTCATCGGCCACACCGAACGTGTCGATGCTGTACAGCAGCATCGACACGAGGATCGGCGGCAGCGGCGTCGGCCGGACTTCCTCCGGCTCCCGGTTCTTCAGGCCCCGATCGTCGTGAACCTCGCCCGTCCTGGTCCACTTCTTCCCCACCGTCGGGCGCGTCTTGTTCAGATGCGCCATCCCCCAACCCTCGGACGGGAGATGACAGTCGTGGACGGTCAGGCCCACAGCCTCCGCCGGACGCAAACCGGCATAGTACATGCCGCCGAACATGCCCACGAGTCGTCGACCTCGGGCCCTGCGATAGCCGCCAACATAGGAGACGGCGCCAAGCAGATCAGCCGCCTGCTTCGGGTTGACAACGACACGCGGGTCGACTGGGACAACTCTCGACGGCTTCTGCACAGACACCGAATTGACGGGGTTCTCATCGAACTCGCCCAGTTCCTTGGCGTAGTTCATTGCGTTAACGAGGACCTTGCGCTTTCGCCGGAACGTTTCACTTGACGCCGCCGTCCCATCAAGTTTCAGCTTGAGGACTTCCAGTACCTGACGCATGACCGCTGGATTAGCCAGGTCAGAAAGAGGTGGAGTATTGCGCGACAGCCAGTCGGCAACTGCTCTTACCTCCAGGGGAAGTTGCCGATCCTCCGGGCCGGGAAGAACGAACACCCAGTCGCGAAGCGCTCGCTGCATCTCCTCGTCCGTCGGCTTCCCAGGGCGTTGCGGCGCGAGGGCCTTCGTGACATTCGTCAGCGCTTCGTTGATCTCGTCCCGATAGTTGGGTGCAGCATGGGGCCACTTCATCCGGAGATACTTCAGGGCGAAGCCCCACCACATGGTGGCCGGCGCGGCTTCCTCCATCGAGGGAGGAAGTCCCGTCTCGGTATCGAACTGCTCACCACGTTCCTGGGCCATGAGGAGTTTGGCGTGCAGTTTGTTGGCAAGGCCCACGGTGCGCCGGGAGCGTGACACCTCGCGCCCTGCTACAACCCAGCGCACCTCATAGGTGTCCCTCCCCTGACGGGTCTTCTTTCTGACGTCCCATAGTCGAACGTCGGTCGTCTTCAAGCTGCAGCTTCCTCTCTCTCACGCAGCCATTCCATGAGCGCACTGCGCCAGACACGCAACTCGCCGTTGGGGAGCTTCAGTACAGTGGGCCCCGTTCCCAACTCGCGCCATCTGTAGAAGGTTCTGCGGGAAGTCTTCTTCAGCTCCGCGAGCACCTCGGCGACGGTCAGCAGCTCGTCCCCCTTCTCGCCCCGATTCACCTCGCGACTCCGTCCGAAATCTGCTGCTTTTTCAGAGACGGACATGCAGGGTTCCGTTCTGGGACAGGGGGTATCGCGGATGGACGCACTGAGGAGCTCCTTGCAGGTTAGCTAAGCTGCCGCTGGTCGTACGCAGGTCGGCAGTGGGGCGCGGTCGTTCCTTTCGTCTCAGGGTTTGGAGTGGCTGCCCGCACTGGTCCACCGCCAAGCAGCCGGTGCGAACGACGTAAATACTCCAGACGAACCCCGGTTTCGGTAACCGGGGATCGTGGCCTATATTGCGCCCCTCGCCAACGAGCTGACCCGCAGAGACTCAAGCTCAGGTGGCCAGCTTGTACGCCCGAAGTGCTGGGGTAGTGCCGTCCGTGACGAATACCAAGAGGCCATCTTCAGTAGGGCGACTGAGGCTGCGGGGCCACGGGACGCTCGTTCGCGCCGACCGCTCGGGCAACGCTGCGAGTTCCCGATCCGGGATGAACAGCGATGTGCGCGAGGACTGCACGGTCGAGGCGCTCACGCTGCAGAAGGTCCCCGCCGAAAAGGCCCTGTTGCGCAGCGGTAGAGACACTGCGCGGTGGACGGAGAACCGCAGTCGTCGGCCTGATGGGCACTCCACGATTCATGGTACTGAGCGCCAGGAGGGTCGGGCGGGGACGTAAGGGGAACGAAGTACGGACTTTGACGGATCAACCTCCTTGGCCGGGACCATTGCGCACAGATTGGGAGGGGTAAAGTCGGATTCCAACAGGGTCGACGTCCCCCACTTTGAACGTCTTTCACTTGGTGTTTCCGGGAGGTTGTACGTTGACATGGCCTCCGGCGATGGTTCCAGTCCCGTGGGGCTCTTTCTCGTCTGCCGTGGGCGAAAGCCATCATCGGACCCGCGTGTCAGGCACGTCTAGGGCAGCACGATGAGACAGGCCCAGGCATCGGGAGTGTCGCCGGGAAACAGACTCGCGTAATCGGCCAGGACCAGCGCCGCGCCTGCCCGCCCCGTGAGGAATCCCTTTCCTCTGGACGCCGGTTCGTCGACCAACGAGACGCGGGCCTCGTGTTCCGTCAGCCTCGAGTGGAGGAAGCGGTGGGCGGCTTGGAGGATGCCGCCTGCGCCGTGGCAGAGGGCGGTTCCTTCGGTATCCCATTCGTCCGACGGCCGGGCGGCGAGGGTGATCATGGCTTCATCCGCGGTGCGGTGGAAGGCGGGTTCGCAGACGGCGCGTCCTGCGCCGGCGAGGGATGTGGCGATGCCGGGCATTCCGTAGCACCATGCGGTGGTGCGCACTTCCGTGCTGGCGGTGGCTTCTGGGCCGTTATCGAGGGGGTGCCGCCGATGTGCGGCGGCCATGTGCGTTGCGGGGTCTGCCAGGTGAGGAGCCATTCGACTGGCGTGGATCGCCTCGTGCTGTCCCGGCACGGTGTATCCGGCGTGATGGGCGGCGGCGAGACGCGAAAGGGCCCGGCGATGCCGTGGGCGAGGCCGGTGGCCGGGACCTGGACGGCTGGTGGAGGTGGGAGGGGAGCCACCATCACGGGCGGGTTCCGATGGGGGTGAGGCACGCTGGGGACATGGGCGCCCTCTCGATCTGCGAGCTGGCCTGCAGCTCGCAGCGGCGGGGCAGGATCGTGGAACAGGGAGTCCACAAGTGCTGCGGTGGCGGTGGGGTCCGTGGTGTCAGCGCAGGCCACGGTAGCGGATGGGCACTGCGCTCTCCTTCCGATCTGGCGCCGCTTTGAGGCATGCCTCCGGCCGTGGCCCTCGCTCTCGGCCAGATACGCCTCCTCGGCAGGCAGCGATGCTCTTGGTCTGATCCCTATCGCCGCCAGGCCAGGAGGGGTCCGGCCTGGACGGCGAACCTTCGCTGGGTCGGGGGCGGGTCGCTCGCGACGGCGTCCATCGCCTTCCTACGATGCCGCGTCCCAGCGGGCGTCACGTCTTCCCGCTCGGAGCGTGTCGAGTCGGTGTACAAGTTGCGCGGTCGCTGCGGCGTCCCCCCGGTCGGCCTTCCGAATGTAGGCGCCGAGGGTGTGGAGGTCTCGCATGTCCGTCAAAATGCTGAGCGTTCCCGCAGGCGGCATGGCCTCTCCGTAGGCCGCCTGAAACGCGTCAAGTTCTGTTCGGCTGCGCCCGAAACGGACGCCTTGGAAGGTGTTGGCGAGGTCGAGTTCGCGCGGGCCGACGGCGGCCTCGTCCCAGTCGCCCAGGATGGCCCGGTCTCCGTCCCAGAGGGTGTTGCCGGGGTAGGCGTCACCGTGGATGAAGCCATGACCGAGGGGGAACTCCAGGCGTTCGTATGCGGCTAGTAACGTCTCGATTGCTGATTCGAGCCAGTCGCGCGCCGGGGAGGGCAACGAGGTGCTGCGGGAGACGGACTTCCGCAGACTGGCCAGCGGCCGGAACGGCGCGAGGGGCACTGGAGGTGGAGGCAGTTGGTGAAGGTCGCGGAGAAGTGCCCCTAGATGCCCGGCGGAGGGCTTGGGCCTTCCCCGCTGCGGATAGTGGCGCCAGAAGGTCAGGACAACCTCCCGCGCGGAGATGGGCTGTGGGACATCCAGCGGCTCAGTGGCCGGGAAGCCCAGCCCGGTCAGCCAGCGCAGGAGTCGGATGCTGGTCTCCGCCGCAACGGCGGTCTCGGCCGGGACGACCCGGACCACGACTTGCGAGCGGGGCAGCAGGTACACGCCGGTGGCGTGCTGATGGAGGAGTGCCATTTCCTGGCAGTCCAGGCCGAGGGACCGGGATGCGTCGGCCACGACAGTGAAGTGCGGTGGGGTCACATGAGGGACCGTACCGCCGCGGTCCCACCGGACTCACGTCCTTGGAACTCCTGCGTGGCCCGGGCCAGCTCCTGCGCGAGCGGCCGGGTGGCGACCGCGGGGGTGTTCAGCTCCTCCCGCACCCGCTCAAGGGCCGTGGCCAACTGCCGGATTCGCCGCTCGGGCGGCAGGTCGAGTACGGGCTGAAGGTGCGTCGCCGCCTGGTCGAGGTGTCCGAGTGCGACGAGCGCGGTGGCCATGTCGATGTGGGCGAGTGCTTCGTCCCCGTAGGAGCGATCCTCCGGGCGCCCCCGCGCGTACTGGTCGATGGCAGCGGTGGCGAACTCCATTGCCTTCTCATGGTCGCGCAGCAGCCCATAGGTGGCTCCCGTATAGAAGTCCTGCTTCGCCCGCGGGAAGGTGAGCAGTCCGCCGAAGGTGGTGATGTCATCTTCTGCGGGCTCCTGTTCCTGTGCGCGCAGCATGCGCTCCAGCGCGGAGCGGGCTCGGCGGTGGTCTCCGATGCGTGCGGCGGTGCGGGCTTCGATGGCCGCGATGCGGATGCGACCCTCCCCCGGCGGCGAATATCGGTCCGCCTCGACAGCGAGCTTGAGGGCGAGACGGTGCCGAGGGGACCATTCGGAGATCAGCGCAACAGTGCCCTGCGTCCATGCGCGCAGTCCGCTGTGATCGGCCTCCTCCGCAAGGGTCAAAGCGGTGTTCGCTTGGGTGTGCGCAGCCTTCTCCTGCCCGAGATTCTGGGATGCGTGTGCCAGCAGCAGGCAGCTGATGCCGCCCAAAAGGAACAGGTCGCGAAGGTGCCCTGGGCGTTGGCGCTCTTTGAGGAGTGCGAAGACCCGGTCGCGGGCGGCGACAAGATCGTCGACAAGTGGCAGCAGCGGCCCGTGGACGTAGGCGGTGGAGATCCGCGAGAGTTCGTAGGCCAGGGCATTCAGTTCATGTCCGCTCGTAGTGGCTGCGCCGAGGTTCTCGATGAAGAGAGCAGAATCGGCGGCTGCCTGGTCGACGCGGCTCTTCGGTGAGCGGACCGTGTTGGTGCGGAGAGGGATGTGCACCATCTCCGGTGGTGTGCCCAGCCGTTCGAGGACGGTGGTGATCGCGTCGATGTGGGTGAGGCGACGGAGGCCCGATTCGGTGCGCGACCAGAAGACCTGACTCTCACCGATGAGCGCGCCCAGGTCTGCCTGGCGCAATCCGGTGAGTTCACGCAGGCTGCGGAAGAGCTGGGGAAAGTCCAGCACTCGCAGAGCTGCCTGCACTCGGGGTGCGTCCCATACCGCGTCGGGGATCACTGGCTGCGGCGCATCAGACGCGCAGACTCCACTGCATGCCGTGCAGAGCACGAACTGGTCGTGGCGGCTCAGTGCGGTCCCGCAGTCGTGGCACCTCCGCACCGTCCTACCCATACCCCTCCACACCCCCTCATGTGGTGTCTCAGTTGGCTTCCGAGGGTCACAGGCTCTCAGCAGTCAGTATTCCACCGGGGAATGGTATTCCGCCGGGGCATGTGCTCTTTCGTGTGATCACGGCCACGGTGAGCACAGGTAGCCGAGACTCCGCAGACGGCAATGCCCCCACCAGCCTGCTGGTTCGTGGCCGGTTCCCTCCCGACGCAATCCTCAGAGGAAGGCAGCAGCACATGCTCTCTTCACCACCCCGTCACGGTGCTGACGGCCAAGAAGGTGTGCTGATCGCGCAGAGTCAGCGTGATCTGGATGGACATCGGGCGGCAAGCAGCGAATCCATGGGCGGCCTGCGTGCACGGGGGCTCAGGACCGGTCATTCGGGTCGGTCCGCTGCACTGCGACACCGTGGGGGCGGCCCGTCGTTCATTCGGGCGCTGGGCCGGCTGAAGGACAGCCGTGCCCCTCTTCAGCTCCTGCCCCGGCCTCACCCTTACTCACCGGCGCGTACCTCGGCGCGCCGGAGCCCGGGGCAGGCACACACCACCGGGTTGATCGAATGCCTGACCCACGTCTGGGGAGTCCGTGCAGGCCAACCGGATATCAAAGGCGACGACGGCATTGTCGGCGATCTCGTCGTTCACCCAGCACCGCCCACGAGCCCATCTCGGAGATGATCATGACCGATCAGCAGCCCAGCGCCGGGGACAGCGGCTCCGCGTGCCCACGTGATCTGGGGTTGGGCGAGGCACATCCGGCGCGGATGTACGACTTCTACCTGGGCGGGAAGTCCCACTACCTGGTTGACCAGGCGGCGGCCGAGCAGGTCCTCCAGGCGTTTCCGAGTATCCGCACGTGTGCCCAGCAAAACCGCGACTTCATGCTCCGCGCCACGAGACTGCTGGCCGCGGAGTACGGCATCCGGCAGTTCCTCGACATCGGCACCGGTATCCCCACCCGGCCCAATCTGCACGAGGTGGTCCAAGGCGTCCTCCCGGCCGCCCGGGTCGTCTACGTCGACAACGACCCTGTCGTCCTCACCCACGCCCGCGCGCTGCTCACCAGTTCCGCGCAGGGGAGCACCTCCTACGTGGAGGCGGACATCACCGCGCCGGACCTGGTGGGGAGAGTGACGGGGGATCTGGACCTATCCCGGCCGGTCGCGCTCAGCCTGGTGGCCATCCTGCACTTTTTGACCGACAGCCAGGATCCCTACGGCATCGTCCGACGCCTGATGGACACCCTGCCCTCCGGATCCGCTCTGATCCTCTCCCACTGCACGGGCGACTTCGACCCGGCCACCTGGGATCAGGTCGTCGGCATCTACCGGCGGGCCGGCGTCCGTGCCCAGGTGCGCACCCGAGGAGAGGTCACCTCCTTCTTCCAGGGCATGAACCTCCTTGAGCCCGGGATCGCGGTGGGGCACCGCTGGCACCCCACCAGCCCCGGCACTGTCGCCGGGGTCCCGGATGCCGACGTCAGCCTCCTGGCCGGAGTCGGCATCAAACCCTAGGCCCACTCCGCGAACCGCCCTCCAAGCCGCCGCCGGGGCGAAGCCACTCCCGCCGCCGCCCGGTGCTCCCCCCTGGGCGTCAGCACGGGCAGCGCCCCGGCGGCCTCCCCACCTCCTGCAGGTTCGGGCGGCCATCTGGCGATCCGAGCAGCTACCTCACCACCCACCACCTGCGACAACTCTCTCCCACACCACTACCCCCGACACCGACTCCCCTTGGGAGGCACAGTGACCAACCACCCCGGATCCGCCCGCACTGACCCCACGGGAACGACGCCCCTTCCGCAGAGTGTGGAGACCCTGCCGGAAGGCGCAGCTGCCGAGTTGGCCTATCGAGGCCGTCTGGCGCTCCGAACAGCCGCCTCAACACCGCACTCCGACAGCGCCCGCGAATACGCAGCCGGGCGGCAGGAGAATCTCAGGGCCTTGCGCGCGATCGTGGACGCCTACGGCTGGCCCACGACGGAGCAGGTCGGCGAAGAAGCGTCGATCGCGGCGCTCACCATCGCCCTGCACGGGGATGCCGCCTTCCTCGCCCGCTGTCGCCAGTTGGTCGCCGCCGCGGTAGGGGCCGGCAGGTGCCCGGCCGCGCACGCCGCGGTCTTGGAGGATGCCTGCGCCGTCGCTGCCGGGTGCCCGCAGCCCTACGGCACACGGGTGCGGTGGGTCGGCGGCGTCCCCCAGCCCTATCTGGTCCATCACCCCGAGGATCTCGATTCGCGTCGTGCCAGCGTCGGACTCGGCCCCTACAGCGAGTACCTGCGGCGAATGACTCAGTCCGCCGCCCACGTCATGGCGCTCGTGGACGCGAGCGGGACGGAGGAGGCGGGGCGATGACGGTTCCGGACCCTGTACCGGTGGAGACTGCCGTGATGCGGGCAGCCGTGGTCGCGGCGCTGCGCCGTCTGCGCGGGCCTGCAACTGTCACCGAACTGACTTCTCACGCACAACAGTTGATCCCGTACGCCAGGCAGCACCGTGGTGCCGCCTCACCGGCGGTACGACTTGCTCTGGAGACTGCGGTCACCCAGCTCGCTGACGAGATCGGATACGACGCCCCGACGGAAGGGCTCCAGGAGCAGCGGGCCGTGGCGCTCGCCCGTCGGCTCCGCGCAGCGCTTGATGCTCTGGAGGCCGTCGTCCGTGCCGAGGAAGAACACGAGCGTGCCCGGCAGAGCGCTGCGCAGGCGCAGCAGATCGCGGCCTCGGTCCGCGCCCGGATCGCTGAGGGCCGGTGGCGGCCCGGACACCTCGTGACGTTCTCCGCCCTGCGCCAGGACCACGGGGCGGCCCCCGGCCAAGCGCTCACCACCGCGCTGCGCATGCTTCGTGACGAAGGGCTCGTCGAGTCCTCGTGCCGTCCGCGGCTTCACCGGGTCACAGCCCCCGGCAGGCCGTGGCCGCCCTCCTTGCGCCACTACATCGCCCAACGCCTGCGCGAGCGCCTCGCTTCCGGCATCTACCCCCCGGGCGCCCGGCTGAAGGCAAAACACCTGGCAGCGGACCTCACGGTCTCCACCGAGACAATTCGCCATGCGCTGTGCGACCTGCGGCAAGAAGGCGCCCTGGAGTACGTGCCCGGCCGCGGCGTCCTCGTCCCCCACCGGACACCTCCGTTGAAGCCGGAATGATCCCCGCCCCCGCAGACCACCGTCCAGGACGGCGGTTCCGCTGGGCCGCTCTGCTCTGGAGACCCAACCCCACCAACGTCAGCTGGAGCCCCCGTCATGACCGAGCCATCCCACAGCCGGACCCCGCAGCACGCCCGCACTCCACCAGCGGACCCGACAACGGTGTATGAGCTGCTCACGGTGGGCGTGGACTCCATCCGGATCGGCGATCTGGTCCACGTCCACGGCGCCGAGCGCACCGTGCGCGACATGCGCAAGACGCCCGGCGCCGAGAAGTTCCTGCTCTTCGAGGGCGGGGTCACCTACCGCCTCGCCCCCCGCGAAACGCTCTGCGCCCGCCGCCCCTACACCCCGACCCCCTAGCACCAGCCGGCCGCCGCGCACGGCGCGAGCCTGCCCTCGTCCCGTCCTCTTCCTCCACCTACTGCCCAGTGCCATCCGGCCCTTCACAAGGAGCGCCACCACGTGACTGTTCCAGGCTCCGATCATGCTGAGCCGCCCGCCACAGCCGACCCTGCCGCCCGCGCCTTACCCTCCCGCCCGCTGACCCAGTGGGTACCGGCTTCCCCCGGCGCCGGGCGTGACCTCGCGCTCCTGGTCGTGCTCGGCCTGGCCGGCACGATGTCCTCCTCGCTGATCGCGTTCGCCCCGCTGGCCGGCCTGCCCCAACCCCCATCGCTGGCCAACGAGGTGGTGCACGTGGCCGCTTACGCGGCCGTCGGCTACTGGCTCATCCTCCAGCTGATGAACCGCCCCGAGCGCTTCCGCGCGGGCCAGCTCGCCCTGGCGTACGCGCTGGTGGCGATCACGATCACCGCGCGGATCGCGAACGCCATGCAGTCCTCCGCCCTGGCGGACCTGGTGGACACCCTCGCCTACACCGCCCTGCTGACCTGGCTCACCCTCACGGTGTGCGCCCGGCACGGCATCACCTGGCAACACCTGAGCATTCCCCGCACCCGCCACCGGACCGTGGACGGCCCCTACTGGCTGATGATGCTGGGCATGGCCCTGGCCTGCGCCCTCACCATGGAACTGATCGCCTACCTGGGCGCCACACTGCCACCCTCAGCCCCCACAGCGGCCGGCTACGCACCCCAGTGGCACTTCAACCCCCACTCCCTCTACGCCGCCCTCACCATGAGCGCGCTCACCGCGGCGCCGTCCATACTGCTGCGTATCCCCCCTGAGTTGATGCTCACCGTCAACACCCTGGGCGCCCTGTGCTTGTCCGCGTACGAGACCGGCGGCGCGCAGGCCGCGCTCTACTGCTACACCGGCATAGCCGAGGAACTGCTGCTGGTGGCAGCAGTCGTCGCGCTGGGCACCGCAGCACGCCTCCCCCTCACCACCATCACCGCCATCAGCCTCCTCGGCCGCGTCGGCGGCCACCTCTCCTACGGCACCCCCGCCCTCGCCCTCATCCTCCTGGGCACCGCCAGCCTGCTCCTCTACCTCCGCCACCGCCGCGTCGAGGTACTCGTCCTCACCCACATCTGGATCGACCTCATCCACTGAACGCCGGCCCCCGGGGTCTCATCAGGCCGGAGGCCGCCGCCACCCACCGGCCAAGCTCCCGCGCCGTGCCGACGCGGGCCACATCGCGGCACCGTCCGCACCCTCCCAAGAAGGAAGACCATGATCCGTCACGTCACCATCGCCATAGCCACCATCGCCGCAGCGGCGGCCCTCGTACTGGCCACTCCCACCGTCCCGACCACCACAGCCGCCGAACCATGGGGCCGCGGGCCGCATGAGGAGCCCGGCCCTCACGGGATCACGACGGCCACCACCGACCGAGCCGCCCACCCCTGCGGCTGACCGCCCCCGCCCGGGCTGCCCCGCGACACCACACGGCGGACAGACCTCGCCACTCCACCCCCGGGGCGGCAGTGCCCGCACACCACGACGGTGCGGGCCGCACCACCCGTCCTGTCCCGGCCGGTGAGCTCTGCCCCCAGCCGGGACAGGACAGCACCAGCAGCCCCGCCGGTGACATGCACGATTCCGTGTCATCCCTGTCCGACTTTCACCGTCTGTGAACGGCCTGCTACCCGTGACTACACTCCGAACGATGGACACCGATACCCCTTCTGAATCCGCACGCATCGACGCCCTGCGCGAGACGCTGATCGGCCAGTTGCGTGAGCTGAACGCCCTGCACAGCGAGGCGGTCGCGGCAGCCGTGCGCACCGTGCCGCGGCATCTGTTCGTCCCCCAGGGTGTGACGCTGGAGCAGGCGTACGCGCCCGAGCGTGCGGAGATCACCAAGGAGGACGAGAACGGCGTCCACATCTCCTCCGTCTCCGCGGTACGCGTGCAGGCCATGATGCTGGAACAGGCCGAGATCCGGCCGGGGATGCGTGTGCTGGAGATCGGCAGCGGTGGCTACAACGCCGCGTTGATCGCGGAACTGGTCGGCGAAGGCGGCGAGGTCACCAGCATCGACATTGACGCGGACATCGTCGCCCGCGCCCGCCGCCTGCTGGACGCCACCGGCTACGGCCGGGTGCACACTGCGGTCGCAGACGGCGAAGAGGCCCTGCCCGAGCGGGCACCGTTCGACCGGATCATCGTCACCGTCGGCGCGTGGGACATCCCTGTGGCCTGGACCGGCCAGCTCGCCAAGGGCGGACGGATCGTCGTGCCGCTGCGGGCGCGGGGCCTGACCCGCTCGGTCGTCTTCGAGGACGAGGAGGGGCATCTGGTCAGCCGGGATTACCGACTGTGCGGGTTCGTGCCCATGCAAGGCGCGGGGGAAAACCGTGTACGGCTGGCGATGCTGCACGACGTGGAGGACGAGGAGATCGGACTGCGGCTGGATGACCAGCAGCAGGCTGACACAGATGCGCTCAGCCAGGCCCTGATGCAACCGAAGAGCGAAGCCTGGTCGGGGGTGACCATCGGGGGCTCCGTGTCCTTCGCCAACCTGGACCTGTATCTGGCTACCTGCTTGCCCGACTACGCCCTGATGGCCGGTACCCCCAAGGCCCGCGAGCGCGGCTTGATCGCCTCGGCCTCCACGCTGGGGACCTCCACCCTCCTGGACGGCGGCAGCTTCGCCTACCGGGTGGTGCGGCTGGTCGAAGGTGAGGAGGACCTGTATGAGTTCGGCGCCTACGCCCACGGCCCGGATGCGGCCAAGGCCGCCGACCGTCTGGTGGAGGCCGTCCGAGCCTGGGACCGCGAACACCGCGAGGACCAGGCCGTCTACCGCGTCTACCCGGCCGACACACCCGCTGACGAGCTTCCCTCTGGTCTGGTGCTGTCCAAGCGGCACCGGATTGTCACCATCTCCTGGCCCGCCCACACCGGGTGAACAGGCGCCAGGAACTGCAAGAGCACATCCCCAACCGATTCTCGGGAGGAACGATGGAAGCGGCAGTACTCATAGCAGCCCCGGCGGGGGCTGAGACGGACTTCGACCTGGACATCTCGGTCGTCGAGCAGGGCCCGGTCATCGCTGGTCTACTGAACGACACCTCCGACAACTGCACCGACACCTGCAAGAGCGCCTGCTCCAACAGCACTTGCGTCATCGGCTGAGCCAGGAACGGCAGCCCGGCCCCCGGAAAGCCCGGTGGGCCGGGCCGCCCCGGGAAAGGGGAGGGAACGGTGTATCAGCTGATCGAGGCGGCCGTGGTGCGGGCCGCCGTTCATCCGGCGGCCCGTTCGGAGGCGACCTGGCCGGACCTGCGCGGTGGAGCGGACGCCGACGTGGAGCGGTGGCGTGCATGGATCCGCCAGGTCTGGGCCGACGAGCAGGTCGCCGAGGCCGTCGAAGTGGCCAGCCCGCTGCTGGCCCGCCGTCTGGAGGAGATCTGCGCGGGCGAAACCCGCAAGTCCCGCCAGGTGCGGCGGGCTGCGGTCTCGCTGGTCCGCTACCTGCTGCGGATGCGGCACCGGGCCACCCCGTTCGGGCTGTTCGCCGGTATAGCCCCGCTACGGTTCGCCCCGGAAGCGAAGGTGCAGTGGGGCGGGCGGCACCACACCGTCGTCCGGGCAGACGCGGTGTGGCTGACCGAGGTCATCACGCAGCTGGAAGCGTGCCCCGAGCTGCTGCAGCGCCTGCCTGTGGCCGCCGATGTGACCGCCTTCGTCCGTGGCTCACGCCTGGTCATCCCCTTCCAGCCCCCGCCCCACCATGAGAAGGGCTCCCCGTCCCAGGTGAGCATGCGCCTCACCCCGGCTGTCCAGGTCGTCCTGGACACCGTCACCGCCGCTCCTGTCACCGCCGCAGGGGTGGCGAAGGCGCTCACGGCCTGCTATCCGCAGGTTGCCGCCCGGACGGTCGAGAAGCTGCTCGCAGACCTGATCTCCCGCCGGGTACTGATCACCAGTCTGCGCCCGCCGATGACTGCCACCGATGCCCTGGGCCACCTCGTGGCCGCGCTGCGCGCGGCTGGCGCTGACGATATCGACGCGGTCGCTGACACCGTTCAGTCGCTGCGCGAACTCCACCGCGATCTGACCCGCCTGGCTGCCGCGCCCACCGGCCGCCGAGCGTTGCGCGCCCGCGCCCGCAGCCGCATGCAGGCCCTCACCGGCCGGGCTGGCCAAGTGGAACAGCCGCTCGTGCTGGATACCCGTTTGGACTGCGAGGCTGTCCTGCCGCAGGCAGTGGCGCGGGAGGCGGAGAAGGCTGCCGCGGCCCTGGTGCGCCTGAGCCCTTTCCCCAGCGGCTCCCCGGCTTGGCGGGAGTACCACTCCCACTTTCTGGAGCGATACGGGAGCGGCGCCCTGGTCCCCGTGCGCGACGTGGTGGACGCCGACGTGGGCCTCGGGTTCCCGGCCGGGTACCGCTCCTCACCCTTCGCGCTGCCAGCCCCCACCGGGAGCCCGCGGGAGGAGAAACTGCTGGCCCTCCTCCAGCAAGCTGCCCTCGACGGTGCGGAGGAGATCACCCTCGACCAGCAGGTGCTTCACGAGCTGAGCGTGGAAGAGGCTGGGCAGGTCCCCGCCCACCTGGAACTGTGCTTCCGCCTCCACGCCGCGACCCGTGTCGAGGTGGAGCACGGTGACTTCCAGCTCGTCGTCACCGGAGTGGCCAACGGGGCCGGCACTACCACCGGGCGCTTCCTCGACCTGCTGACCGAGGACGACCGCGCCCGGATGGGTTCCGTGTACGCGGCCGTGCCCACCACGGAGGCGGGCGCGCTGCGCGCGCAGATATCCGCTCCGCCTCTGCGGGCACGGACCGAGAACGTCGCCCGCGCCCGCCAGGTGCTTCCGCGCGTGATCTCCCTGGCCGAACACAGCACCGCACCCGGCCGTCTCGACTTGGACGATCTCGCCGTCGGCGCCGACCCCCAGCGCCTGCACCTGGTCTCCCGCTCCACCGGCCGACCCGTCGAACCCGTACTGATGAATGCGGTGGAGCTGACCAACTTCACCCACCCGCTGGCACGTTTCCTCACCGAGCTGCCTCGCGCACGGGCCGCCGTGCTCGCCCCGTTCTCCTGGGGCGCCGCCCGCCACCTGCCCTACCTGCCCCGGGTGCGCTACGGCCGCACCGTGCTCGCCCCCGCCCGCTGGCAGATCCCGACCACCGACCTGCCTGGCCCCCAGGCCCCGGACGACGCATGGGCGTACGGGCTGGCGCGCTGGAGGCGGCGCTTCCACCTACCCGAGACGGTCTTCCTCGGCGACGACGACCGCCGCATCCGCCTGAACCTCAGCGAGCACGCACACCGCCAGCTGCTGCGCACCCACCTGAACACCGAGGGCCACGCCACCGTGCATGAGGCCCCCGAGGTGGACGCGTACGGCTGGCTGGACGGCCACGCCCACGAAATCGTCGCGCCCCTCGCCACCACCGACCCCACACCCTCCGCCGCATCTTCGGCCGCGGAGCCCTGGGCCAGCACCGTCAGCCGGGAGCACGAGCATCTACCCGGCGCCTCCCCCTGGCTGTACGCGAAGCTGTTCGGCCACGCCGAACGGCAGCCCGAGCTGCTCATCCAGCACCTGCCCGCCCTCCTCGCGCACTGGGCAGAGGCGCCGGAGTGGTGGTTCGTGCGCTACGCCGACCCCCAGCCTCATCTGCGCCTGCGCTTCCGGCTCCCCGACACCGCCGCCTACGGCACGGCCGCCGCCCGTCTCGGCTCCTGGGCAGTCGGCCTACGCCGCGCCGGGCTGATCGGCGACCTCCAACTGTCCACCTACCGCCCCGAGACCGGCCGCTACGGCACCGGGACTGCCATGGAGGCCGCCGAAGCGTTCTTCGCCGCCGATTCGGCGGCTGCCCTCACACAGATGACCCACGCCGGCCCCAGACCGCAGGCGCTCACCGCAGCGAGCTTCACCGACATCATCACCGTCTTCCTCGGCGACCGGACGGCGGGCATGTGCTGGATGATCGACCACATCGTCAATCAGGCCGCGCCCGCCACCAGCCGGGACCTCCATGGCGAGGCAATCCGCCTGACCGACCCCCATGCCGGACAGACAGCCGTCAGCAGCCTGCCAGGCGGCGCTCAGATCAGCGCGGCCTGGAGGGAACGCGGAGCGGCGCTGGCTGCCTACCGCGCTCGCCTCACCGAAGCCGCCGGGCCCGCGGCGGAAGAGGTGTTGCGTCCCTGCTGCATATGCACCACATCCGCACCCACGGCATCGACGAAGACTGTGAACGCGTCTGTCACCGGCTCGCCCGCACCGCCGCCCTGTCCTGGAGCGCCCGCCGCCGAGGAGCCGCCTCGTGACGACCAGCACCGAGCCGCACGAGAGCGCCCAGTCCCTGGCCCACGGCGCCGTCGGCGCCGCGCTGCTGCCCATCGAACGCGCCCACACCAGCAGGGGCACCTGGTCCTCCGCGCACGCCGCACTGGCCCGCGCGGCCGGAGGCGATCTGCTCGGCGGGCCGCAAGCGTCGCTGTTCTACGGTGCCCCGGCTGTCTCCTTCGCCCTGCACGCCGCCGCCCAGGGGACCGGCCGCTACGCACGCGCCCGGAAGACCCTGGACGCCCACGTCACCGCCCTGACCCGGCAGCGGCTGGCCGTAGCCCACCGCCGCATCGACCACGGAATGCGGCCACACGTCGCCGAGTTCGACATCTTCTACGGCCTCACCGGCCTCGGCGCCCACCTCCTGCACCGCCACGGCGAGAACGACGTGCTGCGCGAGGTCCTCACCTATCTGGTGCGGCTCATCGAGCCCCTGCCCGGCGACCAAGACCATCTGCCCGGCTGGTGGTCACCCACCGGCCCCACCCACCAGTCCTCGGCCGCGTTCCCCGACGGACACGGCAACCTCGGCATGGCCCACGGCATCAGCGGCGTCCTGTCCCTTATGGCCCTCACCACGCTCCACGGCATCACCGTCGACGGCCAGCACGGAGCTATCGCCCGCATCTGCACCTGGCTGGATACCTGGCGCCAGGACGGGCCCACCGGCCCGTGGTGGCCGCAGTGGATCACCCTCACCGAGCACCGCACCAAAGAGGTGCACCGCCCCGTCCCGACGCGGCCTTCCTGGTGCTACGGCACCCCTGGCCTGGCCCGCGCGCAGCAGCTCGCCGCCCGCGCCCTCGGCGATACCCACCGGCAGCGAGCAGCCGAGCACGCCCTGCTCGCCTGCCTCGACGACCCCGCCCAACTCGGCCAGATCAGCGACGGCGGACTGTGTCACGGCGCCGCCGGGCTACTGCACACCACCCACCGCATCTCCCACGATGCCCTCACCGACGGATTCACCGACCGGTTGCCTCAGCTCCGCGCGCTCGTCCACGACCAGCCGCCCGTCCGCGAGGAAGGGTTCCTCGACGGTGCCACCGGCACCGCCCTCGCCCTGGACGCCGACGCCCACGGCGGCCTCGCAGCCTCGCGCTGGGACGCCAGCCTCCTGCTCGGATGACGGTGAGGAAGATGACGCAGCCCGCCACCCCGCACGCCGCCGAGCGCGCCGTCCTGGCCTACCTCGCCGGCACCCCGCTGACCCAGGCCGCAGACGAGGTCGGCCTCGACCCAGCAGACCTTGCCGAGGCCATCGAGACCTACCAAGCCGCCGGAACCAGCGCCCTCTGCGAACAACGCGGCCAGCACAGCTGGCACCAGGTTCGCATCGCCTTCCCCGACTGGGACACCGCCGAACACACCGTGCTCACCCATCTGTGGCCCTGGCTGTACGAGGCGGAGGAGATGGGGACACTCTCGGCATGGTGGTTCGTGCGCAAAGCGCCCTGCTGGCGCTTGCGCTGCAGCCCTGGCTCTGCCACCAGCCACACCGAGCTGGCCGAGACGCTCGGGGGCGTGCTCGACCGCTTGACCGACCAGAAGCAGATCGCCGGGTGGCGGGAGAGCGTCTATGAGCCCGAAACGTACATCTTCGGCGGCACCGCGGGCATGGAGGCCGCCCACCGACACTTCCACGCCGACAGCCGCGAGGTCCTCAACTACCTCCACCGGGCCGACCAGGGGCTCGGCCGACGCGAGGTGTCCGTGCTCGTGCTCAGTGCGCTGTTCCGCGGTGCCGGGCAGGAAGGGGCCGAGCAAGCCGACATCTGGCACCGTACGGCCGCCAAGCGCCCCCTCCAGACCGACGTCCCCGCCGTCCGGATGGAAGCAATGGCGCCCAAGCTGCGGCACTTGATCACCCTGGACACCCGCCCCACCAGCGCACTCATCGGCAGCAACGGACCCCTTGCGCAGCTCGCAGGCTGGCTCACGGCAATCAGCGAGGCCGGCGGCCGGCTCGCGGACCTCGACCGCGACGGACAGCTCCACCGCGGCTTGCGCGAACTCCTCGCGCACCACGCCCTCTTCCATTTCAACCGACTCGGCCTACCCACACCCGCCCAAGCCGCACTCGCCCGCGTAGCGCGCGATGCCCTCGTGACTCTGTGAAGTCCGGCAACCAGTATTCCGGGACTTCCAAGCCTCCGACGCTGACACGGGTTGGCGGATGAACTGGGAGCCGATCGTCGAGATCCGCCTCGGCCCTCGAAGGTCAGTCAGGGGCCGCGATGGTGTGCGAACTCGCGGACGCGCTGGGGCTGGCGGCTCCGATATCTCGGGCCCTTCCTGTGCGGACGAGAACACCACTGCGCTCGGTCAGAGGCCAGCAGGTTGGAGATCAGCCAGCCCTCAGCCGGGCAGCGGCGCATGGGTCGTTAAGCTCGCGTGGCGATGACGGCTTCGGTGCGTACGAGTTCGTCGAAGGTGCCGGCGGGGTTGAAGTCGGCGAGTGCCTTCCGGAGGTCGCGTTCGAAGTCGTCCTTTTGGTCGCCGAGTTGGGTGGGGCTGGAGTAGCTGTAGGAGTGCTGAAGGCCGATGACCTGGTCCAGGGTGCGGGTGATGGTGCGGTCCCAGCGGGCGGTTTCGATGTGGGAGAACGGGGAGCGGGCCAGCACGTCCTGGTGGCGGTCCTTGGGGTGGGTGTAGGTGCTTGAGCCGGCCCGCCGCTCTGGGCCGAGGTAGCGGGTGCGGACCTCGGCGATGGCCTGGAGCCAGGGGGCGGGCTCGATGTCACCGGGGGCGCCGCTGGAAGCCAGGACGACGGCCCCGTTCGGTTCGATGAGCTGGTCGAGGTCGCGCAGGGTCTGGTCGCGGTCCATCCAGTGGAAGGCGGCGCCCATCACGGTTAGTAGCACCGGTTCCAGGGCCATGCCGGACAGGGTGGTGGAGTCGCCGAGGCGCCATTCGATGTTGGTGATGTCCTGCTCGGCGGCGAGCTTGCGGCCCTCTTGAAGCATGCCGGGCTCGGGGTCGACGGCGGTGACGTGGCCGACGAGCTTGGCGAGGGGGAGGGCGAGCACGCCGGTGCCGGTGCCCAGGTCAAGGACACGTTCGCTGCCGTCGAGGGCGAAGCGCGCGGCAAGCATGTCGTATAGGGCTGGGTCGTAGCCGGGCCGGAAGCGGGCGTAGTAGGAGGCGGTGGAGGCGAACAGCTGGTCAGGAGTGTGGGAGGTCATCTCAGTCCTTCGCGTCCAGTTGGGCGAGTTCGGGGTCATTCCGCCGGGTTGGTGACAGCGGCAGGAGGGTGTCGTCCATGGCGACGATGCCTCGGAAGCCGTCCTTGCCGTCGATGCTGCGGTCCCGCCCGAGGTGCGGTCGCTGGCGATCAGCCGCAGCGGCGACCTGCTCGCGCCCCTCGGGCGTGATCACGTCACCCAGGACGACGAAGCCACTGCGCTCGGAGGCGTCGAGGACCTCTGGATCGGGCGGGGAGGCCGATTCAAGGGTCGTCACCGGCTGCGCTCCTTGATCATGAGGTTGGCCTGGGCCCAGAGGGCGGAGGCCGAGAGGCCGCAGTGTTCCAGCAGGCCCTCGGGGGTGGTGGGCCGGCCGGGCTCTCGGTAGCCGACGACGTGGAAGCGGCTGGTCTCGCCGCGGGCGGCCAGTAGTGCGCGGACGGCGCCGGGGTGGGTGGGGACGGCCATCAGGACGGGGATGTGGGTGCTGAAGAGGCGGGTGAAGGTCCTCTCGGACAGAGCGTAGGGCCAGTGCGGGGCGGGGCCGAGGACCGCGAGGTCGTTGACATGCAGATAGCGGATCTTGATCTCGGGGTGCGACCGGCGCAGCAGCGTGACGGCGGCCGACAGTTCGCGGGCCGGGATGTGCCCGGCCGAGGCGAGGACGAGGTGCGGGTGGCCGCGGTGGCTCAGGTTGGGCCAGATGGCGGCGCCGTCGGTGAGTTCGTCGCGGAACGGGCCTGGCGGGAACGAAGGTCCGGGGTGCTTGTCGGTGATCAGGAAGTTGACGCGGTCGCGGCTGGCCAGCATCACCGCGAGGACGGCGGCGGCCCGCGTGGCGTCCGCCGGTGTGTAGACGTGCACCAAGCCGTCCTCCGTCTCCAGCATCGACGAGACCAGGCCGGGGTTTTGATGGGTGTAGGTGTTGCGCCAGCCCAGCGAGGTGATCAGGTAGTTGACCGACGGGAGTCCGCCCTGCCCGGTGAGATAGCGCAGGCGCCGGTGCTTGAGGTGCTGGACGAGCAGGCTGGTGTTGACCGGGGCGAACGCTTCGTAGGTGGCCAGCAGTGCGTCCCGGCCGGTCTCGGTGTAGCCCTGAAGCCAGCCGTGGCAGATCTCCTCGTTCAGGATCTCGACCGCCCAGGGCGGCAGCGAGCCGTCCGCCGACAGCTCCAGCCGGTTCGAGGCGATCTCGTCCGGGCTGAACAAGCGGAAAGCCCCGTTCGCCGCCCGTTCGCGGATGACCGTGGAGACGTTCGGCCAGGGCTGCGGTCCCGGGGAGGCCAGCGGGGCCGACGGCCGGGCTGTCTCCTGATCCTGTGGAGGGCCGGGCAGGGCCTGGCGGACCAGATCGGTCGGGCGGCCCTCGGTGGTGAACAGCTCGGCGGGCCGGTAGGAGGTAAGCCAGGCCGCCAGTGCAGCGAACTCCGCGTCATCGCGACGGGGATCTTTGAGCGGGGTCTTGTGGACGGCCGGGGTTCCGGTGATCAGCCGTCCGGCCACGCGGTCCGGCCCGGTGTGGCCTTTGGACATGGTCAGCACGATCACCGGCTGCCGCCCCTTCTCGCTGAGCGGACGCACCTGGTGGAGGGCGTCGGCCAGCAGTCGACGGAAGTCCGGCACGTCAGCGCCGTCGTGGATGAGCGGTTCGTAGCCGAGGCCGGTGAAGTAGCCGCGTACCTCGTCCTCGTCCATGCCGGCCAGCAGCGAGGGGCCGCCCATCCGCAGGCCGTTGGCCAAGACCACCGGCAGTACCGCCCCATGGTCGCCGCTGCCGGCCAGGGCGCGGCGTGCGAACCAGGCCGCCGCGGTAGCCCCGGTCTCCAGTTCGCCGTCCCCGATCAGCGGGACGACAAGCCGGTGCGGGGCGTCCAGCACCATGCCCTGCGCGATGGCCAGGGCGGGGCCGAGCTGCCCGCCGGTGTGCCGGACGCCGGGGATGAGCGGGGTGATCTCCCCGCCGAACCGCTCTGGGTGCGGAAAGCCGGTGATCAGAGCCCGCAGTTCGGGCATCGACCAGCCCGGCCCGCTCCCGGTCAGGTGCAGGGTGCCGCCCAGGTAGGCGTGTGCGAGTGCGGACGGACCCGCGTGCCCGGCGCCGTGCAGCACCAACAGCTCGGAGCCGGCGGGGCGCCAGGCGGTCAGCGGCCCGAGGTGGGCGAGCATGAAGTTGACCGGCGGGCACACCCCCCAGTGCCCGCGCGGGTTCTCCTTGACGTCCGCCGTCCGCAGGGGGCGGGCCAGGCGGGGGTTGTCGGTCAGGTAGAGCTGGGCGGCACACAGAAGGTTCAGGGCCCGCCAGCAGGCGTCGATGCCCTGATCGGGCACGGCCTCGGCGGCTTGGTCGGCCGTGTGGCCCCAATCAGGGAAGCCGGACGGCTCGGGCAGGCCGGGCGGGAGCCCGGCAGGCTGCGGAGGGTCGGCGCACGGGATGCCGGTGAGGGCCATGGATCAGCTCCGGGTACGGGTGGCGACCGCGTCGATGACGGCGGTGATGCGGGCGGTACGGATGTCGTCGGAGGCGGATTCGGTGATCAGGTGGAGCATCTGCGCCTGCTCGTGGGCGGGCAGGATCGACCAGTCCAGCCGGGCCCGTTCCAGGGCTGCGGCGAGGTCCTCGGGGACGCCGCGGGCGGACTTCTCACGCACGGGGTGGAGGGTGAGCGGGATACCCGGCCCTTCCATCACGGCGCTCTCGTGGGGGATGGCGGCCTGGCCGTGCAGGGAGACGGCCACGACAGTGCGGGCCGTGCCGTCGGGGTAGGTCACCCGCAGCCGCTTGCCACGCAGGCCGACCGGTCCGGTGCAGGGCAGCAGCAGCATGCGCGCCCCGGTGCCGGTGGGCCGGGCGAGAACGTGCAGGGTCTCGGCGCCGACCGGCAGCGGCATCAGCGCGCGTCCGTCCTTGGCCGGGACCTCCCTCCAGGGCGGCGGGGGCTGGGTGACGGCGATGACGCCACCCTCACCGCCAACAGCGCGGCGGACGGCCTTGTGGGTGAACAGACAGCGGTCGACCGCGGCCAGCAGTCGGTCGGTGAAAGCATGCTTCCAGCCGCCGCCGCGCTCGGTCGGAAGGTGCTCGGCAGCAGCGAAGGTCAGGGCGAAGGAGACGCGGACCGGCAGCTCATCGGTGAGCCGGTCACGCAGCTCGGCGACGGCCCGGTGGAAGTCGGCCGCGTCATCCAGCGCGGCGGCGATGATCACTTCGTCGCCGCCGAAAGTGGCCGCGCATCCGGCCTCCCAGGGCTGAGTGTGGAACCAGGAGCGGGTGACCGCTCCGAGGCGGGCCATCACCTTGTTCCCTGCCAGGTGTCCGTAGCAGTCCGGCTCGGTGGCGTTCGCCTTCTCGACATGGTCCTTGAGCCCGTCAACGTCCCCGATCGCCAGACCCACCAGTCCGGCTCCTTTGGCCAGGGCGGCGGCGAGAGCGCGGGGGATGTGGCTGTGGAAGTCAGGAAAGGCGATCAGGCCGGTCACCGCGTCCTCGCGGCTGCCGGCGCACCACTCGCGCAGCGGCAGCTGTGCGGGGTCGAACAGCGGAACCGAGCTGGCCAGCGGGTCGTGGGCGGGCACCTTCGGTAAGTGCTTGCCGGATATGTCCATCAACGGGTCTCCGAGGTCGCAGTCGGGGCCGGTGCGGGCCCGGCGGGCAGCAGCAGGGGGAGGGTCGTGAGCGTGGTGAGGCGGACCGTGCGAGCCGGGCTGAACAAGGGGCCGCCGATCAGGTGGCGGTCCAGCCAGGCGGTGTGCCAGCCCGCCGCGGTGGCCCCGACCACGTCCGCCCGCAGGGAGTCCCCGACGTGCAGCAGTTGCCCCGGGCGAAGACCGCTTGCGCGTTCGACGGCGGCGAAGGCTTCTCGTTCAGGTTTGACCGCGCCGGTCTCGGCCGAGTAGGTCACCCGATCGAGCAAGGTCCGGAAGGCCGTAGGAAGCTCGGCCGGGGTGGAGGAGCCGAGGCTGTTGGTCAGGGCGAACAGCGCGAAGCCCCGCTGTCGCAGCGCAGTCAGGACCGGTGCGGCGTCCGGGAACAGTTCCGGTTCGGCGGCCCGCTGCCGGGCCCGTTCCAGCACCTGCGTGAGGGGACCGACCAAAGCGGTGCGGCCGAATGCCGCGGCCAGGTCGCGGGCGAGGTCCTCGGCGGTGATCCGGCGGCGCTTCGCTCGTTGCTCCATCACCGCGCGGGACTCCTCCAGCGAGATGCCCAGCACCTGGGCGACCTGTCCGGTGGTCGGCTCGGAGTCCAGGCGCACCAGGGTGCCGCCCAGGTCGAAGCAGATCGCACGCACTCCTGCCCACACAGTGCGGCGCAGACAGGGCTGGGCGATCACCTTCCCGTCACCTCCCACGCCGCCGCCCCATCGGGCAGCACGCAAATCTCGGCGAGTCCTTCGGCCGTGCGGACCGGCAGCAGCCCGCCCTCGGCCCGCATGGGGGTGGAGAAGACCTGCTGCCGCAGCGGCTCCAGGGTCAAGTGCCACTCGATGGCCGGGATCTTGTCCCGGCAGCAGGCTCCGGCCAGGGCCAGGGCGGCGGGCAGCCGGTCGCCGTGCGGGAACGTCGCCATGCCCAGGTCCGCAGCCAGCTCGGTGGTGTGCAGGGAGCGGGCCAGCCCACCCGACCAGCCCGGATCGACCTGCCAGACATCCACACCCTCGCAGGTCAGCAGCCTGATCTGCTCGGCCTCGTCGACCGCGTGCTCACCCGCCGCCAGCGGAACCCCCGCACCGGCCGCCCGCAGCCGGTGCCAGCCGAAGGAGCCGGGCGGCAGCAGTTCCTCAGCGAACGCCACCCCCAGATCGGAAAGGACGGGCAGCAGTTGCATCGCCTCGTCCAGGCGGCAGCCGCCCAGACCGTCGACCATGAACCGGCCCTCACCCGCCGCTTCCCGCAGGCGGCCGAGCGTACTTGCGACAGCCTTCGGCCCGGCGAGGATCAGGTTCCTGGTCAGCGGCCACTTCTGCCCCCAGAACCCCGCGGTCGTGATCCAGGCCGCCGCCTCGCGTGCCGCCGGGTGGGCCGGGTCGAGGCCGAGCGCTGAGGCGTACGCGGGAACGACGGGACGGATGGCGCCGCCCAGCAGACCGGTCACGCTCACCCCGGCAGCGCGGGAGGCCATATCCCAGCAGGCGAGTTCGACTGCGGAGGCCGCCTGCCGGGCATGCGGCCCGCTGCGGTGCCGCCCGGTCTTCTTGCGGTAGGCCAGGCGGCGCGGGGCTGCGGCATCGTGCCCGATCAGTCCGGCGGCCAGGTCATCGGCGACGATCTGCGCGACCGTCTCTCCGACCGGGGCCTGCCAGCCGGAGACGCCGTCGCCGACCAGTTCGATGGCGAACCGCCTCCGGTGCTCGGCCCAGGCAGGGCCCGCCGGCGGCTCGCCCGTCGCGGCGGTGACCGGCTCGGGCAGGCCGGGCGGGAGCCCGGCAGGCTGCGGAGGCAACCGCCAGACACGAACCGCCCGGACCGCGCTCGCTGCGGCGGCTGTCCGGTCGGTGACGGTGAGGGTCGTCATCAGATCTTCGCCCCCGTCAGTTCCTCACCGGCGAAGGTGAAGCACCAGGGGCTGCGGTAGTTCTGCCACCACTGCGGGCGCAGGCCCGTGGGGGCAAAGAGGTCTTCCAGGCGGCGGCGCATGGTCAGGTGCCACTCGATCGTCTCCGACCCGGGGGCGCGGTAGACGTCCATGAACGGGTTGTGGGCCTGGTAGGTCTGAAACCGGGGGAAGGTGGTGGTGACCGGCACGAAGTCTTCAAGGTGCCGGGCAGCGTCCTCGATCGGGTCCAAGCCGACGATGTAGGTGAAGTCGGTGGTGATGCCCCGCTGCTTCGCCCGGCCCAGGGCGGCGGTCATCTGCGCGGGGGTGAGCTTGGCTTTGGACTCCTTGAGGATCTGGCGGCGTTCGGTGAAGCACTCGGCGGTCAGCGTCAGATGGAACGGGCCCAGACCGGCGGCGGCGTCCATGCCTTCCTCGCTGGTCAACACCGAGGACAGGAAGTGCAGGGTGCCGGTGCAGCCGTTCGCACCCATCGCCGCGCGGACCTCCGCGAGGTGCTCCAGCGCGAGCTGCTCGTAGAGAAAGCAGCCGGTGCAGACCGTCACCGTCTCCACCGAGGCGAGGTCGGCCATGCCGGAGTTCGACGCGAGAGCCCCGAGGTAGCCGGGCAGGTCCAGGGCCTTGATCTTCGGGTCGGAGGCGTCTTCGAGGGTGTTGGGGCAGAACACGCAGCCGGTGCACTGGCTGCGGGCGTTGGAATTGAGGGTGAGCATCCTGTTGCCGCCGCGCCAGTAGCCCAGCACCGCATCGTCGTCCTCGATGCCGTCGACCTCGCCGACCTTCTCACCGTTCAGCCGCAGCTCGTGCTCGTCCAGCTCGAACGGAGAGTCCTCACGGCCCAGCGACAGGATCAGGAACAGCGGGATCTCGGGGCGGGAGTCCAACCGCAGCCGGAACCGCATGCGGGGCTTGGCCAGCGGGGAGCGGGCGCCGGACGCGTTCAGCGCGATCAGCAGCACGTCCTCGGGGTTGATGTTCCACTCGCGGGCCACCTGGTCGAGGTGGCGGACTGATTCGAGCATCAGCTGTGCCCTTTCTCGTAGAGGGAATTGCGAGCCGACGCCTCAGCCGGTGCCGGGAGCCGGCCGCGTGCGGTGAATCCGGCGGGGACGGGGGCCAGCGGCAGGCGGACGACGATCTGCTTGCCGCCGGTGGCGGTGTCCGGGACGACCTCGACACGGCCGCGGACTTCCCCGACCAAGGCGTCGACCAGGAACAGGCCGCGCCCGCCGAGGGCGTGGGCGACCGGCAGGGGCTTGGGCTTGAGCGGGTGGGCATCAGCGACGGCCAGCACCAGCCAGGCCCCTTCTTGGAGCGCGAGGGTGACCGTGGCAGTGGGTGAGAGTACGGCCGCGTGCCGCACCACGTTCGTCACCAGCTCACTGATGATCAGACAGGCGGTGTCCACCACCTGCTCGGACACACCCCAGTCAGCGAGGACCGCCGCGGTCTCGCGGCGGGCCAGCGGGACATGTGCGGCGGTGGAGATCACCTGGAAGTAGTGGTGCATCGCAGTGCTGGACATCGCGCGGCTCACCCTCTCTCTCCGGGTGGAAGCCGCCGCCCGGACCGTGACCGAAGGTAAGGGCCTCAGCACGCAGGGGTGTTCACCGTCGTGAACCAACCGAACACGACGCGTCGGACGGCGCGTTCGGGTACGCAGCAACGCGCTCGGTCCCGTACGGACTCCACGCAGAGGTATGTACGGGCGAGCATGCTCAGCCACGTACGAGTCGTGCACTTCAGCGACGTACGGACCTATGTCCTCAGCCGGGGCCGAGCGGCACCACCGGTCACAGTGGCAGGCCGATCCGGTGGGCCAGGCCCCGCAAGTCCCGGCAGGTGTGGGCGGGCAACTGCCGGTCGGTGAGGAACTCGACGGTGTTCCTCACCGGCGCGTTGGCGTGGATGCGCTGCGGGGCGATCTCCTCGGCGGTCAGCAAGGCCGCGACCGCCTCGGCCTCCCGGCCCCGCAGATGGGCAAGCGACCGGCCCAGATCGGCATGGAAGGCGGCCTGCCGTCCCGGAGCCTCATCCAGGACCCCGGGATGCACCCCGCCCCCGGCGGTGACGGCTGCACCGTGCAGACCCAGGTCGGTGTTCAAGCTCACCTGGTGGATACCGACATTGGTGGGGCCGAAGTTCAGGTGCCACGCCCGCGTCTCGCCGGTGCGCCCGGCGAGGTTCGCGGCCTCGACCAGGTGCCCGCGTACCTCTGCGGCGCGGGCCTTCCCGGGCCGCTGCCGGTCCTGGGTCAGCGCGGTGGCGGAGATCAGGTGAAGTTCGCCGAGCAGTGCGTGCGCATCCGGGCTCGACAGATGCGCTTCCACAGTGTTGGCGGCGGCGGTGGCCTGGGCCAGGGCCTGGGCCGGGCTGCCGGCCGACATCAGCACATGCGTGTGGAAGAAGCCGGAGAGCGCGGAGTAGACCGGGTCATCGAGTTCCGCGATTCCCTCGGCAGCGCGGGTGACAGCGATGAACGCCAAGTCGGTATAGCCGAGGTTCTTCAGCAGCAGCGTGCAGGCCGGGTGGTAGGCGTCCGCCAGCAGCTTCAGCAACTCGCGCCGGGCGGCACCGACAGCGCCCTCGGCCGCGGCGTGCAGGTCGGCCAACAAAGCGGGCAACCCGGCGGCCAGGGTGCCGTACTCGGCCGCGTGGTAGAGCCGATTGGCCCTCGTAACCCGCTCGGCCAGGAGCGCCGCCGGAGCCTTGGGCGGGCGGCGGTCCGGCGCGGTAGTCGTGGTGACCCCCATCAGCGCCAGCCGCAGGGCCGGGATCGCCTCATGAGCCGCACTCGCGTGCGGGCCTGCCGTGGCGAAGGGCTGACCAGTCAGCTCGGACGGGGCGACCTGCAATGCCTCGGCGAAGGCGGAGATGTGGCTGGAGCGGTCCAGTAACCGCCGGCCGTTCTCCACCATCGACAGATAGCCGACCGAAACCCCGGCCAGGCCCGCGAGGTTGCGCAGGCTCATCCCGCGCTGGCGACGGGCCGAGCGGAGACGCTCGCCGATCCGCCTGGCCTGCTCTTCGTCCATCGCCCCGCCTCAACTCCCGTCCCTCAGAGGTAGCGTAGGGCGAGTCTGCCGCCCCAGGGGACTTTCCCGCCAAGACGGGCGCCGTCACCGCACGCCCGCCTGTTCGGCCAGATTCCGCACCGCCGCGGCCTGGACGGTGTCGGTGGTGCGGGCGGCGAGCACGGCGACCAGTTCCCGGGCGAAAGGGTCCAGCCGCAGCCGCAGCGGCGCCGCAGCGTCGGCCTCAACGAGGCAGGTAGCGGCCTGGGCGGCGCGATCCTGGCGGGCCTCGGCCACTGCTGCAACCATCAGCAGGCGGGACCGCTGAGCACCGTCGAGTGCGGTCAGATCCGCCGCGCGGGCATGGTCGGCGGCCTCCTCGGGATCGCCGTACTCGGCAGCGACGGCGGCACGGGCCGCGATCACCATGGCCAACTCCCCTGCGCCGGTAGCCCGCCCGGCAGCAGTGGCCAGGAGTCGTTCGGCGTGTCGGCGGCGTCCGGCCATGGCCTGGGCGACGGCGGCCAGCACCGGCAGCTCCCACCCGGCTCCTGCGGCCTCGGCCCGCTCGGCCCGGGCCAGCGCATACTCCGGCAGGCCGAGGTCGATCAGCAGCCGCACCTCCTCGACCAGCACCGGCAGCGACTCGCGGGTACCGGGGCGGACCCGGTGCAGCAGCATCCAGGCCAGATCCTTGTAGCCCAGACGCCGCAGCAGCCCTGCGCCCAGCACATGCACCTGAACCTGCAGGGCCACCGCCTCCTCCCGCCCGGCGGCCGAGGCGGTGGCGACCGCGTGGTCCGCGCCCTCGACCAGCTTCGGGAGCGCTAGCGCGAGGCTGTGCTCATCACCCCCCGCATCGGCCTGTGCGGCGGCCAGAGTCCGCTCCGCCAGCTCATCCAGCATCAGGCCGACGGCCGTATCTGGGTGCGGGTGAGCGATGCGGCGCCGCAGATGGAAGGCGACCGCCCGCACCGCCGCGTGCTCCTCCCCGCCCGGCGGGTAGGGCTGCCCGGTCAAGTCCGCGACATCCAGCCGCAAGGCGGCGGCCAGGGCCGCCAACCAGCCGCGGCGGTCCACCCACTCCCGGCCCGTCTCCAGCCCGGCAACGTAATCGAGCGGCAGCCCAGCGCCGGAGGCCAGGTCCTCGCTGGTCAGTCCGCGGCGAAGGCGCCAGGCAGCCAGGCGGGCCCCGATCGGGCCGCCTGCGGCCCTCCCGTCCAGCTCGCGCATCACCAGATTGCTCGCATACCACTCGCCCGGACCGTGTGCTCTGCCAGGACAGACCCGTTCATCTCGCTCAGAGGTATCCCTGCGGAGAACGCATACGTCCTTCGCGCGACACATTAGTCACACTGCCGAAGACGGTGCGAACCGGCAGGTGAGGGGTCGGCTGTCCGTCAAGGAGAGGGGCAGCCCGGGCCAGCAGGACCGCGACGCTCTCCACGAACTGCCGCAGCTATTCAACGAGACGGGCGCTGTACGTCTCCAGTTCGGCGTTGCGCAAGTTCAGAACCTGAATGGGGTTGGCGCAGGTGCCCACTGTGTCCTCAGCTTGCGGACCTCGCCAGCATGTTCGCTGCACCGCTCGAGCTCCGCTTTCCCACCGGGACGCCCCCCGCCCGCACTTCCTCCGGTTCCGGGCCCCAGGTCTGCGACGCACCTCCAGGGCACACCGTCGTCATACCAACCGTATCGGCCGTGAGATGACACCCGGGCTCGCCGCTGGCCCACCGACCGGTGCGATGTCGCTGCTTGTCGTCGATATCTTCACCGAAGGTGACGTCCAAGTCGCCAGCATGGGTCGCGGCCGACTGGAGCTTCTTCACCGCCTACGAACTGGTCCTGTTCGCCCAGACGGTCAGGCGATGCGGCTGGGGCTCGGGTGGTGCTGGCTGATCGCGCCGCTCGCCCACCTCGGCATCGCCGATCACGGCCCCGCCAGTCCACTGCTCGGCACCCCGGCAGCTCCGTTCCCGTCGACGTGTGGGTAAGCGCATGGTGATATGCCGCCAGTTGTCGGAAGGCTGACGCGCGGTGTTGTGCACCGGGGTGGTACCGGCCACGTCTCGGGTCACGAACCCGTAGCCCATGCTGCACATCTCGGTGATGACGGTGCCATGCTCAGCATCGGTGTGCGAGCCGAGCCACCGCCCGCAGGCGGCAGCTGGAGGAGGGCTCCGGCCGGTCCAGGATCCGCAGCCGCCAAGTAGCGATCCGCGCAGATCAAAAGCAGCCCTGTGCCAGGTCATGCGTGTGGAGCCAGAAGGTGCCCGGTCGGCGGCGCTAAGTTCCTCGGCCGTCCGCTCGCACAGGCCGGTTCCGTGCCTGGGCATCGCCTGAGACCGCCGCCAGGCTGGCGGCGACGTCTGCACCGTCCTCACAGATTCTCCTCCTCTGCTCTTCCGGGCGTCTTCGAGGGGCGCCGCAGCGCCCGCGCTCCCGTCGCGGTAGCCATGCAGCACGTCGCCCTGTAGGAGTTCGCCGATTATTTGAGAGGTCCGGGCCGGGTCGCTGCCCCGCGGACCAGCGCGGGAGCAGTTCTGGCCCGTCCAACGTGTTCAAAATGGTGCTCTTCCAGGGATTTTGATGGCCAGTCATTTACTGCGGGGTGGCAGGGCCGACAGATGCGCTCTCAGAGATTGAGGGCTGCTTCGAATTTCCCTCGTTCACATTCACGAGGCCAACTGGCCAGCGAGGTACTGTTATTGGCCTGCTGCCGTAAAGATTCATCCGCTGACCGGATCGCAGCTTCTTCCCCAGCGGGCATGGGCGCTCTCCACAATTCAGCATGAGGACCCTCCCTCGCTTTGTGAGCCGCCTCCGTGATAGTGGGCAGGGTTTGCATGATTGCAGGCGGAGGCGGGAGTGACCTGATCAGAGGGATGGGCTACCGTCCCAGGAAGCAAATTTCCAGGACGGGGTATATGCAGGAGGAACTGTGTGGTGGTGGCGTCGTAATGGTCCGTCATTGCGTGGCGTCCGCAGAGAGTGCCGCCGGATCTCGTCGGAAATGCCGGTACCCCACCCATTCAGCATGAATGTCTTCCTCTCCAACCTGGAGACTGCGCGTGGCAGGCGGATACGGCTTGTGGAACTGCCGGATGACGCGCCGGGGCCGAGGGGACCGTGCGGGGTGTCCGTCCGCTGCCATGCACATCCACTGGATTTGATCCTGTGCGCGCGGGAGGTAGGCGGTTTCCACCGACGGAAGGTCATCTTTCACGAGGTGGCACATCTGTGGCTGGAGGATGGGCAGCCCGGGCAGCGCCTCGGGGAGCTGCTGCCGGGGCTGCCCGCAGGAATGTCGCGGCGGCTCCTCGCCGCCGGCCAGGTGCGCGGGCACGGCGGTTTCGGCACCCGGGTCGAGCAGCGCGCCGAGCTGCTGGCCGACCTGCTTCATGCCGAGTCCCGAAGCCAGGGCCTTCGGGCCGATGATGATCTGGTCCTCAAGAACCTCGAGGAGAGCCTGAACCTGCCTCTCGCACTGCCGCGCAGGCGTGGTCTTCGTGGCTGAGGCGCTGCCGGGCCTGGTGCTTGTGCTGCTGCTGGGGCAGATGGCATGGCGGGTGCCGGGGGCGCTGCGGGGGTCGGAGAGGGATCGGACGTTGTGGGGGGTTTGCGTTTCGCTGGGGGCCGCCTGGCTGCTGGGGTCGGCCCCTGGCGGGGTGGTGGCCGCTCTCACCGGCGTGGACGGCTTGGACGTCCTGTTGATGCACGTGAGCGTGCTGGTCGGGCTGTGCGCGCTGGTGCGGTACGTGTCCGCGGTCGGCCGCGGCGCCGCGGGGAGCCGGTGGGGCAGGCTGTCGGAGCGGGCCTCTCGGTCGGTGCCGGCAGTGTGCGGGGTGGGGGTGGTGCTGATGACGGTGCTGTTCTTCGCCGCCGTGGACCGCTCAGGTCCCTCAGCCGTCGCCCGGGCGTCCGCGGTGCCCGCACTCGCTGCCTATTGGGGTGTGATCTTTTTGTGGGTGGCGGTCACCATGGCGATCTGCGCTGTGCAGTGGGGTGGCGCCGCCTGTCGGGCGCGGGGGGCGATGCGGTGGGGGTTGTCCCTGATGGCCGCGGGTGCCGGCGTCGGGGCTTTCTATGCCCTTGTGCGCGATGTTGTCGGTGTGCACACGGCTCTGGGGCCGATGCGGATGGATGCGGGTGTCGCGCAGACCCAGGCGCTGCTGGACGCCGCGGTCGCGCTGTGGGTGGTGGGCGCGAGCATCCCCGCTGTCCAGGGAGTTGGTGTGCGGTGGAGGACGATGCGTGCGCTGGTCCGGCTGCATCCGCTGTGGCGGGACTTGGCCCTGGCGGTGCCCTGGGTGGTGCTTCGTCCTCCCTGCGCCGCGCGGCGTGGACGCCGCGGAAGTGAAACGGTGCGTCGCGCGCGTGATCTCACGGCCGATGTGCCGGATCTGCTGCTGGAGCGCTGGGTGACGGAGATCGTTGATGCGCGGCGCGCGCTCAGCTATCACGCGCCGCGGGGCCTGCGGGCTCAAGCTGTGGAGCTGGCGCGGCTGCAGGGCCTGGCAGGTGAGGATGCTGATGCGGTGGCGGACATGTACTGGACGCGGGCGGCGCTGGCGGCCATGGCGCTCGGCGCTCCGGCCGGCGCTGTGCCGGTGGACGCTCCCGTACTCGGCAAGGACTTCGACGCGCAGGTGAACCGGCTGCTGCTGTACTCGGCCCACGTTGGCGGGTGTGGGCACCGACACGGTTCGGCGTCGAGCTGGCGCCGCGCTGCCCGGGCGGGATCGGGCAGCCGCCCACTCGGCGGTGTAGGCGGCTGATTTGTTCTGCTGCTGGCGCGGGTCAGTCGCGCTCGCCCTCGGGGCCGGTGCCGGGCAGCTCTCCGCGCTCAACCTCGTCGAGCAGCTGGTCGATGAACGCGATCAGCTGGGGGCTCACCTCGCCGCTGCCTCGTGCGGCGATGGTGACGTCGCCACGGCGGAAGGCGGCGAGTTCTTCGACTTGGGCGGCGAGCGCGCGCACGGCGTCCTGCTCCGGCAGCAGGTACTGCGGCGGAACGCCGAGAACACGCGCCAGCGCCTCCAGGAGTTCGGGGTGTGCCTCGGCGGTGGTGCCCGAGCGCAGATGCCCCACGCCGGCCGCGGTGACCAGTACGGCGCCCGCCTCCCGGTTGACGGCCTCGGCGAGTTCCGTGTCGTTTCGGGGCGTTTCGGCGAGCAGAGACTGAATCTTGTCCGCCAGCGAGCCCGGCGCCGGCGGACCGTCGGGCTGGGGCTCGGCGCCGAAGGAGCGATCCTGTGCGGCCAGCAGCTGCGCCTGGGACACCCCGTAGGCGGTGGCCAGCAGCGACACGAAGGCGTCCGGCAGCCGGCGTCTGCCGCGCTCCGCCTTCAGGACGCCGTCCGCACTGCGGGTGCCGGTGATCACCTTTGTCGCACCCTGGGCATAACCGGCGTCCTGCCGCAGATCGGCCAGGTCAGGTGGACCGGAACGAGGGAAGAGGGCCTCCAGGCTCACCCCGAGCACCTGAGCCAAGGCGGGCAGCCTCTCACCGGGCGGGACGGAGCCGCCCGCCTCCCAGGTGGCGACGGTGGCCGCCGCCAGCCCCAGCGCCTGGGCGACTTCGCGCTGGGTGAGGTCTGCGGCCCGCCGCGCAGCGCGGAAGCGGCGCCGGTCGAAGCAGCGAGGCGGCATGCGGACCCTCCCTGGAGCCGTCGCCATTGAAGAAACTTCAATGTATTGAGTTGCCATCTGGATCGATGTAGCTTCAATCCTACAAGCACGGCTGTGCGCCGCACCTCCCTCCCTGCTTGTACCCGGCCGCGTCCCACCCGGCGCTGCGGGAAGACGGCTAGCGCGGACTGGAGTTGTCGATGCATGACGAGACGGGCAGCCCGGCCACCCCCGCCTCGCTCTTCTCTGAACGCGACCACGGCCGCGGGGCGTGCCGTGCGAAGCCCCTTCGCAGGACGAGAAGCAGCCGGCGTCCACCCTTGCCACTTGTAGAGAGTTCTTTAGCAAGGTCTGGATCTTGCCGCAGGGCACCCATATGTTCGTCGTCCCCGGCCGGGCAGCACGCCCGGCAGCCGACGCCACGAGGAGCGAAATGCACAACGCGCGATCCGGCTAGGGCGCGTAGGCCCTGAAACAGCGGCGGCGCCCAAGGAGCGGTAACTCCCGGACGCCGAACGCCAATGGGACTCCTGCCCCGGCAAGGGCGGAGATTCACCCACCTTCACCGCACCGGCCCTTTCCTACGAGGCACACCGGCGCGGGCTTCACTACGGAGGAGAGTCTTACATGCCGCCTGCCCTGCGCAAAAGGCCGGTCCCCCCGGCCAGCGCGGCAGCCACCCCCGCTTCCCCGCCTGCCGATCTGCCCGCACGCCGACTGCTCGGCACGCTCGCCCCGGCCCTGGGCATCCGCTTCGATCCTGCGGTGGCCCGATGAGCCGGGAGGCCCGCGAGTGGGCGTGGGAGCGCAGCACCAGCCGCGGAAACGCCCGCCTGGTCCTGCTGTCGATCGCCGATCGGGTGCCGGACAAGCAGTGCGTCGCCTGGGCGTCCCTCACCTCGCTGATGAAGCGTACGAGGGCCAGCCGCAACTCCGTGCGCGGTGCCCTGGTCGCACTGGCCGAGAGCGGCGAGCTGGAGGTGCTCGACGGCCTCGACGGCCCGCAGCACAGCACGGTCTATCGGCTGCCGTGCGCCGCAGCGTGGCTCGCCAAGGTCGCGGCGGCCGGGGAGGACAACCCCGACGCGTACGTCGAGCCCCCGTGCGACACCGACCCGGTACCCGAACTGGACGACGCACGGCTGCGAAAGCACGGCATCTGGCCCAAGGCCGGGTCGGAATCCGACCCCTCTCGTCAGGATCTGACCGGGTCAAAATCTGCACCCCCTCGTCAGAATCTGACCCCGCCCCGGGGCAGAAGCCGACCCCCCTCCGGGTCAGAACCTGACCCCCAGAACCGCAGTGAACCAAAGGTGAACCGTAAGTACAGCAGCAGTGGTGCTGCCGGCCTCACCTCGGCCGAGGACTGGGAGATCGACGACGCGAGCCTGTCCTGGGCCCAGCAGCAGGGGCACCTCGCACGCCTCGGCGAGCATGGCCTCCACGCCGCCGACGCGAAGTGGCGCCACCACCGCAGTGCCTGGAGCCCTCGCTCCGCCGCAGCCTGGGCTGCCGACTGGCGCTCCTGGATCGCCCGAGAGCACAACCCCACACCCCAGCGCCCGAACCTCTACGCCCTGCCCGGCGGCTCTACCGCGCCGCAGGCCGGCATGACCCGCGCCGACGCGCACATGGCCGCCCTGCTCGCCGCCGTCGACGAACCGACGGGAACGGAGTAACTACCTTGAACCGCCGAGAAGTTGCTGCCGTACTCACCTACGTCGGCCGCATCGACCCCCGCCTCATCCGCACCGCCGAAGGCGAGGCCCGGTCCCAACTCGACACATGGCACGAGCTGCTCGACAACATCCCCATGACCACCCGCCAGGGCTGGGATGTCCGCGAGACCGCCCGCAAGCGCATCGTGATCTCGCCCTACCCGATCCAGGCCGCAGACGTGGCCCGCGAATGGCACGCCCACTACCGTGATCGCCTGGCTCGGCACACCGACCCGACCCCGTCGGCTGACCCGGACGATCCGCGCGCCTGGCGGGCGGAGCTGCTGGCGTCACGGCATGCGGTGGCCACCGGGGAGGCCGCCCCCTCGGAGCACCGCGAACTCACCCCCGGGCGACACCGGCCGGTACCCAAGGATCAGCTGGCCGCCGTCGGCTGCATCCCGCCCGCCGTACGCGCCGAGCTGGCCCCCTACCGCCCGGCCCGCGCCGCCCGCGAAGCCGCCGTCGCCGCCGGAGGCCCCGACGTGCTCAGCGTGCCGTGCGAGTGGTGTCACGCCGGCAAGGGGGAGCCCTGCCGCCGCCGGCGCATCACCCTCGACGGCGCTGCCCGGGGCAACGCACCGCTCGCCACCGCCCACCCCAGTCGCGTCGACCGCGCCCTGGCTGCCCAGGCGCCTGCCGCCTGACCGCAGCGCAGCCCGCTTCTCTACAGAAACGTTCCTCCTCCGGTACGGCGCCACGCCGTACCCCGAGCCCGCCTCGCAGCACCCGCCGCACCCCACCCACCTTCGGTGCCGAGCGATCCGCACCCGCCGAGGCGACTTCCGGAGACTGCCTTGCGCCATATCACCACCAACGACACCCCGACCCCGAGCATCCGGGGCATCGCCGACCACAGCTGGCAGGCCCGTGGCCTGTGCCACAACATGCCGCCCGCGGTCGGCGACCAGCTGTTCTTCCACACTGCCCGGGCCCGCGCGGCAATCGAGGAGGCCAAGTCGATCTGCGGCCGGTGCCCGGTGAAGAAGGCGTGCTTCGACTACGCCCTCGACAACGAGATCCGCCACGGCATGTGGGGCGGGCTCACCGAGGCCGAGCGCCGCCCCTGGCACGCCAAGGTCAGAAAGCGCCTGGACTACAGCCGCGTCAAGGCGGCCTTCGAAGGCCGCGATGTCCGCCTCAGCGACGCCGAGCGCGACGCCGTCACCCGCCACGCCTACGTCCGCGGCTGGAGCCCCGAGCGTCTCGCCTACACGCTGCGGCTCGATCTGGACTGGGCGCGCGACCTGATGCGCAACGCCGCACACGCCGTCGCCGACCGCGACCGCTACTGGGGGCACTTGGACGAGACCGAGCCCACCGACGACGAGCACGTCGACGACGAAGGCGCCGAGGACGAGGACAATGCCTCGCCGGTGCAGGTGCCCCGCCAGGCGCAGACCCACTCCTTGATCGCCGCTCTGCGAAAGGCCGCATGACCCACCCCATCGCCCTGTCTCTGCCCCTGGGTATCGCTCCCGTCTTCGCGGTCGCGGCTGTCGGGGTGCTGGCCCTGGTGCTGACCGGGTGGTCGATCCGACGCAACCGGGCACGGGCAGGTGCCCCGCGCGCCGGTACCCCCGCGGTCTGGGTCGCGGCCCTCGCCGCCCTCAACTGCACCGTCTACAGCGCGGACACCAGCTGGCGTTTCGCCGCCGACTACCTGGACATGGCTGGCACCGTGGAGCGGGCCATGATGTTCAGCGCGGCCGAGCTGGCCCTGTTCGCTACTGCGCTGATGGCCCGGCAGAATCTGAAGTCCCGAGGGACGCCCGGTCTTCCGGGCAGCCTGGTCTGGGTGCTCACCGGGGTGCAGGTCATCCCGGCGTACGCGCAGTCAGCCGCGGTGGGCGGCACCGTGCGGGCCTTCGTCGGCCCGGTCATGGCGGCCATGCTCTGGCATCTGGCCATGGGTATCGAGCTGCGGCTGCACAAGCCGGGCGCCGCGTCCCAGGGGCTGCTGGCGACGCTCGGACGCGAAGCGCGAGAACGTCTCCTCTCACGCCTGGGCGTCGCCACGCGGAACCGCTCTGCCGCCCAGATCACCAGGGAACGCGCCACGGAACGGGCAGGGGCCCTGGCCTCCCGGCTGGCCAAGATGCCGGAGAAGAAGCGCGCGAACCGCCAGGGGCGCCGGATAGAGCGGCGGCTCGAGACGGCCCTCGCACGATCCGGGGTCGGCACCGATCCCGACCAGCGCCGTGCGCTGCTGGAGCAGCTGGCCGCCCGCCGGCACGCCATGGCTCTCGCCTTCGTCGCCCTGCCGTCCCCCTGGACTCAGTCCTGGGAACACGACGACCGCCACGGGGACCGGTCCCCTTTCACTCCGGTCCCAGAAGTTCGGAATCGGAAGTGGAGCCAGGAAGACGTGAGCCCGACGGGGACGGTCCCCAACGCCGGTCCCCGAACCGCGGGCTCGATCGGGGACCGCGCTGCCGGGGACGCGGCCGAAACGGGGACGGGGACCGCACCCGTCGGGGACCGTCCCCACCCCGTCCCCAACGAAGACGGGGACCACATCGGCGAACGTGACGCGCGTCTGCCCAGCCCAGGCGAAGAGGCAAAGGGGGAAGGTGATGTCGTGGTCCCGGGGACCGGTGAAAGTGATGACGGCGCGAGCGGCAACGTCCACGAAGTCGCAGCACACAGGGGCACTGACCCCTCCCCTGCGGCCGTCCCCTTCGGCGACGAGGGCCCAGAGCACCCAGGCGCCGAATCGGGGACCCGGCCCGACGGGGACCGTCCCCACACCGTCCCCCCGCGGCGCAAACAGAAGCCGAAGGGGTCCCGAAACCGTGCGGGCGCCGGGAAGCCCAAGCGCTCACGGAAGGGGCCGCAGCTGACCGTCGAGGAGATGGTCGAGCGGGTTCGTCCACACGTGGCGGCACTGCTGGCGCGGGACGGCAACGCGTCGATCACCCGTCCCCAGGTGCGGGAGATCCTCCGCGCCCAGAACATCCAGGGCGGCCGGAACGAACGCCTCACGCCGGTCCTGCAGAGGCTGCGCGACGAAGCAGGCACCACCGCGACAAGGAGTACGACCCGATGAAGACCTGCCAGCGCTTCACGCGCATCAAGTCCGGCTTCGAGCAGGACATCCGATGCCTGCGCGGCTATGCCGAGCGGCACCAGGGATCCGCACCCGCGAAGACCAGCGCGAAGAACGCCTTCTCGGTGAAGCGGAACATGGCGCGAGCCTTGAATCAGCACCTCGACCGCTGCCCCGAGTGCGGCTGAATCTTGCAAAGAAGCAGGTCACGCGCCTGCCTCCGCAATCCGTCTCGTGGGTCCCGGCCTCGGCCGGGCACCGCCCCTGCTATGGAGGGTTCCCCATTCCTGCCCGTCACCCGCGTACGCACACACCATCAACCGCCGAGGCCGCCGCCTGGGCGGACGTGCTCGTGCAGTGCCAGTTCCTGCACGCGGCCGTGCTGGCCCCCAACGGCCAGTGGCTCACCCAGTACCACCCCGAGTCCCCAGTTCGCGTCCTGCACGGCCCGGCCGCTGTGGTCGAACTCGCCGCCGAGATCCAGCACCGCATCCGCACCATGAGGAACCGCACCCGATGACGAACCCGACGACACCCTCCACTCACGCCCGCGGTGAGCTGACAACCAACTCGACGTCGAGGCGAGCAAGTTGGTGCGAGAGTAGTACTCCCGTTGGGAGTACTACTCTCGCGTCCTCCGCCCCGGGGGTGGCGGAGGCGGTCTCGCGCCGGGGGGCGCCGGACCGAGGGGATGCGACCGAGGGCGGCCGGCATCCCCTGGAGGAGCAAACAACCACTCACCCGTGTCACAACCCGCACTGCACTTTCCACGCGAGCGCGCCGTCGAGCCAGCCGCCCGCGCGTAACCGCACGCCGAAGACCAAGTCAAGCAAGCGCAAACACCTGATCACCAGCCGCTTCAACGACGACGAGAAGCAGTCCGTCCTCGACGCCGCAGCCGCGTGCGCCATGACGCCGTCCGGCTTCCTCGCCCACGCAGCCCTCAGCGCCGCGCGCGACCTGACGCGCACGGCAGCCGAGATCGCCGGCGAACGCGAAATGCTTGCCGAGCTGTTCAGCCTCCGGCGCCACCTCGGGCAGATCGGCAACAACGTCAACCAGGTTGCCAAAACGCTCAATTCGGGCGGTGACGCCCCGCACGCCGAAGCGGTCCTCTTCGCCGTAAACCGTGCCGCTCGACGCGTGGACACCTTCACCCAGCACTACCTGGACAGCGAGCGCCCGGCTGCATGATTCCCAAAGTCCACGACATGGGCGGTGACACCCGCGGCCTGGTGGCCTACCTGTACGGTCCCGGAAGGGCTGAGGAGCACATCGATCCGCACCTCGTCGCCGCGTGGGACAGCCAGGCCCCCGACCCGGGCCGCGATCCGAAGGCAACGTACGGCGACCTGCAGCGCCTGCTCGACCAGCCCGTGATGGCACTGCCCGAGAGCGCCAGGCCCGACGAGTACGTATGGCATCTGTCCGTACGCGCCGCGCCCGAAGATCCGATCCTCACCGACGAGCAGTGGGCCGACATCGCCCACCGCATGGTCGCCGCCACCTGCATCGCCCCCGAAGGCGACGACGCCGCCTGCCGCTGGGCGGCCGTCCGGCACGCCGACGATCACATCCACATCGTCGCCACCGTCGTACGCGAGGACGGCCGCCAGGCCCGCATCCGCCAGGACGGCGCCCGCTCCCAGACCGAAGCCCGAAAGGTCGAAATCGACTACGGGCTACGCCGGTTGAACGTCGGTGACGGAACCGCCGCCAGACGCCCCACCAGCGCCGAACGCCACAAGGCGAACCGCCAGGGCAAGGAACGCACCCCACGCGAGGAGCTGCGCGAGACCGTGCGCCGCGCCGCAGCCGGAGTCGCCAGCGAGGAGGAGTTCTTCGATCGCCTGGCCGCCGCCGGCCTCCTGATCCGCCAGCGCACCGCGCCCTCCGGCGACCTGCTCGGGTACAAGGTCGCGTTGTCGGACGACCGCAACGAGGACCAGGAGCCGATCTACTATTCCGGCTCCACCCTCGCGCCCGACCTCTCCCTGCCCCGCATCCGCAAGCGGTGGGCCGCCGACGCCTCCGGCTACCACAGCGACACCGCCAAGGACCGCTCCTCCGGCTCGCCCCGTATCAGCCCGTCGGCCGCCCGGCGGCAGGCGACGACAGCGGTCTGGCAGGCCGTGCTGATCCTCGACCAGGGCGACGACGGGCAGATCGCCGCGCACCTCGCTGCAGCCGGCGAGGTCCTCGACGCGCTCGCCAAGACTTCGGCCGCGCACACCCGCCGTGAACTGCGATATGCGGCCTGGGCGTTCGAGCGGGCGACCCGCTCCCACGTCCAGGCCGAGCGAGGCCACGACCGTGCCCTTCGTCAGGCTGCCCGCGATCTCGTCTACGGCGGTCCCGCCCTCGGCCGCGGGGAGGACGGTGCCACCACCGCCATGCTCATCGACATGGCGTTCTTCCTGGTCAGCGCCGCCGCCCACTGGCACGGGAAGAAGGAGCACGCCCAGCAGGCCGCTGCTGCCCGCCAGGCTGCCGACCACCTGCGTGCCGCATATCAGGCCGCCGCGCCGTTGCACCTCGGCGTGATGCACCAGCGCGGTCGCCGCCTGTCCCAGCCCCTCCAGCGCAAGCAGGGCGCCTATCTCCGACAGGCGGTGCCTGAGCTGGCCGGGCAGGTCCTCGCCGAGCCCGGCTGGTACGCCCTGGCCGCCACGCTCGCCGATGTCGAGAACGCCGGCCACGACCCCGCCGCGCTCCTGACGGAAGCGGCGGAGCGACGCGAGCTGGAGACCGCAGAATCGATCAGTGACGTGCTGGTATGGCGGCTGCGGCGGATGGCGGATCTGCCCGCAGACGCCTCGGCTGCGCCACAGAGCGGTACGGCAAACGCCGCGTTGACGGGGCTTGCGAGGACGCAGTCCACGCCACCGTCGCACGACGCCTCGGCCCGCCAGGCCGACAGGCCGCGAGAGCCTCGGCGCTAGATGTGTGGTGCCGATCCTGACGGTGCGTCCCAGCGCGCGCAGAGGGCAGCCGACCGCCTCGCGGACGGCCAGGGCCAGGAGCCGGGCAAGCCCCGTTGCCTCTTCCGGGCTGGGCTTGACCCGGCCAAGCCGGTTACGTCCTCGTCACCTGCCGGGCGGCAGTTTCCTGGCGTTTTTGCAGTGCTCTCCAGTCCGCGAGATCTTGCGGGTGCTCCCTGAGCCAGGCCCGCTGGGCCGCGGCCAGGGCGGTGTAGGCGGTGTGCAGGTAGCCCGTGGCCTCCTTGCACCGCAGGTCCGCCCGCGCCGCCGGGTGCGTCCGAGGGGCTGCGTCGGCGGGCAGGTCCCGCAGGATGGCTTGCGGGTCGGTCTGCCGGATCCCGGCCCTACGCATGCATGCCCGCCAGTCGCTGGTTGCCTTCTGGAACGACGGAGCTTTCTCGATACTGCGGCGGGCGTGTGTTTGCCCGTCTCCGAGCAGCAGGCGGAGCTGGAGCCAGCGCACTCGACCGTCATCACCGAGAAGCCGCTTCTCGGCTTCAGCCTGGCAGCCTGTAGCGGGCCGGGTGACCTTGAGGTTCTCGCCCTTCGCGGTAATGCGCCGCTTCGGGTCCCCGAACAGCGCCCGGGTGTACGCCTCGCTTTCGTGCCGCTCCGCCGGCAGTTCCGATGGCTTAGCGGGAGCGGGAGGATCCAGGCGTTCCAGACCGAAGGGTAGGGGATACTCCTCGGTTCCGGTCGGCGTCTTCCCGATCGCGGCGGGCCGCTGGCGGAAGCCCTTCGCAGCCATACAGCGGGAGACGAGATGCCGCTGAGCGGTGGAGACCCGCTCGTCTGCTGCGGTGCGGACATACAGGAGCCGGTGCAGAGGCGGGCGCGCCTTCAAAGTGTCCAGCACAGCCGTGGAAGGCTGTGCGAGGGATTCTTCCGGCTTTTCGGGCATCCCTGTGGTCACCGAGACTGCTGTACCTGCACCCAACACAACGAGCACCAAGGCGGCCAGGCCAAGGACACGGCGCGGAGACGACACGGAACCCCCACTCTTACGATTCCGGCTGACACGCACGGCTCAACTCCTCTTCTCCGTTCCGTCCGTGCAGGTCGACGAGGTTGCCCGTCGGCCTGCACGAACCGCCAACCCTCAGTAGCAGTTGACCGACGTGGTGCCACGCACCCGCAGAGAACTCGCCCGGTCTTTCAGGGAGTCGGGAAGAGAGTAGACAGAGCTTCCGGGGTTCACGCAGAACAGGAACCCGTTCGAAGCCCAGTCGCTGCCCACACCGGTGTAGTAGTGGCTTTCGTATCCGCTCGAGCTGGAATTGCTCGCGGACCACACGTTGTTGTGGACGATTCCGCCGTTGGTGAAGACGTCGTTGCGGAAGTCCGTGTCGGTGTTGAAGTATGAGTGCTGGTCACTGCCCAGTTCGAGATGGAAGACGCAGTGGTACCCGCTGCCGCAGTAGGGTCCGGCTGCCGCAGGACCCGCGCTGAGAAACACTCCTGCCGATGCCGCCATCGTGGCCAGTCCCACCATGGCGACCGCCTTCTTGATCGTGCGCATGTGTTCACCCTTCGTCGCTTTCCCCGGGTGGATGCCCGGCTCCTGAGGCGGCGAGCGGCCGTGCACGCCTGCAGGCCCGAAGGCCCGAACCGCGCCGTGCCGCACTGGGTGCGCCAACCAGCCAGCACTCGCGCGGCACCGACAACGGCCGTTCATATCTGGAACATGGTCGCCTTCGTGGTGCCTCAGCCAAGAAGGCATCGCCGATCCTTCCCGGATGTTGCTGGTGTGTGATTAGCACTGCGCGCCATCTGCTTAGCACCGGGTGCCAGGTTGTGCGCGGCACGGCCGCCTGAAGGGATTCGATGGGGCTGGTGCCGCGGGTGATACGGGCAGTGCGGGTGAGGCCCCAGCTCGCGGCTCTGACGTGGACGGGGCAGGTGAACAGGAGGAGGCCGGCGAGGACGCGTCGGACGGTTCAGATGCTGGTGGCTCATGCGGAGGCGATCGATTCCCAGCGGCGTGGTGGCGGAAGAGGCGGTGCAGGAGTCGCAGGGAGATGTGGTGCGTGGCGGCGGCAGGGGAGAGTTCGAGGTCGTCCAGGTACTGGGGGACGAAATGCTGGACGTGCGGGAGCCCGCGACGCACAGCATCACGGTGCACGCATCCGGCACCCAGCGATCCCGCAGGCCAGGCTGCGGGATCGCTGGGTGCCAAGGCACCTGCACGCGACCGTGTACTGCCGCCTTGGCGATTCGCACCAGTACGCGTCGCTCATCCGCGCCGGGAAGACCGAAGTTCAATTTTTTTAGAGTTGCAGCAGGTCAGAAGGTGGCGGCACTCTCCTCGTGCAGGCGACGACAGAGAGGGAGACGGCATGTTCCGACGCAACCGTGCGGACCGAGAGTTCCGTGAAGTCCAGCGTGTCGGCCAGGCGGTGCTGGCGATGCACACCGAACTGCCGCTGCCGAACACCCCCAGCCCGTCCGCTGCGCTGGCCTCGGCCGCGCCGGGGGCCGCGGTGGTACCCGACTTCCCGCCGCCGGGCTTCCGGTCGCCGTCCCGCCGGGACGTCTCGGGGTTCATGATGGGCTGGGACCTGCCGCTCGTCATCGACGGCGAAGTCCACGCGTGCCACTGCGGCGCGTACCGGAACTGGATCGTCTTCAACATGCGCGACGACTCCGTGTGGCTGCGCTGCGAAGCCGGCCACGAGACCAAGGAGTCTCGCCTGGACACCGCCTGGTACAACCGCAACTCCGGTCCGGTCGACCACTACCACCCCACCCTCGAAGAGGGCCTGCGCCACCTCGGCCACTGAGCCGCGAAACCCCTTCCCCCACCCCCGCGTTCGTCGGCACTCGGAGGGCCGACCCGGTCAGACAGTCCCTCTCGCAACATCAAGGGGTTTTTCGCATGCGCCGCTCCACCACGACCTCCCTCGGCCTCAGCGCCCTGACCGTCCTGGCGCTCTCCGGCTGTTCCTGCAACACCGCGCCCGTCGACGCCCCGGCCACATCCTCCGCACCTGCGCTCCGGGACAGCAACACTGCGAAGACATCTGCGCCACTCTCCTCGGCCGAGCTGAGGAAGCGGCTGCTGAACGAGAGCGACCTGGGCGAGGGCTACACCCGCAAGCCCCAGCCTGCCGTCCGGCACAACGACGTCACCGTCACCGGCTGCCCGGCCCTGGAGAAGCTCGGCGACGACACGGCCACCGGAGCCAGCCTCGACTTCCCCCGCAAGGCGAAGACGGCCTTCACCCACGCCGACAGCTCCGAGGTGAGCGAGGAGCTCTACAGCGACAGTGCAACGAAGCTGTCCAACGGCGTCGGGAAGGTCTTCAACGCGATGATCTCCTGCCCGTCCTACCAGGTGGCGTCGGGCAGCACCGTCATCAACATGGGCACGCAGAAGACGGCCGCGCCGGACCTGGGCGATGAGCAGTGGAGCCAGCTGCTCACCTACTCCGCCGGCGGGCAGCGCAGCGTCGTCAAGCAGACGGCGATCCGCACCGGCAACATCCTGGTCGTCGTCTCCGGCTCGCCTCGCCTCGTAGACGCCCACCTGGACAAGGCCCTGGAGAAGATCCGGGTCAACCGCTGACCGACCGAACCTGGCGGCCGATTCGAGCCATGGGGTCGCGGCCGAACATGAGGCCCCTGACCTCCTTCCACGCTCAATTCGGCGTCGACATGGCGGGTGACGGCCACGGCCACGTCAGCGGGCTCCATCGCACCACGGGCGTACGAACCGAGAACGGCATCGACCGGTCCAACGGCCGCTCACCGGCATCGAGGCGAGTGAGCATCCCTTGGAGCAACGACGTAGTCCGTTCACCTTTCAACAGGTGCTCCATCCATCGGCAAGACTGCAGCATCCTCCCAGAGCGGAAGGCAGCGTCCAGTGCGCCTCGTCGTGCCCAACGACGGGGGATGAACAGCCGTTACGGCGGCTGATCACGACGCTCCCCGCCGCGGCCGGGCACGGTTTCGTCGGTCTCCCGCTCGTCGAGAACCCAGGGTTGCCGCCCGTACCGTCGCTGCGGTAGGGCGGTTCGGGATCAGGCGCAGCCTCCGCAGCCACCAGCGGGCGGCCCACCGCGTCCCGTTACGCAGCTCGGGGTAGCGCACTGTCGCCTCGGGGTGCTCGACTCGTACCCATAGCGGCCTGCCCACGATGATCCGGTCCGCGCCAGAGACCGGGTCGCCGGGATCGTGTAGCCATCGCTGGGGGTCTAGCACGACGTCGGAGTAGACCTCCGCGAACACGGAGCACGCGTCGTTGTGGCCGACGGTAAATCCGCGAGTCTGCGGGCGGTCTGCATGCTCATCGTGAGTGCCCGTGCTCCCCTGGCGAAGGGCGATCTTCAGCGCTTCGAGGGAGAAGTACTGCTCGTCCTCATCCCACGAGGTGTTCTCGGTCTCTTGGGCGCGGAGAAGTTCCTCGATCGCCGGCATTTCCGACGAGGACCAGCCATCCTCGAAGTCATCCCACGGGCCGAAGCCTCTGACGCAGTCCATGCTGCCGAACAGGCAGATGTCGACCTGACGGCCCTCGCTGCTACGCGTCTGCAGGTGGAGCAACGCCCCGGGGTTCTTGGCGTACCAGGGATGGAACCGCGCGAACGAGACCTTGCCGGTGACCTGAACAAATGCCGCCTTCGGTGGAGTGGTGAGGTCTTCAACGACCGCGGCACCAAGCCCCTTCTCGATTCGCCACGCCTCCTCGACTCGGTTGCGGGTGAGGCGCTCCTGGCCTGCTCGACTGGCCTGGAGGACCCGGCTGTTCAGACCCACGGTCCAGCGTGCGTGGCCGACCAGCTCGATGCCGTTGTCCTCCGCGGTCTGTCGAATCGCCCGGTCCGACCAGTACACGTACCTACCGACCACGCTCTGTCCCTCCACTGTGGGTTCGGTCTCTACCCTGGCGGAAGGAGCGGCTCGCTGTGGCAGCAACAGGGGAAGCTCTCGACGAAGGTGGCGGCGGGCGACGAGGAGCCAGGCCCCTCAAGTGTGCGGTGGCGTTCGTATGCCCGAGGGCGAACCGGGGCAAGGGCAGGGGCGAGGCACCTCCACGGAACGATGGGAAGGGACGGACCTGTAGGGCGCGCAGGCCGTACGGGGAGAGGATGAACCACACCTGTCGTCAGCTGCGGCGGACGATGGTGAGGCGGTCCCCCGTGCCTTCGGGCAGCACCCGGCGCGGTACCGGGCCGGGTGCGGCGAGCGAGGAGGCGAAGGCGGCGACCAGCTCGTGCGGGGCGCTCGCGCTGAAACTGGCGCACCACAGGTATGGCGCTGCCAGGACGGGTTCCGCCCACGCCTGCCACCCCAGGAGGTCGTCTCGGGGGTCGGCGTCGTGGATGAGCGGCGGCAGCATCTCCCTGGAGATGCTGGCGGAGAAGCCGGGGTCCGTGGCGGTCGTGCGCGGGCGGTCCATGTCGCGCAGCCAGCCTCGCGTACTGAGTGCGGTGAGCACCGACTCGGCGCTCTCGAACCCGGCGTCGGGTGTGGCGCAGGCGTCGAGCGCGAGTAGGAGGTCGGCGAGCGCTTCGTGCGGGACGCCGGTGGTGAAGTACGCGTTCCACTCGGTCAGGGCGGAGGCGGCGTGGGGGCGGGCCGACAGCTGCCAGGCCACCGGGAGCCCGCCTAGCTCGAAGGGGTAGGCGGCGAGGATCCACTCGGCGCCGCGCAGTCCGTCCGGGCTCACATAGAGCAGGGTGTTGCGGGAGGTCGGCCACATGCGCCAGCCGAGGCCGGTGAAGGTGTCGCCGATCCGCTCGGCAAGGGCTCCGTCGTCACCGGCAAGGTGGCGCGGGGTGACCCAGTACACCGGGTCGGGTGAGTCAGGGTGGGAGGGCTCGATGGGGTGGTGCGGGTGCAGGCGCGCCTCCGTCGGTTCGGGTGGATCACTGGCCGTTGTTCTGCCCGGTCGCCCCACGTCGGCGGCGCCGGGGTGCCTCGACCGGCTCCTGCCAGGTCAGGGCCACGGCCGCAGCGGGCGGCAGAGGGCCGAGCTGCTCAGCCTCCTTGGACTCGGCGATGTAGACCACCGGGCGGCTGTGCTCGTCCACCGCCGTGTGCACATCGCCCAGGCGGTGGGCCATGGGGAAGAAGGGGTTGATGGCGAGACGGACGGGTGTCTCGCGGTCCCAGGCGGACAGCAGGTCGAGGATGTCTCCGACGGTCATCTCGTGCGGGTCCGATTCCAAGGCGTTCTCCAAGCAGTCGCGGCCGAGCCGCAGAGCAGGGCAGCGTACGCGTCGCGTACGAAGGACAGGGGACCGCAGGTCACAGGGGTCGGGAGGTGGCCAGGATCCGGGCCACGACAGCTGCGATGAGCTCCGCTGGCGTCTCCGTACCGAAGGACATCCGATACCCGGGAGCCTTCGCGGTACCGGTGACGGCGATGACCCAGCCCTCGCCCGTCACCCAGCCTTCGTCAGCGCCGCCGGGCCGACCGTTCGGGAAATAGCCGAGGTAGAACCGGCCGTCACGCGAGCTGACGTGCACGTCGGCCCGGTCATCCACGATGTAGGTGAAATCGGCCTTCGAGAACTGGTCGAGCACCTCCATCGCCTGGCCGACGCCGAGCTTCCAGGAGCGCAGCCGCAGGGCCGCGACCGTCGTGGCGAATCCAGGTTGCGCCGCATCCAACGCCACTGCATCACCTCTCTGACCTGGGGTTTTCTGGGAAGGTCGTTTAGGTTGACATGCCGTGGCGGCGTCCGCCAGTCCTGTGGGTGCTCTTCCTTGTCTGCCACCGGCGAACTGCTGTCCCTCGCCATCCAATCGAGGCGTTTGACAGCGGACCCAGTCGCGTCCGCCTCACTGTCACCGCCCTGTCATACCGGCTGCACGCAGCTCCCCTTGTCAGTGACACCAGCGACAATTCTCTTCGACAGCGCTGGTGGGGCAGGGGGATGCACACGCATGCAGACAGATGACTTCTTCCGCAGCAGGCCCGATGAACACGTGGACTGGCCCAACCACAGGCCAGGTGAATGGGTGTGTCAGCTATGGGAACTGGATGTCGAGCTGATGGAGTCCCTGCGGTTCGGCCCCCTGCTCGACCACCCGGACCTGGAGGTAGCCGAGGCGCTGACCAGGCTGCTGCACGAGGACTTCGTCGCCCGGGGCACGCGCCACGATGAACGCATGACTGACGAGGAAGTCGTCCTCGCAGTCAAAGCGCACCGTGCGGTCCTCGAACGCCTGGGCCTTGAGTCGCCAAAGCTGCCGTTCCGCCATCACAGCGGCTTCTACGACTATTGGCGCAAGAACGACATGTCCGGGGGCGGCGGCTGGCAGGCGCGCCGCGAGTGCATCGAAGGGCTGTTCGGGCCGACCCTGCAGGCTCTGGAGGACCTGCAGGAGATCGAGTACGAGCAGCGCTTCAAGAACGGCCCCCGCGGCACGTTCAAGAACCTCATCTTCGCCGCCGTGGGCCCGAAGCCGAAGATCGTGTTGCGGGATGCGGTGAACAACGACGTAGAGATCGTCCAGAACGCCAAGAACTGCCTCGTGTACAGCGACCCTCTGCCGGCACAGGGCCTGACCTGGCGACAGATGGTCACCTGGTGGCAGGCGAACCACCTCCCCAACGTCGAGGAGCGGGAGGCCGCCGATGCCCTGTACCGCCGACTGTACCGCTCGCTGGATTCCCTGCCGGAGCAGACGGTCCTGCGCACCTACTGCACCCGCTACGCCGAACCCGCCGGGTTCGACCTGCCAGCCCTCATCCCGCAGGTCTACCTGCACTACGACCCCTACACCCGGAAGAGCGGCGGACACAGCGGTGCCCTGCACCGCCAGCGCATGGACTTCCTGCTTCTGGCCCCCGACCGCTCCCGTATTGTGATCGAGGTCGACGGCGTCCACCACTACGGCACCAAGAACCCCACCGGGGCGGACAGCCGCACCACCTACACCGCTTCGCCCAGGCTGTACTCGGAGATGGTCGCCGAGGACCGCCGACTGCGGTTGGCCGGCTATGAAATCTACCGCTTCGGCGGCTGGGAACTCACCCGGCCCGACAGCCCGCAGCTCATCTCCGACTTCTTCACCGAACTCCTCGCCCGGCACAAGAAGCCGACACCGTAGCGGCGGCGCGCTGCTTCAGTAGCTGGCCGTGTCCATGGCCTCCAGGTACTCGATCTGCCAGTCCTCGTACTGACCGAGATGAGCCGAGTAGCCGCCCCACAGCAGGTGGGCCAGCTTGTGCAGTTCGTTCACCTGCTCATAGAAGTTGATGTTCTGCTGCACGGGCCGGGCGGGAGTCCGGCCGTTGCCGTGGCCGACCACGGCGTACCGGTAGGTCTCCCCTGACGCATCCTCGCTGTCCAGCCAGTGCAACTGAGTCCAGGACTCCGGATCGATGCGCTGCTCCACCTCGGGCAGGTCCAGCAGTGCCAGGTACCGGTTGAGGCAGTCCGCCAGCTTCTTGATGTTGTGCGTGCGCAAACGCTTATCCAACTGGTCGGGGCTGAGGTCTTCGTCTCCCGTGTAGCCCTCGCGCAGCGCGCAGGGGGCAGCCTTGCGGATCAGCCACTTCAGCGACAGCTCGATGCTGTGCCGGTAGTTATAGAGAATCGGGAGGGGCAGCATGTCGTCCGGGCCATGAGTGATCCAGTGGCGAGCGGCAGTCTCGGCCACTCGCAAATAGCCGCCCGCAAGGGCGAGATCGTCCTCGCTGGCACCTCCCCAGACGGCGATCTCGGCACTTTCCCATCGCGGCCGGGGCAAACTCAATCGGTCTTCCGCTTCCTCCATTCCGCCAGGATGGCAACCTCCCGCATCGTCCACCACCACTTTTGGCACCTGCCTCCGCAACAGCGTCCCAGAACGTTGCTGGCGGGAGTCCGGGCGTGGTCGTGCCTCAGCAGGGAAACCAACAGCAGCTGGCCCATGTCAGCCAGCTCGGACGGTTCGATCCGGCAGTAGGCCCAGGTGGCGCGCCGTGCCGGAGGCAGCATGCAGTCGCCTTCTCCAGCCAAGCTGTGATGTGTACTCTCGTCGTCGACTCGAATGGCTGGCAAGGCGACTGCATTCGTTGTCGCAGGACAACTGCTGTCCAGCGCACCCGCTGACTGCCGACTGGGCCCGCTACGGCGGGCGGAGCCCGCTACCCTCTGGCTGCTATGGAGATCCCGGAACCCGCCGGACCGCCCTACGTCGATCCGGACCAGGAAGATCCGACGCGGCCGATCTGCGGGATCTGCCCGGCCACCCAGTACCCGCGAGAGCAGTTCGTGGTCTACAGCAGGCCCTCGTGGGAGTGCCCGTTCCATCCGACGAACGGGCATCGCTACACACACGACGAGGGTGTGCCGGCCTGCGTACACCCGGACAAGATTGGCCTGGAGCCCGACAGGATCGCCCCGCCACCGCAGGTGCCACCACAGCAGGATGGTGCGCCAGCTCGCCGTACACGCCGGAAGTTCCCTTGGCGCGCCCGGTGATGCTCAGGTGCTCCGAGGTAGCAGTGTCGCCTGCTGACCAGCGCGCAGCCCCGGAATTCAGGTGAGGTCTGGCACGGCGAAATTGGGGCAACCCAAGAACACGCACCAGAGGTGCCGACGCCTCTGGCCGTGCTGATGGTGCTGTTCGCTGTGAGCGCCAACCCCAAGTGAGGGCCACGTACCGACGGTTCGCGCACGGCAAGCGCCTCCCTCCACGAGCCCATCGCACGCGGAGCGTTTCTGACGGGCGCCATGACAAAACCCCCGGAATCTGCTGATTCCGGGGGCTTTGTGGGGTGGAGCGTTGGGGTCAGTTCTCAGCGGACCCGTCGTCCGTGCGATGCCGGCGGGACACGACGAGGGTGCCTGCGCCGGCGGCGAAGAGTACTCCGGCGCTGCCGATCAGCCCCCATGTGGCGGCAGCCCCGCTGTGCGCGAGCGCGCCCTCGGGGGTGGGGACCGCAGTGCTCGATGCCCTCTCGTCTGCGGCCGGGGTGTCCGAGGCGGAGACCGTCGGCTTCGGGGTGTCCTCATTCTTGCCGCCCTTGTTCGGGGTGGGCCCCGCTGTCGCCTTAGTGGTGGGTTTATCGGTCGGCTCCTCCGCGGGAGGCGGGGTGGTGGCGGTCTTGGCGTGGGTGGCGGTCACGGTGATGGGGGCGCCGGGCTTGGCCTTGAATTTCTTCAGGGGCTTGTGGATTTCGTAGCCCTCGGGTGCCTTGACCTGCTTGGCCCAGAAGTCACTACCGGTACGGGAGTTGATGGGCAGCTTGCCGCTGGCTGTGCCGTCGGGTCCCGTGGCCAGCGTCAGGATGGTCTGGTCACCGCTGCCGATGTTGACCGTGGATCCGGCCAGCAGCTTGCCGCTCTTGTCGTCCTTGGCCTTCAGGAGGACCGAGGCGGCCTTGAACGGGTCGACGATCGTCAGCGGGGTGTCGTTGCCGGGGGTGACGATCACGTCCTAGGCGTCGACCTCTCGTGCAGCGGGCTCCCGGAGGAGGTTTCCTTGAGCCGGTAGAGGCCCGGGACGAGGCCGGGGAAGGTGAGCTTCCCTTGGGCGTCGGTCTTCCCGTTTCCGGCTTCCTGGCCGGCGGTGTCGAGGAGGAGGAACGAGGCTCCTTCGAGGGGATCGCCGGCCGGGTCTTTCTTGGTGAGGGCGACACTGCCGGCCTCGGGTGCGGGCGTCTTGCGGGGAGCTGCGGAGGCAGCGGGTGTTGGCTCGGCCGGCTGGGCGGTTGCGGCCGGCGCCCAGGTGAGAGTGCCGGTCACGGCGGCGGCGCAGGCAGTGGAGCGGACGGCGCTGCGGAACATACGGGCGTGCACGAGGAGACGGTCCTTGATCGGCGTCGGGAGGGAGGTCAGCGGGTTCGGCGCGGAGCCTGTCCGGGAGGAGTCTTGGCGACGGTTGAGGGCAGGGGTGCCTGCTTGGCGGGCGTTGTCGCCGCTGCGATGTAGAGGTGGTCGCGCGTGTGGAGGGGGATGTCCTTGACCGTGCGGCGCACGGGCGAAGTCGAGATCAGCGATGCGGTGAAGGCCGCCACGAGCGTGGTGGGCACACCTGCGGAGAAGCGCGCCCGCCAGTGCATTCGGGACGAGTCTCCGCACCAGGCTGTCCAGGCGGGCACGCTGGAGTCGCTGGGCCTGGCGTACCGGTGCTCCACGACGCCAAGAGCGTCCGGAGTGCGGAAGTACTGCCTGCCGTTGGTCTTGACGCTGTGGCTCCACCCGCGGGCGAGCAGGGGTGCGTACGCCTCGTGCGGCGCCGTGTCGTCCTCGAACAGCCGGTCCTGGGAGTTCCCGTCTTCGAGGTAGAGGTCGAGCAGCTCGGTGTGGACGTCGTGCAGGAGCTCTACGGGGGTGGAGGTCTCGAAGGTGATCTGCCAGGTGGCCGGGGCGAAGGGGTCGCGGTGCGCGGCGGTGGTCCACAGCGCCTTGCTGGCGGGGTGTGGGGCGGGGGCATAGCCGGCCCGCAGCCGCAGACAGGGGCTGGTGGCCATGGCCCGTCCCTCCTCGGGCTGGTGCAGTGACCAGTCCCCGTCGAAAGGGAATGGCCATGCCGTACGGGGACTTGCGGGGCCTGGGCCGGCCAGGTGGCGGGGAAGGACGTTCACGGTCTGGTCGGGGTCAAGGTTCGCGAAGGTGTTGGGCGACACGAAGGGCTCCTGCCGGGAAGGAAGGGGTGGGGCGCTGGGGTCAGCGGCGTTGACCGCCGCGCCTGGCGGAAGGGGCTGGCGGGAGGCTCACGCTGCTCCAGCGGGGGACGCTGTGCGTGCCAAGTGCCGGCGGGTGGCGGGGCGCGGTGCGTTTGACGTCGAGAGGGGTCGGTGTTGCGGGCTTCGGCGGCTGGAGGGGAGTGAGCTGGGCCAGTTGCGCGAGCCGCGGATGCAGGATCTCCCGGTAGCGGGCTACGGGGGTGGGGTCGGCGAGTGCGGCAGCGGTGGCGGCGATCAGGTGTTTTGGGGTGCGCGCGGTGAAGATCGCCTCGGCGCGGGTGCTCCAGCCCGGTGGGCCTGCCCACAGGGTCACCAGCTCGGCATCACGGCCGCTGCGGGCGATGTCGATGCTTGCTCCCGCCATCCGGTCTGGGGCAACAATCTCCACGAGGCCCCGCGAGGCCGGTTTGCGCTCCCAGCCTGCGTCGATCAGGGGCTGGACGGCGTCGCTCCAGTAGTACGACGTGGAGGTGAGGAAGCTGTCGCTGTCCGCGTCCCATTCGGTGGCCAGCGCGCGGGTAAGGCCCTTGACGATCTCGGGGGGTGTGTTCTGGTTGATGCGGGCGGTCCAGCGGGGTTCGGAGACGGCGTTTTCGGCGGCGCTGACCTTCCACACGTCGTAGTCGTCGCCGAACCAGCCGATCTTGATGCGGTGGTCCGGTGAAGTGATCAGGAGCTGGCACGGGCCGTCGTCCAGGTGATGGTGCGGCCAGTGTGCGACAGGGGCGAAGCTCGGGTCGGCGTGGCCGGGGAGTCCGGCAAGGTAGCGCGGGGAGACGTAGACGTCTCCGGCGCTCGTGGTGGTGTCGGTCAAGGGGACATCCGAATGTTCGGGGTGCGCGGGCGCAGCAGAGGGTCTATGCGGGAGTGACCTGGACGGTCAGGTGCCGGTATGCCTCGGTGGAGCGGGTCTGGGCCCCTGCCGCGGTGGAGCCGGTGGTGATGAGGTAGCCGATGCGTGCACTGAACATGTCGCCGCCGTCCTGCGGCAGGAGGAGGCGGTCGCCGACGTCGCGCTGGAAGCGGACACGTTCGAGCCAGCTGGCACCGTCGGCGAATTCGGTGTCGATGCGGCGCTCGGTGAGGGTGCCGGAGTAGGCGGGGTAGATCAGTCGGATCGCCGCTGCCTGACGGTGGGTTGGTGTCAGGTCGGGGGCGTGGCCGCAGGCGATGTCGGCGGCGGCGCGGGGCAGGTCGATGCCGGTGGCCAGGTGGACGAGGTGGCCGATCATGTCGCCGGCGATCCGCGCGTTGACCTCGATCAGACGGGGTCGCCCTTCGACCAGCCGCATTTCGACGTGGCTGACGCCGTCGGTGACACCGAGAGCGTCGAGGGCGGCGGCGGCGACCGGGGCCACGGTGGCAAGGAGCGGATCGTTCGCGTCGACCACGTGCGCCAGCTCCTCGAAGTAGGGCGCGCAGCCGACGGTCTTGCGGGTGACGGCGACCACGGTGGTCTGCCCCTGATGGGTGACGCACTCGACGCTCACCTCCGAGCCGTCGAGGTACTCCTCGACCAGCACCCGGGTGCTCTCCACACCGTGGCCGGCAGCCCGCGCGGCGAAGGCGTATGCGGCGGGCAGTTCACCGGCGGCATCGACGCGGATGACGCCCATGCTCGCGGCGAGCGCGGCGGGCTTGAGCACGACGGGATAGCCGATGCGCCGGGCGGCCTCTGCCGCCTCGTGCTCGGTGCGCACGCCGACGGACGCGGCGGAGGGCAGCCCGTGGCGGGCGAAGAGCGTGCGCGAGGTGTGCTTGTCGCGGCAGCCCTGGAGAGCCTCCGGAGCTGGGGTGGGCAGACCGAGTCGGCGGGCCAAGCGGGCGACGGGCACGAGGTACCACTCGGTCCACGTCATCATGCCGGCCAGCTCGTACCGCTCGGCGAGCACGCCCCCGGCCGCGGTCAGCGCCGCCTCATCGAAGGGATCGGCGACCTCGTGGTCCAGAAGGTACTCCTTCTCCCAGGTCGGCTCGGCGTCGGCGATCAAGGCGACGTCGTAGTGGGCGCAGAGGTTCTCAAGGCAATAGCCGCGATACACCTGGGCCTCCGTGTCAGCGGCGGCAACGACCAGGACGACGGGGCGAGAGGACAACAAGGCTCCAAAGGGCGCGGGAGAGAGGCAGAGTTGAGGCACACGAGGGGGTCAGGGGGTGCGGCGGCGGCGCAGTTCGAAGGCGGGCGCCCAGTGGGGGTGGTCCTCGATCAACTTGCGGGCGTACAAGGACGTGAAGGAGTTGTTCAGCCCGCTCACACCTGCGGGCAGTTGCCAGCGCAGGTCCTCGAACAGAGCCTTCAGCCCGACCCGCGTGGCACCGGCGGCGAGTCGCTCGGCTGTGAGGCGCTCTAGGGTCTGTTGCGAAAGTGGATCAAGGTCGTGGATGATCACCGCCTGTGGGGAGAGGTGATCTGACGAACGGCCAGTGGGACCGGCTCGAGCCGCTGTTGCCGATGGGTAAGAAGCCGGGCCGACCGCCAGTGTGGACGCGGCGGCAGCTGATCGACGGCATACGTTGGCGGACCAGGACCGGCGCGCCGTGGCGCGATCTCCCGGAGCGATACGGCCCGTGGGACCGGGCCTACGACCTGTTCCGGCGCTGGCAGCGCGATGGCACCTGGCAACGGATCTTCGAGCAGCTTCAAGCAGAGGCCGATGCCAAAGGTCTGATCACATGGGACGTGAGCGTGGACTCCACGATCGCCCGGGCCCACCAGCACGCCGCCGGGGCGCGTGAAAGGGGGATCTGCAGAAGGAGCCTCCCGGTGGCGTCGGCAGCGAACCTGGCGACCACGGCCTCGGGCGCTCGCGCGGTGGGCTGACAACGAAGCTTCACCTGGCGGTCGAGCAGGGGCAGAAGCCACTGTCCCTGCTCGTCACCGCCGGTCAGCGGCACGACAGCCCGCAGTTCCAGCCGGTCCTGGATGGCATCCGCGTGCCCCGTATCGGCCCGGGTCGCCCGCGCAACAAGCCGGACAAGGTCCGCGCCGACAAGGCGTACGGCTCCCGCGCGAACCGCGCCTACCTGCGCAGGCGCGGCATCCGCTGCACCATCCCGGAGAAGGCCGACCAGATCCGCAACCGCAAGAAACTCGGCTTCCGCGGTGGCCGCCCGCCCAAGTTCGACAAGGCCGACTACAAAGAGCGCCATGCGGTTGAATGCGGGATCAATCGGTTCAAGCGCCACCGCGCGGTGGCAACAAGGTACGACAAGCTTGCCGTTCGCTACGAGGCGACCGTGCTGGTCGCGGCCATCAACGAATGGCTGTGACCAGCACCTTCACAACAGCCCCTGGGCGAGGTTGTCGGTAACGCGCTGGAGCACGGAGACCGCAGTCGCGTACTCCGCCTCCGTGATGTCGCCGAGGAGCTCCGCGCGCACCCGGTCCATGTGTTCCTTCGCCGTCGCCAGGCCCTCGCGGCCCTGCTCCGTAAGGGCCAGCCGGCCGTCCGCGCCGATGCCGAGCCAGCCCCGGTGTACGAGGGCGTCGGCGGCGTGGACCATCGCCTGGGTGCCCACACCGTAGGGCACGACCAAGGCGCGGATCTCCTCCCTGGTGAGGCCGTGCTCAGCCCGGACGATGTTGTTGAGCGCCCACCACTGGGGCTGGGTCATGTCGATGCGTGCCAGGGCGGCCTGCGAGTGCCGCAGGATCGCCTCGGTGGCGCCCCAGGCGACCAGGGCGATGGGCCGCTGGCCGAGCGTGGTGGTGCCGTTCTGCAGGGTGTTTACCGTCGTCATGATTGCTAAGCTAGGACCTCAAGTGCGGTTGAGGTCAAGGCTGGTTCAGATCATCATGGCTGCGACGGCGCAGCGCCAGTGGGTGAACATGCGGCGATATCGCCGGGGGTCTCCTGCATTTTCGCGATGGCTTTCCGTCCAGCCGCGAGTCGTTCGCAGTTCTGGCGGGACCAAGGCCACGATCCCGGTTCCGGCGGACCGAGTCCGCAACCGTCAGAAGCTCCTGCGCGGTGGCGCTGCCGCCATGAGATGCGAGCAACTGGCCGTGCGCCAGTCGCAGTCCTCAACGAGCGGCTGTGACCAGCACTTCCGCAACAGACCCTAGTGCGCGGTAGACGTAGGGGTGCTCGGCGTCGAAGGCCAAGAAGCGGTCGGTCAGCGTCGGGCGCGAGCCCGCGCGGAACGACGGTCGGGATACCGTCAGGGCGCGCGGGGCGGCAGGGGTGTTGCTCGTGGGCATGGCAGCGGTCTCCACGGGGGTGAGCAGGAGGGTGACCGGGAGGGTCAGGCGGAGGCGGTGTTCAGGCCGGGGGTGGTGCGCAGCCGGGCGAAGGCGGTGAACAGGCCCGCGGCCTGCAGCGCGGCGCAGAGGGTGATGACGTGGCCGAGCTGGGCGGGCGGCACGGTGGCGACGAGGGCACCGGCGAGGGGGAAGGGCAGCAGGAGCAGCAGGATGGTCAGTGACAGGGTGGCGCCGAAGACGTCGGCGGGGATGAGGTGGGAGCGCAGGGTGCGCAGCACCACGGTCATGCCGCCTTCGCCGGCCATGAGGACGGCGATCAGGGTGAGATAGGCGTGGTAGGTGCCCGCGAAGGAGACGGCCACGCACGCGCAGGTCGCGATCGTGGCGGACAGGGCGCCGACCGGCCACAGGCCGAAGCGGTCAATGGCCCGGCGGCACACTACGACCGCGCCGAGGGAGGCGAAGGCGGCAACCGCCCAGATGAGCCCTACGTCGGCTGTGGAATGTCCGAGCTGCTTGATGATGATCACGGGGGTGGCGGCCTGCAGGAGGCCGACGGTGAGGTTGGAGACGGTCAGCCCGGTCACCAGCCAGCCCAGAGCCGGCAGGGACCGCAGGGTCGACCAGCCGGTGTGCAGCCCCTTCAACACCGGCTGCGGCGTGGCGGGCTCGTCCCGGTGGTGCCGGCGCCGCGGGGCCAGTGCGCTGGTGAACAGCGAGAAGGCGGCGATCACACCCAGCATCGCGGCGGGGCCGGCCCACTGCAGCAGGACACCGGCCAGCGCGGGCCCCGCCAAGGTGGCGGTCTGGTCGATGCCGAGCAGCACCGACTGCACCCGGTGGGCGCGGTCGCCGGCTTCGCGGCTGGCGGCCCCGCCCGCGGTCTCGACCGCGATGTAGGAGCACTCGGTGAGGATCCCGGTGGATGCGGCGAGCAGCATGACGGTGACCGCCGTGCCGGGGCCCGCCGCCTGGGTCGGCAGGATGAACGCGGCGGCCAGCACGACCAGGGCCCGGGCAGTCGAGGCGTAGCGGAGCACGGCGGTGGTGCCGTGGCGGTCGACCAGCGCCCCGGCGAAGGCGAACGCGGCCAGGCGCGGGATCCACTCCAGGGCGAAGGCGAGGCCGGTCAGGGCCGCGGAGTCGGTGGTGGCCAGCACCAGCAGCGGGATGCCGTAGGTGGTCATGGCGGACGCGGCGGCGTCCGTGCCGCGCGGCAGGTAGATGCCGCGCAGCAGGGTGAGGGGCGGCCGGCGGGCATGCCGGGGTCCGACACGGGATCTCACGCAGCGCGCCCCGATTCCTGCGCCGCCAGGCAGGAGGGGGTGTTGGCATGGTTCAGCGCGCGGGGATTGGCCTGCAGCCACTCGGCCAGCACGTGGTGCGGCGCCGGCCGTTCGGCCGTGGCGCTGTTCTGCTGCGGGCCGCGGCTGTGCAGCTGGAGGGTGTGCTGGACGCGGGTGACGAAGTCGCTGGTGCTGCTGGGGTACTGGTGGCTTCGGGCCCAGCGTGCCGCGGTGTCGTACACCTCGGCCAGGTCCTCGCCGCTCCCGGTGAGCCGGTAGCGGTTGTCGGCCGATTCGGCGGCGTGGATCAGGTCCAGGTCGCGTGCGGTGTCGAGGGCGTGGCGCAGCTGTCCGGGGGTGAGGTCGCCGAAGGCGCCCTGCAGGCTGCCGCGGCCAATGGGGCCGTTGTCGTCGATCTCGGTGACCAGGCGTATCAGGCCCGGCCCGGACAGCGTCCGGATCGCTCGGCGTTCGCGCAGGAGGCTGGCGGGCAGGGGGCGGGTCATCAGCGCGGTCCTCCTGCCGGGGTGAGTAGGCGGGCGGGTATCTGGTGGGAGAAGAGGTCGCCGGGCTTCCACACAGGGCCGGGCGGGGACGCGGTGGTCAGGGCCGGGCGGGCTGGCGGTGCGTCGGGGGCGGGCAGAGCCGGAAGCCGGGTCTGGGTGGTCGCCCAGGGGCCGCAGTGGTTCTGGGACGGGGCGAGGCCCTGCCCCCGGGCCGGGCGGGCCGCGGCCTCGCCGGGTGGGGTGGCCCAGGCGGTGATCGCCTGGAATACGGGGGCGAGGGCCTGGCCGCTGGCGGACAGTCGGCAGTCGCCGGTTGCGGTGGCCGTGATGAGGCCGTCGGCGACCAGGCGCTCCAGGGGCTTGTAGACGGCGGTCAGTGCGTAGCCGGGCATGGCCTTGCTGGCCAGCGTCGTGGCGCTGGCCGTGCCCCGGGCCTGCAGGGACCACAGGATCGGCGTGGCGTGCCGCGGGACGATCAGGGCGAGCGTGTCGTCGATGTTCTGGGCCGGGACATACTGCTCGGGCTCCATCCCGCCGGTCTCCAGGTGGGTCTCACCCCAGGCGGCGATCACGGTGAGGACGGGCATCAGTTCGGCGCCGCGGCGGGTGAGGCCGTAGGTGACGTGGCGCGGCGCGTACTCCGTGCGTTCGACTACGCCGGCAGTGGTGAGGTGGCGCAGCCGGGGGTGGAGCTGGCCGTCAGCCAGCCATGGCAGCCGGGTCTTGATCTGGGCGTAGCGCAGCGGTTGGGAGGAGAGGGTCATCAGCACCCACACGCTCCAGCGGGGGGCGAGCAGATCCAGGGTCTTGGTGATGCTGGAGAGGGCGTTCGAGGTGGTGTGGGGCAGAGCGGTGGTGGCCAAGGAAGGGGGCTCCTCAAGCGGTGGGGGCGGATCAGCGGGTGCGGGAGGTGGCGGGCGCCGCGGCGGCGGGCAGGGGCGGAGCCGGCGGCTGCGTGTCCGGGGCCGCTACGCGGCGCAGTCCTTGCAGGACCGCGCCCACGCTCTTGGCCTGGGCGTCGCGGGTGGCGACGGACTCGGCGATGCGGCGGGCGCAGTCGAGGATGTGACCGGCGTCGAAGTGTCCGATCTCCCGTTCAGGGGCGGCGAGTTCGCGCAGCCGCTCCAGTTGGAAGTCGATGTTGCGTTCGGCCAGGGTCAGGTCGCGGTAGCTGCCGGTCAGGGCGGCGAGCATGCCGTGGTCGGGGGTGGCATCGGCGAGGGCTTCGAGTTCAGCGAGCGGCTGTTGGTACAGCGCCTCGATGCGGTCGGCGACGATCTGGGAAACGGAGTGCGTGGTGGCGGAGGGCTGGGGCAATCGGCTTGGCCTTCAGGGGCGTCGGGGCCGCACCTCCCCGGCACGGCGGGCTGCCGGGGCGGGTGGAGCGATGGCGGTGATCTTCGGTTGGACGTGCCTCTGCTGCCGGTTGCGTTGTTCGGGTGCGGGCATGGTCCGCAGCAGGTCGTCGAGTGCGGCGGCGTAGCCGTTGCGGCCGGCCACAGCCGCCTCCAGCCACTGGGCGTCCCAGCGCAGGGCCTCGGCGGACAGCCCGTCCATGTCGCGGTCGGCGGCGGTGGCCTCATGGACGCGGTCTCGGACGAGGGCCACCTGTTCCTCGGAGAGGGCGAGGAAGCTGCGCAGCTCCAGGGCGCGCTGGAGCGCGGCATTGGCCCCAGCGCCTGCTGCTTGCAGGTACAGCTCGGCAACACGGGCGCCGAACGCTCCCTCCAGCGCCGCATCGCGGCTGGCCGACTTGTCGATGACGCTCACCGTGCTGGCCCTCGCGCTGCGGCGTCGGGCGCAGTGGGCAGCACGGGCGGGGAGGTGGGCAGCGCTGGAGCGCGGCGGTTGGCGAGGGAGGCGCCCTGCCACACGGCCGTGCCTCGCTTGCCCAGTGCGTTGGGGTCGAGGAGGTAGCTCACGACCACGGCACGGCCGTCGCGGGAGGCGACAGCGTTGTTGACCTGGTGGGCCAACTCCATGACGGGAGAATCGAGTACGCCGGGCTGGGAGCCCAGAGCTTCGACGAGCGCGTCTTCCGCGATGTCGAGTGCACGCTGGGTTTCGGTGAGCAAGCCGTACCAGTGCACGACGGCCGTGGCCTCGGGGTTGGCCTGCGGGGCCGCCTCAACCGCCCGGCGCAGGTCGGCGAGCGGCATCTGAAATCGGTCCTCGATTCGCTCGGTGATGACGCCCATCACGTCTTCGCTGGAGTCGAACACAGCGTGGCTCCTTCCATTTCGGGGATTCCGTCGCAGGAATGGGAAAATGGCGGCCGTCGGCCGCCTTGGACCGGGTCGTCACCGCCTTCGCACCGATCGCCCACGGTCCGGGTCGGGCGACGGCCGCTCGCCGCAGCCGGGACCGGTGCGTTGGCCCGTGCGGTCGTCATGCTCGGAGCGGAGATGACCGGGAGTGTGAGTGCGCCGAGAACGGCGGCGGAGGCGGTGAATCGGGCAGTGCACATGCAGGAATTGCCTCCCTGGCACGGAGAGGGAATACGGAAACAGCCCCAGGCGGATGCCGTGCGGACCGAGAGTAAGAGTCCGGAGAATCCCCGGTTTCGGTAACCGGGGAGCGCGTGCTACGTTGCGAGACCCCTCGCACGCGACTGACGCAATTGCGCGGCGAGAGAAAGAAGTTAGCGCTGTCGGGAGTTCAGCGGCTCGGCCCGCGCGGCGGTGCGGGTCGTGTCGGCAGGCCGCGGGCGGCGGCGCCCCGGGGGGCCGGCGAGGCCGTCGGCAGCGACGGCTTGTCGCCTCTCCAGTGCGCTTCCCACCACTGGGTGGCGGCCTCGAAGGTCTGGAAGCCGCCTTCACGCAGGGCGTGTGTCCATGCGGCGCAGTCGACCTCCTCCAGCAGCACGCGGAAGGGCAGTGCCGCCTTCTCGTGGACGGCGCGCAGCATCACGGTCGTCTGGATGGGGTCGCTGTCGTGGGTGTAGCTGGTGAGCAGGGCGAAGTGGTCGCCGTCGCCGCGCAGCCGCTTCTCCAGGACGCGGGTGGCCTCGTTCGCGGGGACGGTGCCCATGTCCTCGGGCAGGAGGATCTTCTCCTCGGGGCAGCCGCGGGCGATCAGCCAGGACTGGGCCATGGACGGCAGCGGCAGTTCCTTGTGGTCGAAGCGGTAGGTGTGCGTCGACGGGGAGCGTTTGAGGTGCAGGGCGACGAGCTGCGGCTGACCGGGGATGCCCCAGGTGACGGCTCCGTTGTGCATGAGGAAGAAGCTGTGCTCTCCGTCGGCGCTGTGGTGCTCGGCGAGTACGGTCATCATGTCCCGCTCGATGCCGATGCGCCCCCAGAACTGGTCGGCGACGTGGTTGGTGACGGCTTCGTATCCGTCGAGGCGGAAGTCGGGTTCGTAGCTGGGCATCGGTGCTTTCGTTCGATGACGCCGGCGCCGTCCAGCGGCGTGGCTGGCCAACAGTTGGAAGAGCCGGGGGCAGCGTGCGGGCGCGGTGCCAAGTGACCCTCGCGGCGGGGCGCGGTCAGGGCGTCTCGGCAGGGGTCGGTGAGGGTGAGGGGCTGTCCGGCCTGCACCGTGTAGCAGGTGTCACGCTCCACGAGGGCGGCCGTCTCCAGGCGCTGCAACGGGCGAAGGAGACGCGAGTGCGCGAGAGGGTCGCCACGGGGCCCGCCGGCCAGGGCCGTGCCGATGTCCTGCCGGTGGCGGGCGTCGGCGAGCCTGGCTCCCGGCTGACGGGCCCGACGCAGACCAGGGCCAGTGGCCGCTCGTATGCGTCGAGCCTGGTCGAGTACGGGGCGTGAGTGGGTGCCTCAGCAGGAGCAGTTCGGACGGGCCTCCAGCAGGTCGGCCCGCTGATAGGCCCTGTAGCGGCTGCCGTCGGCGGCGCGCGGCTTGCGGGGCCGGACTCCGTAGGTGCGCAGGAGCAGGGCAAGCCGGATCGGGGTGAGGTCGGCGTAGTGCCAGCGTCCCTCGGCCTTACCGGGCAGCTCGCGCAGGCGCTCGGCCAGCTCCGCGGTGCTGACGTACTCCGTGGAGCCCTGCGCGTCGAAGACGTCGAGGCAGGCGTGGACGATGGTCTGCGGACGGCTCGGGCACGAGAGGAACTCCTCGCACGTCTCCTGGTGGAGGTCCTCGGGGTCGTCGAGATCCTCGAAGTCGGGATCGAAGTCTGGCGCCTCCTCCGGCTCGTACTCGGCCTCCGGTGCGGCGTCGTACGCCGCGGCGCAGCAGCAGGAGGTGGAGAGCAGGACGCCCAGTTCGGCACCGGCTGCCATGCGTTCGATCAGCAGGTCGGTGAATTTGTCGAACTGCTCGGTGGCGGTGACGCCCTCGGGAGGTTCACCGCCGGCGAGGGCGGGGAGCTGGCGGTCGAGGTCCTGGACCTCGACGAACGCATCGAGGATGGCGCGGTGGCACGGATTCTCGGTGACCTGGGTCGGCGCCAGTACGGCGGCGGCGACCTGGTCGATAAGGGTGGGGAACTGCGTCAACGAACAGGGCCCTTCAGGGTCGGGGATGCGGGTCGGCGAAGGCCGGGCATCGCATAGGGCGGTGGTCCCGGTTTGGGGATGGGCTGGCGCGTACTGAGCTGCGGTGAGCGGGTACGGGCGGCGTGGGTGCGCTCACCCGTGGGGCGCCGGGCGATGCCGAGGCGGTCGCGGGCGGTGTTGTACACGTCGTGTGCCTCGCGCGGGCGTACGGCCACCACGTGGATCTCGGTGGTGTGCGTGGAGTTCGCAGGAGCCGGCCGCTGGGCGTAGACGATGCGCCACGCGTTGCGGTGATCGACGTAGACCTTGCGGCATCCGACGAGGTCGCGGGTGAGTTTGGCGCCGAACAGGCGGGCGTTGACGATGTCCTGGAGCTGGGCGAGTACCAGATCGCGGATGTCGCCGGGGGCCTGGAGGAGATCCCCCAGAGCGCGGGGGTCGAAGGAGAGCCCGAAGGCCGGCCCCTCGCGGCCGGTCATCCGGCAGCCTGACCAGGCTCGCCGTTCGTCTCGGACTCCTCGCTGGCGCCGGCGGTCCGGGTCGAGGGCGGCGGTCCGGGCAGCAGACGGTGGGCGGGCCGGTCCGGATCGGTCATGCACGCCGAGAGAGGGCCACCCGGCGCCCGCACGGTGGCCATGGCGTGGGTGAGGAAGTCGCGGTGCCACACAAGCAGCCCGGACAGGCCGGCCTCGGGGTCCTTGTGCTGCTGATAGGCCAGCCACAGGGCGTGCAGCCAGGCAACGACGTCGGCGTGCTCCTGCCACTGCGCGCACCACGGCGCGGCTGTGGTGACCTCCGCCCCGTAGACCCGGGCAAGGAAGTCATCCACCCAGTCGGACAAGGCGTCGAGTTCGTCTTCGTACTCTTCGCCCTCCAGCTCCAGGATCGGGCGGGGCTCCGGCGGAGCAGGTTGCGGCGGCAGACCCGCGAACCCCGGCATGCCGAAGGCGTCGAACGGCGCGTCCGCAGACGGTGACGCGGAGGCGAGGCTGTCGAGCTGGCGAGCCTGCTCCGCGGACTGGTCCAGCAGTTTGCGGACGCTTGCCTCGATATTCTCCAGATCGGGCTCCGGCAGCCGGACCGGTTCCGTCTCGTCCTCCTCCGGGGGGTTTATGGATTCAGGCACGAAAAGGGGCCTCCTTGAGCCGCAAACATTGGGCGTGAACTGCGGCTTCAATCATCCGGAGGATCCCCGGTTTCGGTAATCGGCGCCTTACTGCTACAACTCAGTGCGGCACGGCCGGGGTTTACGGGCGACGTGTCGAGGTGTGTGCCGCGCAGCAGAACCGGGTTCAGGCGGTGAGGGTCAAGTCGTCCTGGGAAAGGGTGTGTTGCAGCGTTTCGGTGAGCCGGCCGGCAGCGATCTCGGCATAGTGCCTGGTCTTCTCGACACCGATGAAGTCGCGGCCCTCCAGCAGGGCCGCGACGCCGGTGGATCCGGATCCGCAGGTGAAGTCCAGCACCGTACCGCCAGGCGGGGAGATTTGCACCAGCTCACGCATGACGGAGACGGGCTTCTGCGTGAGGTGCTGCCGCGCCTTGCCGCTGGGCTGCGAGGCGCTGTAGAGGCCGGGCAGGTAGACCGGGTTCCGTGAGGCGTCGATCGCGCCCTTGCTGCCCCAGATGACGAACTCGCAGTTCTGGGTGAACCGGCCCTTCTGGGGCCTGGCCTGGGGTTTGTGCCAGGCCAGCACGCCACGCCAGAGCCAGCCGGCGGCCTGGATGGCGTCCGTGGTGATCGGCAGCTGCCGCCAGTCGGTGAAGATCAGTGCGGTGCCGCCGGTCTTGGTGAGCCGGTGCGTCTCAGTCATGATCTGGCTCAGCCAGAAGCCGTAGCTCCTTTGGTCCATGTTCTCGCCGGTGAAGTCCGGCAGCTCGTGCTTCGCGTCGGCGGAGGTGTATTTCTGGCGGGCGCTGCGGGAGGTGCGCTCCTTGGCCGTCCGCCCGCCGCTGTTGTACGGCGGGTCGGTGATGACGGAGTCGACACAATCGTTTGGCAGGTCGGCGAGGACGCCGAGCGCGTCGCCCTGGTGCAGGGAAAAAGGCAAAGAGATACCCCAGTTCGGGTCGGATGGGGGAGATGCTCCGGCTCGCCCGGACGACGCCGCAGGACCGAATACGGGCGAGAAGGCTCCGCGTGCCGCGCGGCGAGGGTGAGAGGAGGAGTCAAAACTGTAGAGCACGATTCCCGGTTGAGGGCTATCGCCACCCAAGGCCCCCAAAAAAGGAGCCTTGGGCAGAGGCGATTTCGGCAACCGGGGATCCGCCCTTACTGTTTTGGAACTGCCCGGCCTACACCGCCGATGGCGCATCCCCGCCCCTCTTTCGCGGAAGAACCGCCACGCCCTGGCAAACCTGGCCCGGTGCCGGTGCGAGCGGCAACTCGCGCATGCTCCCCGGGCCCGATCCACCCGCCACCCGGCCCTCGCGCCGCCGGGTCTTCACCGAGGACCTCGTTGTGACATCGCCACACCCGCCCCTGCCCGCAACCCGTCCGCCGACCCGTAGCCGCCTGCCGGGAGGCGGGCCGGATTGAAGGGTCTCGCCGCCGGAATCGGCGTCGTCGTCCTCTGTCCACTCCTGCTCGCCGGTACGGCCATGATGGTCGCCGTCTCCAGCACAGCCTCCACCCAGACCACGGGCTCCTTCCGCGGATGCCTGGGAGGCGATACCGACGCCATCACCGAGAAGATCACCACCATCCTCGACGGCGCCTCCGGCAAGGACATCCGCATCGAGGGCCTCACACTGCCCGACGAACAGATTCCGCACGCCCAGACCATCGTGGCCACCGGCATCAGCCTCCACGTCCCACGGCGCGGCCAGATCGTCGCGCTGGCGACCGCCATGCAGGAATCACGCCTGCGCAACCTGGCCTACGGCGACCGCGATTCCCTCGGGCTCTTCCAGCAGCGCCCGTCCCAGGGCTGGGGCACCGCGCAGCAGATCCGCGATCCGGTCTACGCAAGCGAGCGCTTCTACCGGGCGCTGTTCAAGGTGCACGGCTGGGAGTCGATGACCGTCACCCAGGCCGCCCAAGCCGTCCAGAAGTCCGGGTTCCCCGACGCGTACGCGCAGTGGGAGCCCCTGGCCACCGCCTTGCAGAAGGCCATCGCCGCGACGTTCCCGAGCACCGGTGTGGACGAGCGCGGCAAGGACACCGCGGACGGCGGGAAGTCCGGCGCGGGCGGCTCCACCTGTGCTCCGGCCGAGGACGGCTCCTCCTACGGGCGCATCCCCGAAGGATCCGTGCCCCAGGGATACACGATCCCCAAGGACGCCGACCCGAAGGCCCGCGAGGCCATCGCGTGGGCGATGCGCCAGCTCGGCACGATGTACCAGTGGGGCGGCAGTTGTACCGACGCCCACGGCCCCGACCCGATGGGCCGCTGCGACTGCAGCTCACTGATGCAGCAGGCGTACGCCCAGGTCGGCATCAAGCTCACCCGCAGCACCTACACGCAGGTGGCCGAGGGCAAAGCCGTCTCGTCGAAGAACCTGAAGCCCGGTGACCTGATCTTCAGCCGCGGCAGCGCCGCCCGGCCCGAGCACGTCGGCATGTACATGGGTCAGGGCCTCGGAATCGAGGCACCGCGCACATCCAGGCCCGTCCGGATCACACCGATCAAGGACTGGACCCTCCTCGCCGCCCGCCGCGTCATCTGACGCCACGACGCCCACCCCCGGCGCCTCCGCGCGGCCCCGCCGGGCCCCCCTCTCGCGTGTCGAGCGCCACCTCCCCTGCTTCTCCTTCCCCTTCGGCCGGCCCGTATCCGGCCTGCGCATGCCAGGAGCCCCCACCACACCCATGCCCATACCTCTCGCAGACCGCGTCACCCAGCTCGCCTACGACCCCGGAATCGCACCCAAGGGCGGCGGCCTGCCCGGCCTCGCCGTCTTGAAGAACGTCGTCAACAGCATCAACCTCTTCGGCATCATCGCCGTCGTGGGGGCCCTGGCCGTCTCGTTCGGCGTGTGGGCCTGGGGCCATCACACCGGCGGCCACCAGGCTGAGGCCAACGGCAAGAAGGGCGCCGTCGTCGCCGCCAGCGCCGCACTCGGCCTCGGCGCCGCGAATGGGATCGTCGCGTTCTTCTCGGCCCTGGGGTCGCAGGTCCACTGATGAAGAACCGTTTCCCTTCCCTCTCCCTGTCGTCCTACGGCGCCGACTGGTCCGCCCGCCGCCGCATCGCCCTCGTCGCGATCACCCTCGCCGTTCTTCTGGCCCTGGCTGCCGCCGTCGCCACCTTCACCGGGAGCAACGACGCGGGCCGGCGCTCCGACCCCGGTACGCCGTCCGCCGCGAGCAGCACCTCGCCCTCAAAGGAGGCGCCCAGGCCGGGCACGGACCCTGATTCCGTGCCCGGCCCGCCGCAGATCGCCGATCCGGTCGCCTACGCCAAGGCCGCCGCGGCCATGCTCTGGACCTACGACACCCGCGACACCAGCCGCGACCAGCAGCTCGCCGGCATGCGCACGTGGATGACCGAGGAGACCAAGTACGCCGACTGGCAGTCCCTTTCGGCGCAGATCCCCGACCCGGTGCTGTGGTCGCGGATGGCCGACCAGGACCAGCACGCCGCCGCCGAAATCGCCGAGGGCCACTACCCCTCCGCGTTCAAGCAGGCGCTCGCCGAGGACCCGTCCGCGATCACACAGGCGTACATCTACGCCGTCACCGTGACCGGCAAGCAGCAGCTCGCCTGGAAGGGGGGCGGCGGCGGAGCCGAAGAGCGCGCAGTGACCCTGGCAGTGCAGTGCAGGCCCGGCCACGACTGCTCGCTGGCCGCCCTCGCCCCCCGCGTCGCGCTGTGACCCGCAACCTGACCGGAAAGTGAGGAAACCCTCTTGGGCTTCTGCGACATACCCCTGGCCGGCAAGGTCTGCGACGTCGGCGACGCGGCGGAGTTCGTCTCCGACCCGGGCGAATCGATCGGCGACTGGATGGCCAAGAGCGCCGGCGAACTCGCCGCCGCAGCGGCCGATCTCGCCGCGAAGGCCGTCGACGCCACCACCACGGTGGATCTGAACGCCGCCTGGTTCCGCGACAACTACGAGATGCTGCTGCCGATCGGCCTGGTCGTCCTGGTCGGCACGTTCTGCGCCCAGCTGGTCAGGGCCGCGATCCGGCGCGACGGCCAGGCCCTGTCCCAGGCGTTCACCGGCACCATGGTCGGCGTCCTGTTCTCCTTCTGCGCCATCGCGGGGACCACCGTCGCCCTGGAGGTGGTGGACGCGCTGTCCGCCGGGCTGTTCCAGGCGTCGCGACTGTCGATCGAGTCAGCGGTGCGCCGCACCGTTCAGGTGGGCCAGATCGGTGCTCTGCCCGGGCTGGGGTGGATGGTGGCCGTCTTCGCCGGCGTCGGCGCCGCGATGGGCGCGGCTCTGTTCTGGTGCGTGATGATGGTCCGCAAGGTCGGCATCCTCGTGATGGTCACCCTCGCCGTGTTCGCCGGAGCCGGAGGCGGCTGGGAGGTCGCGCGCCGGTGGCGCCGCGGCTGGATCGAGGCCACCGCCACCCTCGTCGTCAGCAAGCTGCTGATGACCGTGATCTTCGTACTCGGTGTCGCCGCGATGGGCAAATCCGATTCCGAGGACGGCATCGCCGCCCTCGCGGACGTCATGTCCGGCATCGTCATCATGGCCATGGTGCTGCTCTGCCCCTACGCGACGTTCAAGTTCGTCCACTGGGCGGCAGAAGGAACGGACGGAGAATCAATTCACCGTGCCGGCGAATCCGGTGCCCAGATGGCCAGGCAGCACACCGAGCGCGCCGGCCGCAAGGCCGCCGGCGCCGCGGCCACAGCAGGAACCGGCGGCGCGGCAGCCGCAGCAGGCGCCGCACCGCAGGGGCCCGACGCTGTACCCGGCGGCGGATTCTCCGGCGACATCGCCGCCGATCCCACCGGCGGCGACAGCGGCAAGGACGCGCAGAGCCCGCACGGTTCCCCCAGCGGCGACGGGCTCGACAACGGCCTGGAGAAGGCCGTACAGCCCCCGCCGGCCAGCCCCCGCGACGACACCAGCGGCCAGTTCGGCGGTCCGCCCGGGCAGGGCGGCAATTCGGGACCGCCCTCGAGCGGGAGCGACGGCTTCCTGTCGCAGTCCGGTGCCGGAACCTCCACACCCGCGCCGCAGGGCGCCCCGTCGGCACCGAATCCGGACGGCACCTCCCGAAGTACCGGGACGCCCCCGCCCGCCGGGCTGTAGTTCCTGCCCGACTCCGGGGCGGCACGCGCTGCGCACACCGCGCCGCGTGCCGCCCCGGCCACCGCCCCCTGCGCACCTCCGGAACGGCCCTTGTCTGATCTCACCGCCACACCGCTCACCGTCAAATTCCCCCACCGATCCAGGCGCGGCATCCTGCTCGGCCTCTCCCTGCCCCAACTCGTACTGACCTCGGTCGCGTTGGCGCTCCTGCTGGTCACGGTGGTCTCCACCGGACTGCTCGGCGCCCTCGCTCTGGCACCGCTGTGGGCCGCGGTCGCCGCCCTGGTCGCCATCCGCCGCCACGGCCGCTCACTGGTCGACTGGGCGCCGATCGTCCTGCGCTTCGCGCACCGCCGGCGCACCGGCCAGACCCTGTGGCTGGCCCGGCCGCTCTCCCGCCCCCGCCGAGACGGCATCCTGCACCTGCCCGGCAGCGCCGCCTCGCTGCGCGTGGTCACCCCCGGCGACTCCACCAACGGCGCCGCCGCGGTCCACGACCCGCACCACCAGACCCTCACAGCCGTCGCCCGCGTCTCCAGCCGAGCCTTCGCACTCCTCGACCCCGCGGCTCAGAACCACCACGTGACCGGCTGGGGGCGGGCCCTGGCAGGCATCGCCCGCACCGGACACACCGCCACCGTGCAGGTCCTGGAGCGCACCGTCCCCGACTCCGGCGACACCCTCGCCCGCCACTGGACCCAGCACGGACACCCCCAGACCCCGGTCGCCGGACAGGTCTACAGCGAACTGGTCGCCTCCGCCGGCCCGGCCGCCGCCCCGCACGAGACGTACCTGGCCATCTCCCTCGACCTCAAAGCCGCCAAACGCCTCATCAGCCAGGCCGGCGGCGGACTCCCCGGAGCCTTCACGGTGATGGAGCAGACCACCTCCGCCGTCGCCCAGGCCGCCCGCAGCGCGGGATTGATGGTGACCGGCTGGCTGAGTGCGCGCGAGATCGCCGCCGTCATCCGCACCGCCTACGACCCAGGCGCCCTCTCCGCCCTGCAGCAGTGGTCGGAGTCCGGACGGGCCGAAGCCGACCCGCCCGCGGCCGGGCCCGTGGTCCAGGTCGAGGAGTACGACCGGCTCGCCACCGACACCGCCCGGCACGCCACCTACTGGGTCGAGGACTGGCCCCGCACCGAAACTTCGGCGGGCTTCTTGCACGGCCTCATGTTCACCGCCGGGGTCCGCCGCACCCTCTCCCTCATCTACGTGCCCCAAGGGCTCGAGTCCGCGATGCGCGACGTGCAGCGCAAGAAGGCCGCCATCGTGGCCGACGCCAACGAGAGGTCGCGGCGCGGACAGGTCGACTCCGAGGCCGACAGCGTGGAGTACGCCGACGTCAAGACCCGCGAGCGCCAGCTGATCGCCGGACACGCCGATGTGGCCCTGACCGGGCTGCTCACCGTCTCCGCCAAGACCGACGCCGTGCTCGACGCCGCCTCCGCGCAGATCGAGACCGCCGCTGTCACCGCGCAGGTCGACCTGCGGCGCTTGAACTTCCAGCAGCCCGACGCCTTCACGCTCGGCGCCCTCCCACTCGCCCGCACAGCCCTGTAACCCCGCCCCGACCCCAGCCGACGTCCTGCCACACCGGCAGAAAGGAACTCCTTGACCTCTGCCAACCCCGTCGGCGACACGTACCCGTACCTGCGGGCCGCCAGCGCCGGCCTCCGCCACCACACACGCGCCCTCACCCCGCGCGCTGAACGCCCCACCTCGCCCGCGGACCGCGTGCACCTCGACGTGCTGCACGCCCATCTGACCTCGCTGCACCAGCTGCTCGATCAGCTCGCCGACACCACCCGGCCGCCGCATCCCGCCGCCGGCCGACATCTGGCCACCGCGCACACCCGGCTGTGGCAGTCCGCCGCCGCCGTGCACGACGCCTTCCACCTCCTGCCCGCAGCGGAATCCCCGGCGGACACCGAATGCCACCCCGAGCGGCTCCCCGAGGGGCCACCCGTGCTGACCATCTGCCAGCGCCACCTCGCCGCAGGTCACGTCGTACGCCGCAAGACCACCCCCACCGGCCTCAACAACACCTGCAGCCAGTAGCCCCCGCCGCCGGAAGGCACCGCAGGCGCGCCCTGCAGCGCTCCACCAGCGCCGCCGTCATCTGAAAGCCACCTCGCCATGACCCACCGGCCCGCCCGGCGCGCCCGCCGCGCCTCGGCGTCACCTCTCTTCGCACCGACCGGCACCGACCGGGCCAGCCGCAAGGCGGCACGCCGCCAACTGGCCGAAGCAGCCGCACAGGCTCGCGCCCAAGCCGCCCGGCACCCGGCCGGTACCGAACCAGCCGAGCAGGAGATGCCGCCACCCCTCTTCCCTCCCCGTGGGCGCCCCGGACCCGCCTCCGCACGCGGCGGCCGGCTCAAGCTGGCCGCGCACCGGATGACCACCGCCACCGCCAGCGGCGCCTACCCATTCCTCGCCGAAGGCGGCCTCGGCGCCGAGGGCATCTACGTCGGCCGCGACGTCCACGCGGAAGCTAGCTTCGTCTTCGATCCATTCGAGCTGTACGGCAAGGTCGATGGGTTCACCAACCCGAACCTGCTGCTCGCCGGCGTGATCGGGCAGGGCAAAAGCGCGCTCGCCAAGTCGCTCGCACTGCGTTCGGTCGCCTTCCGTTACAGGATCTATGTGCCATGCGACCCGAAGGGCGAGTGGACACCGGTAGCGGAAGCCCTCGGCGGCCGGTCCGTCGCTCTCGGACCCGGGCTCCCGGGCCGCCTCAACCCTCTGGATGCGGCTCCGCGTCCGGCGAGCGTCTCCGAGGCCGACTGGGTCGGCGAGATCCGCAAACGCCGCCTGCTCCTGCTCGGCTCTCTCGCCCGGACGGTCCTGGGCCGGGACCTGATGCCCATGGAGCACACCGCCCTGGACGTCGCCCTGGACTCCGTCGTAACCCGCGCCGTCGACACCGGCCGCACCCCGCTGCTCGGCGATGTCGCCGCCACCCTCAACAACCCGGCCGCGCTCGACGAGGCTGCCAGGATGATGTCAGGCTGGCTCGGTGCCGCCGCACGCGACCTGGCCCACGCGATGCGCCGTCTCGTCCACGGTGACCTGGCCGGCATGTTCGACGCCCCCTCCACCGTCGCCTTCGACCCGACCGCGCCCATGCTCACCATCGATCTGTCCCGCCTGGGCGGATCCGGCGACGACACCGCCCTCGTCCTCGCCATGACCTGCGCCTCGGCCTGGATGGAATCTGCGCTCACCGACCCGGGCGGCGGCAGACGCTGGATCATCTACGACGAAGCCTGGCGCCTCATGCGCCACCCCGGCCTCCTGCAACGCATGCAGGCGCAGTGGAAGCTCAGCCGCGGCCTGGGCATCGCCAACCTCATGGTCATCCACCGCCTGTCCGACCTGCTCACCGCCGGCGACGCCGGATCCCGCGGACGTGCCCTGGCCGAGGGCCTGCTCGCCGACTGCTCCACCCGCATCATCTACCGGCAGGAAACCGACCAGCTCCACGCCGCTGCCGCCCTGCTCGGCCTCTCCTCAGTGGAATCCGACGCCATAGCCCACCTCAACCGAGGACGCGGCCTGTGGAAAGTCGCCGGACGCTCCTTCATCGTGCAGCACCTCCTGCATCCCCACGAGCTGGCGCTCTTCGACACCGACGCCCGCATGCATTGAAAAAGCGCCGAGTTCACGAAAACTGAAGTGCCCATGCTGCCTCTCCGGCGGCGGGAGGTGCAGTGATGAGTGTGTGTGAGGTCCTGGGTTCGTCGGTGAGTGGGTCAGTGGCTACGGGGTGCGTACATGATGACAGCCATCCCGGCGAGGCAGACCAGGGCGCCGATGACGTCGTAGCGGTCGGGCCGGTAGCCGTCGGCGACCATGCCCCAGGCGATCGACCCGGCGACGAAGATCCCGCCGTACGCGGCCAGGATGCGCCCGAAGTTGTCGTCACTCTGGGCTGTGGCCACCACGCCATATATGCCGAGGGCGATGACGCCGGCGCCGATCCAGACCCAGCCCTTGTGCTCGCGGATGCCCTGCCACACCAGCCAGGCGCCGCCGATCTCGAACAGGGCGGCGACGCCGAACAGGGCAATGGAACGCAGGACGGTCATGATCGGGCAGTCTACCGACGGCCCGCGCTGGTGGTCTGGAGCGGGCCGTCGGCCTGCTTGCAGCCGCATCCGCCCTGGCCAGAGGCCGTCCAGGAAGCGCCGCCGCGACGGCGGGAGAGCCACCAGGTGGCCCCGGCGAGTGCGGCCAGGGCAAGGGCGGCGGCAGGCTGCCAGCCCACCACGGCGGACGCACACGCGCCCACAACGCCTGCGGCGATCAGCATGGGCAGTAGGCAGCACGCCACACAGGCCAGTCCGGCCAGGGAGGCCAGCGCCTTGGGAGTGCGGCGCGGGGTCGGGTCAGCAACAGGGACCGGCATGGCGACTCTCCTCGGCGAGATCAGTGAACGGCAGGGGACAGCAGGGGCTTGCGGCGCACACGGTCAGGTCGTCGCATCCGGCGTCGACAGCGGTGACCAGGGCGGCGCGGATGCTGGTCAGGTCGGCGATCTTCGCGTCGACCTCGGCGAGCTTGGCCGCGGCACGGTTCTGGAGCCCCGGGACGGGGCGGCCGTGCCGGTGGCGGCCGGCCTCCAGAAGCTCGGCGACCTCCTCCAACGTGAACCCCAGGCGCTGGGCGGCCTTGATCACCCGCAGAACGGTCACTGCCTCCTCGTCGTAGAGGCGATGACCGCCGGGGCTGCGGTCGGGCTCGGCGAGCAGACCACGCCGCTCGTAGTAGCGCAGGGTCTGGATGTTCACCCCGGCCGCGACCGCGACCTGCCCGCTGCGCAGACCATCGCCGCTCACGACAGGTCCCGGTCCGCGGCCCTGGTCGCCCGGTCCTGGAGGGCGTCCAGCACGGCCTCGTGCGCCGCGTCGACCTCGACGTCCACGCCGATCCCGTCCGCCTCGGCGGTGACGGTGAAGGTGAAGAACGAGCAGCAGCCGCTCTCGCGGGCCACCAGGTCGCGGACCCTGTCCTCCACGCCCGGCCCGGCGGTAAGCACCAGGTGCAGCCGCAACCGGTCTGGTCGGGTCGAGTCGGCCAGCCGCTCGGCGAACAGCGCGTCGAACTCCGCGACCCGCAGCGGCTGCTCGGTGGTGGGCAGTGTGCAGGACTGCGGCACCCAGGTCGTCATGGTGAACACTCCCGTCGTCGTGTCCCCGCACGGTGCGGGTGGGGACATCTCCGACGGTAAACCCGTACCTGGGTATAGGTTGCAAGCCCGCCTCACCTATCCGGCGGGCGAGGAACGCACGTCCCGAACCTGGGCAGAGCCCCGCCGCCCCCACCCCGTGACGGCTGGACGTCACGTTCGGTGCAGGTGCCTCCCGGTTTCGTGGACACCGCCCACGGCCGTCTTGGACTGCTGTCTCACTCGATGTACACCCGCTTCCGGAACGACTCGTGAACAAAGCCGGCTACTGCTCGGAGCCGTCGTCGAGGTCACGCGGTCCAAGGACCAGGGTGTAGCGCAGGGCAGCGTCGATTCCGATGCCGAAGAAGTCGCAGATGCGGCGCACGTCGCCGCCGGTCGCGAAGATCTCCTGGAGGATGCGGTCCTCCCTCAGTGCCCGGGGCGTCACGCCGAGGTTCCGCCAGGCATAGAGCTTGCTGGTCGGGGTGGTCCGTGGTGCGGTCTTGCGGTTGATGAAGAGGTGGGGGTTGAGGGTGCTGGGCCAGCTCCGTGCCCGGTGGTTGAGGTAGGCAGTCAGGCGGCTGCGGACCGGCCCGGCGAGCGGAATCGTCTTCCCGTCGAGGGCGAGCTTGCCGTCGACGATGTCGGTGAGCTGGATGGCTGCGAGCTGTGGGCCGGTCAACCCGTGGAAGGCGACCAGCGCGACGGCCAGGGCCACGGCGGAGTCGGGCGAGTTAAGCGCGTCGCGGATCTTCGTGGTGTCGAGAGGGACGGGGACGGTGGTGTTGCTCCGGGCGACGGGGACGCCTCTGGTGGGGTTGGTGAAGATCTTCTTGCGGGACTTGAGGACGGTGAAGACCGAGCGCAGGCCCTGGTCGGCGAACAGCCGGTTTGCCCCTTCGGCCGGGAGAGCCTCGGCGACGTCCTTCCTGCTGATCTCGGCGAGGGAGGTGTGTCCCTGGTCGGCCCAGCTGCGCCAGATCGGGGCCATGCCCTGGATGTGGAGGTGGATGGTCTGCTCATGGCGGGGACGCCGCCGCGGGGCGGTGGCACTGCCCGTGAGCATGACGTCGAACCACAGCTGCAGTTGCCCGGCCATCTCCTCGGGCAGGCCGGTGGTCCTCTTCGCGAAGTACCGCTCGACGGCGGTGGTGCGGTCGTCGACCAGGAGGCCGGCGGCGGCGAGGATCTCCAGGGTCGAGGTCTGGGTGCCGCCGTACCGGATGCTTGCGGCGACATCGCTGACAAGGATTTTCGCGCCGGGCCAGTCCTGGAGGGCGTCCAGCAGCTTGAGCGTGTGGACGACGCTGTTGGTCTGCCGCCTGGTCCACGCGTGCCGCCGGGCGTGCTCCCGCAGGACAGGCTCGCAGTAGCGCAGCAGCAGCGAGTCCTTCGTCAACGCGCAGTCTTTGACGGCGCCGTGTCCGGGTGGCATGCGGAACAGCAGCAGCTGGCGGGCACCAGCGATGGTCTCAGGGAGAGCCGGCGGCTGCCGTTTGTCCAGCTCGCGGGCGCGGGCAGCGCGGCGGCGGGCGGCTCCGGTCTTGTCGTACTGGAGGTTGGCGAGGAAGAGCTGCTGCCCGTATCGGCTGGTCGTCTCCAGGTGAGGGGCACGTCCTGGTTGCTGGTACAGACGGGCGTTCTCCCAGCACAGCCGACAGGCACCCTGGCCGTTGATCCGGCTCTCGCGCCCGCAGAACTCGCAGGCGTCGACGGGATAGTGGGTGAACCACCAGCGGCAGCTCCAGCACTGCCAGCTGTGGGCCCGGTAGACGCCCCAGGCCAGGCAGCCCCGGCAGGAGCCGACGTGAAGTGGGGCGCCGGGATGGCAGCGGGTGCACAGTCCCTGGCTGAAGTAGTCCAGGCTGGCGCAGGCGCGGCACGGCGGTGGTGTGAAGGGGCCGCCGGGCAGGCAGCTGTAGCAGAAATCCATCCTCGGTCTGGTCCAGGCGACCCGGTTGACCTGGCAGACCGTGCACTTGCCCGGTGGCGGGGTGCTCATAGCGGCGGCTGCGAGCGCGGGCGGTCGAACCTCGGGGCAGTGACTGGTCCGGCATCGGACGCCGCGGCACTGTCCTGCTGCGGCGGCCGGCGGGCGGCGACCTTCTCCGGTTCACGGATCAGCAACGCCGTCGGATCACAGTCCAGGACCGCGCAGATCACGTCCAGGTCGTCCAGGCGGATCGAGGTCGGTGTCCCGGTCCACAGCGCCGACATCTTGCCCGCACTGATCTCCAGCCCGGCCTCAGCCAAGAGCCGGCGCATCTCGGTGGACTTCCAGATGCCACGCTCGGCGGCCTTCAGCCGCAGGTTCCACTGCACGGGTTCACACCTCTCCCAAGCGTGCTTCGAGCCGCTCGTTCGCGCTCATCCAAGCCCGCTCGACGTGATCGCTGTGGACGTGGATGTAGCGGGTCGTCGTGGACAGCCACTCGTGTCCGAGAAGTTCTTGCAGGGCCTTCAGATCCATCCCGTCCCCGTAAAGCGAGGAGGCGCAGTAGTGCCGCAGAACATGAGGCGTGAGCCTTCCCTCCCAGGCCGGCAGCCACAACCCGGTGGCGCTCGCCAGGCCGGCACGCAGGGAACTGTGGTTGATCCGCGTGCAGTGCCCGGTGAGTTCGTCGTGCCGCTCACTGGGCAGCAGCGGGGCGTCGGGTTCGGCCCAGTCGGGTCCGAACTGGTGCCGTACATCGGTCAACCACCAGTCGATCAGACGGTCAGCACCGTTGATCGCCGGGACCAGCCGTGGCTTGGGCCCACGCCCGCGGCTGCCTTTCCCATGACGGACGTGGAGCTTGCCGAACGTGCCAAGGTCGGGGCGCCAGTCGCGGATGTCGAGCATGCGTGCCTCGTTGATCCGCAGTCCCAGGCGGCGCCACAGCGAAGCCGCGAAGTAGTTCCGCGCGGCCGGCAGATACTTGCGCGCCCCGGCGACCGACGCCCGCCACTGCCCGAAGAGCTCGTCGACCTCCGCGTCGGAGGGCGGGATCCGCACGTTGGCGAAGACCGGGCTGCGGGGACGGTTGTACTCGTCGATCGGCTGCTGGACCACCGCCCCGGTCAGGGCATGGATGTCGCCCTGGTACCGGCTGATAGCGAAGTCGTAGAAGTAGGCGAGCATGCCCGCCTTGCCCGTACGCGTGCTGTGTGCCTGGCCCACCAGCCGCAGGCCGGTCAGGAAACGGTCGGCATCGTCGCACGACGCAGTCCACAACGGGCCGTTGAGGGTTCGCGCGAACTCGAAGATGGCTGTGCGCGCATTGCCGATGTGGCTGTCGGTCAGGTTGGCCGCGGCCATGGACAGCGCGAACTGATCGACGATCTCTTGCTCGAAGTCCTCGATGTCGCGCTGCGTCCGCAGCGCGCGAGCCGAGGTGATGTTCCGGATGACTGCCAGTGCCATGGGCTGCTCAGTTCAGCGAGACAACGACTGAATCGAGATTACTGGCAAAGCTTCAGGATTTCCGACGAATCCTCAAACTTCACTGCCCGCGGCAGGTATCCCACGCCACCTGGCCTGCAGCCCACTCCCACAGGCCCAGCCCGGAACGAACACAGCGGCCTACAGACAAAGGGCGCCGAGTCGTCGAAACTGAAGCGCCTTTGCTGCCGCTCAGACACCAGCCGGAAAGCCCAGCGGGCAGTGCCGAACACCGGGCCCAGCTCCGCCCGCACCCGACCTTGCGAAAGAGCCCACGATGCCTCTCGACCCGACCACCCGCGAAGCCCTGCTCGCCGCGATCCCCGAGGCCAACGCGCGGGGACGCAAGGCACTGGAGGATTGGGACGCCGTCTCCGACAGCCTGTGCGACGACAGCCACGAGCCGGTCGACGAGCGTTACGACATACGCCAGCACCAGCGCGACGCCGAAGCCTGGAATGCTTTCGAACCCTTCCTCGACCACGGGCCCGAGCTGCTCGCCCGGGCCGAGGAGGACTTCCGTGTCCTCCACCAGGACTACGAGAAGCCGGACTTCGAAACCATCGCGCGCCGCAGGTCGCAGCTCATCGCCCTGCACGACGCCGTCGAAGGGGGGCCGACAGGAGCGCGCTGCCTCGGTAGTTGTCAGTTGTCGCCTGATCAGGCCGCCTACGACCATCAACCCCTGGCAGCAGGGGCGTTGGGCATTCTCCTGCCACATCCGTTAGGTCACCACGGCCTGCCACAAAATCATTATCAAAGGTCTTCGTCCGTGCTGAGGAAGACCGACTTGAGCAGGTCGGCCGCGTCGACAAGGGGCTCGGTGGGCACCCGGAGCTCACCACTGGTCACCGCGTCGTTGCCGTCCTCGGTCAGCTCCCACGAGACCTCCACCGAACTGGCCTCAGGGTCCTTGGCGATGATGACGTAGTCCTCTTGGTCGCTCGTCCAAACTATGTTCGGACGGAACGACTCCGGAGTGAGCACAACTTCGGCGTCCCCGCCGTGGGTACTCCAGGTCACGGGATAACCCCTCTGGATAGGTCGGATCGCCGAGGGGTCGAAGCTCTGTGGGAATGGCACGTGGCGCCCCAGCACTGGTTCGACGACTTTCTCCAAGTCTGGGTCGCCCGGATCGAGGTAGTCCAGCACTTCGCAGTTGTGGAACGTCAGAATCAGGTGCGGCTTGGAGACGAAACGACCGCAGCTGACCACCTGGACGCCGACACCCGACATCCCAACGCCTAGGAAGTACTCCCGCCCCTCGGCGATGTGCTCGGCCTTCTTGCTCCGCCATACGGCGAGCGCGTGCTCCCGGTCCTGCCTCGACAGCGGCTTCGGGTTGCCGAAGATACTCGACGGCAATGTCAACAGCGCCGAGCCGCGAGTGCCTTCATCCGGTGTCGGCTGCTTGCTGAACTGCTCCTCCTCATGGCAGCGCAAGCTCTCCAGGACCTCGTCCACACGGTCGACCCTGCAGATGGGACCGAGCACTTGTACCTCAAGGTCAATCGGTGGCCTCCCGCCCCGGCGGGCGCGCTCGACAAGGGTGAGGACCTCTCCGGAGCGTGCAGGCCGCGTGTTACTGGTGCCTCGAACATAGATCGCGCCGTCTTCAAGGCTGTCGCGGCGGTCGTCACTCTGATAGCTCTTGTGACACGGGAAGATCGTCTGGCCATCCTCTGGCGGCTGGGCGATGACGAAGAGGACCTCGTGATCGGAGTCGATGCCGATCCTGCCGAACTCGAAGGCCGGGAACTGGGGCCCGAGGTAGGGGCGGAGCCGGTCCTCAAGCTCGTGTGCCTCGGTCCCACGCGGCACTCCGGGAGCACTGTTCTTCTGTACGCCGATGACCAGGACCGCGTAGCCGTGGAAGTGTCGGGCGGCCTCCCCCGGACGCCGGTTCGCTGCGCCCAGAAGGAACTTTGCGATCTTGGCCGCAGTCGCCTTGCTGTTCATGTTGAGAGGGCTCTTGACCTCGAGGTAGGTCGTCTCAGCCTCATCGCCAACAGCGACTACGTGCCCAAGAACGCCCCGCAGGGCGCGCTCACCAAGCGGGATGACGCTGGTATCGAGAGCGGAGTTCCCGGCGTCCGAGTCGTCTGAAGGCAAGAGATCCCGCATGGGCCGATTCTGCCATTCATGACGGCCGGGCGGGATCGAACATCCGCCTTCGAGAAGGCTAGGTTGCGGTCACGGCGCAACATAGCCGACGATCGCCGGTTACCCCAACCGGCGATCGTCACGACACTTGAAGCTCCCCTCCAGCCAGAGATCTCAGCGAGTCGGCACGCGCGTGGTTTGCGAAGCCGCCTCCTCGAAGGAGCAGCTCCATCTCTCTCCCATGGCCATGAGCCTGCCCGCACAAAGCGATGCCCGCTACCCACCGCGAGCACCCAAGAATCGATCGCAGAGGCGAGTGCTCATGATCGGGCGACGAGCCCCACGACTATGAATGCTCACTGCGCTCAACACCCGAGGTAGCCGGACGGCTGATGCCCACGAAATCGCGGGAACCTACACTCGCTTCCCGGTTCCACTGGAAGAACCATGCCCAACGACTCTGACCAAGACAGGCCCCAGGAGAAGATTCTCAACTCTCCCTGGAGATGACCGACGAGATCACCGCCGAGCTGACCGTACTGACCGGCTTCGACCAGGACCTGGCCGCCGAGGCCACCCGCACCAGCAACCGGATACGCGGCCTGCTCACCCAGTTCCACCCCAGCCTCGAACGCGTCCTGGGCCCCCGCCTTGACCACCAGGCCGTCACCTGGCTCCTGGAGCGCTACGGCTCCCCGTCCGCCCTGCGCAAGGCCGGCCGCCGCAGACTCGTGGAACTGATCCGGCCGAAAGCCCCGCGCATGGCCACCCGGCTCATCAACGACGTCTTCGACGCCCTGGACGAACAGACCGTCGTCGTCCCGGGCACAGGCACCCTGGACATCGTCGTCCCCTCCCTGGCCGCCTCCCTGGCCACCGTGCACACCCAGCGCAGGGCGATGGAAGCCCAGATCAACGCCCTGCTGGAGGCTCACCCTCTTTCCCAGGTCCTGACGTCGATGCCCGGCGTCGGCGTCAGGACCGCCGCTGTCCTGCTGGTCACAGTCGGCGACGGCACCGGCTTCCCCACCGCCGCACACCTGGCCTCTTACGCCGGACTCGCGCCGACGACGAAGTCGTCGGGGACCTCGATCCACGGCGAACACGCACCCCGGGGCGGAAACCGGCAGCTCAAACGCGCCATGTTCCTGTCCGCCTTCGCCTGCATGAACGCCGACCCAGCCTCCCGCACCTACTACGACAAGCAACGAGCCCGCGGCAAGACCCACACCCAAGCCCTCCTCCGCCTCGCCCGCCAACGCATCTCCGTCCTGTTCGCCATGCTCCGCGACGGCACCTTCTACGAACCCCGGACACCGAAGGACATCGAGCTCGCCGCATAACCCCAGCAACCCCGAACCACCCCAAACCCGACATGGATGCCTTGACGAAAGACATAGAGGCACCCCCCCGACCAGGAAAGGGATGCCCGCCTCCTTGACCACCTCCAGCGCTCCCGCCGAAGGCGGCCTGCACATCGTGTGGGCCTGGACGAGAACCCTCACCGACGACGGATCCCTCGACGCCGCCAACCCCGCGCTCACCGAGCTCGACGCCGCCCACCTCACCCCAGGGGACTACCGTGCCGCACCCGGCAACTTGCGCCACGAACTCTCCGGTGGAGGCCACGGGCTCTACGCCGCCTACCTGGATCGCCCGATCACTGCGACGCAGTGGGAACAGGCCCAGCATGCCCGTAACCGAGCGCGGCCCGCCCCACGACTGCGCGCGGACGCCCAGCAGGTACTCGAGGAGATGCACCGGGCGGGCGTCTCCCAGTCCCTGCTCTCCCTCACCACCCGGCACCAACCGCTCCTGGAGGAAGCCCGCAGCCTGGGAGTGCACTCCCGCATGATCCGCATCGACGGCCGGGTGGCCGACCGTACAAGCCAGACACAGGCGCTGGCCTACCACCTGTCCGCGCTCGGACTCGCCCGGACACCGCAGCGGGCCGTCGTGATCGGGGATACCGTGGACGATGCCCTGGCCGCCCGTGCTCTTGGCGCTGTGCCCGTCCTGGTCACCGGAGGACTCCACCCGGCCGCCCGTCTGCGAAAGACCAGAGCGGTCGTGGCCGATTCCCTGACCAACGCCGCCCGCATGGGCACCACGATGGCCCATCTCAAGGTCACCAACCGGCGAGTCCCCCTGCCGGCACCGCAGGCCGACCTGCCCGACCACCGCGACGCCGAGACATCCGACTACCAGGAACTGCTCCACCGGTGGGCGCATATCGTCACCCCGCTGCGTCAGCGCGGACTGACCTGCTATGTGGAGTACGGGCTGTCGGACTACCGCGTCGTCGCCCAGCTCCCCCACGACGGGGAACTGAGCATCAGCGGCGACCAGGAGCCGACCACCGGCCCCAGCGGGCACCCGGCGGGCTGGCTCGCCGTACGGGAATATCCCAACAGCCCCCGCATGCAGGACGTCATCTACGACTCGCTCCCCGCGGGTCGCAACGCTCAAAACGGCACCACCCTCGCGCCTCTGATGGCTGCCATCGACACCCGCCTGAGCGAACTGGGCCTGCTGCCACGCTCCCGACCAGCCCCACAACGAGCCCCGAATCCGCCGACCGAGGGCACCGGGCCCCGAGCCCGCAGCCGCTGACCGCACCGCCAGCCCGCGCGACGAACACCCACGGACACCGTGCGAAGAGCAGCGTGCGCCGCCACCTCGGCGCATACGCAGCGCCAGCGGTGATGCACACGCACACCACCGCCACGCCGGGCAGCGCCGGGCACCTACGGAGCCGTGCAGCGGCCCTATCGCCGCCTCGGCAGGCGCGACCCGCCGCCTCGATCAAGGACTCACATGACCGAACCCCCGCGCAGCACCGAGCTGGGCTCCCATCTGCTCACCAACATGCTGGGCTGCACAATCGACACCCTCGTCAGCCGACACCCCCGCGGCAGCACATCCGAACAACTCGCCGCGCTTCTCGCCGACGAAGCATCGGACTTGGATGCGACCCAGAGCGAAATGGCCCGCCTCGCCGCCCAGGCCACGGACGCCCTGACCCGCCTAATCCAAACAGGCGGGTCCTCCTCAACCTCCTCAGCCAGTGTCCTGGGCTCCACCGGCCATCGCCTGGAGATCCTCGCAGCCGAACGCGACCAAGCCATACGCCATCTTTACCGACTCGCCCGCGTGTACACGGCCTCCATCGCCGCCGTCGGCCCACCCCGGAGGGCAGAGCACTCGCACCGCTCCGCCGCCCAGCACGCGCCGGCCAGCCTGCCCACAGCGGGTGACCGGGGCGAACATCCTCAACACCGCTGACCTGCCCACCCCGCTCTGGCCGATGCCAGGAACCTGCGGGAAGGGCTGGTCTACGACGGACCCCTCCCGCGCCATGTCCGCGCCAGTGCCCCGAACGGAGCACGGCCACGCACACGCCCCGGCTAAGCTGTGGGGAATGCGGTACCCCTTCCCCGCAACTTCCTGACCTGCACTGATGCACCACTGCCGGATCGCTGCAGAATCGCCCCGCCGACAGCACGCTGGAGCTACCCTGACCAGCAGCTTTACTCTCGGGGCCGTCATCAACCCTGGTGGGTTCGCAACGGTGGCGTCCGGGTGGTCGAGATCGACGCCGCCGGGCCGTCATCAACCCTGGTGGGTTCGCAACCCGGACACCCCGCCCTGCAGCGCGCGGCCGACGCCGCGCCGTCATCAACCCTGGTGGGTTCGCAACCTGATCGTCTACCGGCGCGGCCGTGCGGTGACACCAGCCGTCATCAACCCTGGTGGGTTCGCAACGCCTGGCGGACCTCGGACATCTCCTCACCGACGTGGGGCCGTCATCAACCCTGGTGGGTTCGCAACGGGACGTCTTCGACGGTCTGCGGCGGGGGGCTTGAGCCGTCATCAACCCTGGTGGGTTCGCAACACGAAGTCGTTGACCAGGCCGCGGACGAGACTGAACGCCGTCATCAACCCTGGTGGGGTTCGCAACACCAGCTGCTGAGCGTGGAGGAGGTGCAGGGCCTGGTGCCGTCATCAACCCTGGTGGGTTCGCAGTCGGCGCTCCACCGCTGTGCGCTTGTCGCGAGCGCTCCCGCCACCAGCTCGTCACCACCGCGTGCGCGACTTCCGCCTGCGGATGGCCGTCATCGAGACCGAGACCGCGCTCGACCTCACACGTGACCGCTACGGCCGCACCGTTCACCCGGATACCGCCTCAGCCGCCCGCGACAAGGCGGCCGTCGAGGCGTACACCACACACCTCGCCCCGCACACTGATGCTCTGCTCGACGCCGCCCACCGTGCGCTCGACGAGCTGCCGCCCGCCAGGGACCTCACCGCGTGGCGGGCCGTGCTGGATGGCCTCGCCGCCTCCGCCACCGAGATCCGCCGGGCCCTGGAGCGGCCCGCCGCACCAGACTCGGCAGCCGAACGCGCGCAGCACGCGGCCCCGTGGCCACATCTGACTGCCTGGGTGGACCACAGCTTCATCGCCAGCGACCTCGCCGACCAGCACCAGCAGGCCCTTCTAACCAGCGGGGAGCAGCAGATGTGGGCCGGGGTGGCCCAGGCCGCGCGGAGGCGTAGCGAACTGGACCTGATCGAATCGTGGTACGCCGCTGACGGGCAGCCGATCACCCTCGCCTATCTGATCGAGGACGACGACTCCACGGTGATCGCTCTCAGAGGCGACCCGGACGCACCAGGCTGGCAGGTGATCGGGCACTACGCCCACGAATACGAAGCCGGGTAGGCGCTGCCCGCCGCCGATCTGTGCGAAAAGGTGCTGGGCGCAGACCTGCTGGTCACCCTCACCCGCATCTGGACCGCAGCCCACCAGTGCGCCGACCACGACGCCACGACCATGCTCGCGCACGCTCAAAGATGGTGCGCCGCTCTGGACGCCGCCGCCACCGCCCTGCCCGTGCCGGAGAACCTCACCGATCTGCTGTCCGGCGCCGTGGGGGTCGTCCTGGACAGCACGGCCGCCACCGACGCCGCCGACCTCGCGGCACAGGCCGCAGCGACCAACGCCATGGCCGCGCAGTCCAAGGCGCAGGCCCAGGACCGCGCCCAGCGGGCCGGCCAGCGACGCAAAGCCGCCGCCACCGCCAAGTCGGTCTTCAACGCCCGTGGTACCACCGTCACCCCCGACGGCACACCGGCGCCCAAAGGCAACCCGGTCACCGGCACCCGAAGGCCCACCGCCGCCGAGCAGAGTGCCGCCGCGCGCCTGAGCCGCGCCCTGCGCGCCGCCGCCTACCGCGAGCGGACCGAGGAGCGGACCACCAGCCCCACCCCGCCCGGCCGCCTCAACATGCGCGCGGCCCTCGCCCGCGACGCTCAGCGCGCGGCCGGGTCGGTCCCCACCGCGGAACCGTTCACCCACACCCGCCGCCGGAACTCGGTTCTGGCACAGATCTTGGGGAGCCGTCGCAGAGCGTCATCCAGCGTTCGGATGAAAGGCGGCTGGGTCCGACAGCGATCGATCTTGACGTGCCCGACGTGTGTGATGTCGAGTTGACGATGAGAAGTGGCACCAGCGCATAGGGGATCGACATGTTCATAGCAGAAGAGGGCGTTTTCGATCCTGTTGAGGTGCTGAAGCTCTACGACGTGGTCGGCTGGGAGGGCTACACCAGCGACGTCGACAAGCTCTGTCGCGGTCTCGCGAACTCTCACCTCGTCATCACGGCACGAGACGGATCGGGATCCCTCCTGGGACTGGCCCGGACCATCTCCGACGACGAGCACATCTGTTACGTCCAGGACGTCGTGGTCAATCCGGCGAACCACAGGCAGGGGGTTGGCCGGGCACTGGTCGAGCACTTGATGCGGCGCTACTCCCACTGCCGATTCTTCCTCCTGTCCACAGACCACGAGGCGTCACCAGAGGGCAGCCGCAACCACGCGTTTTACCGGAGCCTGGGCTTCCTGTCCTACGAGGAAAAGGAGATGGCAGGCTTCGGACTGCCAAGGAACCGCCCTGACCTGCGCGATACGGCTCCATAGTGGAAGATCTTGAGGAGTTACGGAATGCTACTGGAGCAGGATCAGCTTGCGGAGTAGATCGAATCCGGCTCGGCCGTAGAGCTGTCGCTTGATCTTCTTGATGCGGTTGACGGCGCCCTCGATGCTGCCGGAGCTCCAGTCGAGGGTGAGCCCGGCTGTCACGGCGTCGAAGTCTCGGTGCAAGTGCAGTGCGAAGCCGGTGAGGCCGGGCAGCTGGCTGGCGTCGACTGCGTCGATCCAGGTGGGGAGCGTGACGCCGAGGCGGTCGGTGAGTATCTCGCCGAAGTCGCGGACGTGTCCGGCTGCCGTGTCCAGTTCGGGGCAGCGGGCCAGGATGTCTTTCAGACCGGCTCGGTCCTCCTCGGTCAGGGTCGCAGGATGTCGGGTGAGCCAGCCGGTCACCTGCCGCACCGTCGGCGGCCGCGGCGGTGCGGCGGCCGGAGCCCCGCGCAAGGTGGCGATGTGGGCACGGACCATGCCGTAGGTGACGGGAGCATGCTCGGCGACCAGCTCGCCGTGCAGCCGGGCGACGCTGGTGCATCCCTCGGCGAATCGCCGTTCCACGTAGGGCTTGTACGGGTCCAGCCTGCTGGGTCGGGGCCGGTTCTCGCGGATGGTGTCCTGCCAGCGTGCGGCGCTCGCGTACCGGAGCACGGTGTTCAAACCCCAGCCCAGGTGCTGGGCGATCGCCCGGCGTGAGTGGCCTTGGGCGAGGAGCTCGTGGACCAGGGCGTGTGCGGCCTTCTTCCGCTCGGCCCGTCGGCCGACTGGCTCCGCGTCGTCCTGCGGCCGACTGGAAGCCCCTCCGCTGGCCTCCGGCAACACGCTGCTGGGCGACGGGTTGCGCAGGCAGTCGCGGTGGGCGGCGACGCAGGTCTCCACGGCCCGGCCCAGGCCCTGCCACAGATGGAACCGGTCAGCGACCTGCAGAGCATCGGGGGCACCGCGCCGGGCGCCCTCGGCGTAGGCGCCCGCCCGGTCCCGGCAGATGATCTCCACACCGGGATGGCGGATCAGCCACGCGGCCAGCGGCCCAGCGTCACGGGTGGGAAGCACATCGACCACGCGATGCTCTTCGACGCTGGTCAAGACGGTGGAGTAGGTCTGTCCGCGGCGGATTGCGAAGTCGTCCACGCCCAGCACCCGCGGCGTGCTGAACCGCGGATCGGGCAATGCCATGACCCTGCGTAACAGGGTCATCCGTCCCGCGCCGAAGCCCAGCTGGGCCGCCAGCCGAGCGCCGGCCCGCCCCGCCAGGGCGAGCCCTACCCGTTCCAGGACGTGGTTGAGCCGCGTGGTGAACCGTGAGTGCGGGACAGTCAGCCGGGAGAACGGCTCGGCGAACGTCCGGCGCTGGCAGTCCGCCGACCCGCAGATGAAGCGCCTGACCGTCAGCCGGATGACAAAGCCCTGATCAGCGAGCGGAAGGTCCTTCAGCCTGCGCTGGTAACGATCGTGGACCCGGCCCGAGAAGAGGCCGCAGTCCGGACAGGCCGCCGAGGCCGCGCGACCTCTCGCCACCACCTCGACCGTGCCGAACGCGGCCGTGACCGCGTCGACCTCCACCTCGTCGATCCCCTCGAACACCAGCGAGTCCCAGAACAGCGTGTCGGTCTGCATGCCCAGCACCATCACCGCCCACCGCCGACCACGGCAGCGAACGGAATGCACCTGAGGGAGCGTCACTGCCGGTCGTCGGGGAACAAGGCGTGCGCCGTCTTGTACGAGCCAGGACCTCGCAATCGAACAACGATGTCACGCTCTGCGACGGCTCCCCAAGATCTGTGCCAGAACCCGGAACTCGCCAACCCCACCGCTGCGTGTGGGTATCGCCGTCGACGTCTCCGGCTCCATGCGTGCCGTCTGTGCGCCCGTCGCGTCCGCTGCCTGGATCGTGGCACGCGCAGCAGCCCTGACCGACCCCGACTCCCTTACCGCCACCATCGCCTATGACAGACACCTGACCGCATTGACCCGACCCACCCACCGAGCACCACAGCGCGTGACGACGTTCGATGCCAACGGCGGCCACCACAACCTCGGCGACGCCATCGACGCACTCGACCACGGCCTCGAACTCAGCCGCCCCGGCGCCGGCCGCCTCCTCGTGATCGTCACCGACGCCCGGTACGGCAGCGACGAAACCGCTCAAGCCGTCACCCGCGTCAAGCAGCTCACGACCGCCGGCTGCACCGTACTCCAGCTCACCCTCACCGCAGAGTCCCACCACTTGCCGGGGACCACCTTGCTGCACCTGCCCCAGCCCTCCAGCGCTCCCGTAGCCATCGCCACGGCGGCCACAGACGCCATCCGCAGGACACGCTGAGACGACGCAGGCCACCACCCCAACCGCCAATGAAAGGCACTCAATTTGGAGCCCCAGACCAGCAGCCCGACCTCGAACGTAACGCCCATCAAACGGAATTCCCCGGGGGTCCCTACGAAGTGGACCGTCCAGCACTGCTGCGGCCACGAGATGATCCATGACCTGTCCGGCCGTCCCGCCGACCGGCGCGCCGGATTCGCCCGCTGGCTCGAAGCACGTGAGTGCTCCGAATGCTGGAAGGCCGCACGCGGCGAGGACATCGCCAGCAGGCAGGAGTGGCTCGCCGTCAAGCGCGCCGAGGAAGCGCAGGCCGCCTCGGAGTGGGCCCAGAAGTTCCACATGGCGCCGCTGGAAGGACCCGAGAAGGCCCTGGACTGGGGAGAGCGCTGCCGCCACCAACTCGTCACCAGCGCGTACAGCGCGCTGGTGAGCGAAGGCAGCTGGGAGGAGGACGACTGGGCGGTTGTGGAGGACAAGATCCGCACCGTCACCCGTGCCGGATGGTGGATCGACCAGCGCGACGCCGAGGGCACTGACCTGCCCGAACTCCTGGACGCCGCCGCCGGCGACGACCTCGGCACCGAGAATCCGTTCGGGTAGGGCGCCGGGTCTTGTACCCGATGATCCCCGGTTACCGAAACCGGGGATCATCCGGATCCTTGTTCCTCCCACCGCCTCCCCACGCACCTCGTGGAAGGAACCCCGCAGTGCCCGTGTCCCGCCGCCGCCCGTATGCCCCCGGGGACATCGTCACCCCCGAACGCGACATCACCCACGCCCATTTCCGGCCCGGCGACCCGGTCGTGATCCTCAAGGGCATCGCCGGTAACGAACTGTGGGGTGACACCTACAAGATCGTCACGCCCTCGTGGCACACCCCGACCGACGAGGACGGCTGGCGGCTGTTCGACGCGGCCGGCGGCGAGCGCACGTACATCACCGCGCACCCGCGCTACCTCGTCCACCTCACCGGCCAGTGCCCCGACTGCCTCATCTACCAGCAAGCCCTGCGCACGTACCTGGTGCCGCGCCTGGCCGGCGCCCAAGAGGACGTCGACTGCGGCTGGTACTCCACCACCGCCCTCAACCAGCTGGTGCACCTCGCCGACGCTCGGGACGGCCGGTGATCCCCCGCCTGGCCGAGCGGACCCACAGCCCGCACGACCCGCTCGCAGAGGCACTGGGGCGCCCGGTGTCGCCGGACGAAGGGCTGACCGAGTACACCGTCGTCGCCCACTGGCCGGGGCTGGATTTCTACCCTGGACGACGAGCAGAAGATCTGGACCTCCCTCCAGTGGGCCGAACACCTCGAAGACCCGTACCTGGAGCACCCGTTCACCGCCAGCGAAAGGGACGACCGGCGAGCGATCTTCCACCTCGCCGTCCGGCTCCACCCCGGCGACCGCACACTGCCGGGTGCGGCGTGGGCCGAGGTCGCTCACCGGCTCGCCCGCGCCGCCGGCGTCGAAGTCCCCGGCGAGGAAGACGGCTGTCGGTGGATCGCGGTCCAGGCCCAGCCCCGACGCCTCGACTTGATCGCCAGCCTCATCCGCCTCGACGGCACCTGGCACCCCCAGCCTGCCGACGTCCTGCGGCGCCTCGCGGATGAATCCCGGCGCATCGAGGCGGACCTTCGCCTGATCCCCGTACGCAACACACCAAGGCAGCAGGCCGTCTCCCGGGCTGCGACGACATCGACCCCGCTTGCGGCCGTCCTCGCGCAGCTCGCCGACGAGCGATCCGGACCACTGGCCACGGTCCGCGGACTCGTCGAGCACGCCGCCCACCGGATCGCCCAGCATCCCGGCACCACCAGTGCGGACGCAGCGCACCGCCTGGAGCTGCTCGCCCTCCGCCTCCACGGCATCCGGCACGACCTCGACGCCGCGGCAGCACACCTGACCGGCACGCCCCACTCCCGCGTCGCCTGCGCGCCACCGGCCGTCCGGGTCACGGCACGACCAACACCGAAGCCGTAGCTCGTCTGCGGGCCCGCCGGGTATCACGTCGAGCGCGACGAGGGCTTCGACACCGAGGAAGCTGCCGAAGTGCTCTCCGCCCGGCGCCTGCGCCGCCTCGCACACGGGCACCCGCACGTCGTGCGTTCTGTCCTATTTTCCACACCCGGACGCCCTGGCCGACCGGCACACCCCGTACCCGGCCCGCGGCCCTGCGGCCAAGAGGCCGCCGCCAGCTGGCGTAGACGCTCCGCCGTCTGCGGCTGCCCGCCCCTCTCCCGTCGAGGAAGACATGCCCCACCACGAAGACACCAGGCGCCTGGCCTCGTTCGCCGACGTCCTCGCCTCCGAACTCCCCGGCACCTGGACCAGCACCTTCCCTACTGTTGACCCGGACGACCTGGCCGCGCTGACGGACCACGTATGGGACATGGACCGCGTCGCCGAGTCCCTTGCCAGGCACCCGCTGCAGCAGGCAGCGGTTCTGACCCGCGATGACGGCGCACAGCTCGCCGTCTGCGACCGGAGCGACGATGTCAGCGGATTCCTGATCGCCGCCGTCGCGCCCCGCGTTGTGGCCGAGGCATTTCGCGGGGTGCGCGAGCCCGACGGGATCGTCGTGGGCGACGACCCGTTCCTGGGTGCCGAGCAGGTCGCCGGCGACCTGCTGCCCCGCTACGAGGCGGCACTGGATCACGTGCGTCGCCAGGCCGCCGCCGGCGTCGAGCCCTCGCACCTGGACCGGGTCGTCCTCACCTGGCAGCCGGACGGAAGCCTTGCCGCCGCCCCGATCGGCGAAGCCGCCGCCACCGTGCTGACCGCCGCCGGCTTCGTCCGCGAGGTGGCGACCGGCATCTACCGGCTGAACAGCGACGACACCCGCGCCCAGGCCCGCGCTGCGCAGGAAGCCGGACGGCAGCTCGCCGCCCGGGGAATTGACACCGCGCTCCAACACCCCTCGGGCCGGGCCGCGCCGACCGCCGCCCCGCCACAGCCGACGGCACCGCCCATCACCCGCGCCGCCACCTCGCGGACCCGATGACGAGGCCGCCGAGGCAGCCGCCACCGCCCCCATCCCGACACCGCATCCTGGAGGATGCATGCCTCACCCCACGTACCCGGTGAATCTGGCCGACGAGATCACCCGCCAGCTCGGCCGGCTCGCCGACCACCTCGCGCAACTGCCCCCGCATGAGGCCGCACAGGTCATCGCCTGCAGCCTCGATCCGGACAACGGAATCCTGGGCGGCGTCACCCACCTCGTGATCACCAGCAGCGAGTTCGCCAAGACCCAGGCCGAGCGCGGCGCCCTGCCGGCACAGGTGTCGCTCGCCCTCGGCCGAGCCGCGAACGAACTCCACGACATCGGCCTCGATGTGGACGACCACTGCGAAACCCTCTGCCACGCCGGCACACGGCCCACCACCATGGCGGCGGCGCCACCCGCACGTGCGCCGCTGATCGTCCGGCGGCACCGGTGACCAGGAAGCAGTGGCCAGGCTGGGGCCCGGGCGAACAGGCCGAGCAGCACTACCTGGTGGAGCCCCGGCACCTCGCCGGCGGCGGCGATGTCCGCCACGTCTCCGAGTTCCTGCGCGCCTCCGGCTGGCGGGACAAGACCAAGGCCGACGGTCCTCTCTTCCTGGAGAGCCCGGACCGCACAGTCCACATCGCCTACGACCCCACTGTGGTGCCGGGCGGGTGGACGATCCACGGCAGGCCGTCCGGACGGCAGGACGAGTGGTGTGTGAACCTCGGCCGGCAGACACCGGTGGAGATCATCTCCGGGCTGACCGACGCGCTCACCCAGCCCCGCTCCGCGCACGCCCCCTCCGCATGGGCGCCGCTCCAGGAGCAGCGCTGGCGCACTCCGCCCGACGGCGGACACGTCACCTCGGTGAGCCCTGACGGATCGGCATGGATGCAGTTCCGCCGGGGCCCGGACGGCGAGGCGGTGTGGTGGTCCGGCGCGCGGGACCAGCAGGGCAACGGCTGGACCGCGAGTTTCACCGCCACCACCCCAATGCATCTCGTGCAAGCCTTCTCGACCGCTCTGGCCAGTCCCGAGCCTGTGATGCGTCCGCGCGGGCGTGTGCCGCACAGCGGGCAGATCCGGACCCGCTCCGTCTCCGTCCTGCCCTCCCAGCTCCGTGCGTGGCAGCAGGCCCGCATCGCCGGCGCCCGCGCCGCCACATGGGCCCGCAACTCCGTCCGAACCCGGCCCGGCACCAGGGCCCCCACCCAAGTCTTCACCGGCCGCACCGCCGCACGCCGCTGATCACGAACTGACGAGGACACACCGCTATCCCCCTTGATCCCGCTGCCCGGCACCGCGAGGCTCTGCACCACCTCGACGGCTTCCTCCGCGACAGCAACAAGATCCTCGACGACTGGAATGCCGACTCCCAAGAGCACACCGGCTTCGACGGCCAGCCGCACGACGAGGACACCTGCCGACGCCGCCGAAGCCAGCGCGGTGCCGACACCTCGGCTGCGTTCGAACCCGTTCACACCGGCGCCCGTCACCTGCTGGATACGGCCCAGATGCAGCTCGCGCACCTGCCTGTCCACGGAGCTCAACACCGCTGGGCCCACCAACTCGGCGTCCTGCACACCGCGCTGGACCGCCTGGAGGCGCTGCAGCAGGAGTGGACAACGGCCCACGAAGGTCTCCCCGACGGCGCCCGGCCCGGCACACCGGGCTTCTGTGACTCCCTCGCCGATCATCACGCCGCAGCGGGGAACTGCCTCGTGGACTGGGCCACCCACGGCCACGTCATCGGCGAGATCAACTCCGCCGCCCGGCACGCCCCCTCGCCCCTCGCCCCGCCGCCAACCCCAGCGGCCGGCCAGTCCCGGCAAGGAGGTGACCGTGGACAGCGCTCCGGCCACCGTTGAGGCCACCTACGTCGCGCCGCGTCACCTGGCCGACGGCGGGGATCCCGCCTGGATCACCGTTCCCCTCCACTGCGCCTGCGGCTGGAGCCACGGGAACGACCCGCTGATGCCTCGCGTCCTGCTCACCAGCCCCGACCGGAAGGCGCTGCTGCGGCTGGAGCCCGACCCCGACGGCCAATGGTGGACGCTTCACCACGCCGCCGGGAAGAACAGGCCCGCCTGGTACGCGAGCTTCGGTGCACGCACCCCGGTCGAGATCCTCGCCGGCTTCACCGACGCCCTCACCGACGCCCTCACCAGCCCTCCTACCGCCGGTGAAGCCGACCCCTGTGAACCGCTCCGGCAAGCCGAGTGGACACCCGGCAACGTCCCCAATGGGCTCATCTCGCCCGACGGCACGGCGTATGTCCAACGCTTCGGCGAGGGCAGCGGCCCCTTGTTCGTCACCGTGGCGCTCAGCGAATCCCGGCCGGTGTGGCAGGCCCGCTTCGGCGAGCATGCTCCGCCGCACCTGATCGCCGCGTTCACCGCCGCTCTGGCCGACCCCACCCCGGTGGCTCGGCCCGACGGGGTCCCTCTTCCGACCCGCAACCCCGCCTTTGTCACCCGCACGGACCGGGTGGTGCCCGCCGCGCAGGTCGCGTTCGCCCTGGAAGACCGCGTCCGCAGGCTCAGCGCCCGCCTCGCCGCCCCCTCAGCGGCCCCGCGCGGCCCGCGACGCCCTCCGGACAGCCCAGGCCGCGTCCGGTAGCCGCCCTCCGCACCGGCCAGGAGCACATCGTCCTCCTCCCACCAGCTACCCGGAGGCGGGCGCCACACCGTCGCCCACGCCGGCGCGATGCCTCAGCGTCCGTCCGTCGGATTCGCCGACCGCCTCACCGAGCACATGCGGCGGACTGCAAGACCCCGAGGAAGCCCTGACCACGCAGCCAACACCCCTCTCCCGCCGAAGGAATCCACCCCCTATGAGCCCTGCCCTGCATGTCTTCGACATGGACGGAACGATCCTGGGACCGCCCGCCGACGGCGCGTCCGGGCAGCCGCACAGCGCGGCGCTGGAAATTGCGCGCCACCTCGGCTGTCACCCGCAGGTGCTGGACCTGGAGAAGCGTCTGGCCCGCCACGAGATGACCCACCCCGAGTTCGCGGTCGCCTTTCACCAGCTGTGCACGGGCAGTCCTCAGCCGCTCACCGAAGCAGACATGATCGAAATCTTCGAGAACGCGGCGTGGATCCGCGGCCTGGACCATGTCGTCGCCGACATCCACGACCGCGGTGAGAAGTGCGCAGTGGTGACCATGTCGAACGAGCGCTTCGCCGAACTCCTCGTGGACCGCCGCGGCATCGACTACGTCGTCGGCACCCCCTGCCCGACCCTGCCATGGACCCGCGCGGAACCGCTCGACCCCGACCTCGCCCCCGGACCCGGCGACAAGCCCTCTCTCGTGCAGGCCATCCGGCAGACGGCTGGTGTGCCCCGGAACCGGGTGATCGCCTACGGCGACGGCTCCAGCGACGAGCCGCTCTTCCAGCACCTGGACAAAACCGTAGCCGTCAACGCCTCGGCCGCCCTTCGCGCGCTCGCCACCCGCACCCATGCCGGCCCGGATCTGTGGCCCGCCTACCAGCAGGGCCGCGACCTGCTGGCCCACGATCCCCCGTGCCGCACGACGGGCCCACGCGGTCCGGGCGCCGGACTCACCCTCCCTTCCCGTAGTCCATCAACTCCGTGACCGGCGAGATCCGCCTGATCTTCGACGGCCTCCGGGACGCCGCCCCGGAGGCCACCGACCGGCATGCCCTGCACAGGAACGTGCAGGGCCTGGGCGGTCACGCATTTCAGTCCGCACATCCGCCGGTTCAGCCGTGACCCGCTCCCACATGACCTACATCTCCAGCAAGGCCGACGATCCCTCGAACCGCATCTGGTTCGACACCAGTCCGCGCCACCTGGCCGGGCCCGGCGATCCCCTTCATGTCACCCAGGCGCTGCGGGCCGCCGGTTGGAACAACCACTCAGATCCCGACTTCCCCCACGTCGTCCTGGGCAGTCCCGACCTCCGGTACACGCTCGTACTCGAGCCCGAACCAGCCTCCTACTCCTCCTGGTGGCGGGTCGTGTCGCACGCCGACGGGCAGCGCTGGCACGCCTCGTTCGGCGCGAACGTACCCGCCGAGGTCATCGCCGGATTCTCCGACGCACTACAGCGCCCCACGCCGGCATCGGAGCCGGACGTGTGGCCGGTGCTCAAGGCGGCAGGCTGGGGCTATGACCGCGACGAGCGGGGCAACGAGGCGGCGCACCATCCGGACGGCATCACACACATGGAACGGCAGGCGACGCTGACCAGCGACTACTTCAGCTGGACAGCCGAAGTCGCGATCCCCACCGGCCTCGGCGGCCACAAACGGCTCTGGCACGCCTACTTCGCCGACCACACACCCCGCCATCTGCTCGCCGCTTTCGCCACCGCCCTCACCGACCCTGCGCCCGTGCCGCGCGCTCGCCACGACGTCCCGCACGCCCACCTGGTCACTCAGGTGGACTGTGGGGCCCAGGGCAAGCAACTTGCCGCCGCCCACGCGGCACGTCTGAAGGCCGCCCGTGCCGCCGCCCGCAAGACCCGCCGCAGTGCTCCGCTCACCCGCCATGCGCCGGCACCCTTCACCGAGGTGACCGCTGCTCCGGCCCGGGGCCGCTGAACCACGCCCAGCGCACGGCACGCCGAATCTCCGGCCGGCCCCGCCCGGAGCCGCTCCCCGGCCGTCCGCGCCCCCGCCGCTCACGGCGCCCCTCCATCCGCTCTCCCCGGCAGGTGCCCCATTGCCTCCCTCCTCCGCCTCTTCCTCCGGCGACGGCTACGACATGGCCTTCCGCCTCCTGCTCGCCGTACTCGGCGTCGCCGTGCCGCTCTCCAACTTGGCCTGGCTCGGCGGCAACCTCACCGCCTGGGCCACTGACGCCGGCCCCAGTGCCCCGTACCAGCCGGTGCAGGCCCTGCTCCATCCCGACCAGCTGTGGCCCCATGTTGGCGAAACATCCTTGCAACTGGGCACACGCGTCCTACCGGGCGCCGTGCTGCTTGCCCTGGCCGTCACCGCCGATGTGATCTACAAGCGGCACCGAGGCGGCATCGGGCGCAAGAAGCGGGTCGCCGGCATGGCCAAGCAGCGGGACATCGAGCCGCTGATGTCCAAGGCCATCACCGCCAAGGCACGCTCGCTGCGCCCGAGTTTGAAAGACGCCAAGCACCTCGACGCGGCCGACACCGGCATCCTCCTCGGCAACCTCCAGGGCACGAAGCACGAGGTGCGCATGGGGTACGAGGACGTCGCCGTCGCGATCATGGCGCCCCGCTCGGGCAAGACCACCTCGCTGGCGATCCCCTCCATCCTCAACGCCCCCGGCCCGGTCCTGCTCACGTCCAACAAGGCCGCGGGCGATGCCTACACCGCGACCCTCGACGCGCGGGCAGCCGTCGGACGGGCCTGGACGCTCGACCCGCAGCAGATCGCCCACGCCAAGCGGGCCATGTGGTGGAACCCCCTGGCCGACGCCAAGACCCTCGACGGCGCAGGCCGGCTGGCCGGCCACTTCCTCGCCGCCTCCGTGGACGCGTCCCAGCAGGGCGACTTCTGGTCCAAAGCCGGCAGCAACATCCTCTCCCAGCTCTTCCTGGCTGCCGCGCTCGACGAGCGGCCGATCACCGACGTGATGGCCTGGCTCGCCTTCCCCGCCGACCGCACCCCGCTCGACATCCTGCGGGACCACGGGTTCGCCGCGGTCGCCGCGCAGTTGAAGGGCACCGTGGAGGGCCCGCCCGAAACCAGGGACGGCATCTACGAGACCGCTCGCCAGTACGCCGCAGCCCTGCTCAACTCGGAGATCGCCGCCTGGGTGACCCCGCAAAAGGACGTACCGGAGTTCAAGCCGAGCACGTTCGTCACCTCGAAGGACACGCTGTATCTGCTCTCCAAGGACGGCGGAGGCGGCGCGAGTGCCTTGATCGCGGCGTGCGCGGACAGCGTGATGCGTGCCGCGACCGCCCAGGCCGAACGAGCGGGCGGGCGCCTGGACCCGCCGATGCTCGCGATTCTCGACGAGGCGGCGAACGTCTGCAAAATCTCGGACCTGCCGGACCTGTACTCCCACCTCGGCAGCCGCGGAATCATCCCGATCACGATCCTGCAGTCCTACCGGCAGGGCCAGAAGGTCTGGGGTGACGCGGGCATGGACGCCATGTGGTCCGCCTCCACCATCAAGGTCATCGGCTCGGGTATCGACGACCCGGACTTCGCCGACAAGCTCTCCCGGTTGATCGGCGATCACGACGTGGAGACGACGTCCACCTCGACCTCCGAGTCGGGCAAGTCCACCTCCGTGAGCATGCGGCAGGAGCGCATCCTGGCCGCCGACGCCATCCGGGCCCTGCCCAAGGGCACCGCGCTCGCCTTCGCCACCGGCTTGCGCGTCGCGATGCTCGACCTCCGCCCCTGGTATCTGGAGCCGGGAGCCGACGACCTCTCGGCTGCCTCTGCCCGCGCGTCCAAGGACATCACGGCCCGCGCGCTCGCCAAGGCGGACCCGAACCAGAGCGACTTCCGCCCTGCCGCTTGAACCTCACCGCGCACCCGGTCCACGGCAAGTCGACTGGAGAAACGGCTCATTCACCCGTGTGTGACGGTACGCCGGACGCTCGCGTCCGAGCCGCCCGCCGAAGCTTTGCCGTTCGACGAGCCGCCACCGCCCACGCCTCTCCAGCGGCTCCTCCCTGGCCGCTGACCGCCCAAGCCCCGGAAGCCGCCGTCAGCGACGCGGTGACGCTGGCCACCGCGACGCGACAGCGCCGGGCCACCGCAGCGGACACCGATCAACGCTGACTGCCGTGCAGTGCCCCCCTGACCGAGATCGCCCGCGGACACGCCGTGGCCGGAATCGCACTGGGCCGCGAGTTCACGCGCTCCCGCGAACCAAGGCGCTGATGAGCACCCCGCGCGCCTGGAGACGAAGCACCTCGTTGAGACAACCGCCTACATCGGCAGCCCAGGACCGCGCGCGCCTCACCCCGGTCGGCATCACCACCCTCGCCTCAGCCATCGAACCGCCGGCCCCGGCAACGCCGGGCGCGCGCCCGCGACGACACCCCGCCCCTCCCGAACACCGCCCGAAGCCGCTGAACGGGGCCGACCTGCCCACCTTCCAGGCCCTCCGTATCGCTCCCCACCTCCCCAGGATCGACCATTTCCGACCAGCCGCAGTTCCGCGCCCTCTCCCTGGGCGCCGGAGTCCAATCCAGCACTCTCCTTGCCCTGTCCGCCGAAGGCGTCCTTCCCAAGGTCGACTACGCGATATTCGCCGACACCGGATGGGAACCGCGTGCCGTCTATGCACACCTCGAGCGCCTGGAGCAGGAGATAGCCGCGCCGGCGGGCATCCCCCTCCTGCGCGTGTCGACCGGCAACATCCGCGACGACGCGCTCGACCCGCAGCACCGCTTCGCCTCCATGCCGCTCCACATCCGCAGCCAGGACGGCAAGGCCGGCATGACACGGCGGCAGTGCACCGTTATCTGCACCAACTCCCCTCGTTGATCGACGTGATGGTCAGCGCGATCGACGAGGAGGAACACCTTGGAACTGCGACAGGAACTGATCGAGGGGCGGGCCGAGCTGCCCCGGGTGGGGGCCGTTGTCCCCGCTCGGGGCGTCCACCCGCCGTACATCGTCGTGAACGCGTACGACGACGAGATCGAGGCGGCTACCGCCTACCTGCGAGATCTGGCACTGAACGACTGCAGTCCGCTGACGGTACGCAGCTACGGGTACGGCCTGTTGCGGTGGTTCCGGCTGCTGTGGCTGCTGGGGGTGGCGTGGGAGAAGGCGACTGAGTCTGAGGTCGCGGTGCTGGCGGGGTGGCTGCGGACGGCCTCGAATCCGCAACGCGAGCGGACGCGGGCAGGTGGCGCCGCGCCGGGGTCGGTCAATCTGAGGACCGGCAAGCCTGCACTGCGTGCCGGGTATGCGCCGAGGACGATCAACCACGCGTTGTCGGTGGTCAGCGGCTTCTACGGGTTCCACGCCCATCAGGGCAACGGGCCGGTGGTCAATCCCGTCCCCATCTCACCGCAGCGTCGGCGGGCCCTTGCGCACCGGAGTCCATTGGAGCCGCGGGCGGTCGTGGGGCGGGCCCGGCTTCGGCAGAAGGTCTCCGACCGGCCGCCCCGCTCGATCCCCGACCGGCTCTGGGACGAGCTGTTCGACCGCATGGGTTGTGAGCGTGACCGAGCCCTGCTGGAGTTCTACGTCTCCAGCGGCGCCCGCGCGGTCGAACTGCTCGGGGTGGGGGTGAACGACATCGACTGGGCCGGCCAGCGGATCTACGTGATCTCCAAGGGCACCCGCGAGAGGGAAGCGGTGCCGGCCTCGCCGCAGGCATTCCTCCGGCTGGCCCGCTACCTCGACGAGGCGGGCACGCCGTCGCGGGGCGAGCCGGTCTGGCGCACCCGGCGCGGGAGTGATCGCCCCCTGTCCTACTGGGCGATGCGCCGGATCATGCAGCGGGCAAACGAGCTGCTGGGCACGAACTGGACCCTGCACGACCTTCGGCACACGGCGGCGTCCCGGATGGCCAACGGCGGGAAGCTCACCCCGGTCGAGGTCCAGGCCATCATGCGGCACGCCAACATCCAGACCACCAGCCGCTACCTGACCGCCCGGGTGGAGGAGATGTTCGACAAGCTCGCCGAGCACTACAGCACCCCCCGGCCCGCGACGAGCTATCCCACCGGGTACTCCGCGGACGACATCAAGGCGGTGTTCGGTGCCTAGGTCACAGGCCAGCCCGACCACAGGCGTCAGCCGCCGACACGGGCCCATCGTGGAGGGGCTCACCTTCCCGAGCCGGTTCGTGGGCGGTCCGATGAAGCCGCAGGCCGCAGTCGCGGATACCCCGCCGCGACCGCATGGAGAGCTGTCCGCCGCCTCGATCAACCACATCTCCCGACTGGCCTTCGACGTCTGGGCGGACGCTCCCTCCGTCACCCGACACCAGCGCAGCCAGGCCACCCGCGGGATCCTCCAGTACCTGTCCACCTACCCGGGCCAGACCTGGCAGGAGCGCTGGGATGCCAGCCCGCTGGGCAAGGGACTGATCAAAGCGAACAGCCTCGGATCCCGCCGGACGACCGGCCTTGCCGTCACCCCTGGGGTCCGCACGCTGTTCTGTCTCCGCGTCGTCCAGCCCTCGATGCTCGCCTTCCGGCAGAACCAGCTGAACAACTTCACGCCCCTGTTCATCTCCGCGCAGAACGACCCGTTGCTGATCACCTTCGAGGAGCACATCGCCGCACAGGAGCTGCGGCTCAAACACCAGCGGGAGGCGGTGCTCGACATGTGCACCCTCCTGACCTATCAGGGCGTCGCGCTGGCCGACGTCACCGCGGCGTCGATCCTCCAGTACGCGCACGACAACCGTCTGGCCCGCTGCCGTCTCCAGCCCGGCCAGCCCGCCTCCAACCGCCTGTTCGGGCACGGAATGTGGACGGCTCTTATCGGCATGGGCCGGTTCCCGACCTCCACGCCGACGACCATGCGGGCGGCCATGATGCGCGGCCAGCGGACCATCGAGGAACTCATCGACCAGTACGGAGTCCGCGACCAAGCCGTCCGTGGGCTGCTGATCGACTACTTCGGCCGACGCCGTGCTGACCTCGACTACGCCAGTCTGAAACAGCTCGCGCTCCTCCTGGTCAAGCACTTCTGGGTGAGGATCGAACAGCTCAACCCCGGCCAGCAGGGCCTGCGGATCGCGCCTGATCTCTACACGCGCTGGCGGGAGACGATCCGCCTCAAGGACGACGGCTCCCATAGGATGGGCCAGGACGACATCGTCATCTCGGTCCGGAGCTTCTACTACGACCTGCACACCTGGGCCGCTGCCGAACCCGAGCGCTGGGCCACCTGGGTCGCACCGTGTCCCGTCCCGCCCGGTGAGCTCCACGGCCTGGGCGTCCGTCGGCGGAAGGTGAGCGAACGCTCCGCGGACCGCACCCGGCAGCGTCAGCCCCTCCTGCCCGTTCTGGTCGAGCACGTCGAATCCCGCTACGACCAGGCCAGGCTCCTGCTCGAACGAGCCGACCAGGCCGCCGACGGCGAGGTGTTCACCCATGCTGGTACCGCCTACCGCCGGGTGATCAGCGAATCGGACCGGAAGCGCCTCCGGCACGGCGACGCAGTTCCCACCCGCGTGCTGAACCTGGACTCCGGCGAGCTGGTGCACCTCGGAACCGAGGAGGAGGCCGCCTTCTGGGACTGGGCGGCAGTGGAAACCCTGCGGCACTCCGGCGTCCGCATCGAGGAGCTGTGCGAGCTGACCCACCTCAGCATCCGCCAGTACCAGCGCGCGAACGGCGAGGTCATCGCCCTGCTGGTCATCGCCCCGTCCAAGACCGACCGCGAGCGCGTCATCCCGATGTCCGCCGAACTGTTCCACGTCATCGCCTCGATCATCCGCCGCCACGGCCGGCGCGGAAGGCCGATCCCCCTGGTCAGCCGCCATGACCCGCACGACAAGGTCTGGAGCGCTCCGATGCCCTTCCTCTTCCAACGCCAGAACGGAGCGATCGGATCGAAGATCTTCAACCCCGGCACCATCCAGAAGATGATCAGCCGACGATGCGAGGACCTGGCCGAGACCCACCCCGGCTTCCGCGGGCTGAAGTTCACCCCGCACGACTTCCGGAGGATCTTCGCCACCGGGCTGGTCAACAGCGGCCTGCCCATCCACATCGGCGCCGCCCTGCTCGGCCACCTCAGCATCCAGACCACCCGCGGCTACGTCGCCGTCTTCGACGAGGACGTAATCCGCCACTACCACGCCCACCTGCACCAACGGCGCCAGGTCCGGCCCTCGGAGGAATACCGGGACGCCACCGAGCAGGAGTGGACCGAGTTCGAGGAGCACTTCGACCGCCGCAAGGTCGAGCTCGGCTCCTGCGGACGTCCCTACGGCACCCCCTGCCAGCACGAACACGCGTGCATCCGCTGCCCGATGCTCCACGTCAACCCCAGGATGCTCGCCCGGCTCACCGAGCTGGAAGCCGACCTACTGCACCGCCGACAGCAAGCCGAAGCCGAGGGCTGGATCGGCGAGATCGAGGGCATCGACCTCACCCTCACCTTCCTTCGCGCCAAGCGCGACGAGACCCAACGCCGAGCCCAACGACCAGCTGTCCACCTCGGCATCCCCGCCCGCCGCCGTCCGAAGGAGTCCGAATGACCTTCCCCAGACCGATGCCCGGAAGCAACGAGCTGTCACCGAAGGATGACGCCCACACCCCGTTCCTCGAAGATCTCCAGGAACAGGTCGAACAGCGCAACCTCGCGATCGCCGGCGGGCACGCGCTCTACCAACCGTGCCCTGGTCTCGGTCGACGACTCCCAGTGCAAGGTGAACGGAGTGGTGGCGCCCCAGCCGCCGCTCAGACAGTCGTCCAGAGCGTCGAGGTTCCAGCCGAAGTATCCGCCAGGCCCGTTGATGGCCTCACCGATCGCGCAGTAGAAGGTGTCTCTGTCAGCGATGTGCCGGCCGTCCAGGGTGAACACCTGGCCTGCAGGAGCGTCGGGCTTCCCTTGACGTTGGTACTCCCGGGACCACAGCGCCACCGACAGCCACGCATGTCTTTCCTCGGGGGCAAGTTCGTGCCACATGCCGGTGCGATTCAGGTGCCCCGTGCGGATCAGGTCCCACACCTGTTCCGCTCCAGCCAGAGCGTTCTCGCACCACAGGGTCACCGTGAGGTCTACGAGGCCGGCGCCGCGGGCGGAGGGCTTGACGTCGAGGACGGTGACCTCGTTGACGAAGTAGGACCCCATGGTGGCACCGTCACCGTCGAGGAGCTCGAACCAGGCGTTCCCCGCCACAGCACGACGGCCGCCAATGTGATCGATGCCCTTCAGCAGGCCACCTTGCGGGAGGCAACCTGCGAGGTGCACTCGGCGTGCTCCCTCCTCATCCGGCAGCGGAGTGAACAACCCCGCGGCCTCGTGAGCAAAGCCCCAGAAGTCGCTGTCGTCCTCGTCCGAGGTCAGCGCGTACTTCTGCCCCTCGCCGCCCCGCCCTGATGTTCGCATCGCACCCCCATTGAGAGCGCTGATCTTACCGACGCCTGGGGATCTACCCGGCGGTCGCCGGAGCCGCCACCACCCCTGACCCCATCCCATCCATCTCGGAGGCCCTTTGACGAGTCATATACCCGCCTTCACCCATGAGAGTGAAGTGCAGAGAAGCACCGGCGAATACAAGATCAAACCGATCAAGAAGCAGGTCCGCGAACTCCTCGGCTACCCCTACCCCGCCCGTATCCCCCGCGAGGTGTTCGTGGAGCAGTGGGTCGGCATCTCCACCGACGAGTTCCACCGCGCCAAGGACGCGGACGTGAAGTACATGCGCAACCGGCACCCGCTCATCGACCTGGGCTGGTCACGCAGTGACTGCGTCCGCTACCTCTCCTCGCTCGACCTGGCGGACACCCCCAAGAGCAGCTGCCTGGGATGCCCGTTCCACGGCAACGCGCAATGGCGCCACATTCGCGACACCTCGCCGACCGAGTGGGCGGACGTGGTGGCCTTCGACGCCGCGATCCGCCAGGGCAACGCCCGCGCGAACGCCAGCGGCAACCACCTGCTGGGCGAGGCATTCCTGCACCGCTCACGCGTCCCTCTCGATCAAGCTCCGATCAATCACGTCACCGCCGCCGAACGGACCGCCAAGCAGCAGGAACTCGGAGGCGAGGCAAACCCCGCCACTCTGGAAGAAGGCGCCAAAGACGGCTGCTCGCCCTGGGCCTGCCGCGGCGACGGGGACGCGCCGACCCAGGACGGCTTCGAGCTGGCCACGTGATCGTGCTCGACCTCTTCGCCGGCCCCGGCGGCTGGAGCCACGCCCTGACCATCCTCGGGGTGCGCGACGTCGGCCTGGAACGGGACGGGTGGGCCTGTAAGACCCGCGCGGCGGCAGGGCAGTTGACCATCCGCACCGATGTCGCGATGTATCCGGCGGGGCCCTTCCTGGGAAGGACCACCGGGCTCATCGCCAGCCCGCCCTGCCAGGCATGGTCGATGGCCGGCAAACGCCTCGGACTCCTCGACCAGCCCCTGGTCCACCAGGCTGTCGCCGACCTCGCCGTCGGCCGGGACACCCGTGAACAGCTCCTCACCGCCTGCCAGGACGAGCGCTCCCTGCTCGCCGCCGAGCCCATGCGCTACCTGCACGCCCTCCACCAGCACGGCCAGCCCGAGTGGATCGCGATGGAGGAAGTCCCGGACGTCCTGCCCTTGTGGCGCCAGTACGCCGCGATCCTGCGCAGCTGGGGCTTCTCGGTGTGGACCGGGATCCTGAACGCGGCGGACTACGGAGTGCCGCAGACGAGACGGCGCGCGATCCTGCTCGCCTCCCGCACCCGCACCGCCGAGCCCCCGCCGCCCACACACGCCAAGTTCGCCGAGCCGGAGTCGCTGTTCGGGCCGGGCCGCACCCAGTGGGTGTCCATGGCCGAAGCCCTCGGCTGGGGCCGCACCGACCGCCCAGTGCCGACCGTATGCGCCGGCGGAGGCCCGGGAGGCGGCCCGGAACCCTTCCCGTCCGGATCACGCAAGACCCTCAGCGACGCCCGCGACCGCGGAACCTGGAAGCCCCAGAGCACACGCATACCGCAGTCCCGCCGGGAACGCGCGCAGTGGAGCGCTCGGCACGGCGCCCCGGAGCGCCGACCAGCCGAGGCTCCTTCCTCCGTGTTCACCGCCGAAGCGGATCGCTGGTCATGGGCACTGCGCAGCAACAACCAGTCCCACGCGACCGTGCGCCGGTCCGACGAGCCCGCCGGCACCCTGTTCTTCGGCCACCGCGCCAACGAATGCGTCTGGATCGCCGAACCCGCAACCAGCACCACTGACGAGGAGAAGCCTGCGCCGGAGTCCATCCGGATCACCGCCCAGGAGGCCGGCCGCCTGCAGACCTTCCCCGCCGACTACCCCTGGGCCGGGAACAAAGGCCAGCAGTTCTCCCAGATCGGCAACGCCGTGCCACCCCGGCTCGCGGCCCACCTGCTGGCCCCGCACCTCGGCAAGACCCTCCACCCCGACGACTTCACCCTGGCCGCGTAAATGCCCCACTCCACCGACCCGTACGTGGACGACCTGGACGGCCTGCCCCATCCGCAGCCGGTGCACTACGCCGAGCAGTCCCTGCTCGGCGCGCTTCTCCTCGACCCCCACCGACTCGCCGACATCGGCGACCTGCACGCGGACCAGTTCGGCAACCACGCTCACAGCGCCCTCTTCCGGGCCATGCGCACGGCGCCCCTACCCACCCCGCAGACCCACCGCTCCGATCCCGCCTGGCTCAAGGCTGTCCTCGACGCGGCGCGCCCCCAAGCCCCCGGGCTGACCGCCGCCTACCTCCACACCCTCATCCAGGTCTGCCCCTGGCCCCAGCACGCGCCGGCGTACGCCCGGATGATCCGAGCCGATCACGCCCGGCGCACACTGCTCATGCACGCCCAACACCTCTCCCAGACCTCCACCGACGTCACCCTGCCCAACCCGGCCGCCACCACCCTGGCCCAGGCTGATGCGCTCGCACAGTTCTTGGACACGCTCGCCGGACAGTTCGCCCCCCACCCCCACTCCCTGCCGCACACCCTCGTGCCGGGCACTGCCGCGGGGCACAGCGGCGAGGAAGCCCTCGACGAGGAACGACTTCTCCTCGCCACAGCCACAGGGCACCCGGGAGCGCTGAAAGACATGCGCTGGCTGCAGCCCGACGATTTCGTGCTGCCCCTGCACGCCACGGTGTGGCAGTGCCTGACCGCCCTGGCCCACCGCGCAGAACCCGTGGACGCGGTCACGGTGCTCTGGGAAGCCCAGCACCGCGGGCTCCTCTCTGACGGCCTCGACCCCAGCGACCTCATCGCCCTGGTCTCCACCCCCGTCGGCTCACCCGAATACTGGGGTGAGCGAGTCCTTGAACGCGCTCTGCTGGCCCGCGCATTCGACGTCGGCTCCCGTATCACCGCCTACGCCCAGGACCCCGCCAACACTCCGCACCAGCTGATCACCGGCAGCCGCCGCGCCCTGGCCGACCTCACAGCCCTGCGAACCCGCTGGCAGCGCAGCACCGCCCCCACAACGCCGACGACTCCTCGTGCCCCGCGCAGCCCGGCTGTCTCCCGCGCCGGTCCGCCGCCCCGAGCCACGACAGCACGAGCACTCCGATGACCCCCGATCCGGCCTATCCGCGCCGGCCGGAGCCGCGAAACGAGAACAGATTGCCGCACCCCGAAGCCGACCCTCACATCCGCCTCGACCTGTACCAGCACCGCTCCAGCGCCGTCACCGCCACCATCACGGGCACCCCCACCCGCACGATCCACGCCCTTCTCACCACCCACGGCTTCGAGCCGCTGGACGAACAGACCATGGTCATGGCACGCATCGACCGCGAGGAACCGCACTACGCCGAACAAGCCGCACGCGCCCTGCGAGCCGAGAACATCACCGTGGACCTCACCCCCGAGCTGCGCGACGAGATCGACACCGAATGGACCTGGGCCAACTACCCCATGCCCTGGTGCTCACGCGAGGAGATCCGCGAGGTCTCCAACGACGCCCAGAAGATCTACGACGCAATCCGTCACGGCCGCCTGATCATCCACGCCCACGCCCACGACGGCTGGACCACCGTCGCCGTCGGCACCTACCGCGACGGCCCGAGCATCCACCTCCACGGGGAAAACCACCTGCGTACCGAATCGACCCGGTACGACAACCCCGTTGAGGCCATCACCGAGTTCGATCGCCTCTACGGCGACGCCGTACACCCCGGTCCGGCGCCAGCCACCGACACCGAACACGAAGCCGAGCAGGCACGCACCTCGCCGCCGGGTGCGGCCCAGGCCCAGCGGGCCCCGGCGGCGTCCAGGCACGTAGAGGCGCATGCTGCCGAGGCCAGCAACCATGAAGCGCTCCTGAACGACTTTCTCGAGTCGCACGGAGAGTGGGAGAAGTGGCGGACCTGGTCCGATGAGACCACCCACGCCGTCCACGAATCCCTCGTCCTGCGGGCCGAGTTCGTCCACGAAGCCGACCCGGACGACGTCCGGTGGAGGATCGCCGCGTACGAGTCTCCGGTCGGTGCGCGCCTGTGGCACGCCACAGCCACCGCGAAGGCCCCCGTCGAAATCATGCGCGTACTGCTCGACAGCCTTGCCAACGGTGATGCCGAGCAGCTCGCGGTGGGCAGCCAGTTCTCAGAAGAGGCCATCGGTGAAGCCACACGCCCGCTGGCCGACGCCGGCTGGGAGCACATTGTCGACGGCCGCTGGATCCGCTGGCAGGCTCCGGGGGATCACCCTGCCGGCGTCCATTTCGACGCCTTCGCCGCGCAGGCCCGCCACACCGATCTGCCTGCGTGGACGTTCTGGGGCGGCGGCGATCCCGGCGCTCCACACTGGACGGTCCACTTCTCACCGCACGCTGCAGCCTCCGTCCTGCAAGAAGTAGCCTTCGAGGCGACAAAGGGGCTCACGCACACGCCGGTCGCGGCCCGCCCCAGGGGCAACCTGCACACCAGGCGTCGTTCCGGCACCCACGCGCCACCCTCATCACATGCCGGTTCGGCAAGGAGGCGGTGACCTGTAGGCCCCGGACCACCGCCGCCTCAGCTCCAGCCGAACAGGGCTGGCTCACCGTTTCCGTCAGCAGCGAACAGCCGGGCACTACGCGCGGGCTACGGCATCGACTACGTCACCAGCACTCCCTGCCCGCCCCTACCCTGGGCCCGCACCGGCCCCGACGACGAGCCCCACCTGGTGGAGACGATCAGGCAGAAGACAGGCGTGCCCTGAGACCGGGTAGTTGCCTACCGTGACGGCGCCAGCGACGAGCCGCTCTACCGCCGCCTGCGAGCGACCGTGGCCGTCAACGACTCGACTTCTCTTCGCAGATCACCGCCAGCACGTACGACGGAGAGCGGACCTGTGGCCCACCTACCTCCATGGCCGTGACCTCCTGGCACCAGCGGAAGCCATCTGGCTTTGAGGTGGAGAAATCCCGACCGCGGACATGCCACGTCATCGCAACTGCAGCCTCATTTAGTTCGGAGGCAAACCAGAACGCTTTACGTGGGATTCGCCACAGAGTAACTCCAGCCAATCTCAACAGACAGGAAGCACACCCTGAACCGGTAAATAAGAGACGAACAGGCCGCCACACTCCAAGACTTCCGCCACCTCGGCTGTGACCCGCAGACGTTCGAACTGGACCAGTGCTTAGCGCGGCACACGAAGACCCACCCCCAGTTCGCCGCCCACTCCCACCATCTGTGCGCCACCAGCCCCATACCACTCACCGCGCAGGCGATGGCCGTCATCTTCGAGAACGCGCCGTGGATCAACGGCTTGGACCGTGTCATCGCCGACATCCACCAGCGCGGCAAGCACGCTGCCGTGGACACCATGCCAACACGGCCTTCGCCGCGACTTCCTGCAGGAGCACGGCATGGACGGCTCCGCAGCCCCGCGTGTAGAAGCGAAAAGAGAGGGGCGCGCCCCTCCCCATACGCCCGGTGATGGTCCAGTGGGCGGAGCGCCGCGCCGAGTCCGCCGCTTCCCCATGGGCAAGTCTGCGCCCCGGCGCCGTGACACCGGCGCCGGGGCGCGTCACTGGAGCGTCAGGAGTCCGCGGCGGTCCCGGAGGTCGCCGCGGCCGACAGATCACCGGCCGCCGCTTTGACGAGAAGCTGTTCGAGATCGCGCAGAAACCTCTCGACCTCCGCGGGTGAGAGATAGCGACAGTCCGCCCAGAGGGAGAGCTCGGCGACGTCCCGGATCCGGTGGACGGTGAGATATCCCCGTACCCAGTTGTACTTCGCCTCGACCACCTCGACCTGTGTCCCGGCGGGATCGGCCGATCCCCTGGGCCCGGCCGGTGTGGATCCGACGAGGTCGCAGAAGACGAAGTCCCGGGTGTAACCGCCGTCGCCCCGGCACTGCTCGACCCGTTCGCGGACCGTGCGCTGCGCGGCGGAGTCGACCAGGCTGTTGCCGTATCCCTGCAGGGCGGAGAGCCAGGTTTCGCGTACGAGGTCGTCGAAGCGGGGGGCGGTCAGGCCGACCACGATCAGTGCGTCCTGCGCGATGGTCCCGATGTGGTCGACGAGACGGGTGCTGAACCGGTTCGACGCAATCGAGGTGATGGCGCAGCGGTCGAGTCCAGATCGCCGCCCGAGTAGGGCCGCGGTCCCCGCCATCAGGACGTTCGACCGGCTCGTCCGGGTGCGGGCGGCGATCTCGGAGGCCGCCCGTGCCAGGGCATCCGACGTGATCTGGCCCTCGCAGTACCGCGGCTCGGGCTCGCTGTGCCGCGCGGGCGTCAGCATGGCCCGCGGGGCGGCGAGATAGGCCTTTTCCCAGTCGCTCAGGGACCGCTCGCACTGCCGGCGCCCGGCCTCCGACTGCTGGAAGGCGGCGAGTTCCAGAGGCTGGTCCGCCCGCGGCAGCGGGAAGTCCGGTTCGCTGAGCAGCCGGTCTAGCTGCTCGCCGAGGATCTGCAGGCCGACTCCGTCGAGGGCCATGTGCGAGATGACCGACACGATCTCCGCGGGCTCCCCCCGCCGGGTGACGATCGCGATCCGCAGGGGGAGCTCACGGGCGAAGTCGAACCGGTGGGTGCACATGACCTCGTGCAGCCGTGCGACGGTACCGTCGATGTCATCCGCTTCCACCATGTCGACCCGGAGCCTGCAGGCTCCCCGCAGTCGTTGCTCGTGCTCGTTCGGGTAGAGGGTCCGCAGCGACTCGTGGGCGGTGAGCAGCCGGTTCAGCGCCGTGCGCACCGAGTTGAGTGGAACACCGGCGGGCACCGGGATCCGCATCGGCTGGAAGGGCAGATACTCGTCGTCGGGGTTCTCCAGGTGTTCGCGCAGAATCTTCTGCTGGCCCCAGGCCATCGGGCCGGTCCGGTCGGGACCGAGATCGATGTCGAGCCACAGCGGTGTTCGAGTCACCGCGCCTCCTCTGTCCGGTCCGGTGAGTCGAGCAGGAGCAGGTCCCGCAGGCCCTCCCCCAGGCCGGGGCCGTACCCGCAGACCGCGAAGTCAGCATCGGCCCTGCCGATCGGGTCGTCCAGCCGCACCGGCTCCCCAGTGCGCAGGTCGAAGCAGCCGCCGCCCGTCGCGGTGAGTAGGACCTCGATCGCCGCGATGTCCCAGATGCGCATCCGGCGGTGGATGAAGGCGGCGTGAACACCGGTCGCCACCATCACCGCGTCGAACACGCTGTTGCTCATCCTGATGCCGCGGACTCGCGCGGCCAGCGCCGCTAGGAGCGGCCAGTCGCCCGCCGTGCTCTCCGGCGGTCCGACATCGAGCCCATAGGCCACCAGGGACTCCTCCAGCGGCGGGGCCGGCGGCCGGTGGAACGGGCGGCCGTTGCGGTGGACCCCGCGCTGCCGGTCGGCGACATGGAGATCCCCGAAGTCGGGCAGCACCACTCCCCCCGCCACCACCACGCCGTCCACCACAGCAGCCATCATCACTCCGTGCAGCGGGCCGCCCGCGGCGAAGTTTCCGGTGCCGTCGAGCGGGTCGACGATCCAGGTCAGCTCCCCGTCGCCGGGAGTGACCCCACGCTCCTCGTCGATGACGGCGGCATCCGGATACGCGGCGCGGATCCGGTTGGACAGCAGCTCGCCCACGGCCCGGTCGGCGGCCGTCACCGTCTGATTGCGGTCGTGGTCCTTCGTGGCCAGCACCGCGCGGGGCGACTCCCGCACTAGGGCTGCCGCCTCGGTCAGACAGGCACCGATGAAGTCTCCGTGACCGCCCTCCCCCGGCGGCTTCGCGCCCCCTCCGCGGGTGTGCGGGCGGGCTACCAAGGGGCCCGGCCCGCCGCTCATGCGTCGCCGCTCGGGGTGGCCGGTGCGAGCCGGTCGTCGGCGGAGAGTTCGGTCAGATAGTCGCTGTAGTGCGCGGCGCGGAAGTCGTCGTAGCGCCCGGCCTGCATGGCGTTGCGGATCTCCCGGACACCGTCCACCAACCGGCGGGCTGGTGTGAAGCGGAAGGTACGGGCGTAGCCGTCGAACCGGACCCGGTAGTCGCGCGTGTCGGCGATCTCGCTCTCCACGTCGATGACCGTGCCGGGCACCTCTTCCGCGATGATCTGCGCCACCGACGACATCCGGTAGTTCTCCCGCTGGCTCCCCGCGTTGTGCACGAGCGTGCGCGGCCAGGATGGAGTATCGATGACGCAGGCGATGGCGGCGGCCGCGTCCCACACATGGAGAAAGGGGCGCCACTGGTCCCCGCCGTGCACGACAATCCGGCCCTCGGCCACCGCCAAGGCGGTCATGATGTTGACCGCCAGGTCGAAGCGCATCCGGTGGGAGAGACCGTAAAGCGTCGCGAAGCGCAGGATGCACGGGGTGGGTCCGGCGTCGTGCGGTGACAGCAGATAGTGCTCGGCGAGTACTTTCGTCTCGGCGTAGAGCGACTGCGGGCGCAGCGGCGACCACACATCGGCCTCACCGCTGGTGGTGAATCCATAGTTGCTGCAGGTGGAGGCGAAGACCAGGCGGCCCACTCCGTACCGTCGGCATGCCTCAGCCACCCGGATGGTGCCCATGTAGTTCGTCTGCCAGGTCCGCTCCGGATTCACCCCGCAGGCCGGGTCCCCGACGATGGCCGCGAGGTGCACCACGGCCGTCACGTCGGTCAGCAGGCCCTTCCAGTCACCGGGATCGAGGATGTCGGCCTCGATGTGACGGTTCCCTGGGACCGACTGCGACCAGCTTCCGCCGGCCGGCACCCGGTCGAGCGAGATGACCTCGGAGCCGTTGCGGGCCAGTATTTCGGCGAGTGCCGAACCCATGTAGCCGCGCCCGCCGGTGATCAGTACTTTGCTGCGATTCATCGGTTTCCTCCACTCGGTCCGACCGATCCGGGTGTGTGCGCCCGACACAGGGCTCCGTCGCGCACGACCAAAGACGTGCCGTCACCGCCCATGACGCCCGGGGACACCGGGACATTCGACATACTCGAAACACTCGGGACTCAGGGCACTGGTCAAATCTCTGTGATGGAACTCGGACGGGCACCGCGAGGCCTAGTAGATGACCCTGGCCGGGCCCGCCTGCCTGCGGCTGCGCGACTTGCGCAGGTCGCGGACGACATTGAGCCGTTTCAGCCAGCGGTCGGTGCCGTCGAACCGGGCCTTGAACGGCGGCCTGCCGTGGACGAGCTGATAGTTGTCCAGGAAGATGACCTCGCCCGGCTTGAGCGCGTAACCGCCGATCACCTCATTGACGGCCGAGACGAGCACACCGAGGGCCGCGGCCGCTTCGGAGTCCTCGCTCACACCGTCCATGAAGTACGGGTCGACCCGCAGATACGGGGCGCGTTCGTCGCCGAAGAGCACCGAGACCCGCTCGGGCTGCTCGTCCAGCGCGGTGATCCATTCATAGCTGCGTTCCAGCAGCCGCCGCTCGGCCGCGTCGAGCACCCGGGTCTCCCCGGTGTTCTGCGGCAGGTGCGAGCGGTCGGGGCGGATAGGGAACAGCTCCTGGTGCAGCAGGGCCGCCACATCGGCCGGGATATCCAGATCGGCCACCGAGGCGATGGTTGTCGGCACCCCGTCCGGATTGCGCAGGCACATCAACCCCAGGTAGTCCGGCCGCAGGGGGTGGAACGCATCCTCCGTGTGCCAGTCGAGGTTCTCCTCACTGCCGGATCCCAACTGCTCCTTCTCGTGCCCCTTGATCGGAGCGACATCGTGCATGACACGACCGTCCTGCTGGGTCGCCCAGCCGATCGGATCGCCGAGCAGCGTCGCGCAGAGGAAGAAGAAGATCTCCTTCGGCAGCGTCGACTGCCGCCCCGTCGAGTGTTTCCAGTGCGCGGGGGTCGGGCCGAGGCTCCCGTCCTCGACCGGGTAGCCAGAAACGACCAGGGCACCATCGGTCTCGTCGAAACGGAAGGAGTTGATTTGCTCACGGATGAGGCGGGGCAGTTCATGAGCGTGCACACTGCTCTGCCGGAGGAACTCCGGGTCCTCCACCGAGCCGTACCGGGTCGCCAGATCGGTGACCAGATCCCGGGCGGCGTTGACGTCATCATCGGCCAAATGAGCGAAACGCATTACTCCACCTCATATTCGTTCTTGAGTTCGCTGGACAGCACATCGAGTCCCCGGGCGAAGTCGCCGGAGGGCCCGCCGAATCCCAGGCGTACCCGGTCGCTGTGGTCGAACGCGACGCCGGGAACGAGCAGGACACGGTGGTCCCGGCCGAGTCGGCGGCACAGTTCGCGGGTGTCCGCGTACCCGGACAGCGCGGGGAACGCGGTCACGCCGCCGTGCGGCACCGGCAGATCAACGAACTCGGCATGGTCACGGGCCCACCGGATCAGCAGGTCGCGATTGGCCGCCGCCGCGCGCAGTCGGCCGCTGATGGCCCGGTCCGCGTGTTCCACCACATGGCAGGCGAGCGTTTCGAGCAGCGGAGAGAGGCTGAGCGTGATCCGATCACGCAGTCCGGTCATTCTGGTGATGAGATCCGGTGCCGCGAGCGCCCAGCCGAACCGCATGCCGGGCAGACCGAAGGCCTTGGAGAAGGTGCCGATCGAGACCGTTCTCGGATAGGTGCGCACGGGGTCGGGCAGCACCGGTCTGTCGTAGACCAGTTCGGCGAAGGCGGCGTCCCAGACCAGATGGGAGCCGACTGCGGCGGTGATCTCCACCACCTCACGGAGTTGCTCCCCGGTGAGCGTGGCACCGGTGGGGTTGTGCGGGAAGTTAAGTACGACCGCCTTGGTGCCGGACCTGACCGCCGCGGCGAAATCCGCGACATCGGGGACGAAACCGCGCTCGGGGCGCAGCACCCAGGGGGACACCTCACAGCCCAATGAGCGGGCGATGGAGGTGTGCGTGTGATAGGTCGGCTGGAGCGCGACGACATGGTCGCCGGGTTCCAGCAGGGTCATCATCGTGACGTAGATGGCCTCACTCGCGCCGTGTGTGGTGACGACCCACTCGGCGTCGCCGTTGCCCCACCGGTTCGCGATCGCGGCCCGCAGATCCTGTCTGCCAGCGCACGGGCTGTCGCGGAACACCGTGTCGTCGAGTACGGCGAGGTCGAAGCCCGTCAGCTCGCGCAGCTCCCGCAACGAGTACTCGGCGACACCGCTGGAGCCGATGTCGACCTCGGACTCGAAGTAGAAGTCGCGCATCCAGCTTTCGAGCGCGGCGTCGGGGAATTCCATGATCCGTCCTCATCACGTGGGTGACTGTCCCGGCCCCGGGGCCGGGGTGGGGCGGTTCGGCGCCGAAGGCGGCGGGGAGAGCGTTTCTGCGCTGGACTGTGGAGGCACGGTCCGGAGAGTGTCCTCGAAAGGGCGTCGTCCGCCCGGAGGACGGGTCCAGCGGGGGCCGACGCGGGGCTCCGGCCGTGCCCGCAGGGGTGGAGAGGTCCCGTGGACGGCGGGGGGCAAGTTCCGAGGCAGAGAGTGCGTATCAGGGCACGAGGGGCGGACGGACCGCCGAGGGCACCACCGGCGCCGACCTAGTAGCCCAGCTGGCCGTCGATGAGTCCCAGCGGCTGCCCGCCCGCCGCGACCCGCCGGACGTTGGTCTCCACCAGCCGGGCGAAAGCCTCCTCGGAGTGGCCGAAGTCTCCCGCACTGTGCGCGGTGACGACACAGTTCGGCAGGTCCCACAGGGGATGGCCGGAAGGGAGCGGTTCCGGGTCGGTCACATCGAGCGCCGCTCCGGCGATCCGCTTCTCCGCCAAGGCGGTCACCAGGTCGTCGGTGACCACCAGCCCGCCCCGTGCGACGTTCACCAGATGGGCATCGGAACGCATGGCAGCGAGCCGTTCCCGGTTGACGAGGCCCACGGTCCGCGGGGTGAGCGGTGCGGCGAGAAAGATCACCTTCGCCTCCGGAACATGGTCGTCAAGCGCCTCGGCTGGCCGGGTCCTGGCCCCGTCCACCTTCGCGACACCGGATCTGCTCACCACCGTCGCCCGGACCCCGAAGGGAAGCAGCAGATGGAGCAGGGACCTAGTGACCGCGCCGCCGCCGACCACGAGGACATCCGTCCCGCGCAGGCTCGCCGCGGGCTGGGGAATCCACTCCCGCTCGCGGATGGGTACCGGGAGCCCGCGCAGTGACGCGAGCGCGAGCATGAGCGCGTGTTCGGCCACGAGGTCGGCCTGAACACCCTGTGCGCGGCTCCAGTTGACGCCGCCGTCCAGCAATGGCAGATAGTCCTCCGCGCCCGCGCTGGCCAGTTGCACCCAGCGCACGGCCGGTGCCCTGGCGAGCGACTCCCCCAGTGCGCCGGGATCGTCACCGAGCCATACCAGGCCCTGCGCGGTCTCCATCGCGGACGGCTCGCCGCCGGCACGGCGGATCGCGGCGACCACCTTGGCCGATGTGGCCCGCGGCAGTACGGCAACGGGGAACAGGGGGAGCGCGGTCATTCGGCCGCCCTCCCGCGCACCCGGTGGGCGAGGCCGCGGACGGTGCCCGCCTCGACGGCCTCGTGCGGCGCGAGCCGCACGTCAGTGACCGCGGAGATCCGGTTGATCATGCTGAGGAGAAAGAGGGAGTCACCGCCGAGTTCGATGAAATCGTCGAGCACACCGATCTCGTCGATCTGGAGCATTTCGGCGGCGGCGGCGCACAGGTCCCGCTCCAGCGGGTCGGCCGGGGGCACGAAGGCGGTGCTCTGTTCCGGCCTGCGCGGCATCGGTGCGGGCAGCGCTCCGCAGTCGATCTTGGCGTGCGCCGTGAGGGGAAACGCGTCGAGGATCACCATCGTCGACGGGATCATGTGGGCGGGCAGGTGGCCGGCGAGGAAGCCGCGCAGCTCCGCCACCGACACCGCACCGGTATCCGCCGTCACGTACCCAACCAGACGGCGTGTGCCGGTACCGTCGTCCCGGGGCACCACGACGGCCTGGCGCACCGCAGGATGACCGCTCAGCGCCGCCTCGACCTCCGCAGGTTCAATCCGGTAGCCGCTCACCTTCACCTGCTGGTCTACACGCTCCAGGAATTGCACTCTCCCATCGTCCAGTTCACGCACCAGGTCACCCGTTCGGTAGAGCCGGGCACCGGCCTCGCCCGAGAAGGCGTCCGGTACGAACTTCTCCGCCGTCGCGGCGGGCCGGTTCTGATATCCGCGGGCCAGCGAGGCACCGCCGATCAACAGTTCTCCCGGCCTTCCCGGCTCCACTAGCCGAAGCTCCTCGTCCACCACGAACATCCGGGTGCCGGGGATGGGGGAGCCGATCGACAGCACCCCGTCGTCGGGCATGAGGCCGGGCGGAACGTTCCAGTAGGTAGCTGTAGCCGTGGTCTCGGTCGGACCGTAGACATGGACAAGGGTGATGCCCGTGGTGTTCCACGCACGGACCGCCTCGGGCAGAGCCCGGTCCCCGCCCATCACGGTCAGGCGCACAGAGGGCGGGACGGTGTTCCCTGTGTCGATCAGATGACGCACGAGCACATGCCACTGGGCCGTCTGGAGCTCCATCAGGGTGATCGACTGTGCGGCGAGGAAGTCCAGCAGGCCGTGCGCGGTCGACAGGAGCGAGCGGTCGGGCGCGAAGACCAGCGTCGCGCCCCGGACCAGCGGCGGGAACAGTTCCTCCAGCGAGGCGGAGAAGGCGGACGAGGCCAGCATCAGATAGCGGTCGTCGGCGCGCAGCCGGAATTCGTCGGCGGCGGCGAAGGCCAGGTTGGAGAGCCCGCGATGAGTGATCATCACCCCCTTGGGTGTTCCGGTCGACCCGGAGGTATGGATCACACATGCGAGATCGTCCGGACCGGCGTCGAACTCCCGTACGCAGTGGTCGCTCCGGCCGCCGTCTGGCTGGATGGTTCCGGCCGCCAGCCCCGCACCCGCCTCCGGCCGGTCCGCGTCATTGATCAGCAGAACGATTCCGGCCTGGGACGCGAGCAGGCGCTGCCGCGCCACGGGGTACTCTCGGTCGATGGGCACGTACACCGCGCCGAGGCGGAGTACGGCGAGAACCGACACCAGCAGGTCCCCGCTGTGGCGCATCATCACACCGACGTGGTCCCGCGCGCCCACCCCGGCGGCGGCCAGCCGGTTGGCGAGGTGGTTGACCCGCAGGGCCACTTCCGCGTAGGTGAGTTCGCCCGCCATGTCGACCAAGGCAGTCGCGTCGGGAGTGTCCGCCGCGGTCCGCCCGAACACCAGGGGTAGCGGTTTCTCCCGATTCAAGGTTCCCGTCCTCATGGTCGTCACGCGCCACCCCGCACGGACTCCGGAACCGCCAGCCGGGTGCTCTCCTGCGCCGCCTGCTGGGCGGCCAGCTCGGTCATGACCGCGCCCACGCCCGCTCCGGGCGGAACCGCGGAGCCCGCCGACCACAGGACGCTCTCCAGCGCCCCGACTGCAGTGATCACGTCCCATGCGTCGATGTGCCCGCAGTGGCCCACCCGGACCACCTTGTCGGCCAACGGTCCGTTGCCCGCGGCCAGTTGCACACCGGTCCGCTCGAAGACCTTTCGGACCAGCTTCTCGGCGTCGACCCCGTGGGGGACGTACCCGGCGGTGACGATGGAGTTCCGGTCGTCCGGCGGGGTGAGCAGGCTGAGCCCCAGTCCGGTCAGTCCCGCCCGGGCGAGCCTGCCCAGCTTCATGTGCCGGTCCATCCGGGCATCGATTCCCTCGGCGAGGCAGGCCCGCACCGCCGCGTCGAGCTGCACCAGGACACCCACCGCAGGCGTCCACGGTGTGCGCGGGACGGCCTGCTTCAAATTGTCCCTGGCGGTGGACCAGTCGAAGTAGAAGCGCGGCAGCAGGGCCCGCTCGTGCCAGCGCCACGCCCGTTCCCTCACGGTGGCGAAGGAGACTCCGGGTGGTGCCATGAGTGCCTTCTGGGAACCACTGATCACCACGTCCAGTCCCCACTCGTCGGCGCGGATCTCGCAGCCGCCGAAGCCGGACGCGGAGTCCACGATGGTCAGTACGTCCGAGGTCGCGGCGCCCAGAGCGGCCAGATCGGCGACGACGCCGGTGGAGGTCTCGCAGTGGACGGCGATCACCGCGCTGATGCCGGGGTCCGCCGCCAGCCTCGCCTCCACGACGGACGGTTCCACCTCCCGTCCCCACGGCACGCTCTCCTCGACGACGTCGAGACCGAAGGCCGTGCAGAGCGCGGTCCACCGCGCCCCGAACGAGCCGTTGTTGAGAACGAGCACGCGATCGCCGGGGGAGAACAGATTCTGCACCGCGCTCTCGACCGCACCGGTCGTACTGCCGGTGAAGATCAGGACGTCGCCGGCCGAGCCGGCCAGCGCCCGGAGGCCGTCCAGTGTCCTGGTGAGCAGTGCGGCGAACTCCGGTGTCCGCTCGTCGGCCATCGGGGCAACACCGGCGGCGATGACGGAGTCGGGCAGCGGGGTTGGTCCAGGAACCATGAGCCGGTCTTTACGGAACGTCACGGTCAAACCTTCCGACGATGAACGGATGTGCCCTGCGGAACGGGGCAGCGTGCTCAAGCGGTACGCGCCCCGAGATTCAGCGGACGCATTTCGGTCCATATCTTCTCGATCCGGCGCAGGCACTCGGCTCTGCTCCCGATGGTGCCCTCGTCGAACCAGCCCGGCGGGCTGTCCCGGTCCTGCAGCCAGACCGAGTACTGTCCCTCGTCGTTGACGACGACTCGACAGCGCTCCGCGTCAGCGGCATCGTCACGCATCTCGTCTCCAGTGGCGGTTGACTGTGTACTGCGGCATTCGATCAATGCCGCTTCACATACTGGTCCCCGCGGCTGTGCCGGGGCTATCGACCGGCTATGGAGCAGCGCGCACCCCCCCCGTATCACGGTGTGGTGGAGCGCGGGGCGGCGGTCAGCCGCGTGCCAGGTCGTCGCCGAGGCGTGTGCGCGCGTACAGCACGGCGTGTCCGCGCCGGGCGGGCGTCAGCAGTCCGCCGGCGCGCAGTGCGGCTAGGTGCTCGGAGACGGTGCTGGGGGCCAGCCCGAGCAGCCGGGCGAGGGCCGATGTGCTCATCGGCTCGTCCAGCGCGGTCAGCACCCCCGCCTTGGTACGTCCCATCACCCGGGCGAGTCCGGTGTTGTCGGGCCGGACCGCACCCGTGCCGGCGATCCCGCGGGCGGGGTAGATGACGGACGGCTGCCACGGCGCGACAGCGATGACACTGGTGCGCGGCCAGGCGAACACGCTCGGCACCAGCAGCAGCCCACGCCGGTCCAAGGGGACCCTCGCCCGTGCCGGGTTGCGGACGACCACGGCGTCGGTGCCCGCGCGCTCGGCCATCCGGACGTCGGGGTGGAGTCCGTCGATCGCCGCGTCCAGCCCTCCCGCCGCCAGCCGGCCCGAGCGGAAGCCGATGTCGGCATGGAGGATGTCGCGCAGGACCGGCCAGCGCGGGGCGATCAGCTCCCGCCAGGCGATCTCCAGCTGACTGGCCAGCAGATCGCGGGCGCCTCCCGGGTCGGCCCGCAGCCCGCCGGTGTCGACATTCAGGGTATCCAGCTCGGTCGCCACCTGCGCCGCCGGTGTGCGGCGCACTTCGGCCAGCTGGGCCTCTGCTGTTGTGCCGGGGCCGGTGGTCGGCGGGCTGAGAAACTCGCAGATGTAGTGCGGATCCCCGAGTACGGACAGCAGCTCGGCGATGGGCAGGCCGGCCATCGCGTCCACATCGAGTCGGGCCACCCCGGGCGGATGGCCGCGCAGCCCGAGTCCGATCTGGAGGGCGGCGAGAAGCTCCTCGAGCGGCGAGACCGCGAAGCGCACCCGGTGCGCACCCAGCGGAGTGAGCATGAACTCGATCATTGCGGCTCCGGAAGATTCGGCTCTACCCGAATTATTAGCAGCAAGGGCGACCCGGTGCCACGTTCACCGGGTGACGACGACACATCCGGACAGCGCGCGGCCATCCCTGTTACGGCACAAGCCATACTGGCGGTGGTCCACGGCCACGCAGTTCAGCCGGCTCCCCAGCACCATGGCACCGCTCGCCTTCACGGCACTGACCACGGCCACGACCGGTTCCTACCGGACGGGCGCCGTGATGATGGTCGCGTTCGTGATCGGCCAACTGGCCGTGTCGATCCCCGTGGGACGGCTCCTCGACCGCGCGGGGCCGGGCCGGGGCCTGCATGTCCTGTTGTGGAGCTCAGCCCTCACCGCGCTCGCGGTGGGAGGCGCTGCGCTGGCGGGCGCGCCCACTTGGGGTCTTCTGGTGGCGGCCGGAATGTGCGGTGTCACCGCGGGCGGTCTGTCCGCCGGCTTTCGCACCCTGCTCTCGCGCACGGTCGATGACAGCATGCTGCTGCGCGCCATCAGCGTCGACGCGATCCTGCTGGAGGCGGGGATCATCGCGGGGCCGGCGCTGGCCGTGGCCCTGGGCAGCGGGCACTCGACGGCTCCCATGGCTGGGATGGCCGCCGCGTTCGTGGTCAGTTCTCTTCTCCTGCCGAGGGCGGGGTCGGGCACGGCCGCCGTCGCGCAGGAACCGGGCGCGGATGCGGCCCCGATCGCCTGGCTCCGCACGGTCGGCTGGCTGGGGTGCCTGTTCACCATCGGGCATCTGCTGTCCACCCTGGAGGTAGGTGCGCTGCCGCTGGCGGAGCGGGCCGGCGCGGGTCAGGGCGCGGCGGCGCTGCTCATCGGGGTGCTGTCGGTAGCCAGCATCGTGGGCAGCGCGCTGTTCGCCTGGCGCGGTGGTGCCGGCACGGCCTGGGCCGTGCTCTTCCTGTCGGGCCTGGCCGTGGGCGGCGGTCTGACAGCGCTCGACGCCGGCCGGCCCGCGCTGATCGGTGGTCTCGTACTGGTCGGGCTCTGCACCGGTCCGCTGCTGGCCGTGGGTTCCGTCAACCTCCAGCGGGTGCTGCCGCGATCGCGCCGGTCCGAGGGTTTCTCCGTCGCCCATGTCGTGCAGACGGTCGGGTTCGCGTCCGGGTCGCTCAGTCTGGGGATGCTCGATCTGGAGACGGCGATCGCCCTGGGCGCGGGCAGCGCGGTGGCTTGCGTCGTACTCGTGCTGAGCACCAGGGGGCATCTCGGGGCGGAACCGGACACTGGGACCGTTCAGCCTCCGGGCCCGGAGGCTGAACGGTCCCGCGGGTGACGGTGCCGGGGCGCCGTCACCCGGGGTCGGTCCGGTCAGCGCAGCTGGCTTCCGGTGCCGGACAGGTTCCGCCGGAAGGGCGGTCGCCCCGCCGGGAAATCCACCGGCGACGGGCCGAGGTCTCCCGAGGACCGGGAGGCCGCCGATACCGCGTGGCTCCGGCACTCCCGCCAGTCGCCGGGGTGGCGGTCCGCCCTCAGCAGCGGGGTCATCCCCGCCACCAGTGCGCAACACGCGTCGTCCTCACCGAGGCGGTGGGCCTGTCGGACCATCGCCAGCAACTCCGGCCGGTTGTTTTCGAACCAGATGGCCGGGGAGGACTCGGCCTCCCTGGCTGCTCTCGCCAGCCGAGGGTGCAGGATCACCGGCGCCCCCGGCTGGTGAGGTCCCGAGCCGCCTCCGGAGGCCCGTCTCAGCAAATGGATCCAAGCGTCGAAAACCCGGCGCAGAGCGAGGTGCTGCTCCTCGGGCGGAACCTCGCGGAGCCGCTCCCTGGCGACCAACCGCACCAGAGCGGACAGCCGGTATCTCGTCTCCGACCGCACCCGGCGGGCCGTGACGAGCTGAGCATCGAGTAAGCGGTAGAGATGATCGTGGCAGTCGTCGGCATCGTCCAGCAGAACGCCCGGCAGCCACCCGGGAAAGTCCGCGTTCTCGTACCTGGCGAGCCGGGCGAAGAGCCGCTTGGTGTCGCTGTCGAGTTCGCCGTGGTCGCGCAGGATGCTCCCCCGTACGCTGACCCCGCCGTAGGAGAGTTCATCGAGCTGACGAGTGGGGTCGAGCAGCAGCGCGATCGCGTCGGCGAGGGTCCAGTAGGGTCGGGCGTTGAGTTTCCCCGCGATTGCCCGCAGCGCGAGCGGCAGCCTGCCGACCATGTTCACCAGGGTCACGGCTCCGGAGCTGTCGTCGCCAGCGCGCCCGTCGTCGAGCATGGCCGTGAGCATCTCCACGGCCTCGCCGGTGCCGGGGACCTCCAGGTTGACCCGTTCGGCGCCGGGCAGTCCGCCGAGTCTGCTTCTGCTGGTCACGATCACCACGCACTCAGGGGAGCCGGGCAGCAGGGCCCGGATCTGGCGTTCGTCCCGGGCGCCGTCGAGCAACACGATGGCCCGGCGCCCGGCCAGGGCGTTGCGGTAGAGCGACACATGGTCGTCGCAGTCGGTGCGCTCGTCGGGGAGTGCGCCCAGGGTGTACAGAAAGCGCTCGATCACCCGAGCCGGGGTCACGGAGGGGGGTTCCCGGGTAAGGTCGGCGTGGAGCTGGCTACCGCCGAAGCGCTCCATCAACTCGTGTGCGAGATGCACCGCGAGGGTCGTCTTCCCCACCCCCGCGGGTCCGGAGATCACGATCACCGTCGCACGTGGACGGGCACCGGTCGCGCAGACGGTGGGCCCGGTCTTCTCGAGAAGTTCCTTCAGGACCGCCCGCCTGCCCGCGAAGTCCCCCACGGTGGGCGGCAGCAGATGCGGTACGGGAAGCTCGGCCCTGCCCGCGGGCGGGCCGGCGGAGACATCCGGGACCAGGTCGTCCTCGGCCAGGATCCGCCCGTAGAGCTCGCGTAGCCGCACCCCCGGCTCGACACCGAACTCCTCCACGACACTCCGGCGCGCCCGGTGGTAGACCTCCAGTGCCTCGGGCCTTCTGCCGACCCGGTGCAGGGCCGTGATGTACAGCTCCAGCAGACTCTCCCGGAAAGGGTGTTCGGCGATCAGGGCCATCAGCTCGTGCAGTACACCGTGCGGATTGCCCAGCTCGATCTCCGCGCCGATGCAGACCTCCAGCGCGTCCGTGCGCCGCTCGGCCACCTGGGCAGCGAAGGCGCGCACCGAGGCGTTGTCCACATCGGCGAAGGGCACGGCGGCGGAGATCTCAACGGCCTTGCGCAAGCCGCGCACGGAGGCGGGTGACGCATGCGTGGTGAGACGTTCGAGTGCCGCAGTGAGTGCGTCGTCGAAGGCGCCGAGATCCAGCTCATCCGGCCGCACTGCCAGTACATAGCCCGTCGTCCGCGTGGCGATGCGGTCCTTCAGTCCGGCCTGGGCGAACTTGCGCCGGAGACTGGAGACACAGGCGTGCACCTGGCTACGCGCCGTGTTCGGCGGATTCTCGCCCCAGATCTCGTCCACCAGGTAGTCGATGGACCTCGCCTGATTGGCGTTGATGACGAGCAGGGATAGGAGGGCACGCTCGCGTGACGACTTCAACACCACTCGGCCATTGGTACCCGTGACCGACAGCGGTCCGAAAGCCTGAAAGGTCCAGCCCATGTCACCCCTCGTGCCTGGTGGTTCGTGAGTGCTGTGTAAGTGTGCGCCGCCCGCCGGAGGTACAGGTGCCAGCGCGACCGGTCCGCCGCCGGTGAGCGGTCCGGGCGCCCGACTCAGGCATGTGCGGTGACCGCGCGGCGGACCGGTCTGTCACGAGGCCTCCTTCCGCGCCCTACGCAGGTCATCCGTCCTGGTCAGCGCGTATCCGGTGGCGACAACGGTGGCCCGGGCAGAGCCCAGCGCCTCGCGCAGGAGCCGGATGGCGTTGCCGGAGCGGCCTGTGTGCGTACTGTCGGCGCGCAGCAGGGACAGCACCGTCTCCAGAGCAGCGAACTGAGCCTCGTGGAGGGGATCGGCACGGTCGAGATCGTCCATGAGATCGGTGATCGCCCGCTGGGCGCGCGTCAGGGTGCGGGAGGAGGGCCGGGCCGCCCGGTCAGTCATGGATCCGGCGTACGAGGACGAAGGGCTCGGCTGCCTCGCGGCCGACACCGCTGCCGCAGGCGGCCGCGTGCGCGCGGATGGCCTTCGAGGAACGGGGGTGCGGCCATGGCCTGGTCTCCGTCTCGTAGCACTCGAAGGCGGCCACCTTGATGTCCAGGGTGGCGGTGATATCCGAGAACCAGGTGGGGGTGAAGGTCGCCTCGAACGGCGGCGTCCACTCGACACTGGATGTCGGCGCGTAGCTCAGCACCCGGCGCACCGGCCCGCCGGGGCGCGGGCGGGTGGCGACCATGACGGAACGGAACACGGCACGGTGGTCCAGGTTCACATCCGGGTGCACGGTGTACACGGTGCGCGGGGCGAGCTCCCTGACCGCGTCCTCCACCACAGCATTGATGTCGACGTGCGGCGTGGTGTCGAGACGCATGTCGGGAAGATCGCGCTGGAGATACGCGCGTACTCCGAGGAGTTCGGCGGACCGCCTGGCCTCCTCGTGCTTGGTCTTGAGGACGACAGGATCGTCCGGGTACTGGCTGGAGCTGCCGTCCGTCACACAGAGCACGGTGACCGTGGCGCCCTCGTGCAGTGCATGCTTGGCGATGGTCCCTCCCATGCCGAGCACTTCGTCGTCGGGGTGCGCGGCGACCACCAGGATCCGCTCGGTCATCTGGCTTCCTCATCCCTTCCGCACGATGAATTTCGCGCCGAGTACGAGCACATCGAGCCCCGTGGCCCAGAATGTGCGCAGTGCGTCCTCCGCAGTGTTAACGACGGGTTCCCCGCGCACATTGAACGAGGTGTTCAGCAGCACCGGGACTCCGGTGACCCGCTCGAACTCCTTCAGCAGCCGGTGCAGCTGCGGTCCGGAGCCCCGGTGAACCAGTTGGATGCGCGAGGTGCCGTCCGAGTGGACGACCGCCGGGGCATCCCGTTTCAGGGCGGCGTTGGCGCTGAAGGCCATGGTCATGAACCGGGAGTCGGTGAATCGTTCGAAGTAGCGCTCCGCCGCCGCGGCCGTCATCGCGGGCGCGAAGGGACGCCACAGCTCACGCTGTTTCACGGCCTCGTTGACCTTGTCGCGGGTCGCGACGGTACGGGGATCGGCGAGGATGCTGCGTTGGCCCAGGGCCCGTGGGCCCGCCTCCAGGCGGCCCTCCATCCAGCCCACAATCTTCCCGTCCGCCAGCGCCCGGCTGGTCTCGGCGAAGACGTCTGCGGGCTCCTCGAAGGGGACCTTGGCATTGCGCAGCACCTCTGCGATGTCTGCGGGGTCCTCCTCCGGACCGAGCGCCAGCGTGGTCAGCGGCGGCGGGACGGCTCCGGTCTCCCGATAACAGGCCACCAGCGCGGTTCCGGCGGCGCCACCGCTGTCGGCACAGAGCGGATGGGCGAACACATCGGTCACGCAGTCGAGTTCGAAGATCCGGGAGTTCATCTTCACGTTGTGGGCAATACCGCCGCCGATGCAGACCGTGCTGATGCCGGTCTCCCCGACCGCCCAGGTGACGAGGCGGCAGGCGGCCTCCTCCAGCGCGCTCTGCACGGCGAACGCGAGATCCATGTGCCGGCGGGTGATCTCCTCGGAGGGCAGCCGGGGGGGCGCTCCGAGCAGTTCAGGCAGCGCGTCGGTGAAGCGGCCGGACCAGGAGTGCTCGCCGCGGTGGATGTAGGCGGGGTCGAGCCGGTACTCGACGCCGTCGTCGGCAACGGTCAGTACCCGCGCCACCAGCGCCCGCAGGCGGGCGTCAGGCTCTCCGTGTGCCGCCAGACCCATCACCTTGTACTCGCCGTCGTACGCGTCGAAGCCGAGGTACTCGGTGAAAGCCGCATAGAACCAGCCGAGCGAGTGCGGAATCCGGATCTCACGGACGGGCGTGAGATCCGTACCCCGTTTCACCCACACCACGGTGGTGTGCTCATCGCCGGAGCCATCCGCGCTGAGTGTGATCGCCGTCTCGAACGGGGACTCCATGGCGGCCTGGAAGGCATGGGTGTAGTGGTGCGGCGACGACTTCAGCGGTGGGAAGCGTAGATCGCCGAACTCCTTTCGCCAGTGGCGGTGGTGGACCCGCTCCATCGCCGTCTCGTTGTAGGTCCTGAGCGTCCCCGCCTGCCAGTCGAGCGTGGCCTGATCGGGCTCCGTCCCCTCCTCTGCGGCGAGACGGGAGTAGAACTTCGCCATTGTCCCATCCGTGTACGCGGGCAGGTCCCAGCCCACCCCCACCGCCGCGACCTCGTCCAGCCGGACGCCCGCCTCCTTCAGGCAGTGGCGCAGGGACCGGATCGGGTAGACCCCCTCGGCATGCTTGTTCCGGACGAAGCGCTCCTCCTCCGCGTAGGCGACGACCCGGCCGGCCCGTACAGCGGCCACGGAGGGGTCGACGGGACCGAGCGAGATCCCGAGGTACACCCTTTCCAGGGATGAATCAGACATGACGCACACTCCTCTGGTGAACGGGTGGGAAACGACTGGGCACTGGAGCGGCAGTAGGGCACCACGACGGGCGGGCGCGGTACGGGCGACCACCGCGCGGGCGGGCCGGTCGCTTCACAGGCCGGATCCAGCCGGCGGGGTAGCGGGCGGAAAGGCGGCGAAGCATCCACCGCACCCGGGGCGAGGACGGCGACGGCCGCGCGCCGGGCCCGGGGATCTGGAATGAGCAGTCAGCCCGCGTCGGGGTGCTCGGCAGAGGGTCCGTGAACACGGCCCACGGCCGCACCCCGGCTTCCCTCGCCCCGATACCGACACAGCGCGCCGGGCACCACTCGTCCGGCCGTTCCCTGCGCCGGGTGGAAGCGGCACCTCCAGTGCCGCGTCCCGGGCCGGGGAGTGAATCCGCCGTTTGCGCGGTGCACGCACCCCGGCCCGACGAATAGCTGCGCAAGCTGTCCTCCAGTCGGGAGAGCTGGTGCCGGGAGCATCCGATGCGGGCAGTACCCGAGTTCGACGCAAGAGCCCGGGCATCCGGGGCGACGGCGGTTACGGGTTAGCAGACAAGCAGGTGGGCCGCAGGAATTCAACAGCCGGGAATGCATCGGGTCAACCGATGACCTCACGATACGCAAGGGGTGACCGGAGACCGGCGAAAGATGCACGTCCGCGAAATATGAGAATGCAATCCATGCAAATTGGCCGGGAGTCGCTGCATTCGACTCGCCAGGTTCCGTTAGGCCCTCAGCGGGCATCGCCGCCCGGCCGAGCCGAAGCCCGGACGATGTGCACCCCGTGCTGTGCGCACATCGGGAGATCGGCCGGGAACCCTCCCTCACCCCCGGTGCTGCGGCCAGCCCGAGCACCCCCGGAGCTGCCGAAATCCCGCTCGAAGGACCCGCCGGACACGAGAGCCGAGCGACGGGAGGGGGGTGGCGACCGGGAGCTCACCGGCTGCCCCCACCGGCCCCGGGCCGCCCGGCATCGGTCCCGATGACACCGAGCCTCCTCCCGGGCCCACGATGCCGATGCACCCGTTCGGGGCGGATGAGCATTCATAGCGCCCGGCCGGACCGCCCCTGCAATTTCTCACGCGGTCCGCACCTTATTGGGTCAACGGATGACCTCACTCGGCGGGAAGGGGTTGACGCATACCGTTCCCGGGGGCAGCGTCCCATCGTACAGAAGGGCAATCAACTCCTGCTGACCGGAGACGGAAGGGGATTTCTCGGCGATGAGAGGCGAGAGAGGGACGAATATCCGTGAACGGCGAAAGTAGAGTCATGGACGAATTCTACGAAACCGGGGAAACTCCCTGCCGCCACCGGTCGCTTCACAATCGGGATCCACCCGGGTCCACCGAAGGCGGGAGGGTTACGGAGCCCTCCGGCCGGCCGGGCACATGCTGCCGCCAAGCCTGCACCGGCCGGGTCCGCGCCCCGCGGGCCGGACCACCACCGCATGTTCCGTGCGTGCCGGCGCCTCAGCCGACGCACATGGGATGAACCGGCACGACGGACTCCTTGCGGGTCTCCCGGCCGACGCCCCCTGGGCCGCTCCCCGGGATCCCGCGCCGTCACACCGGCCCGAGAAACCGCGACCGGACCACAGCACGGATGACCGTGCCGCACCGATCGGACCACACGGCACCGACCGGTCCTCAGAACCCGCGACCCGATGGCGCCGCGCTGCCTCTCGGGTTTACCGACCAGAGAGGAAACACCCTTGAGGAATTCCCCGCCCGCCGCGCTCGGTGGCGTCCCGCTGCTGGAGAGCGAGACGCCGATGGCCCGTCCCACCGTGAACGACGATCCGCTCCTGCACGCGGCACTGGGCGAGATCCTGGCATCCGGTCAGCTGACCAACGGGCCACAGGTGGCCGCGTTCGAACGGGAGGTCGCGGAGTTCGTCGGTGTGGAACACGCCGTCGCTGTGTCGAACTGCACCACCGGGCTGATGCTGGCACTGCGCTGCCTCGATCTGGAGGGCGAGGTGGTGCTGCCCAGCTTCACCTTCATCGCGAGCGGCCATGTCGTGCTCTGGAACGGTCTGCGGCCCGTCTTTGCAGACATCACCCGGGACACCTTCACACTCGACCCCGATCGCGCGGCCGCCGCCATGGGCAGTGGGACGGCGGCACTCCTCGGCGTACACACCTTCGGCGCCCCCTGTGACATGGAGGCGCTGGAGCGTATCGCCGATGAACAGGCGGTCCCGCTCGTCATCGACGCAGCGCACGGCTTCGGAGGGACCTATCCGGACGGCAGCCGCATCGGTTCCAAGGGCATCGCGGAGGTGTTCAGCCTCAGCCCCACCAAACCCTTCACCACAGGGGAGGGAGGCATCATCACCACACGGGACGGCGCGCTCGCCGAAGCGCTGCGCACAGCCCGAAACTACGGGAACCCCGGCTCGTACGACAGTGTCCTGCTCGGCCTCAACGGACGGCTCACCGAATTCGCGGCGGCGATCGGCAGGAGCGGCCTGCCGCTCCTGCCGGGCTGGCTGGAGCAGCGGCGCGGGCTCGCGGAGCGGTACCGGGACTGCCTCAAGGATGTGCCCGGACTGTCCTTCCAGCGGATACCGGACGGGGCAAGCAGTGTGTACAAGGATCTGTGCGTCGTCGTGGACGCCGCTCAATTCGGCCTGGAACGCGATCAGCTGGCCGACGCGCTCGCCGCCGAGCGGATACCGACGCGCCCCTACTTCGACCCGCCGCTGCACCGGCAGAGCGTGTACTGGAAGTACGCGGTCGACGGTCTTAACACCGGAACCGAGGGAACCATGGCTGCCACCGAGTGGCTCGCCGAGCGCGCGCTCACGCTGCCGCTGTACTCGCACATGCCGACGGAGATCGTCGATCGCGTCTGCCAGGCCGTGGACCGAATCCACGCCCATGCTGGCGAACTGGCCTCACGGGGGTAGGCGGACAAGGGGCGACTTGAGCCCACGCGCCCGGAGCGGCCCCATCGAGCCTGAGCGCCGAGAACGTCAGGAGGAGGACAGAGCCGTAACCGTCGAACGGTAGTGATGGAGGATGGGCAGCTCCGGAGCGATGATGTGCGCGGGCAGTGCGTCGATGGGGAAGAATACGGCGCTGCGGAGCTCCGATTCATTGACCTGCGGCTGGTCGTGGGTGGCCGCAGTGAAAGCAGCCGTCACATTGAACACCTCGTCGCCGTGGTCGTATCGGAAATAGAAGTCGGGTCCGGAGAAGACGTTGAGCAGGCGCAGCTCGGCCAGACCTATCCCAAGCTCCTCTCTCACCTCACGACGGCCCGCCGACTCGAACGACTCACCGGGCTCCATCAGCCCCCCGGGCAGACCCCAGCCGGGAATATCGGTGCGCTCGACCAGCAGTACTCGGCCCTCGCCGTCCAGGATGAGGACGGAAGTGCCGGGTAGGATCAACGGACGGGTGCCCACCAGGGCGCGCAACTCGGATACGTAGTCCACAGGAGCCTCTCTCATGCGTGGGTGTGGGGAGTGAAAACCGGCCGGGGTCAGGTCATCGGCACTGATACACCAGGTGGTTCAGCCGGTCGCCGCTCTCCCTGAGCGCGGCGGCCGCAGCCGGGACATCCTGCTCGAACACCGGCTGTCTTCCCATGACACTGACGGCCCCCACGGGAACACCGGACTGGACAAGCGAAATGGCAATCATGAGCCAGTCCGGGGCGGGCCCCGGACCGAGTAAGTAGCCGCGCACACTGAATTCACGCTGCGCCTCCAGTCCGCCCGGCAGGTCGAGATGGGCGAGAATGGACCTTCCCGCAGCATCCGCATTCAGCGGCCGTGGCGTCACCAACGCGCCGTGCGGCGGCATACCATTCGATCCCGGAAAACTCTCCACACAGATATGTGCGGGCGCACCCATCAGAATCGCAGCATGCAGACAGGCGGTGTATCCCAACCGGCCGCACAGCGCCCCTAATTCGGCACGTGTCGCGGCGGTCGGAAGATGTGGATGCGCACGGATTCCGGCGCGCGCCGCTCTGCGATTTCCCGCACACGGTGAATTTTGCCGCGCCGGTGCCGCGGATGGTTCTCTGGGAGGAGTGGTGAGAGCATAGTGACCGTGTCGCACCTGGAGGATCACCCCTGCCCGCAGCCCGGACTGAATGATTCGCTGCACGGTGGATCGGCTCAGATTCGTCCTGTTGATGATGGCGCTGAGAGCGTGCGGTCCCGGGCCCATTTTCTGCAGGATCCCGAGGACTTGGAACGCCCGGTCGGAAACGCGCTCCCGACCCTCGGGCCCTGCGGGCCTGGAAACTTCGTAATGCATCATGCCTCCTTGATCTTGAATTTTCACCAAGTGCCCGAAGCAGTCTCGATCCATCCTCACCAATCGATATCAGATATACGAACTAAGACAGCACGATGCCCACCCCGAACCGTTGTGAAAATACGCTAACGGGCGCCGTCTCGCGGTGTCAATGGAGCCCTGAATGGCTGGTTACTGTCGATTCTCACCGGCGATTGCCATACTGGCGCCGCTCACCCAGCTACCCTCGGAGTGGCGCTGCCCACCGGGGGCCGGTCAGAGCTTCGCGGCAGCTCAGTAGACGGAGCGCCCGACCGCCTCCGATCCCCTTCTGCCGGATACCCGTCGAGGGCATGCCGTATCCATTGTTCTCATTTCAGGTGCTCCCCATGGTGTCTGCCGCCCGCCATGACCTCATGCTTTCCGGACCGCCGGGTGATCGCCCTCGTTGAACACCCCGCCGGGCCGCAACAGGATCGCGCGTGTCAGGGACCGCCGGCCCCGCAGCGGGTTCAACAGTGGCGGCGATGCGAGTGGCAGCAGTAATCGGCACCGCTTTCAGCCAGGTCCTCCGGCCGCTTGCGGGGAGGTTCCACTCAAACCGGCGATCATTACCGGGTAATGAACCGGGCTGGGACAGGTCCGGGCCGAGGGCACCCGGACGCCGGTGGGCAGTTCCCCGACGCCGCAGGGAAATCCAGCACGCAGCGGGACGTCATGAGCTGGCGGTGCGGCCAGCGTGGACACCTTGCACCGGGACACTGCTCGTCGCCTCCGGGCCGGTCGCGGGATGTCCGCCCGTGACGGCGCCCGACAGTCGCAGGTCGTTCGCCGTCCCCTCCGGCGCCGTCAGGCCACCGTCGCCATGGCAAGGTGCGCGCTGGAGGACAGCAAGAACGAGCCGGGGCGGCGGATTTCTACTACGGCGAGATGGAGATGCGCCGCCACGACCGCACCGGCACCGCCCGCGCCGAGCGAGGGCTGCTGCACGACTACTGGATGCTCTCCGGCTACGGCCTGCGCGCCTCCATCGCCGCGGCCATGCTCGTCACCGTCGTGCTGCTCATGGGCTTCGGGCTTCCCCAGGACTCTCCGAAGCAGGAAGTGACCGGAACCGTACCGCCCGGCGGAGGCAAGGTCTCCTTCGAGATCGACAAGGCTGATCCGCGCAACCCCACAGGGGAAAGGTTCACCGGCGTGCGCTTCGAGAAGGCGCTGAACGCCACGCCCAACTCGGTGGTGTTCCGCTCCTCCGGCCAGGACCTGACCACCGCAGGCACCTACATCGAGATGACCTCCCGCGTCACCGAGCCCCTCCTCCTGGGCCTGGCGGTCCTGGCCGTCCGCAACCGCGTCAAACGCTAGCCCAGCACACACAGCCAGAGACCGAAGAACGCCCCCGGGCGCCGAGCCCGTCATCCGCGCACCCGGAAGACCGCGGGCAGCGCGGACCGCTGCGAGGGCGAGAATGGGCCGCCAAACGGTGGGTGTGCCCGCTCACGGTGATGACCGGCATCGCCTGACCGTCCCTGACCAGCGTCCGAAACCGGCAGGCTGGACACGGCACCATAGCTGCGGATCCCCGGTTACCGAAACCGGAGATCCGCCGAATACTTGTAGATCCACCGCCGCTCCTGACCGCCGGCCGAAAGGCCGTACACCAACGATCCACACCTTCACCCGTGAAACGCTCATGGCAATGCGTGCCTCTGTTCCTTCACGCCGCGGCATAGCTGAGCTGGAACAGGTCCCGGGCACGAGACCCACTTCCTTCGGATCGGCCTTCAGGTAGACCAGCACTTTGGCCCGCTGGGGAGGCATGAGGCAGGCAAAGTTCCGCAGCCGCCGGTAGGCCGCGTACTGCTTGCGCTGGACGCGGGCGACGCCGCTTCCGAGGCCGCGAAGCACCTCGTCGACGGCCGCAGCCAGCTCCGGCATCGCCCCGCCCTGCCTTCGAGCCGAGGGAAGCACGGCCGCGCGTCGGCGAGTCCGCCCCGCTACGGGCGACTGCCCGGTGACCGAGGCCACGGTCTCAAGACCGAAGTGCTCGGTGCCGAAGTAGCGGTAGCAGACCAGATCGATGCTGCGCCGGTGCTCGCGCACGGCGTGGGCGTCGTAGCGGGTGAAGTCGCCGGCCACGCAGATCCGCCTGGGCGCACTCCACAGGACCTGGGCGGCGGCTGGTGCCCCGAGTCGGTCGCGGACGAGGCACTCGAAGGCGCTCCGGTGAGCCGTGAGCCAGGACATGTAGTACAGGCCCTGGTTGATCACACCGGCATCCACGCCGCGCTTGTACTCGACGATCACCGGTGCGCCGTTCTCGTCGATCCCGAGCGAGTCGATCCGTCCGCCCTCGACACAGTCGATCACGTACTCGCTCGCCAGGAACCGCACCCCCAGCATCGTCTCCATGTGCGCCTCGAAGAGGCCCTGCACGTCTGCCTCGACGTCAGCAAGACGCGGCGCGACCTCCGTCACGCCGCCTTTCGTGTGGAACAGCTTCAGGCTGCCCGGCACCTTCCCCTCCCGTTCTCCGCAGTGCCGAAGTCCAACACGCCGAACGGCGGGATTATTTCCAGGTGTCATCCGATCGCGCTCGCGGGACACACGACATGCGACATAGTCGACGAAAGGCCCCAATGCACCGATCTCAACTTCGCGGGACATGCACGGGACCGCGCCGTTGACGGCCTGTCAGACATCGCCGCGACCAGGGGAAACACTCAGGAATCGAACGGCCTCCGGAGCCGTGTGCGCAGGTTCGAATCCTGCCGGGGGCACTCCGGAAAAAGGCTCTGACCAGCGGAAACGCAGGTCAGAGCCTTTCTTGTGCTGCCAGGAGGCACACGTCCACCACCCTTCTGCAAGCGCACGTCCAGGGTGGCCACATCATCCAAGCAGCAACCATGCCCCGCGATATCGCCGAGGCCGCCAAGGCCCGCAGCGGCCCGTCGGGTCTGTCCGCCTATGTCGCCGGCGCCGTCGCGCGCCAGATCGAGCGGGACAATCTCAACGAGCTCATCCAGGTCGCCGAGGCCGAGCACGGGCCCGTCACCGACGAAGAGATCCAGGTCCTGCGCGACCAGCTCCAACAGGCCCGCCAGCAGCAAATGCCGGGCGGGACGAACGCCGCGTGACCCGCTCTTCCGCGCCCACCCCCGGCGGCACCCTGGTCCTCGGCAGCGAAGGGCTGGCCAAGGCCGTCCTGCGCGACCGTACGGTGACCGGCTGGCTCGCCCTCGCCCGCGCCGACGACCTGCGGGTGATCACTTCGGCGGCCACCCTCGTCGAAGTGATGCACCCACGCATCAACCGCCCAGCCCTGGAGTGGACGCTGTCCCGTCTCATCATCGAACCGGTCACCGAGCCCATCGCCCGGCACGCCGCCGCTCTCCTCGCCGACGCCCGGCTGCACGGCCACAAGTACGCCATCGACGCCATGCTCAGCGCCACGGCGCTGGCCGCCCCCGGCCCCATCACCGTTCTCACCTCCGACCCCGAGGATCTCGCCGCGCTCTGCCGCGGGCGGGTCACCGTCATCAAAATTTGAGGGCGCACCGCAGGGAGCGGGTCTTGATCACGGGGGATCTCTCGCACGATCTCCCCGGCCAGGTCCGGGAACTCGGTCGTGAGGGGCAGTAGTCCGCCCCGGGCAGCCGATCCCCTGGCCGGATTCGTGGTCTGGGCGCCGCTTCCGCCACGGGGCCGCCGCACGCTGCGCCTCACATTCCGGCGCGCCGCGTGGTCGTACTGCTGAACGGACCGGTACGACGGAGAGGGAACCATGAAAGATCTGAAGGCCTTGAACGCCATCGCCGACCGCGTGGAGATCGAGGCGCTGCGCGGCGAGCACGCGGACGCGGCCAACATGGAGGACCCCGAACGCTTCGCATCGCTCTTCACGCAGGACGCGGTGTGGCGGATGCCCGACGTCGGCATCGATCTCCTGGGCCGCGAACAGATCCTCGCCGGGTGCCGGCGGCTGGCCGAGGACTGGGAGTACTTCGTGCAGAACTGCCACCTCGGCGTGATCGAGCTGCACGGGGACACCGCCTCCGGCCGCGACTACATCTACGAGCTCGGACGCCAGCGGGACGGCAGGTGCGTCGTCAACTACGCCGTGTTCCACGACCGCTACCAACGCACCCCGGAGGGCTGGAAGTTCACCGAGCGTGTCTACGAGGTGAAGTACCTCGACACCACTCCCCTGGCGGGCGCGCCCAGCGTGGACTGGGAGGATGTCGACCTGCCCGCCGGGAGCAACTCCCCTGCGGGTGAGCGCACTCAGCCACGCGCCGTAGCGCACGGCGAGGTCGGGGCCGGGGATGTCACAGAAGGCACGGGCTCCGACGTCATGGGTGCGTGACACGATCGGGAGCGGACGGAAGCGAGGAGTCGGTGACGGGCGAGGGCGCACAGGGCACGACCGGGCAGCTCGTTCGCGACGGGCGTGCGGACCCTGCCACCGAGGCGTTCGTCGTCCATCGCAATCTGCTGTTCACCGCCGCCTACGACTTGCTCGGTTCGGCCGCCGACGCGGAGGACGTGCTCCAGGAGACTTGGCTGCGGTCGGCGGGGGCGGATCTCGGCGCGGTGGAGGACCGGCGGGCGCGCCTGCTCCGGATCACCACGGGGCGGGCGCTGACCCGGCTGCCCGCGCGGCGCCCGTACGAGGTGCCCGGTGCCGGTTCCCGGCTGAGTGAACCGCCGGGCGCCCAGGGCGCCGTGGACGCGCGGGCGGCCCGCGCCCGGCCGGGGGCGGTCCGCCGCGTGGCGCGCCGCCTGGTGCGCCGCGTACGGGGGCACGTCGCGGTGCGGCCGCCGCGCGGGATCGTTTCGGCGGCCGGCCCCCCGGACGCGCCCGCCGCGCCCGCCGCGCCCGCCGCGCTCGACGCGTTCCGACGGGCGGTCGAAACGGGGGATCTGCGGCGCCTGCGCGGCCTCCTCGCGCCGGAGGTCGTCTTCCTCAGCGACGGCGGCGGGAGCAGGCACGCCGTCCTGTGGCCCATCGTGGGAGCCGACACGGTGGCCCGCATGCTGGCGGTCGGACTGGGCCGGATCACCGGGGCGTCGCTGCGGCCGGGACGGGTCCACACGTACCCGGCGCTGGTGCTCCGGCTGGGCGGCGAGATCGACACCGTGGTGGCGGTGCGCGTCGACGGGGGCCTCATCACCGGGCTCTACGCCGTGCGCAGCCCCGCGAAGCGCTCGCGTGGACGGGCCGGGGCCGCCCAGGGGGTGTCCTCGTCGCACCCGCCCCAGGGGTGAACAGCCCCTGGGGCAGGCCGCGTCGGGGCAGGGGACGGAGTGAGGGGGACGGAGCCAGGGGGCCGCGGCCCTGTGCGGACGGGTTCGCCGCCGTGCTCTCCCTCGCCGGTACGGCGCCCGCCGACCGGCCCGCGATCCTCCGCGGCCTGGCCGGGCTGCTGCGCGCGCAGGCCGCGTTCCTGTGGGGCCCGCGAGGACGTCCGTAGGGCCTGCCCCGCGGCCCCCGAGGGGGTACAACCGGCTCGCGGCGCCCGGCGAACACTCCCGGCCACGGTGCCGGATCAGGGTGTGTACGGGCGATCAGGCACGTATGTCCTTGCGTTCTTGACTAATTTGATGATCTGTCATGCCCTCCCAGTTGAGAAGTGGTCTAGTCTGCTGCCTGCGTGTCAACGCGGATTGGACGAATCTGGTTCTCCGCCTGCGCGATTCCGGTTGTTGCCTTGCTCGTACGAGGATCTGATGCCCCCAGAGATAACGGACGCCCTCCTGTGGTTCCTGGTGGTGGCTTTGGCCGCGGCCGGAATCATCTCCGGGCTCACAGCTCAGCGACAGCGGAAGGCCGCGTCCCGTGCCGCCAGACGTGTCGAAGAACTCCAGGCCGCCCTGCACCGGCGTGACGACGAGGCGCACCACCTGGCCGGTCACCAACTGCCCACGCTGGTCAACGCCCTGTGGAGCGGTCAGCGGGTCGACGTCCCCAAGCTGCTGCACCAGGAACTGGCCGAAACCCCCTTCGCGCAGGCCCGGGAGTCGCTGATCGGCGCCGTCATCGGGGTCGCGCAGCAGGCCGCCGACCGTGCGGAGGGCGCGACCCAGACCGCGGTGAAGACCGTCACGAGATCGATGCAGGCGCTGCTGGCCGAGCAGCAGAGCGCAATCCTCACGATGATCGAGCGGCACCACGACGAGAAGGTGCTGGCCGACGCCATCACCATCGACCACGCCAGCAACCAGCTCAGCCGCCGTGCCCAGATCGTGGCCGTGCTCACGGGTTCCTGGCCCGGCCGCCAGCGCACCGAGGCGCCGGTGCTGGACGTCGTACGGGGCGGGGTCTCGCGGATTCGCGACTTCCAGCGCGTCAAGATCACCGGCGATCCGGCGTTCGCGGTCACCAGCCGGGCCGTCGAGCCCGTGGTCCTGGCCGTCGCCGAGCTGCTGGACAACGCCGCGCGGCACTCGGAGCCGGGCTCCGACGTGCAGGTGTGGTTCGTGCAGGCGCACAACGGCCTGAGCATCATGATCGACGACGCCGGAGTGGGGCTCAAGCCGGAGGACAAGGCGACGGCGGCGCGGCTGCTGTCGGGGCAGGAGCCGGTACGTCTGACGCGGCTGCGGAATCCGCCCAAGTTCGGCCTGGCCGCGGTCGGCGTGCTGGCCGCGCGGTACGGCTTCCGGGCGAGCGTGGAGCAGGAGTCGGACTTCGGCGGGGTGCGGGCGGTGCTCTATCTGCCCAAGGACCTCCTGGTGACACCTGCGGCGCAGGGCACCGGGGCCGAGACCGGAGCCGGAGCCGGGACCGCCGGGTCCGGCGCGGCGCCGGAGGCTCTGCCGGGCGAGGCTGCCGGCACCGCTGAAGCCCCCGTACGCGCCGCCGTACCCGCGCCCGCCGCGCCGCCAGCCCCTCACGTCCCCCTGGCGGACCTCGCACCCGCCCCCGCTCCCCCGGCCGCCGACCCCGCGCCGTCGCACCCGGCCGGCCCGTTCGGCTCGCCCGGCGCGGAGTCCTTCGACGAGCGCCCCGACGGCCTCCCGCAGCGCCGCCGTCGCAGCGGACCGCTGCCCGAAGTGGCGCAGGCGCCCGCGATGCGACCGCCGACGGGCTCCGGCCGCACGCTGGGGGCGTTCGCACGGGGCCGCCGCGCCGCGCAGGGCTCCGCCTCCCCCGAAACCCCCGACACCCCTGACGAGAGGAACCACGGGCGATGACCACCGCTCGCACGAGTCTCAGCGGCCTCGGCTGGATACTGGACCAGCACCTGCTCCGCCTCCCCCACACGCTGCGCGCGCTGCTGCTGACCTCGGACGGTCTGGTGGCGGCCACCTCCACGGGTCTCGACCGCGATCTCGCCGACCGGATGGCCGCGGCCGTCTCGGGCATGCAGTCGCTCAGCCGGGAGGCGTCGGAGTTCGCGGACTGCCGCGACGCCCCCTGGGAGCTGACCATGATCCAGTACGGCAACGGCTACCTCTTCTTCATGGCCGCCGGGCCGGGCACCTATCTCGCCCTGTCGGCCGGGAAGAACGCGGACGTGGAGGCGATCTCGTACACCATGGAGAAGACCGTCGACCGGCTGGGCCAGGAGATGGCCATCGCCGCACGGGGCGCGACTGGCCTGGAGTCATGAACCGGCCCCGGGTCGGCCGGGACCGGGGACTGGTGCGGCCGTACGTCGTCACGGGCGGCCGGTCCGCTCCGAGCCGCAATCATTTCGATCACATCACCCTCGTGATGCTCTCCTCCGCCGGCCTGTCCCGCAGCAGCCTGACGCCTGAGCAGTGCCGCGTCGTGGACCTGTGCGGGCCCGGCGCCCTGTCCGTCGCCGAGATCGGCGGGCACCTCCAGCTGTCGCTGAGCGTGCTGCGCATCCTGCTGGCCGATCTGATGGAGAGCGGTCACATCACCACCCGGGCCACCGTCCTGACCGCCGGGAACCCCGACCGAGAGCTACTGGAGGCAGTCCTTGCGGGACTCCGCGCACTCTGAATCCGCCGCGGGCACGCACCTGCGCGGCGACGAGACGGTCGTGAAGATCGTGGTCGCCGGACACTTCGGCGTGGGCAAGACGACCTACGTCGGCACGCTCTCGGAGATCCGCCCGCTGCGTACCGAGGAGGTGATGACCGCAGCGAGCGTGCACCACGACGACCTGCGCGGCCTGCCCGAGAAGACGGAGACGACCGTCGCCATGGACTTCGGACGGCTGCGCCTGAGCGACGAGTTGGTCATGTACCTCTTCGGGGCCCCCGGGCAGGAGCGCTTCCTGAACGTGCTGAGCGACCTGACCCGGGGTGCCCTGGGCGCCCTGGTGCTCACCGACACCCGCCGGCTCGCCGACAGCTACCACATCATCGGGCGCATGGAGGACCTCGGGCTGCCGTACGCGGTCGCCGTCAACGAGTTCGACAACGCCCCCTCCTACGGCACCGAGCAGCTGCGCGACGCGATGGACCTGGCGCCGGACACGCCGCTGGTGCTGTGTGACGCGCGCAGCCGCGACAGTTCCAAGCAGGCCCTCGTACAGCTCGTCGAGTACCTCCTCACCCGTCACCCGGAGCCGATCCGATGACCACTCCGCCCACCGCCTCCCCGGGGCGGGCAGCCGCCGGCGCCTGCCCGTACACCGGAGGCGCGGAGCGCCCCCTGCCCCTGTACGGGCCGGAGTTCGCCGCCGACCCCCGTGCCACGTACGCCCGGCTGCGCGCCCTCGGCCCGATCGCCCCGGTGGAGATCGCCGAAGGCGTCAACGGCATGGTGACCACCACGTACCGGGCCGCGCTGCACCTGCTGCGGAACACCCCGGACATGTTCGCCAAGGACCCGCACCACTGGGAGGCGCTGCGCACCGGCCAGATTCCGCCGGACAGCCCGGTCCTGATGATGATGGGGCCCCGCCACAACGCCATGCTGCTGGACGGCACCGCCCACTCCAGGCTGCGCGGCGCGATCACCAGCAGCCTGGAGCTTGTCGACACGCACGCGCTGGAGGCCGGCGTCGCGCGCGTCGCCGACCAGCTCATCGACAGGTTCGCCGCCGACGGCCACTGCGACCTGATCACCGACTACGCCGACGCGCTGCCCATGCAGGTGCTGATCGAGATGTTCGGCAGCCCGCCCGACGTGGGCCTGGCTATCGTGCAGGGCATCGCCAAGCTCTTCGACACCACCCAGGACGCCGCCGAGGCCAACGTCGAACTGGAGGCCGCCTGCCTCGCGCTGACCCAGCTCAAGCGTGACCATCCCGCTGACGACGTCACCTCCTGGCTGGTGGCACACGAGGCGCGGCTGACCGACGCGGAGATGATGCACCAGATCCTTCTCCTGGTGGGCGCCGGGACCAGCCCGTGCACCAATCTGATCTCCAACGCGCTGCTGCTGATGATCGCCGACGACCGGTTCAGCGGCAACGTCTTCAACGGCGTGCAGCCGGTCGGGGACGCGCTCGACCACGTGCTGTGGGAGGACCCGCCGGTCTCCAACTACGCCCCGCTCTACGCGTTGGGGCAGCAGAGCTACCTGGGTGTCGAGCTGCGGCCCGGCATCCCGATCCTGATCAGCTTCGCCGCCGCCAACAGCGACCCGGCGCTGGCCCCCGCCGCGGACCAGCGCGCGGGCAACCGGGCCCATCTGGCCTTCGGCGCGGGCGTGCACGCCTGCCCGGTCCCCGACCTGGCACGCGTCATCTCTGAGACCGCCGTCGAGCGCGTGCTGGACCGCCTCCCCGAACTGGCCCTCGCCGTCCGGCCCGATCAGCTCGAACGCAGACCAGGCACCTTCCACTCGGGCTGGGTCAGTCTTCCGGTGACGTTCCCGCCCGCCGCCCGCACTTCAGGAGGAAACTGATGGACGCCCGGACCCCCGCCGCCGGCTGCCCCTACCGCCTCGACCCCAGCGCACGCGACATCCACGCCGAGGCAGGGCAGCTCCGCGCCCTCGGTCCCGCCGCGCGCGTGGAACTGCCTGGCGGGCTGGAGGGCTGGTCGGTCACCGATCCGGGCCTGATCCGCCGGCTGCTCACCGACCCCCGCATCTCCAAGGACGCCCATCAGCACTGGCCCGCCTACATCGACGGGGAGATTCCGGAGCAGTGGCCGCTGCGGATCTGGGTGGACGCACGCAACGCGCTCACCGCGTACGGCTCCGAGCACACGCGGCTGCGGCGGCTGATCGGTCCCGCCTTCACCGCCCGCCGCATCCGCGCGCTGGCACCGGCGGTCGAACGGATCACGGACACGCTGCTGGACGAACTGGCGCAGCGGCAGCAGCAGGGACCGGACGGCGACGCGGCGGACGGCGCGGTGGACCTGCGGGCCGCGTTCGCCTGGGTGCTGCCGCTGCTGGTCGTCAACACCCTGCTGGGCGTCCCCGAGGAGCTGCACGGCGGCTTCCGGGAGAAGATCGGCGGGCTGTTCGCCACCGGCATCAGCGAGGAGGAGGCCATGGCCAACGGCGCGGCCGTCTACCAGCTGCTGGCCGAACTGGTCGCCCTCAAACGGGAACACCCCGGCGACGACGTGACCAGCGCGCTGATCGACGCGCACGACGACGAGACCGGTACCCGGCTGACCGAGCAGGAGCTCCTGGACAGCCTGCTGCTGCTCATCGGCGCCGGGCACGAGACCACGGTCAACCTGCTCGACCACATGGTGGTCAACCTGCTGGAGAACCCGGAGCAGCTCGCCCTGGTCCGCTCGGGCGAGGTCGTGTGGAGCGACGTGGTGGAGGAGACACTGCGGCACCAGGCGCCGGTCGCCACCGTCATCCTGCGCTTCCCCGTCGAGGACCTGCACGACCCGCAGAGCGGGCTGACCTTCGGCCGCGGGGAACCGCTGGTGATCAACTACGCTGCGGCCGGCCGCGCGCCGGAGGTGCACGGGGAGGACGCGGACCTCTTCGACGTCACCCGGCCCGAGCGCCGCGAGCACCTCGCCTTCGGGCACGGCGCGCACTACTGCCTCGGCGCCGAGCTGGCCCGGCTGGAGGCGCGTATCGCGCTGCCCGCGCTCCTGGACCGCTTCCCCGGCCTCGCGCTGGCGGTCCCCGCCGCGGAGCTGGTCCCGCTGGAGTCGTTCATCTCCAACGGGCACCAGGAGGTGCCGGTCCTTCTCGGCACGCCCTCCGGCGCACCCGCCGGCGCTACGGCGGCCTGAACAGCCCGGCCGCCCCGCCCAGCCGCCCCGCCCGAGTCGAGATCGGGCGGGGCGGCGGCATGTTCACGACATCGGCACCGCCTGCCTACGCAGAGTGACCCGCCGCGTGGCGTGCCGTCCTGGCGGGCCGCGCAGGCCGGTGCGCGCGGCGCACGCGGGGGCTGGTGTCGAGCGAGGAGCCGGCAGGAGATATCTTGATATCGAGACGATGTAGACGTGGAGCGGAGTAGCGGTGACTGACTCGACCATCATCTATACGGACACGGACGAGGCCCCGGCCCTGGCGACGTATTCGTTCCTGCCCGTGGTCAAGGCGTACGCCGCCACGGCCGGGGTGTCCGTGGAGAGCCGCGACATCTCGCTGGCGGGGCGGATCATCGCCAGCTTCCCGGAGTACCTGGCGGAGAGCCAGCGGATCGACGACGCGCTCGCGGAGCTGGGTGAGCTGGCCCAGCGGCCCGAGGCGAACATCATCAAGCTGCCGAACATCTCGGCGTCCATCCCGCAGCTCAAGGCGGCCGTCGCCGAGCTTCAGGAGCAGGGCTACGCGCTGCCGGACTACCCGGACGACCCCAAGACGGACGAGGAGCGCGAGGTACGCGCCCGCTACGACAAGGTCAAGGGCAGCGCCGTCAACCCGGTGCTGCGCGAGGGCAACTCCGACCGCCGCGCGCCCGCCTCGGTGAAGAACTACGTCCGGGCGAACCCGCACCGCATGGGCGCCTGGAGCCCCGACTCCAAGACGAACGTCGCGCACATGGACGGTGACGACTTCTTCTCCACCGAGAAGTCCGCCGTCATCGCCGCCGACGGCGCGCTGCGCATCGAGCTGGTGGGGGACGACGGCACCACCACCGTCCTGCGCGAGTCGGTGCCCGTGCTGGCGGGCGAGGTGGTGGACGCGGCCGTGCTGCGCGTCGCCGCGCTGCGTGAGTTCCTGACCGCGCAGATCGCCCGCGCGAAGGCCGAGGGCGTGCTGTTCTCGGTGCACCTGAAGGCCACGATGATGAAGGTCTCCGACCCGATCATCTTCGGCCACGTGGTCCGGGCCTTCTTCCCGAAGACCTTCGCCGCGCACGGCGAGGCGCTCGCCGCGGCGGGCCTCACCCCCAACGACGGGCTCGGCGGCATCTTCAAGGGCCTGGAGTCGCTCCCCGACGGCGCGGCGATCAAGGCGTCCTTCGAGGCCGAACTGGCCGAGGGCCCCGACCTGGCGATGGTCGACTCCCACCGCGGCATCACCAACCTGCACGTGCCCAGCGACGTCATCGTGGACGCCTCGATGCCCGCGATGATCCGCACCTCCGGCCACATGTGGAACGCGGACGACCAGGAGGCCGACACCCTCGCGGTCATCCCCGACAGCAGCTACGCGGGCATCTACCAGGTCGTGATCGACGACTGCCGGGCCAACGGCGCGTACGACCCCGCCACCATGGGCTCGGTGCCGAACGTCGGTCTGATGGCGCAGAAGGCCGAGGAGTACGGCAGCCACGACAAGACCTTCGAGATCCCCGTCACCGGCACCGTGCGGGCGGTCGACGGCGGCGGCGAGGTCGTGCTGGAGCAGACGGTCAGCGCGGGCGACATCTTCCGCATGTGCCAGACCAAGGACGTGCCGATCCAGGACTGGGTCAAGCTCGCCGTCAGCCGGGCCCGCGCGACGGGCGACCCGGCCGTCTTCTGGCTCGACGAGGCGCGCGCGCACGACGCGAACCTCATCGCCAAGGTCAAGGCGTACCTCCCGGAGCACGACACCGAGGGGCTGCGCATCGAGATCATGGCGCCGGCCGACGCGATCGCCTTCTCCCTGGAGCGCATCCGCCGCGGCGAGAACACCATCTCGGTCACCGGCAACGTGCTGCGCGACTACCTGACCGACCTCTTCCCCATCCTGGAGCTGGGCACCAGCGCCAAGATGCTCTCGGTGGTACCGCTGATCAACGGCGGCGGGCTGTTCGAGACGGGGGCGGGCGGCTCCGCGCCCAAGCACGTCCAGCAGCTGGTCAAGGAGAACTACCTGCGCTGGGACAGCCTGGGCGAGTTCCTCGCGCTCGCAGTCAGCTTCGAGCACCTGGCGCAGAAGACGGGCAACGCGCGGGCGCAGGTCCTCGCCGACACCCTGGACCGCGCCACCGGCACCTTCCTCACCGAGAACAAGTCGCCCAGCCGCAAGCTGGGCGGCATCGACAACCGCGGCAGCCACTTCTACCTGGCGCTCTACTGGGCCGGTGAGCTGGCCCGGCAGACGGACGACGCGGAGCTGGCGGCGGCGTTCGCCGCACTGGCGCAGACGCTGTCCGACCAGGAGCAGGCGATCGTGGACGAACTGGTCGCCGTCCAGGGCTCGCCCGCCGACATCGGCGGCTACTACCAGCCGGACGCGGACAAGGCGACGAAGGTGATGCGTCCTTCGAAGACCCTCAACGACGCGCTCTCCACGCTCGGCTGACGCGGCCTCCGCCGGGACGGAAGAGGGGGAAGGGCCCGGTGCCCTTCCCCCTCTTCGCGTTCCCGGGCACGGCGGGGGGGGCCGTGCCCGGTCCGGTGCCGGTCTCGTGTTCTGCGCGCCTCGCGTACATCCCTCCGCCCCGCTCGGGAGTCTTCCTTGAGGGGCACCGGCCACTCGGCGCCCCCGCGCACTCCGCGCCGCAGGCGCACGCCGCCTGTTCAGCTCTTTCACTCCCGGAGCGTCTCCTTGAAACTCAGCACACCCGCCGTCCGCAGGTCCACCGCCGTGGCCCTCGCGTGCGGCGTGTTCCTGACGGCCTCTCCGCTGGTCGCCACCGCACAGGCCGCCCCTGCTCCGCCCTCGGTGAGCGGCAAGGGCGCCTATCTGCTGAACAACGCGACGGGCTCCAAGGTCTTCGGCAAGTCGACCACCACCCGCCGGCAGATGGCCAGCACGACGAAGATCATGACGGCCGCCGTCGTGCTCTCCACCAAGAACGTCAACCTCGACCGCAAGGTGACGGTCAAGAAGCAGTACCGGGACTACGTCGCCAAGCAGGGCGCGAGCACCGCCGATCTGCGGACGGGCGACAAGGTCACCGTGCGGCAGCTGCTGTACGCCATGATGCTGCCCTCGGGCTGCGACGCGGCGTACGCGCTGGCCGACGCCTACGGTTCGGGCAGCAGCATGGCCGCGCGTACCAAGTCGTTCATCGGCAAGATGAACAGCAAGGCGTCCTCGCTCGGTCTGAAGGACACCAAGTTCGACTCCTTCGACGGCATCTCCCAGGGCGGGAAGAACTACACGACCCCCGGCGACCTCGCCAAGATCGCCCGCTCGGCCATGGGCAGCGGGCACTTCCGGGCCATCGTGAAGGCGAAGTCGTACAAGGCGAAGGCGACGGCCAGCAACGGCGGCACCCGCACGTACACCTGGTACAACACCAACCAGCTGCTCGGCTCGTACAAGGGCGCCATCGGGGTGAAGACCGGCACCGGTACGGCGGCCGGCCCGTGCCTGGTCTTCGCTGCGACGCGGGACGGGAAGACGCTGGTGGGCGTCGTGCTCAACGGCAAGGACCGCTACAAGGACGCGGCGAAGCTGCTCGACTACGGCTTCGGCTACAAGAAGTCGAGCGCGAACCAGATGAAGCTCCGGCAGCTGCCGGAGAACGCCCAGCGCGACTGACGCGGCTGACGCGTGTGTGACCGCCGCCCCCGAGCCGTGCCGGGGGCGGCGTCCTCACGTGGCGGGGCGGGCGGTACGGTCCGCGTCGCGCTCCTCGGCGTCGTCGGCGTCGTCGGCCGCGATGACGCCCTCGACGGGGGTCCGCAGCGGGGAGAGGTAGGCGAGTACGGCGATCCCCAGACGCAGCAGCCCGCCGATGGCGATGATCAGGTACATGTTGTGGAACGTCGACTCCAGCGTGCCGGCCAGCAGCGCGGCGACCGGGATGGAGGAGAAGGCGAGCATCCGGGTGCTGGCCACCACCCGGCCCAGCAGGTCGCCGGGCACGATCTTCTGGCGCAGGGTGAACCAGGCGACCGGGTTGACCGAGCCCAGCCCGTAGAGCAGCCCCCAGGTGACGCCGATGGCGACCGGGCTGCGCATCGGGATCAGCAGCAGCGTGCCCAGGCCGGCCAGCGCCGTGGTGCCGATGAGGATGCGGCCGGGCGGGAACCGCTGCACCAGCTTGCCCGCGACCGCCGCGCCGAGCACCGCTCCCACCCCCTGTGCGGCCAGGACGAAGCCGATCACCTGGGGGCTGAAGTCGCGGTAAGTCGTCAGGTAGAAGACGAAGTTGGCCTGGATCAGCCAGATCGCGAAGTTGGTGCCGGTGAACATCAGCGAACCGGCCGCGAGGACCCGGTTGCGGCGGAAGACGTAGCGCAGCGCGACCCGGATGTCCCGGACGAAGGTGACCTTGCCGCGCGGCGCGCGGGGTGCCTCGCTCTTGCCGGAGCGGATCATCAGGACGGCGATCCCGGAGATGACGAACGTCGCGGCGTTGACGTAGATGGTGGCCTGGTAGCCGAGGAAGACCACCAGGCCGCCCGCCGCGGCCGGTCCCATCATGCTCATGATGTTGTCGCCGGACTGCATCCAGCTGTTCGCCGGGCCGAGCCGCTCGCTGGGCACGATCTCCGGCAGGAAGCTCTGGAACGCGGGGTGGTAGACCGGCTCCACGCAGGCCAGCAGGAAGGCCGCGAGGTAGATCGGCCACAGCGCGTGCGTGCCGGTGGAGACCACCACGGCGAGCGCGGTGGCGATGGCGGCGGCCGTCAGGTCCCCGAAGACGAGCAGCTTGCGGCGGTCGAAGCGGTCGGCGAGGACACCGCCGGGCAGCGACAGCAGCAGGAAGGGGATGTACTCGATCGCGTAGACGGCGCCGGTCTGGAGCGCGGAGCCGGTGAGCTCCAGCACCAGCAGCGGGAGCGCCAGCCGGTAGAGCCAGTTGCCCAGGGAGGACGTGAGGTAAGCGGTGAGCAGGGTGTAGTAGCGGCGTCCCACGGGCGTCTCTCCAGATCATCTTTCACGGGCCGCGATCCGGCGCCGTCGCGCGGGGTCGAGTCAGGCGGGGCGGCTGCGCTCAGCTTCCGCACACCGGGCAGTCGTCCTGCCGCTCCCAGCGCTCGCTCTCCTGCATGGCGTAGTCGGTGAACCGCAGCTCCATCAGCCGGCCCGCCGCCACCGGCGGCGCGATGCCGGTCACCAGCCGGGTCAGCTCCCCGATGAGGAAGCCGGTGGTCATCGTCACCAGCGGGCAGAACGCGGCGTTGTCCCCGCCGATGCGCCGCTCCCGCTTCTCCTCCAGGAGCTGCCCGGAGACCTCGTCCGCGGCCAGGGCCTGGCGCCGCCAGCACTCGATGCAGCCGGTGCGGCCCGGGATCATGGTGAAGTACACGGCCCGCTGCGTCTCCAGGCCGCCGGTGATCAGCGGTACCCCGGCCCGTACGCAGGCCTCGTTCACCCAGTGGGCGATCTCCATCTTGGGGCGGTCCGCGACGGAGATGACCACGTCCGTGCCGTCCAGCACACTGGTGACGTCCTCGGCGCCGCGGATGCGCAGGCCGACGGGCTCGATGTCGATGTGCGGGTTGAACTGCCGTACCCGCTCCACCGCCAGGTGCAGCTTCTCCTTGCCGATGTCGCTCTCCCGGTAGAGGATCTGCCGGTTGAGGTTGGACAGCTCCACCCGGTCGAACTCCACCGCCCGTACGTGGCCGACGCCCATCGCGGCCATGTCCAGCAGGACGTGCGAGCCCAGGCCCCCGAGGCCGAGCAGGGTGACGCGGCAGTCACGGAGCTTGCGCTGCGGCGCGTACTTGTTGTCGTCCATCCGCGCGAAGGAGCCGAAGAAGTTGATGTTCCGTTCCCAGCGCTCCAGTTCGTGCGCCTCCAGGACGCCCTCGGGCGTGTGCTGGGCGTCGAGCAGGAACCGCGCCTCGTCGAACTGCGCGACGGCCTCGTCCACGTCCTGGCGGGTGACTTCGGGGAAGTCGGCGCTCAGCGCCTGGTGGATCTCCGCCGCGGTGCGGGTGCCGTCGAGGAGTTCGAGGAGGCGCCGGACGCTGCCGGTCGGGTCGGCGATCTCGGTCACCTCGCCGAAACCGCCGATGAAGATCGTCTCGCCCGAGCCGAACGTCGGTGAGGTGTGCTTGAGTTGAGGCCTGCGCGTCTTCTCGGCGGGGGGCATCGTCGTCTTCCTTCCGCGATACTGAACCGTGGCACGGCCGGAGCCGTGGCCGCCCGATGACCTCCGCGGGTGGGCGATTGGCGCGCCCACCCGCGGAGTTGTGGAACGTGGAGGACTCAGGGCCCTCCGGGGAGGGCTCAGCCCTCCTGCGCCTGGCCGGCGGTGCTGGTCTTACGCGTCGTCATCGCAACGGACATGGTGGTCACCTCCTGTCAGCCCTGAGGGCCGGGTTTTCCCGTCCCGTGCGGGATGCACGGGACGGAAGTCGGTGAGGGCGCACAGCTCGTCCAGGCGCGGCGCCAGCTGGGCCACCCCGTCGCGCCAGGCGGTCTCGCGGCTTCGGGTGACGGCGGCGAGCAGCTCGGCCGGCGGGCGCGAGTCGCCCAGGCGCAGCGCCGCGACCAGCCGCCTGCCAAGGCCCGCCGGGTCGTCCTCGAAGTGGCGCAGCAGGGTGAGCGCGGAGAGCTGTCCGTAGACGTACGCGTAGTGCGAGCCCGGCGCGGTGAACAGGGGGTCGAGGTAGCTCCACCACATGCGGTACTCGTCGGTCAGCCGTACGGCCGGGCCGTAGAGGCGCCGCTGGCCCTCGGTCCACAGCTCTGAGACGCGGGCCGCGTCCAGGATCTCCCCGTCGCGTGCCGCCGCGTGCAGCGCCGACTCGAAGCGGTGCAGGGCCGCCTGTCGGCCGACGGCGACCATCTGGTCCTCCAGCCAGCGGGCCAGCCACGCCAGCCGGACTCCGGTGTCGGTGCTGCCGGCCATCAGGCGGCGCACCACCACACCCTCGCAGAAGAGCGCGAGGGTCTCGGCCATGACGGGGGCGGGGGTGGACGCGAGGTGGGGCTGTTCGGCGGCCAGCTGCAGCGAGACAGCATGCCCCAGCTCGTGCGTGAGCGTGAGGATGTCCCGGGGTTTCCCGGTGAAATTCATCGAGACGAACGGAAGCTGCCCGGGGATCGCCTGCGTGAAAGCGCTGCGGCGTTTACCCGGCCTGGGAAGTGCGTCGATACGGGCGCCGTCGATCACCTTGCGGGAAAGCTGGGAAAACACCGGGGAAATTGAATCCATTGCCGCCAGTGCCGCGTCCAGCGCGTCGCTCCAGGTGGTCTCCGGAGGCAGTGACCCGAAGGGGGCGTAGCGATCGTAGTCGGTGAAGTCGTCGATCGAGAGGATTTCCCGTTTGAGGGCGTGGTAGCGGTGGATCAGCGGGCCGCACTCGTCGGCCGCCGCAAGGAGGGCGTCCAGTTCGCCGTGCTGGACCTGGTCCAGGACGCGCCGCTCGGCGAGCCAGTCGGTCCGCCGCAGAGCGGCGCGGGCCTCGCTGTCCGCGACCGTCATGGACAGGGCGGTCGCGCGCAGTTCGAGCTGGCCGGCCAGAGCGCTGCTGACCGCCTGGTGGCGCGCGGCACGCACCGCGCGGTCCGCGTCGTAGAGCCCGGGGAGGGCCTCGCCGATGCTGCGCGGCGTGCCGTCGATCTCGACAGAGATCCCCGACAGCAGCTGCCGGGAGAGCGATTCCCAGCCCTCACCGCCGGTCGGACGCAGCCGCGCGAGGATGTGCTCCTGCGCTTCGGGGAGCGTACGGGCGGTGCTGGCCTGCACCTTCGCGAGGAAGTTGGCGTAGCCGCCGAGGTCAGCGGCCTCGTGCGGGCTCCACCGGCCCAACTCGGCCTCGAAGAAGGCCAGTAACGAGGCAGCTTCCGCCCACGCGCGGTCGCAGCGGGCGAGCAGCGCGGTGGCGGGTGGCTGTAATCGGACGTCAGCCTGGAGGAGTTCGCCGTAGCAGGACGCCTCCTGGAGGCGGGCGACGCAGTGCTCGTAGCGGCGGAGGGCGGCGCGCAGGCGGGGCGCGTCGAGGTCGGCCAGGCGTCCGGTGAACTCCTCGGCCAGCTGCCGCGCCTCATGGAGCGCGCCGTCCAGCAAGTCGTCGATTATCGGTGAGCCGGGGTGCGGGAAGAGCGAAGCCGGAGCCCATTCGGGCGGGCCGGCAGCGGCGGGGAAATTCCGCAGGGTGCTCGTGTGCTGATCGCTGCCTGGCATGATTCCCCCTTCACATTCCCGCGGACTCGGCCCGCATTGGAGCCGTACACCCAAGACTTCGCGAACAGTGGGGGTTCGTGCCCGTCTTTCATGCTCGACCGGGCAGGAGAAATATAGGGAGCTGCCGAGTAGGGAGTCAAGCCCCGTCGGTGCAGAATAATTTCATGATTCTGTTCGGGATTGGCGAATCTCACCGACCGTCATGATTCAACGGGAGACACTCCGCAGGGAACGGCAGTTCTACTACGCAGCGTAAGGAAGTGATCACCAAAGGTCTGTCGGCCCCGCACCCGCCGCGGGGGTGAGCGCCGGGCCGCCGGGTCAGGACGGCAGCTCCGCGCAGGTGCGGGAGTCGGGGAGTTCCTCGGCCAGGAAGACGGTCTGCGCCGTCATCCGCAGCCCGGTCATGCCCTCCCGGAAGGTCTCCACGGACTCCTCGGGATGCACGGAGTCGATCACCGCGTGCGGCCCGATCGCGTTGAACTGGTGGCTCACCCCGCGCGGAATCTGCATGTCGACGAAGGAGCAGGGCGGCACGACCAGGTTGTACCGCGTCCGCACCACCTCCTGCGGCGTGTCCGGCAGCGTGTCCTGGAAGGTCCGCGGCACGAAGGGGGTGACGCCCTCGACGTGGGTGACCTGGAACGGCGAGAGGCTGCTCACGCGTATCCGGGTGCCCGGCCCGGTCATCATCCGCACGAACCGCAGCCCGGTGTGCAGGTGCATCCGCGAACAGAGGCCCCGCTCCTGGACGTTGTAGAAGTCCATCAGGTAGCGGTCCGCGAAGAAGCCGTCGAAGGGGGCCTCGACCAGGTAGACGTCCCCCTCCTCGAACGTCTGGGAGCGGGTGATCCCGTCGCCGTCGCGGGTGGTGGCCGCCGGGCTGCCCTTCGCGCGCCGTACGACGCCCGCGAACGCCTCGACGACGGCCAGCGCGACGTCCTCGGGCAGCCGCAGCACGGGGGTGACGACGTTGCGCGCGGTGTCCGTGAAATCGGCGACGTCGTGCACCTCGTTCACCGCGTCGGCGTCGCGCTTCATCCGTGGACTCGACATGACGGCGGCCCCTGCGGGTGCGGCCGCGTGCGCGGTGCGCACACGGTGATCGGGAAGGGATGGCAAGTGTACTGACCAGCCATCGGCGCCACGGCGGGCGGCAGCACCGCGTTCACCAGGACTTCGCCGCCGCTTCCCCCCTTCCGGGCTGTCCCGTCGCCGCCCCGTCGTCTAGAGTCAACTCCTGTTTGACGGGGTGGGGGTGGCAGATGACCGCGCGCGGGAGTGGCCTGGCGGGGCCGCAGGGGCACGGAAGCGGTCCGGCCCAGCGGGTGAGTGCCTGGCGGGTGAGTGCCCCGTGATCTGCCCGCGCTGCTCCCGGAGCCTGCTGTACAAGCAGCGCAGCCGCAGGCGCTGCTCCTACTGCAAGCGCCAGTTCGCGCTGGAGCCCAAGGAGAACAAGCTCAGGCTGCACGACGTCCGGGTGCGCACTCTCGCCGCCCGGCTGAGCGACGACCAGCGCCTCGCGTACACCTCCGAGCAGCTCTGGTACGCCACCGCGCGCAACCACCTCGTCAACCCCGGCGACAAGTACGCCGGCTGCGGCTTCTTCCTCTTCCTGGCCCTGGGCCTGGGCGTGCCGATCGTCAGCGTCACGGCCGGCCTGGCCGCCCGCACGGTGCTGATCACCGTGCTGGCCGCGCTGGTGGTGCTGATCGCCGGCTGCGTGCTGCTCCGCCGCATGCGCCGCCGGGCGGACCGGCACCGCCCGCGGCCGATGCCGATGCCGTTCGAGACCTTCCACTCAGACGTGCTGAAGCGCTGGTCGAAGGTGTACGGCGGCCCGCCGCCCGGGCTGGTGCGCGACGCCCAGGTGCCGCCTCCCGTCGTCGCGCACCCCCGGCTCGCCCTGGCGTGCCCGGACCGCTCCGTGCTCACCTGCCTCGCGGCCAACGGCGCGGCCGACACGTACGCGATGGTCCTGGCACAGTCACCGCGCCAGGTGCCGCCGGACGTCCCGGTGATCGTGCTGCACGACGCGAGCCCGGCCGGGCTCGCCTTCGCCGCCGAGGTACGGGCCTTCTGCGGCGAACGGGCCGTGCCCGCCGGGCTGCTGCCCCGTACGGTGCTCGCCCAGGAGTCGTCCTTCCGGCTGCGTACGGTGGCGCTGCCGCGCGAGCAGGCCGCGCGACTGCGGGAGTTGTGCCCCGAGCTGACCGACGCGGAGGCCCGGTGGCTCTCCGAGGGCTGGTGGTCGCCGCTGGCTGCGGTGCGCCCCGCGAAGCTGCTGACGGCGGTCGGCCGGGCCGCCGAACGGGCCGAGGCGCGGTCCGACCCCGACCGGAGCAGGGCGCGCGGCGTCGGCTTCCTCACCTGGCCCGCCGCATGAGGGGCCGCACCGCGGCGGGAAGTCCCGCCGGCGCCGCCCGTGCCGCGCTGCTGGACCGGGCCCTGCGCACGGCCGCCCGCCGGGCCGCGGCACCCGACGGGCTGCGCTTCACCGAGCGCCAGCTGTACTACGAGCTGTGCCGGGTGCTGCTGCCCTGGCACCGCGGCCCGCGCCGCCTGCCCTTCACCCTCGCCCCCGCCCTGTCCTACCGCGACTTCCGGACGGCGCTGCGCCGCCACCGGGCGCGGCACGGCCCGATACCCGGCCTGCTGCCACCGGCCGCCCCGCCGCCGCGCCGCGCGGCGGGCCGCCACACCCCCGAGCCGGACCTCTTCGACTACGGCCTGCCCCGCCTGCTGGTCTGCGAGTCCGACAGCGTCGCGGCCATGCTGCGCGCCAACAAGCTGCCCACGGAGTCCGCCTGCCCCGTCTACGGCCAGTCCCAACTGCCGCTTGACGGGGGCGTGCTGCGGATGCTCGCCCGTGCGGAGCGGCCCGCCCTCTACCTGCTGCACGACGCCTCCGCCCGGGGGCTCGCCTTCCCCGCCCGGCTGCGCCGCACGACGGAGGTGCCGGACGGCGTACGGGTCGTCCCGCTCGGCCTGCGCCCCCGGCAGGCGGGTGCCGTGCACCTCTTCCACGGCCGCCGCCCCGCGCCCGCCGGCGGGCCCGGTCCGGCCCTGCCCCCGGCACCGCCCCTCCGGCTGAGCGAGTGGGAGGAGAGCTGGCTGCGCCGTGGCCGCTTCACGGAGGTCGAAGCGGTCAACCCGGCGGCGCTGCTGCGCACCGTCCACCGCATGGTCCGCGAAGTACCGCCCGAGCCGAGCCGGCTGGGCGCGCTGCGACGGTCCCGTACGGCGGGCTTCCTGACCTGGCCCACCGCGTGAGGGGGGCACCTCGCCATGAGAGAAGGACGTGCAGTGCCGCAGCCGCGGGAGATCACCTACACCGATGAACTGCTCGCCGACGGCACCGCGCACCGGCGCTATGCCGACGGCCGGCAGGAGTGGCGTACGCGGGAGGCCGACGGCCGCGTCTCCTGGCGCGACGACCACGGCGGCGCGGGCACCGACGAGTTGCTGGGGCGGCGCCTCGTCAAGCGCACGGGCGCCGACGGGGTCGTCCGGTACGGCCGGGAGGGCGGATTCGGGCGCACCCTGTGGAGCGACGGCCTGCTCACGGTCAACCGCACGTCCTTCGGCCACGCGGTCGGCGCCGCGCTCACCGCCGTGGCCGCCGGGGGGATGCTCGGCACCCTGCAACCGCCGCCCGACGTGCTGACCGCGGAGGAGGAGGAAGAACTGCGCCGCGAGGCGCAGGCCGAGGCCGGCGCCTCCGGCGGCGGCGGTGACGCCTCGGGCGAGTCCGGCGGCTACGGCGACTGGGGCGGGAACGGCGCCGACGACGGCGGCGACTTCGGCTGAGAGGAACCTGTGATGTCCCGCTGGTGCGCTTGTCTGGACCCGTACGACGACCCGGCCCGGCAGCTGGCCGCCCTGGGCGGCCGGACCGTACAGGCAGCCGGCCCGCACGCCCTGGGGCTGCTCGACGGGCCAGGCCGGGCCGCCGGGCCCTTCCGGGCCGGGCCGCTGCACGCCGTCGGTGAGGTCACGCTCCACAACGCGCCGCAGCTGCGCGCCCTGCTCGGCGCGGCCGAGGTGCCCGCCGACTGCCCCGACGGCGAACTGCTGCTGCGCTGCTACGCCCGCCTCGGCACCGCCGGACTGGCCGCCGCCGAGGGCATGTTCGCGCTGGCCGTCACCGAGGGCGAGGGGCCGGACGCCGAACTGGTCCTGATCCGCGACCACGTGGGCGCCCGTACGCTCTACCACGCCCGTGCCGCCACCGCCGCCGGGCCGGTCTGGGCCGCCGCCACCTCGCTGCGGGCGCTGCGGCACTGGCCCGCGCTGCGGACCGGGCTCCACCTGCCCGCCGTCCGCTCCTTCCTCACCTTCGCCTACCTCCCCGGCCGCGAGACCCTGCTGCGCGGTGTGCACGAGGTGCTGCCCGGCCGCTGCCTGCGGCTGCGTGCCGACGGGACCAGCGTCGAGGAGACCTTCTGGGAGCCCGCCGAGGCCGAGGACGAACGCCCGCCCGCCGCGCACGCCCTGCGGCTGCGCGCGCTCCTGGAGGAGGCCACCGCGCGCCGGCTGCCGGAGTCCGGCCCGGCGGCCGTACTGCTCTCCGGCGGGGTGGACAGCAGCCTGGTCACCGCGCTCGCGGCCAAGCTGCACGACCAGGGCGTGCGCTCGTACTCGATCAGCTTCGGCGGCGACACCCCCAACGAACTGGCCTACTCCGGACTGGTCGCGGCGCACTGCCACACGCGGCACCGGGTGCTCACCGTGCCCGGGGCGCAGGTCGCGGCCCGGCTCCCGGAGACCGTCGCGCTGCTGGACAACCCCGTGGGCGACCCGCTGACCGTGCCCAACCTGCTGCTGGCCGAGGCGGTGGCGGCCGACGGCATGGACATCGTCCTCAACGGCGAGGGCGGCGACCCGGTCTTCGGCGGCCCCAAGAACCTGCCCATGCTCATCCACGAACTGCACCGCGACGAGCCGGGCACCGAGTCCCGGGCGCTCGCCTACCTGGACTCGTACCGCAAGTGCTACGCCGACCTGCCCGTCCTGCTCACCCCGGACGTGCTGGCCGAACTGGCCGACGCGCCGCCGCCGACCACGCTGGTGGCGCCGTACCTGCGCCAGGGCGCGATGCGCAGCCTGCTCAACCAGCTGCTGCACACCAACCTGCGCACCAAGGGCGCCCACCACATCCTCACCAAGGTGGAGCGCATCACCGCCGCCACCGGCCTGGAGGGGCGCGCGCCGCTCTTCGACCGCGCGGTCGTCGACCACGCCTTCCGGGTGCCCCCGCGCTGGAAGCTGCACGGCACGAGCGAGAAATGGATTCTCAAGGAGGCCGTCCGGGACCTGCTGCCCGCGACCGTGGTCGACCGGCCCAAGAGCGGCATGCGCGTACCGGTGCAGCAGTGGCTGGACGGGCCGCTGCGGGAGCTGGGCCACGACCTGCTGCTCGGCCCCTCCGCCCGCGCCCGCGGCCTCTTCCGCGAGGACACTCTCCGGGCCTGGCTCCGCTGCGAGGGCACGCTGCTCCCCCGGCAGGGGGGCAAGCTGTGGCTGGTGCTCACCCTCGAACTCTGGCTGCGCTCCTTCGACGTGCGGTGAGGGCGGGCGGGTCGGTAGGTCGCGGGTCCGCAGGTCGCAGGTCGGCGGGGGCCGTTCAGGGCCGGAAGTACTCCGACATCACGTCGCTGACCCAGTCCGGCTGCTCGATGTCCGCCACGCGGAACTCCGCCATCACCGGCTTCAGGTCGATGACCGGGGTGCCGGAGACCGCGTCGAGGCCCACCACCGTCAGTTCGCGGCCGTGGACGGCTTCGAGGGCACAGGACGTCACCCCGATGCGGTTCGGTCTGCGGGGGCCGCGGCCGGCGAAGACGCCGACGGGCGGGAGGTCGGAACGGCCTCGGTAGGGGCGGGGCTCGCGATAGTCGTCGGGCTCGGGGAACTGGTCGAAGAGGAAGAGGACCTCCACGTGGGAGAAGCCCTCCAGACCCTGGAGACACGCCTCGCCGAAGCGCTCGTCGAGGGTGATCGTGCTGCGGACGGCACCCCAGTTGTCCGTGTGCTGGATGTCCGTCCGGTCGTTTCGGACCGTACCGATCGGTGTGACCTCGAAGCTTGCCATGGCCACGTTCTATCTCCTCGGCCCTCGTCGTGCCCAGAGAGGGGGTCGATAGTGTGTGCGCCATGGTCAACTCCCCCGCGCGCGCAACCGATGCCGAGGTCGCGACGGCCGCCGTACGGGCCGGGGCGGACGTGGTGCGCCAGATGTACGGTCAGCGGCTCGCCCGGCTCGACAAGGGCGCCGGGGACTTCGCCACCGCCGCCGACCTGGCGGCCGAGGAGGCCATCCTCGGGGTCCTCCGCGCCGCGCGGCCCGACGATGCGGTGCTGGGCGAGGAGAACGGGCGGCAGGGCGCCGCCGGGGCCGCGCGCCAGTGGTTCGTCGATCCCTTGTGCGGCACGCTGAACTACGCCGTCGGCTCCATGCTGGTGGCCGTCAACGTCGCACTGCGCGGCGGGGCGGCGGCCGTGGCCGACCCGTTCAGCGGCGAAGTCTTCGTCACCGACGGCGAGACCGCCCGGGTGCGGCACGACGGGGCCGACGCACCGCTGGGCCCCAGCGCCGCCACCCGGCTGGTGGACGTCAATCTGGACCCGCCCTTCCCGAGCGCCCCCGGCTTCCGGGCCGTGGACCTGCTGGCACACCCCGGGTTCGCCGAGCACTTCCGGCCACGCGTCGTCTCCTCGACGCTGGCGCTGACCTGGGTCGCCGCGGGCAAGCGCGCGGCGTACGTCACCGATGGCGGCGACCTGTCCGAGAGCGTGCACTTCGCCGCGGGCATCGCGCTGTGCCGGGCCGCCGGCTGCGTGGTCACCGGTCTCGACGGCGCCCCGGTCGGGCGGACGCAGGGGGGACTGGTCGTGGCCGCCGACGCCGAGACCCACGGGCTGCTGATGTCGATGATCCGCGGCGGGGGCGACGCGTAGGGCGTCCGGCTGCCGCAGCCGCTGCCGCCTCCCGGGTCGTCAGCACAGCTTGTCGGTCAGCACAGCTTGGCGGCCGTCAGCCGTGTCATGTCGTCCTCCGTGAATCCGAACGGCCGGACGATGCGCAGGAGTTCGCCGCTCTCGCGGAGCTTGAGCAGCTCGGTGTTGAAGGCGTCGCGAAGCTTCCGATCGGAGCGGTGGAAGGCGAACCCGGTTGCCCTGTGCACAGGTTTGCCCCCGCTGCTCGTCGGCCAGAACGGAGCGGTCACCTCCACACCCGAGTTGTCCTCGGCCACCTTCGCGAGCGAGATCCGCGTGCCCACGAAGGCATCGATCTCGCCGCTGGCGAGGGCGGCCGGACCGGCCGACTGGTCGGCCAGCACCTTGATGCCCTGCACACCCGCGTTCCTGGCGTGGTCGAGCTGAGGGAAGTTGGTGCCGGTGGCGAGCTTGAGGCCCTTCTTGGTGATGTCCTCGAAGCTCTTGATCCCGCGCGGATTGCCCTTCCGGACGAGAAAGGCGTCCTTGATCTGGATGTCCGGGTCGGAGAAGAGGACCTGGTCGCAGCGCTTCGGCTCGATGGACATGGCGGCCGACAGCACGTGGAAATGCCCTGCCTGAAGGCTGGGAAGGAGGGCATCGAACGCGACCAGCACCCCCTCGACGCGCGGCACACCGAGCCGTTTGAAGATCGCCTTGGCCACCTCGGGAGCCTCGCCCGTCGGCTTGCCGTCCTCCAGGTAGCCCCACGGCCGCTCGTCCGACAGGCCGATCCTCACCGTCCCGGCAGCGCGCAGGTCGTCGAGGAGGCCGCCGCCCCCGGGCCCCTTCCCGCTCGTGCCCCCGCTGAACAGCTGGTACGCGGTGACGCCCCCGGCAGCGGTGACGACCGAGGCCGCGCCGAGGCCCAGCAGCCCGCGCCGGGTGAGCCCCCGGCGCGACGGGGCCGGAGCGGGCGGCAGGCCGGACGGCGGTGGTGGCGGTGGTGGCGGCGGGCCCGCGCTGCCCGGCCAGCCAGGTGTGCTGTCGTGCCCGGGGACGACGTCTTGGACGGGAGCGGCGCCGTACACGGGGGCGGCACCGTACACCCCAGGACCGACGGGCGAGGGGACCGTGCGGGGATGGGTCTGCCCGGCGGGTGCCGTGGGCGCGGACCCGGACCCCGGCCCCGGCCCCGGCGCCCGCAGCCGGTCGTGCACCTCCTGCGCCGACGCGGGCCGGCCGTCGGGGGACTTGGCAAGCAACTCGCCTACGAGGGAGTCCAGTTCGCGGGGAATTCCAGCGCGCAGCTGCCCGGGGGGCTGCGGCTCCGTGTGCACCTGGGCGAACATGACCGCCGCGGGCTCGACATTCCCGAACGGCTGCTCCCCGGTGAGGAGTTCGTGCAGCAGACAGCCCAGCGAGTAGAGATCCCCACGGGCGTCGCTGGGCCGTCCGAGCAGGCGTTCGGGCGGCATGTAGGCGGGGGTGCCGATGATGTGGCTGGCGGAGGTGGCCGTGGTCACCGCGGTGGCGAACCGGGCGATGCCGAAGTCCAGGATCTTGATGACGCCGTGCTCGGTGAGCATGAGGTTCGCCGGCTTGAGGTCGCGGTGCACAATGCCCTCGCCGTGCGCGGCGGCCAGCGCGGCGGCGGTCTGCGCGGCCCAGTCGACCGCGGTGGCCACGCTCGGCAGGCCGTCCCTGCGCAGCACCCGGCCGAGGTCACGTCCGGAGAGCCGCTCCATGATCAGGTAGAGGCTGCCGTCGGTGTCCTGGCCGAGGTCGTGCAGGGTGACCACGCCGGGATGGTTCAGACCGCCCGCCGTCCGTGCCTCGCGCAGGAACTGCCTTTCCTGGTCGGCCAGTTCACCCTCGTGCTGGATCAGCTTGACGGCGACCCAGCGACGGATCACGCCGTCCCAGGCGGCCCAGACCTCGCCCATACCGCCACGGCCGAGCCGCTCCGTCAGCTCGTACCGCCCTGCGATCACACGGCCTTCCGGCATTTCTCCCCCGACCGGTATGCACCTGGCGCCCTCAACGTCCTGTCCACCGCGAACCCGTGAGGAGACGAACGTCCCGCCCCCGCGGTTCCCGGCAGTGCGGGGACAGCCTAGGTGAATGACTCCGATGTCCTCAGTGGTCCCAGGCGGTCAGCGCCGGACGTGTGCTTCGGTGGTCCGGTTGTGCCCGGCTCGCGGCAGCGAGGGCGCGGCGCCGTGCGGGCCGGTACGCGGTGCGGCCCGGGGCCGTGTGCCGGTCCCGGGCCGCCGCCGCGCGCGCCCGACGGCTGGTGCGCCGTCGGTGCGCCGTCGGATCAGACGCCGAACGGCGCCGCGTAGCGGATCGTGCCGGAGGGGACCGGGCGGGCGGGGTCGAGGGGGAGCGCCAGCATGTTCTCGTCGGGGACCGCGAACGGCGGGCGGATGCCGTAGGCCGCGGCCGGTGTGAAGCCGAAGCGGGGGTAGTACGCGGCGTGCCCGAGGACGAGTACCAGGTGCTCGCCCTGCTCGCGGGCCGCCGCCAGGGCCGCCCGTACGGCCGCGGTTCCGGCGCCCTGGCACTGGTAGGCGGGCAGCACCGCGCACGGTGCCAGGGCCAGGGCCGGGACGTCGCCCACGTGGCAGCGGGTGAGCAGCGCGAAGCCGGCGACGGTGCCGTCGGGCGCCTGGGCGAGCCAGGACAGGCCGGGCAGCCACGCGTCGGGGTCGGCGCGCAGCGCGTCGACGAGATCGGCCTCCTGGGAGGTGGGGAACGCGGCGAGGTTGACCTCGCGTACGGCCGCACGGTCGGCCTGGTCGTCGCGCTCGGGGCGGGTGTTCCAGGGAGCGGGGGTGGCGGCGTTCGGGGTGCTGTCCATCGTGCGGGTCCGTTCCGTTTCTGTGCTGCGGGCGGGGGCGTCGGCGGCGAAGTCTCGGTGCTGCGAGGACTCCGGACGCGTCGAGGACTGCGGGTCCTTCGGGTACTTCGAGGACAAGTCGGACACCTTCGGTGTGGGGGCCGCGGCACGACGCGTCAGCCGTCACCGGGCGCCGCTCACCAACCGGAGGGGTCCGGGTGAGGGGCGCGGGGAGGCGGGAGGTGGGTCAGACCGGGGCCCGGGAGGAGAGGAGGAACCGGGCGCCGCGCTGGGCGGCGGTCTTCACCGCATTCATCAACTCACCTCCCTGCTCACGCGCGTGGGCCGGCATCCCGTCCGGAACGCTCAGCGATCCGGCGCGGGTCCGACGCGGACCCGGTCAGGTTAGCAGGGACCCCGCCGACTTTGGTCCAGACCTATTGACGGCAGGTCTGGACCACTTTACGTTCACCTCACCACCCCCGCGTACGTCTCTCCAGGCGCCCCACAGTCCAGGAGCTGAGCGTGTCCCCCAGACTGTTCCTCCTCATGCATGCCCCGCGCACGGCCGCCGGCCGCCGTCCCCACGGCCGCCCCGCGCGCCCTGCCCCGCTCGCACGCAGGCGGTATCACGCGGCAGATCTGTGGCTTCTACCCACTCACCCGGAGTCAGGTCGCCCTGACCGCCTTCGCCGCCCCGGCGACGGTCCGTCATGGCGCGAAGGGAGCACATCATGATCAGACGGAAATCCCGCCTGCTGGGAATCGGCGTGGCGATGGCCTTCGCCGTACCGATGCTGGCCGCGGCGGCACCGAGCGCCGCCTCGCCGGGCACCATGTCGCCGAGCAGCGCGTCACCGGCGTCGGCACCGACCGCCGTACCGCAGGCGGAGACCTGCGCGGTCAAGTCGAAACCCGCGGGCAAGGTGCTCCAGGGGTACTGGGAGAACTGGGACGGGGCGGCGAACGGCGTGCACCCGCCGTTCGGCTGGACCCCCATCAACGACAGCCGCATCCTGCAGCACGGCTACAACGTGCTCAACGCCGCCTTCCCCGTGATCCGTTCGGACGGAACCGTCCTGTGGGAGGACGGGATGGACTCGACGGTGAAGGTCGCCACACCGGCCGAGATGTGCGACGCCAAGGCGGCCGGCCAGACGATCCTGATGTCCATCGGCGGCGCGACCGCCGGTATCGACCTCAGCTCCCGCACCGTCGCCGACCGCTTCATCGCGACGGTGGTGCCGATCCTCAAGAAGTACAACTTCGACGGCATCGACATCGACATCGAGACCGGGCTCGTCGGCAGCGGCAACATCAACCAGCTGTCCGCCTCGCAGGCCAACCTCATCCACATCATCGACGGCGTACTCGCCCAGATGCCCAGCAACTTCGGCCTGACGATGGCGCCCGAGACGGCGTACGTCACCGGCGGCAGCGTGGTCTACGGCTCGATCTGGGGCGCGTACCTGCCCATCATCAAGAAGTACGCGGACAACGGCCGCCTGTGGTGGCTGAACATGCAGTACTACAACGGCAGCATGTACGGCTGCTCCGGCGACTCGTACTCGGCGGGCACCGTCCAGGGCTTCACCGCGCAGACCGACTGTCTGAACAAGGGCCTGAACATCCAGGGCACCACGATCAAGGTCCCCTACGACAAGCAGGTCCCCGGCCTCCCGGCCCAGCCCGGCGCGGGCGGCGGCCATATGCCGCCGAACCTGGTGTCGCAGGCGTGGAACCACTACAACGGCGGGCTCAAGGGCCTGATGACCTGGTCCCTCAACTGGGACGGCTCCAGGTCGTGGAGCTTCGGCAACAACGTCAAGTCCCTCCAGGGCCGCTGACCGGGCACCGAGGCCGCGGCGCCGGGCGGGTCACCCACCCAGGGTGGCCCGCCCGGCGCCGCGCCGGACGCCCGTGAGCTGACCGTATGCTGGGCCGAAGGCAACGGAGAACCAGGAGCGGTCGCCCGGGCCCGGCCTCAGTACGGACGACGCCACCCGGGCCATGCTGGTGCGGATGCCCCGCGTCGCCCAGCGGCTGAAGCGCCTCACGGTGCCCGAGCAGCTGCGCCCGATGAACCTGGCGCACCTGCTCTTCGACGGACCGCCCTGGTCCACCAGCTCGCCACCCGCCTCCAGGTCGCACCGACGACGGTGAGCCTGATGGTCGCCGACCTCAGCCGGCAGGGCGTGGTGGAGCGCGACGCGGACCCGGCCGACCGGCGGCGCACCATCGTCTCGCTCACCCGCGACCCGGAGACCCGGGAGGCGATCAGCGCCTGGCTCGCCAGGGGTGCCGAGGCCTGGCAGCAGGCGTTCGCACCGCTGGCCCCGGAGGAGCGCGCCATGTTCGTCCGGACCCTCGAGGCGTACGAGCGGGTCTCCTCCGACGGCGCGGACCGAGGGCGCTCCCGGCGGCCACGGCCCCGGCGCTGTCACCGTCACCGTCCAGGGTCCGTGCGCCCTCTGTCCCACGGCTGGGCCGCGATCCAGTCGCGCACGAACTCCCCCACCTCCAGCGGGACATACCGCACCTCGCGCCCCAGCACGCGGGCGAACTCCCCGGCCAGCCGCAGGCCCGTCAGCACCTCGGCGCCGCCGACGCGCAGCACCCGGCCCGCCGCAACCGGGTGCCGTCAGCGCCGTCGCCGACGAGGGCCAGGCCGTTCCAGGGACTGAAGAGGTTGTCCAGGTAGACCGGCGGACGCAGCGCTGGCCGCCGACACCCGCCCCTGGACGGTCGAGGCGCTGGCCCGCGAGGCGGGCATGTCCCGGTCCGTCTTCTCCCGCGTCTTCCGCGAGCTGGTCGGCGAGACCCCGGCCCGCCACCTGCTGTCGCGGCGGCTCCAGGAGGCCCGGCTGCTGCTGGCCGACACGTCGGTGCCGCAGCGGGACATCCCCGCCCGGGTGGGCTACGACAGCCGGGTGGGCTTTCACCTGGCCTTCCGCCGCGAGTACGGCATGACGCCCGGCGAGTACCGCGCGGGACGGCGCCCGGTCAGCGGACGGTGACCAGCTCCGGCTTCCACGCGCTGCCGAGGCCGAGGCCGTTCGCCCACAGCAGGTCCACGCGGCTGCTCTCGGCCGCGTTCGGCTGGGCGTTGGTGCAGCCCGTGCCCGGCCCGTGGCCCGACATCAGTTCGCTGCACGGCCCCGAGTAGTGGTCCGGCAGGCCCAGGATGTGGCCGGTCTCGTGCGCGACGATGCGCAGCGCGTCGTACTCGCGGCTCTGCGGGAGGTCGATGAAGATGTAGCCGTGCCCGTGGCCGTCGGTGACCGCGTGCGAGCCGCGCGGGTCGGTGCCCTCCCGGTAGCTGAAGTCGGCGGCGCCGCTGACCTCCCGGAGTTGGACGTGGGTGACCGAGGAGTTCCAGATCTCGGTGCTCTCGGCAATCTCCGCCTGGAAGCTGGGTGCCGCAGTGTCGTTGTAGGTGAGGGTGACCGCCTGGGTGCCGGACTCGGCGGCCCGCTCGTGCCGCACGTCCTGCGCGGCGCGCCAGACCGCGTCGAACACCGCCCGGCTCTTGATCTGCTCGGCCCGGCTGCCGCCGCCGTAGGCGGCCGTGGCGGGGGCGGCCGTGGCGGGGGCGGCCGTGGCGGGGGCGGCCGTGGCGACTGTGCGCTCCGCCGCGCGCGGCGGGCTCGCCGCGCCGGGTGCCGCCGCGAGCCCGGCGACCGCGAGGCCGAGGCCGAGCGCGCCGGAGAGCAGCGTCCTGATGCGTTTCACGTGGAGTCCTCTCGTCGTAGGGGGGTCGGCGCCTGGCGCCTGACGAGCGTGGTGGGCGGGCCCGGCGCCCGCATCACGCCGGGCGGCTCCCGTCCTCGCAGAGTGTGGTGGCGCGGTGTCCCGCACGGAGGATGCCGACCGGCGATAGGCCGGTCCCATCACGGCGCCGCCACGCAGCAGACCGGCCGGGGGTGCGCAGGCGAATCGCCCAGAAACTACCCGTCAGGGTGGTTCCGGGACGAGCTGCGCGTTCCGTGCCGGTGGGCGGGTAGATCGACGCTCGGCAGGGCCCATCGAGCAGCAGGCCGAGCAACAGGGAGAAACCAGGCATGAGTTCCGCTGTCACCACCGGATCGTGGACGTCCCTCACCGTCAGCTCACCCACCATCAGCGGCGTCCAGACCCACCACGTCAAGTGGGGCGACGCCGCCGACAACGCCAAGAGCGGCTACGTCTTCCAGGGCGGCACCGTAGAAGTCGACCTCGACGGCACCGAGTTCACCCTGGGCACCTTCACCCACCAGAACTTCCCCATCCCGCCGCTCCCCCAGCGGGAGTTCGACGTGGACCTCAAGGTGAACGTGGCGTTCGAGGACGGCACCACGAACGACTTCACCTTCCGCTTCCACCACAACGAGACGCCCAACAACGGCCCCGCCCCCGAGGACCTGGTCGACCTGCCGTCCTTCATCTCACCCGAGACGGTGACCGTGGACGGGGTCGCGTACAAGGTCCTCATCAGCGGCTTCAAGCAGAACGGCCAGATCGTCCGGCAGTTCGTGAGCCAGGAGAGCAGCGCGAACAGCGCCGACATCGTGGCGCTCTTCGCCCGGCCCGGCAAGCCCGACGTCGTCATCACCCAGGTCCACTTCAAGGGCCAGGCCAAGGGCCAGGCCGACGAGTTCGTCGAGGTGCTCAACCGGGGCACGGAGCCCGCCGACATCTCCGGCTGGCTCCTGGGCGCCGACGACCGGGGCCAGGACTTCACCTTCCCGCCCGGCACGCTCCTCCAGCCGGGCCAGCGCATCCGGATCTACACCAACGAGGACCACCCCGCCTGGGGCGGATTCCGCTACGGCGTGAACCGCCCGATCTGGAACAACCAGGGCGACACCGCCAAGCTGACGGACCCGAACGGCGACGTCGTCTCCGACTTCCCCTACGGCGACAAGGTGCCCACCCCCGTCCCGTGACGCCCGGAGCCGGGGCGGCGCGGGCGGGGGCGCTGTCCCCCTCCGCCCGCCCCGCGCGCCGCTACGCTTCCGCGTCCGCTTCGGAGGAGGGCGGCGCGAGGGGGCCGCGGAAGGGGAGCGTCTGGCTGTAGACGACGTTCGTCGTGGTGCTGCCGAACCGCGCCAGCTCGTTGATCAGGCCTTCAAGCCGGGCCATGGAGGCCACCGCGACCTTCAGCGTGTAGCAGTCGTCCCCCGTGGTGCGCAGGCACTCCAGGATCTCGTGCCGCTGCGCCAGCAGCCGGTGCAGCGGCTCGTGGCTGCTGCCGGGGTACTTGAGGCGTACGACCGCCAGCACCGCGAATCCGGCCCTGCCCAGGTCGACCTCGGCGCGGTAGCCGGTGATCACCCCCAGCGCCTCCAGCCGCCGGACCCGCTCGGTCGCCGCCGAGGCGCTGAGGTTCACCCGGCGGCCCAGCTCGGTGAGCGGGAGGCGGCCGTCACGCTGGAGTTCGGCGAGCACGGCCCAGTCGGTCGAATCGAGACTCTCGGTCATCCGGCGAAGATACCGGCAGATCCACGGAGCGGAACCCCTCACGCCGGAAGGAGTCTCTTCCAGCGGCCCTGTCCGGCTGGATAGCCTCGATCCATGCGAACAGGCGTGAACGTACCGAACTTCGGCCCCGGCACCGACCCCGGTGTGCTGCGGTCCTGGGCACAGACGGTGGAGGGGCTCGGCTTCGACCTGCTGATGGTCTCCGACCACGTGGCGATCACGCCGGACGTCGCCGCCCAGTACCCGGCGCCGTTCTACGAACCCTTCACCACTCTCTCCTGGCTCGCCGGCGTCACCGAGCGGATCGGCCTGGGCACCACGGTGCTCGTCCTTCCCTACCGGCATCCTCTGCTCGTCGCGCGGATGGCGGCCAACCTCCAGCAGCTCAGCGGCGGGCGGCTGGTGCTGGGGGTCGGGGTGGGCTGGGCGCGGCAGGAGTTCGAGGCGCTGGGCGTGCCGTTCCGGCAGCGCGGGCGGCTGACCGACGACTACCTCCGGTCGCTGCGTACGGCCTGGGCCGATGAGGCGGACTACGGCGCCACCCCGATCCCGGTCTGGGTCGGGGGGCACGCCGACGCCGGGCTGCGCCGCGCCGTACGGCTGGGCGACGCGTGGCACCCGCTGCGCCTGACCCTCCCCCGGCTGCACGCGACGGCCGACCGGCTGGCGGCGATCGCCGCCGAGGAAGAGCTGCCGGTGCCCGCGTTCGCGCCGCGCATCGCCCTGCGGATCACCGACACCCCGGTCACCGGGGCGGAGCGGGCCGCCGGGGTGGGCACCCTCGAGCAGGTACTCGGGGATCTGGAGGAGCTGCGGCTGATGGGTGCCGAGAGCGTCGTCTTCGACCCCTTCGACGGTGACCCGGAGGAGACGCGGCGGCCGCAGCGGGCGTGGCGGGCGCTGGCCACGCTCGCCGACTGCTGGGATCGGGGGCGGTAGCCGCCGACCGCGCCCGCCGCACCCCCCGAGCCCGACCACCACCGCCACCACCACCGCACCCACCTGGAGCGAAGATGACCTCACCGGCCACGCACGACCCGCACGACGAGCCCCTTCTGCGCCGGGCCATCGCGCTCGCCGCCACGGCCCGGGAGAGCGGGAACCCGCCCTTCGGCTCGCTGCTGGCGGACTCCGCAGGCCGGGTGCTCGCCGAGGAGTGGAACACCACGCTGACCGAGTCCGACATCAGCGCCCATCCGGAACTGAAGCTGGCCCGCTGGGCCGCCCGCGAACTGGACCCGGACACCGCCGCCGAGACCACCCTCTACACCAGCTGCCAGCCCTGCCCCATGTGCACCGGCGCCCTCGCGCGCTCGGGCCTGGGGCGCGTCGTCTTCGCGCTCTCCGGCGACCAGCTCTCCGGCCTCAAGCCGTCCGGCGACTTCCCGCCCGTGCCCCAGTACGGGCCCGCGCTGTACGACGAGGCGCGGGTACCGGTCGAGGGCTACTACACCTGACACGGGTCCTGGGTCCGGCTCCTGGCGCGGGGGCGGCTAGCATCGCAGCCTGGGCTCAGGAACGGAGTGTTCATCTGTGCGTCATCTTCGCGTCGGCGTCGCCATCTTGACCATGGGAAACCGGAACGACGAACTGCGGGAGCTGCTGGACTCCGTGGCGGCGCAGAAGACCCCGGCGACCCGGATCGTGGTCGTGGGCAACGGCTCCCCGCTGCCGCCGCTGCCCGCCGGGGTGACGGAGGTCGAACTCGAGGAGAACCTCGGCGTCTCCGGCGGCCGGAACGCGGCCATCGACAAGCTCCGCGAGCTGGGTGACGTCGACCTGGTGGTCAACCTGGACGACGACGGTCTGCTGATCAGCCCGGACGTCTTCGGCCGCCTGACCGAGGCGTACGCCGACGATCCGGCGCTGGGCATCGTGAGCTTCCGCATCGCCGACGAGCGCGGCCTGACCCAGCGCCGGCACGTACCCCGGCTGCGCGCCAGCGACCCCGAGCGCGGCGGCCTGGTGACCACCTTCCTGGGCGGCGGGCACGCGCTGTCGATGGAGATGCTGGAGCAGACCGGCGACTGGCCCGACGAGTTCTTCTTCGCGCACGAGGAGACCGACCTCGCGTGGCGGGCGCTGGACGCGGGCTGGCACATCCGCTACGAGCCCTCGCTCGTCCTCCAGCACCCCTGGACCTCACCCGCCCGGCACGCGGTCTACTACCGCATGGTCGCCCGCAACCGGGTGTGGCTGGCCAAGCGCCACCTCCCCGCCCCGCTGGTGCCGCTCTACCTGGGCACCTGGGTGGCACTGACCGCCGCCCGCACCAGGTCCGCGGCGGGCCTGCGGGCCTGGGCGGGCGGCTTCATGGAGGGGGTACGCAAGCCCTGCGGACCACGTCGGCCGATGCGCTGGCGCACCGTCTGGCGGATGACCCGGCTGGGGCGGCCCCCGGTCATCTAAGGGCCGTCCCGTAATCCCCGGCGGGCGCACGACGCCAGCTACGGTCCCCTGCCGCGTTGTCGGATCGTCCGAATACGGCCCGGTATGAGGACGACCCTCCGCCTTGCAGGGCACCGCATCTGACGCCGTGCGCTGATCCACCGCGGATTACGGGACAGCCCTTAGTGCCGCGTCAGGCAAGGTTCACCCCGCTCGCCGCCCTGGCACGCCCATCCGCTGCGTTGCCCGATCGACCGAGTAGCCCACTACGAGGCCGATCAGGCGCCTTCCGGCCGACCGCACCAGGACGCCTCGCTACCGGGCAAACCTTGCCCGACGCGGCACTAGGCCCTGTCGGCGTACGGCCTCAGGCGGGGCTGTGCGGCGTCCGGTGCACTGCGTTCGCTGCGCTCTCTCCGTCTCGGCCCTCACTTCCGCTTCTCCGGAGGCCGAGCGCGTTCGCCGGGCGGAGGCCCATCCTCGTACCGGGCCGTACGTGGGCGGCTCCGACCGCCTGACATGGTGCGGTGCCGGACGCGCGACGAGAGCGGGGGCACTCTCCTCCGGCTTCGCCGGGAGGTGCCCCCGCCTCGCGAGGCGCCGCGTCCGGCAACCGGCGGGGCCCGGCCGCCAGGTGCCGGGCGTCAGTCGGGGGCCGGGTCGTCCGTGTCCGGGGACAGGTGGATGCCCTCGTAGGCCAGCCACTGGGCGAACGAGTGCAGCCCGAGCCGCAGCCCCATGGCGGGTTTCCAGCCCGGCGGCGCGGGCGGTGCCGGCACCCGCTGCCCGTCCGCCGCCGCGGGCTCGGACGCCTCCTCCCCGGCGGGGACCGCGGCCAGCGGCACCGGGCGGACCGCCTCGCGCACGGCCGCGGCCAGCTCGGCGACGGGGTGCGGGTCGAAGTCCGCGAGGGACAGCTCCCGCTCCGCGGGCGGCCGTTCCAGCAGCAGGCAGAGCGCGTCGGCCAGGTCCGCGGTGTGCAGCGGGCGCAGCGGCTCGCGCCGGGTGGTGTCCGGGCGCAGCGGGCGGCTGCGCAGCGCGTCCCAGACCAGTCGCCCGATCACCGTCTCGCGCGCGCAGCCGGGCCCGTAGAGGTCGCCCGCGTCCACGGTGTACGACGCGCCGCCCGGGTCGCCGCCCGGTGCTCCGGCGGGGAAGCGCAGCGAGAACGTGGCCGCGCCGGCCGTCGAGTTCAGGCCACGCAGGTCCAGCAGCGCGTGGCAGCCCTCCTCCGTACGGGCGCCGGGGCGCAGCGCGGTGACCCGGTGGCCCCGGTCGGCCAGCGCCCGCACGAGGTGCTCGCCCAGCGGCGTCGCCGCGCCGTACACGCCGACTCTCCCGGCACGGGCGGGCCGCCGTACCGTGCCGGAGGCGGGGGACGTGCCGGGCGCGTCCCCCGCCTCCAGGCCCGCAGCCAGCCCCGCGCGCACCAGGCGCGTCAGCGCGGCGCGCCGCTCCTCGATCTGCTCCTCCGTGGCCGTGTGGCTGATGCCGCCGGACCCCACGGTGGCGAGGCATTCGTCCAGCACGGCCGGGTCGACCACGCCCTCCGCGCACCGGTGCCGCTCGCGCCGGGAGACGAAGCCCATGGTGTACGCGGTGAGCCAGGCGGCGCGGCCCCCGTCCGGCAGGGACGCGTCCGCTTCCGGGACCAGCCGCTCGGTGCGCACCCCGGCGCCTTCGAGGTACTGCTCGCAGCCCAGGTGCAGCCAGCGCTCCGGCCCGGGGCCGTCCTGCCGTACGAGGCACTGGGCGAGTCCCTGCTTGTGGAACGGCACCACTCGCAGGCCGGTCAGCCGCGCGCCCTCGTGCTGCGCGGGCTCGTGCGCGGGCGCGTCCGGCGGCGGGAAGCACACCGAACGGCGGGGCCCGCGGAAGGCGTTGCCCGAGATGCTGCCGTGGTCCTCGTGTTCGGCGAAGCTGGGCACCGCGACGTAGCCGGGGACGCGGTGGGCGCGCAGGTAGCGGCTCATCAGGATGTCGTCGGGCCAGCCGCCCAGCCGCCGCCTGCCGTACGCGGCGAAGCCGGTGGCCACGTGCCGGGGCAGGATGATCGCGACGCAGGGGAAGTACTCCCCCACCGCGCCGACCCAGCGCGCTCCGGCCATGGCGCCGAGCCGGGCCGCAGCGCCGTTGCGCGAATCCCAGAGCGCGAAGAGCGCGAGCGCGGCGTCCGGCATCTCCTCGACCGCCCGGCGGGCCCGTCGGAAGAAACTTTCGGACAGGATCATGTCGTCCTGAACCACCAGGTGGTGGGTGGCCCCGTCCTCGATGGCCGACCATGCGGCCAGCGCGGTGCGCAGCACCGAGGGACGCCCGCCGGGGTCGGGGTCCATGACGACCCGTAACGCGCCCGGCGGCGCCCCCGAGGCCAGGCGTTCCGCGGCTGGCAGGCGCTTGGGGTGGGTCATCACCGCACCGCTGAGCACGACGTCGGTCCTCCGGTCACGCGTCACAGATCCTCCACTGGTCCACCGGGCCGCAGCTCCGGTCTCTACTGGAATCGGACAGTACGGCTGCCGGTATCGACGCCGCAAGACAGCCGAAAAGGCCCTCTGGCACAGACCAATTCCGCTCGTCATGATGACCCCACGGGCCCGTCCCGTCACAGCAGTTCCTCAGCGTCCACGGAGAGGCTTCCCATGTCAGCGGCACCGAAAGAGCACAGCAGCGACGCGGCCACCGGCAGCACCGGCGAGACCCCCGGCATCGGCCGCCACGAGCGGAGCCCCGGCACCGGGAGCGGGGGCCCGACGGAAGCGGCGGCCGGCCCGGTGGCCGGCGCCTCCGTCCCCGCGCGGCTGGAGAGCCTGCGCGGCGCACGTGTCGTGGTCACCGGGGGCGGGGGCCTGGTCGGCAGCCGGTTAGTGGGGCTGCTCCACCGGGCGGGCGCCGAGGTGACGGTGCTCGACCGGATGGACGCGTATCCGGGCGCCGTGCACACGCTCTTCGGCGTGGACGCGCTCGGCGTGAAGGTGGTGCGCGGCGACATCCGCGACCGCGAGGTCGTCCGCCAGCTGCTGGCCGGTGCGGACCACGTGGTGCACGCGGCGGCGTACGCGGACGTGGCCGCGTGTACCCGGCACCCCGATGTCGCCTTCCGCGCCAACCTGGAGGGCACCGAGGTGGTGCTGGAGGAGACGGTGGCCGCGCGGGTGCGGCGGCTGGTCATGGTGTCCTCGGCGGCCGTCTACGGCAACGGCGACCCGTCCGTCGAGGGACCGCAGGAGTTCCGGGAGGAGCACACGCCGCTGCCGCTCTCCGTCTACGCGAACTCCAAGCTGTGGGCCGAGCACCAGACGCGGCTGATGCTCGGCGGCTCGGACAGCACCGAGTACGCGGTGCTGCGCTACTTCTCCGTCTACGGCGACCCGCAGGTTCCCAAGCCCGGCAGCCACTCGTGGATGGTGCCGTGGCTGACGATGCAGGCCCGCCTCGGCCGCCCGATGCAGCTCAACGGCGGCGGGGTGCAGGTGCGGGACCTGGTGCACGTCGAGGACGTGGCGGCGGCCACCGCCCTGGCCCTGACCGAGGAGGGCATGGCCGGTCAGACGGTCAACGTCGGTACGGGGACGCCGACTTCGGTCCGTGCGGTGGGCGAGATGATCGCCGCGCACTTCCCGGACGCCCGGTTCGTGACCACGCCGCTCCCGCCGGGCGACCCGCTGGGCGGCTTCGCCTCGACCCGGCGTACGCGCGAGCTGCTGCGCTGGTCGGCGTCCATCAGCGTGCGCGAGGGCGTGGACCGTTACGTGCGCTGGCTGGCCGACAACCCGCAGGCGTTGCCCGACTGGCTGAGCGAGTCGGCCGCATGAGCTATGCCGGCTCCTACGTCTGGTCGCTGCGGCAGTCGGTGGGCAGCCGGCTGCTGCTCGTCCCCGGCGCCCAGGTGCTGCTGCTGGACGAGGCCGGGCGCGGTCTCTTCCAGCAGCGGGCCGACACCGGGGTGTGGGAGCTGCCCGCCGGGGCCTGCGAGGAGGGCAGCGACTTCGCGGGGACGGCGGTGCGCGAGCTGCGGGAGGAGACCGGGCTGCGGGTGGAGCGGGCCGATCTGGAGGCGTTCGGCTCGCTCTCCGACCCCGGCGTCCACACGCTCACCTATCCGGGCGGCGACGTGACCCACTGCTTCGCGCTGTGCTTCGCGGCCCGGCGCTGGTCGGGGACGCTGCGCCCGAATCCGGCGGAGGTGCGGCAGGCGGAGTTCCGCGAGCTGACCGAGGTGCCGCGTCCCGTGCACCCGCCCACACCGGTCGTCCTGGAGATGTTCCGGGAGTACCGCACTACAGGAAGGTTCCAGGCCCGGTGAGCGCGCACGCGAACGCACGTCCCCAGACCGGCGCCGAGCCCGCGGCGGGCGGGCCGGCGGTACCGGGCGCGGCCGGCCCCGCCGCCCGTGCGGTGGTGCCCTGCCGGGCCTGCCTCTCGGGCGAGGACCTGGACTGGCTCGGCGGCCGGTCCGTCAGCCTGGCCCTGGACCTGACGACCACGGTGGAGGTGCCCACCGGCCGCCCCGGCGGCCCGTGCACGGAGAGCGGCTGGGCCGACGAGGTGTGGCAGTGGCTGCGCACCCGGCAGCCCTCGCTGGGGCTGGGGCGGCGCCCGCCGGCCGTCACCGTACGCAGCGACGCGCCCGCGGCCAGCGGGCTGTCGTCGTCGACGGCGCTGATCGTGGCGCTCTTCCGGGCGTTCACGGACGCCTGCGCGCCGGGGGCGGACGTCTCCGCCCGTACGCTGGCGCAGTGGGCGTACGAGTTCGAGTTCGCCGTGTTCAACGGCGGCGGCATGGACCACCTCGCGGTCATCGCCGGGGACGCGCTGCTGCTGGGCGGCCGTACGCGGGGGCTGCCCGAGGTGCGGGAGCAGGCGCGGTTCCCGGCGGAGTGGGCCGTCCTGGTGGTCGACTCGGCCACCCGCAAGGACACCGGGGACCACATCCGCACCGTGCGGGCCCAACTGGCCGCCGGTGACGCACGGCTGGCCGGCTACCTCTCCCGGACGGACGACGCCTCGGCGGCGGTCTGGGCGGCGCTGGGCAGCCGCGACCTGGTCGCGCTGGGCATCGCGATGAGCGAGGCGCACGAGGCCATGCGGGACCTCCAGGAGATGTCGACGCCGACGCTGGAGGAGTTGCGCGTACTGGCGCTGCGCGCCGCCGGACTGCCGCTGAAGCTGAGCGGCGCCGGTGGCGGCGGGGCGCTGGTGGGGATCTGCCGGGCGGCGGACCGGGCGGAGATCGCGAAGGCGCTGCGCGACGCGTTCCGGCCGGTGCAGCCCCGGGCCCGGGTGATCCCGGCCGGTGCGGCGCCGGGCCTGCCGGGCTGGACGGCGGAGCCGCACGGCGCGGGCAGCGCGGGCGGCGCGGGCCGTACGGGCGGCGGCGCGCGCGGCTGAACCGTACGCGGGGGCCCGCTGCCCGGCCACAGGCCGGGCAGCGGGCCCCTCTCGCGTGGGGTCCCAGGCGTCCGGGAACTAGATGAACGGGTCGTAGTCGGTACCGGGTTCGGGCGCGGGCACGCCCTTGCCTATCTTCTCCAGTTCGAGGTTGGAGATGTGCCGGGCGCAGTGGAAGCGGCAGTCCCGGCTCGGGTCGATGATGCCCCGGTCGGAGTCGCGCCAGATGTCGGCCAGGCTCTCGGTGACCGCGTCGCCGATCTTCGCCCCCGAGTTGCCCCGGTGGTAGGAGCAGACGTACACCCCGGACGGGGTGACCAGGGTGCGCAGTTCGGCCACCGCGCAGCGGTGGTAGTCCTTGGGCTGCACCGCCCCGACCCGCTTGCGCAGCGAGGTCAGGGTGGAGGAGTTGATGATCTGGAAGGTGTCGTCCTCCAGCCGGGCGGCCTTCTCCAGCTGGTCGTCGACGGAGTCCAGGGTCTCCTGCGCCACCTGCACGATGTGGTGGCCGTCGTCGAACATGGCTTTGGTCTCGAAGTAGTCGCATCCGATGTCATGGGCCAGCTCCGCCGCCTCCAGCACCTCCTGGTGGTTGCTGACCACGGTGCCGTCAGGCTCCTGGCGGCTCATGATGAGGAACGAGTAGCCCAGCGCGCCCTTCTTGGCCGCCGCCAGCATCCGCATGTTGGCGATCACCTTGTCGAAGACGCTGCGGCCCTTGCGGTCCGGCCGGAAGAGCCGGTAGGTGTCGCTCGTACCCGCGTCCATGGAGACGCGCACCCAGCTGGCGTACTCCGCCAGTTCGGCCAGGTTCTGGTTGATGAGGGTCCCGTTGGTCACGACGCCGACGGCTATGCCCGCCTCGCCGAGGACGCGCAGCACCTTGCGGGTGCCGCGGTGGGCCAGAGGTTCGCCCCCGCCGATGAGGACGACGGCGTGGACGGACATCTCCACGAGTTCGCCGGCCAGTTCGGCCAGCCGTTCCGGGGTGAACCGGCCCTGGTTGAGTAACTTCCCGCTGATGCACTCGGGGCAGGCCAGGTCGCAGAAGGTGGTGGGGTCGAGATCCACCACGAGCGGGCCGGAGGTGGCGGCGCCGGACGCCGCCTCCAGTACCCGCGGCCAGCCGGAGGGCTGGTACAGCTTGGAGACCAGATCCAGGCGGTCAGTCTGCACAGTGTTTCTCCATCAGTGCTGAGGTTGCTGAGTTGCAGGGCGCGGAGGGGCACGGCTGCGTGCCGGTACTCCGCACGGAATCGCGTGCGAGGGGCCGCGAGTCCCCGGTGGAGGTGCCCGGCCGCGTCCGCAGCCCCAGCCCCAGCACCATCCCCAGCCGCGGCCCCAGCTGCGGCCCCAGCCGGGCACCTCGCCGGTGCCCGGGTGCCGCACCGCGTCCGGGGTGCGGCCGTACGGTCGTCGCTCCGTCATCCCTTCACCGCCCCCGCCGCGAGGCCGGCCGCGAGCCGGCGCTGGACGATCATGAAGAAGATCAGCACGGGGAGCGCGGTGAGCGTGGCGCCCGCCATCATTCCGCCGTAGTCCGTGCCGAAGCTGGTCTGGAAGGAGACCAGCCAGATGCTCAGGGTCTGCTTGTCGTTGGTGGAGAGCAGCACGTAGACGAGCACGTACTCGTTCCACGCCTGCACCAGTGAGTAGATGGAGGTGGCGACCAGGCCGGGCGCGAGCAGCGGCAGGACCACCCGGCGGAACGCGCCGAAGCGGGTGCACCCGTCGACCATCGCGGCCTCCTCCAGCTCCACCGGGATGCCGATGATGAAGCCGCGCAGCAGCCAGACCGTGAAAGGCAGCATGAACACCAGGTAGGTGAGGATGACGCCGGCCAGGCTGTCGGTGAGCCCCATGTCGCTGAGCAGCAGGTAGATCGGGATGATCAGCCCGGCCAGCGGGATCATCTGGACGGAGAGGATCACCAGCACGAACGCCTTTCGGCCCAGGAAGTTGAACCGGGCCACGGCGAACGCGGCGAGCGTGCCGATGAGCAGCGAGACGACCACGGTGCCCACACCGACGATCACGCTGGAGCGGACGTTGGACCAGAACGTCGGCGTCGCCATCGCCCGCTCGAAGTGCTCCAGGGTCAGCCCGCTGGGCCAGAACTTGGGCGGCCAGGCGCGGATCTCGGACGCGGGGCGCAGCGCCGTGAGCACCATCCAGTAGAGGGGGAAGGCCATCAGCGCGCTGAAGACCAGGCCCAGCGTGTTGGCCAGGCGCCTACCGCGGCGACGGCGGCGGCGGCCCGTACCGCTCGCGCCGGCCTTGCGGCTCGTGACGGCCTTGCCGCTCGCGCGGCTCGTGACGGTGCCGCTCACTCGACCTCCCCCATCTTCAGCAGCTGACGCAGGTAGACGACGGCGCCGGCCAGCAGCATCAGCACCGTGATCACCGCGATGGCCGCACCGGAGCTGTACTCGTTGACGGCGAAGGACTCGGTGAAGGAGTAGACGCCCAGCAGGTAGTAGTCCTTCTCGGGCGTGCCGCCGCGCATCAGCCAGATCTGGTTGAAGACCCCGAAGTCCCAGATGGCCATGAGCGCGGTGACCATCACGAAGGCCGGTTTGATGACCGGGAAGGTGACGCTGCGGAAGAGCTTCCAGCCGCGCGCGCCGTCCACCCGTGCCGCCTCCTCCAGTTCCGCCGGGACCTGGGTGAGCGCGGCGTGCAGGGTGATGGCCGCGAACGGGATGGCGCCCCAGACGACGACCAGCACGATGACGGTGAAACCCTGCCAGGGGTTGGCGAACCAGTGGTGCCCGGTGAAGTCCACGCCGGGCAGCAGGCTCAGCAGCCAGTTGACGACGCCGTGGTCGGTGTCGGTCAGCCAGCGGAAGACCGCCGACGCCACCATGATCGGCATCGCCCAGACGGCGACGAGCACGGCGGTCATCGTCACCCGCACCCACCGGTCGACGTGGCGGAGCAGCTGGGCGACGCCCATCGCCAGCCCCATGGTGAGACCGACGCACACCACGGTGAAGAGCGCGGTGCGGCCGACGACCTCCCAGAAGAACCCGTCGGTGAAGATCGACCGGTACTGCTCGACCCCGGCCCAGGGCGGGTCCGTGCCCGCGAACAGCTCCTTGCGGGTCATGTCCTGGAAGGACAGCAGGAACAGCTTGACCAGCGGGTAGCCGAGCACTGCGGACAGTGCCAGCACGGTGGGCGCGACGAGCAGGTAGGGCAGCACCCGGCGGGGCCGGGCCGGGCCCCCGGGGGTGCGGGGGCCGGACCGGGCCGCAGGCGGCCTGCGGTGGCGGTGGCTGCGGCTGCGGCGCGCGGACGGGGCCTTCGGCCCGGTGCCGGAGCGCGGCGGATGCGCGGTTTCCATGACGGAGTGCTCCTCGGGTACTCGTCCGCGCCGGGTGCGGGCGTACGCGTGCGTATGCGGTCCGTACGCGTGTGCTGTGCGATTCGGGGGCGTCCCGCGCCTGTGGCGCGCACCTGCGCGTGCGACGACACCCCCAGCGGTCTTCCGACCGCTCCCCCGTGGAGCTGGACCGGCTCGGGCCGGCCGGGCGAACCGGCCGGCCGTCGCGGTCAGTTCTCGTTGATCACTTCGTCGATTCTGCGGTCGGCGTCCTGCGCCGCCGCCTTCACGGACTTCTTGCCCGTCGCGATGGCCTGGAGCATCTCCTGCATGATGTTGGACTTCTCCACCGCCACCCAGCCGGGGGCGAGCGGGGTGACCCAGCCGCGCTTGGCGGCCTCGGCGGCCGGTCCGTTGACGCCGTCGGCCGGCACCTCGTCCAGCTGTGCCGTGTTGTTCGGCAGCGTGTCCACCTTGATCAGCTCACGCTGCGAGGCGCTGTTGGTGAAGATGCTGATCCAGTCGGCCGCCATCTCCTGCTTCTTGGACTTGGCGGGGATGGCGAGGGTGGAGCCGCCGAGGAAGGGCGGCAGCACCTTGCCCGAGGGGCCGGGGAAGGCGAACGTGTCGAACTTGCCCTTCAGCTCGGGGTTGCCGCCGGAGCGCTTGTCGGTGGCGGCCATCGCCTCCCAGGTGTTGCCGTAGAACATGCCGACGTGGCCCTGGCCGACGATCGCGGGCTCGTCGGCGTTGTCCTTGGTGCGGTCCCCGACGTGGTAGTTGTCGAGCAGCTCGTACCAGGCGGTCAGCCCCTTGACGGAGGCGGGCGAGGACATCGCGCCCTGCCAGCGGCCGTCCTTCTCCACCGCCATCTCGCCGCCCGCGTCCTTGATGAACGCCATCGCGGCGTACCAGTAGCGGCCGGGCATGTACATCGCGGAGAACTTGTCGTCCTCGGCGCCGAACTTCTTCTTGAGCGTGCCCAGGTCGGACAGCAACTCGGTATACGTCTTGGGCGGGCCGTCAAGACCGGCCTTCTTGTAGAGGTCGGTGCGGTAGATACCGACCCGCGCACCCACGTAATAAGGCACACAGTAGGTCTTGCCGTCCTGCTGACAGGCCGTCTCCAGCGCGGGCAGCCAGTCCTTCGAATTATCGTAGTCCTTCGGGTCGACCTCGGCGAATGCGCCGTTGATGATGTAATTGGTCGTCTCGCTGTTGCCCATTTCCACGATATCCGGGACCTTCTGGCCCGCCAGCGCGGCGTCGATCTTCTGGTTCTTGCTGTTCCACTGCTGGTACTGGACTTTCACCTTGACGTCGGGATGGTCCTTCGCGAAGCGCTTGTTGGTCGATTCCACCAAGCCCGGCCATACCTGCTCCGCGTCCACGGTGAGCCACACCGTGAGATCGCCGGATTCCGCCGACGAATCGCCCGAGTCGCTGCTGCACCCTGCTAATACGGTCAGCAAGGCGACAGCTGCCGCCAATCCTGTGGAGAAACGAGATGTGCGCTCTGCCATGGTGCGCTCCGTCCCGAGGGGGGGTCAACGCCGATCCCGTACCTACCCCGCCGTAAACGGGAATCCACACAGGGGATTTATTCCAGCCAGATAGCTGGAACGGGGCAGGGCCGCCCGGCAAAGGACAGACCCCTTGGGGCCATTGGTCTATACCATGATCAAGGGCCAGTGGCATGGTCCGCAAGCCGCCGAGACTTGACGCAAACAGTGCGGTGTGTGACCAGGCCACCCTTGACGGTGACGCCCCGTCTGCCTCACTTTGACTCGCGTGTCTCCCACGTTCCCGATCGAAGGGTGTGGCACGTGACTGAGTACGGCACGACGCTTGCGGAATCGGACACCGGCCCCATACGGGTCAACTCATGGAACGGCTGGGATCCGTTGCGCCACGTCGTCGTCGGGCGCGCCGATAACACGGTGGTGCAGGCGCCCGAACCCGCTGTCCGACGGGACTTTCCGGACGACGGCTACCCGCTGGGCACCTACGGCCCCATGCCCGCCGACATGACGGCCGAGGCCAACGAGCAGCTGGACAACTTCACCGCGATGCTCCGCCGTCGCGGTATCCGGGTGGACCGCCCGGACCCGGTCGACTTCAGCCGGCAGGTCTCCACCCCTGACTGGACGCAGGACACCATGTCGGGCTGCATGCCCCCTCGCGACCTGCTGCTGACGGTGGGCAACGAGGTGCTGGAAGCGACCATGTCCTATCGCAGCCGGTGGTACGAGTACCTGTGCTACCGGCCGCTCCTGAAGAAGCTCTTCGACGCCGACGACCGGATGCGCTGGGAGGCCGCGCCCAAGCCGCGCCTCACCGACGCGAGTTACCACACCGACTTCTGGGACACCTACAACACGCTGCCCACCGAGGAGCAGCTGCGCCGGGTCCGCGACTACGAGCTGGTGCTCACCGAGGAGGAGCCCCTGTTCGACGCGGCCGACGTCGCGCGCTTCGGCAAGGACCTCTTCGTCCAGCTCTCCTTCGTCACCAACCGCAGCGGCTACAAATGGCTCAAACGCCATTTCCCCGACCACCGGGTGCACGCGGTGACCTCGACCAACACCCACCCGCTGCACATCGACGCGACCTGGGTGCCGCTGCGGCCCGGCCTGGTGCTGCACTGCGGCGAACGGCTCGCCGACGCCGAGCTGATGGAGTTCTTCAAGCTCAACGACTGGGAGATCGTCGAGGCGGTGCAGCCCGCCAGCTGGGACCACCCGCCCAAGCTGTCGTACTGCTCCCCGTGGCTGGCGGGGAACATGCTCAACCTCGACGCGAACACGCTGTGCATCGAGGAGAAGGAGGTCCGGCTGTCCGAGCAGCTGTCGGCCTACGGCTTCGAGATCGTGCCGGTGCCCTTCCGCGCGGTCGGCCCGTTCGGGGGCGGCCTGCACTGCGCCACCGTCGACATCGAGCGCGAGGGGTCGCTGGAGGACTACTTCCCGCGCCGGTACGGAAGGTTCTGATGCCGTCTTGAACGCAGGCGGCAGCGGTGGCGGCGGCCGGGACGGTGGCCGGGTCCGCGTGGTGGTCTTCGACTTCTACGGCACGCTCGTGCGGATGGTGCCGCCGCTGCCGCCCAGCCACCGGGCGGTCTTCCTGCGCCACGGCCTGCCCGCGCAGGCCGTGCGCTGGGGCGACCAGTGGTCGGTCGGCCCTGCGGACGGCGAGGAGCACACGGCGCACTCCGTCAGCGAACATGCCTACCTGGCATGGGAGTTGGAGCGACTGCGGCACCGGGCGCGTACCTGCGGCGTGCCCGAGTCCCGCGTCCAGGCGCTCGTGACCGAGATCGACCGGTCGATGAAGAGCCTGCGCCTGGCGCTCTTCGCCGACACCCTCCAAGCACTGGGCGCGCTGCGCGACCGGGGCCTGCGGATCGCGGTGTGCTCCAACTGGTACTGGGATCTGGAACGGGCCCTGGAGACGGTCGGGCTGGCCGGGGCGGTGGACGTCGCGGTCAGCTCGGCGCGGGCGGGCGCGCGCAAGCCGCACCCGCTCATCTACCGCACGGTCCTGGAGCGGTGCGGCACCCCGCCCGGTCAGGCGCTCTTCGTCGGCGACATGTGGCAGGCGGACGTGATCGGACCGCTGGCCGCCGGGATGCGGGCGGTGCACCTGTGGCGCGAGGAGGACCGGGCGGTGGAGGGTGCGGCCCCGCCGCTGGTGGACGGGGCCGCGCGGGTCTCCACCCTGCACGCGCTCGGCGGCCTGCTGGACGACTGGCCCGCCGGTCTCAGCCGCCCCGGCGGCCCAGCCGGTCCAGCAGGTTGCGGGTCACCCGGGTGACGCCCGCGTCCAGTTCCCGTCCGCACACCACCGGCCAGTCGGTGGTGCCCGCGGTGAAGACCGTGCCGCCGCCTGGCTCGGCGGAGGTGTGGATGCCCATCGTGGCGGCGCGCGGACCGGTGATCTCCGGTTCGCGCGCCGGGCAGTTCCAGTGACCCCACTTCAGGTGGTGGAAGTCCTCGTGCACCGGGTCGAGCACGTACAGGCCCAGGATCAGGAACGACTCGGGGGTACCGTCCACTCCGGTGGCGCGGGCGGTGCCCGTCTCGTCGTACGCGAACGCCGCGCCGTCGCATTCGTAGCCGATCAGCCCCGTCCCGGCGCCGAGCGCGTCGGGCCGGCCGCCGCCGGAGCCGTCGCGCAGCCCGGTGCCCTCGAAGACCCAGTGGTCGGCGTGCTGCACCGTGTAGCCCGCGCGGGGCCGGTCGCCCGGCCAGTCGCCCGGCCACATGCCGCCGTTGCGGAAGCTGACGCCGGTCAGGGTGTTCTCCGGCTCGCCCACCCCGCCGGGCGCCGGGTGCCACCACAGGTCGGTGGCCGGCAGGTGCGGGTACTCCTCGCCGACCTGGTGGTCGGTGTCCGAGACGAACGCGGTGTCGTCGTCCGTGAGATGGACCCGCCACCAGCAGGTGTTCGCGCTGAGGAAGGCGACGTTCCCGCCGCCGCGCACGAAGTCGGCCACCCGGGTGCGCATGGCGGCGCTCCAGTACTCGTCGTGGCCCACGCTCAGCAGCAGGTCGTAGGGGGCGAGCAGGTCGGGGTCGGCGTGCAGGTCCTGGTCGGTGCAGTACTCCACGTCGTACCCGCCGCGCTCCAGCCAGGCGATGAAGGGGGCGTCCCAATAGGCGAGGTCGATGACGCCGCCGGGGCGGTGCATGCTCAGCTTGTGGCCGCGGGGCTGCTCCCCGGACCCGCCGGACCCGCCCGACCCGCCGGACCCGCCCGACCCGCCGGTGCCGTCCTGGTAGACGGGGTGCTCGTAGAGGTTGCTGGCGCGGACCAGGCCGGTGCGGTTGGACTGGTTGTACGCGTGCCGGGTGAAGGTCGACTTCTTGTACAGGATGCGGGCCGTGCGGCCGGGGACCCGGGGCCGCACGACGAAGAACTCCCGCTCGAAGCCCTCGATCTGCGGGAACCCCTCGGGGCCGCCGTCCGGCGCCAGCAGCGGCACGGGCTCCCCGGCTCCGGCGCCGTCCTCAGCCCCGCCCTCGCCCTCGACGAAGTGGGCGAGGTACACGCCGGGCGGCCAGTCCTCGGGGACGGGCAGTTCGCAGGACGGCCAGCCCCACGCCTCGGCGGGCGAGGCGTGCGCGGGATCGCCGTCGGGATGCGGCGGAGCCGGACTGTGGACCCCGGGATACGGCTCCGACTCGCCCATGTACGTCAGTTCGCGGCCGAGCCGGTAGCAGCGGACCCGGAATTGCGCGGCGTCCGTGGAGACATGCAGCTGCAACGCGCTTCCGGCGAGCACACTCTCCCGGCCCACATAACCTTCAATCACCGCGCCCGACCCCTTCCGTACGGAAATCGCCCGCGCCTGACGGGCTGCTGTCGCGCGAATGCTATGCGGTGTTCCGGCGGCCGACAATCGTCTCGAAAAGTACCGGCCCGCACTGGATCATTTCTGGACAACCAGCTGGTCCGAAGAGTATCGGCCGAGGTCAACGGGTAGCGCGGCGAGGACGGAAGACCGTCTGCCGCCCGAGTAAAAAGGGAATCGAATGGACAGTGAATTCCGAGTCCGCGAGCTGGTTCTTGGCATTGAGGGGCTGGCACTGCTGCGGCATGCGATCCACGGCGACGAACGCTTCCTGGAAGCACGGATCGAGGAGATCCGAAAATTCGCCTCGGGCTCGGGCGAAGGGCTCCCGGACGGCGGGGCGAGCGTACGGGAACTGACTCCGGCGGCCGGCTACGAGGCGTGGTCCCGGGTCTACGACTCGCTGCCCAGCTCGTTCAACGAGGTCGAGGGACCCGTGGTCCACGCGCTGCTGGACGAGGGCCCGGTGGGCACCGCCCTCGACGCCGCCTGCGGCACCGGCCGCCAGACGGCGGCGCTCACGGCGCGCGGCTACACCGTGATCGGCGTGGACCAGTCGCCGCACATGCTGGAGAAGGCCCGGGAGAAGGCGCCCGCGGCCACGTTCCGCGAGGGGCAGCTGGAGCAGCTCCCGCTGGACGACAACTCGGTGGACCTGGCCGTCTGCTCGCTGGCGATGACCCACCTGCCGGACCTGAAGCCCGGCGTCGCCGAACTGGCCCGCGTGGTACGCCCGGGCGGCCGGATCATCATCTCGGACCTGCACCCGTTCGTCGTCTCGCTCCAGGGCCAGTGCCTGTTCGTGGCCGGATCTGAGCGTCTTGCGTACGTACGCAACCATGTGCATCTGGCGGGCGACTACTTCGCGGCCTTCCGCGAGGCAGGGCTGACCGTCCGCGACTGCCAGGAGCCGGTCTTCAACGGCCGTCTCGCGCCGGGCGGATACGAGGAGCACATCGCCGACGCGGCCCGCGCCGCCTGGGACGGCATCCCGCTGGTGATCGTGTGGGAGGTGTCGGTGCCGTGAGCGCCACCGGGCCGGACGCGGAGGTGACCGTGGTCCTGCACAGCGAACGCCCCGAGCTGTGGGACCGCATCCCCGCGCTGTTCGCGGGCGTGGTGCCCGAGTACAACCTGCACGGCGACATCAACGACGACCGGGCGGGCGACTACTGGAACCGCATGTTCAAGGACTTCGCGGAGCACCAGTTCGTCCTCTACGACCAGCGGCGGGACGACGTCCTGGGCGCGGGCCGCGCCCTGCCGCGCGGCTGGGACGGCACGGCGGCCGGGCTGGGCCCCGGCCTCGACGACTCCATCGCCGCCGCCTTCCGCGACCTGGACGCCGGCGTCGCACCCGGTGCGCTGTGCGCGCTGGGCGTCGAGGTCGCACCGGGCCACCAGGGCAGGGGCCTCTCCAAGCTGCTGCTGCGGCAACTGGTGGACGCGGCACGGGCGGCGGGCCTGCCGCGGGTGATCGTGCCGGTGCGCCCCACCTGGAAGGAGCGCTATCCACTGACCCCCATCGAGCGGTACGCGACCTGGCAGCGCCCGGACGGCTCGCCGTTCGACCCCTGGATTCGCACCCAGGTGCGCGCCGGAGGCACGATATCGGCCGCCAGCACGCGGTCGTCGCTCATCACCGGCACGGTCGCCGAGTGGGAGTCGTGGACGGGGATGGCCTTCCCCGAGGACGGCGAGTACGTCTTCCCGCAGGGGCTGGCGACGGTGCGGATCGACCACGGGCGCGATCGGGGTGAGTACTGGGAGCCGGCAGTGTGGATTCTGCACGACGTGCCGGAGGCACCGCAGGCGCGGTAGGTGTACGGCCCCGCCCCGCCCCCGGTGGCGCGGGGCGGGGCCGTACACCGTGGCGGGCCGCCGGGACCGGTCAGTCCTGGAGGCGCGCCCCGAACCGTACGGCGCTCCAGGCGTACGCCGTGAGCAGGTCGGCGTGCGCCGGGAGGACGTCGGGGCGCCGCTCCGGCGGCAGCCCCGCGAGCCCGACGGTGGACAGCGCGGCCGACCGCAGCCGCGCGGCGACCGGGTCCGGCACCGGCCCGGCGGCGTCGGCCGCGTTCGCCGCGACGGGCGTGCGCGCGTACGGCCGCGCCACCGCGACGGACTCCCGGCCCAGCAGCAGGCAGTGAATCCACAACTCCTCGGCGAACCGCGCGCCGAAGAGGCGGGTCACCTCCCCGGCACCGGCGGGGCGGTGCTCCCGGGTCAGCTCGCGCAGCCGCGCCGCCGTGGGGCCGGTGGCGGGCAGCGCCTCCGGCCAGCCGAGGTGCAGCGCCGTGCCGTCGGGCCCGACGGGGCGCTCCGGATCGCGCAGGAACCCCTCGCCGTACCGCATGTACGGGAGCCGTCCGACGTCCTCCAGCACCCGGCCGTCCGGGAGGAACCGGGCCGCGTCGGCCGCGTCCACGGGGCAGGCGACGCGGCGTACGCCCTGTGCGGCGTGGCCGTTGATGCTGCTGGTGCCGATGTGCTCCACCACCCCGGGCACGGCCAGCAGGGCGGGGCGCCCCTTGCCGCGCAGGAACCGGGCGAGCACCTCGTCGTCGTGCCGCTCGTCGTCCACCCGCTCCCGGGCGTACTCGGCAAACTCCCGGACCATCGCGGCCGGGAGGCAGGTCGCCAGGGTCGGGGTGAACTCCTCGGGCACGGCGCGCACCCAGCCCGCGCCCGTCAGCGCGGCCAGCCGGACGGCGGCGCCGTTACGGGCGTGCCAGTTGGTGTAGAAGACGAGCGCGTCGTCGGGGAAGCGGGCGGCGCAGCGGGCGACGAGGCCCGGCATCTGAGGCGGTGCGGCGATGTCGTCCTGCACCACGAGGTGGTGGGTCGCCTCGTCGCTCATCGCCGACCACGCCACCAGCGCCGTCCGTAAGGCCGTGCCCCTGCCCGGCGGTTCCGGGTCCAGCGCCAGGCCGTCGAGGCTGAGACTCGCGGCCAGCTCCTCGGCCTGTGCCCTGCGCGAGGGGTGGGCCATGACGGCCGAACTCATCCGTACCGCGCTCGTGTGCAGCGCGTTCGTGTCTGCCGCGTTCGTGCGTACTGCGCTCATCGAGGCACTCCCTGACGTCCCGGCGGTGGCGGCGGGGCGTCACCGCAACCCGGAACGTGTGGGCGGCGGGTGGCCCCGGCGCCTCATCGTGGCAGACACCGCCGCACGTCACCTCGAACGGAAAGGATCAAGAGCGGGAATTCGGACAGCCCGGAACGGGAATCAGATCCAGTACGAGGAATGCCGCCGCGCGCGCACCCGGAACTCCCGGTCGCAGCCGTAGGAGAACGTCACGGAACGCTCGGCGGACCGGGGCGGCGCCGCGTCCGCCAATCCGCGCCCGGCCGCGCGTTTGCAGTGCACAACGAGTGCGATGCCGACCGCCCAGGCGAATACGATCACCGCGTCCACATAGATCGTCATGACGAGATGCACGCCATTGAGGGTGTGCACCGCCGCGACCAGAGCCGCCGATAAGAGCACGGGCAGGGAGAGAAGCAGACATCGTCTGGCTCGGAACATGGGGGGTGACCTTCCGCCGGGCCCTGCACAACCCCAACAGTGTGCAGCATCTTCGCCGAATTGCTACCGCCCCGTCAGCCGCTGGACCTGATTGGCATATGACGAGGCCGCTCACCTCGGCGACTCTCGAGAGGATTTCCGGAATACCGGCAGCGTATGCGCCGTACGGGTACCGAAATGATCACGACGCGGCCGATCTTCGCCTCATTTGCTGCCCTTTTGCCCGCCTTCTGCATTTCTCCTGGAAAGGGACCGTCCGGAATGCGGCGAGCGGCCGGGCCGGAGTCCGCCGGGTGATCTCAGTGGTGGAAGGCGACCCGGCCGCGCGGTCCCGCGCCCGAGGCCGAGAGCGCGTCGAGACTGTGGCGGAGATCCGCCAGGAAGTGCGCCATCCGGTCGTCGCTCGTGCCGTGGCGGACCAGCACGCGGTGGATCACCGTCGCGGAGCGCTCCGGCGGCAGCGGATAGGCGGGGACCTGCCAACCCCGCATCCGCAGCTGGTCGGAGAGCTGGTAGAGGTCGAACGGGGAGCGGTCCGCGTCCCGCAGGGTGTACGAGACGGCGGGCAGCGCGCCGCGGCCGTCGTACAGCAGCCGCAGGGGTTCCAGCCGCGCCACCTGCTCGCCGACGCGCACGGCCGTGTCCAGGCAGGTCTGCTGCACCTGCCGGTAGCCCTCCCGGCCCAGCCGCAGCAGCAGGAAGTACTGGGCGACGACCTGGCTGCCGGGCCGGGAGAAGTTCAGCGCGAAGGTGGGCATCTCGCCGCCGAGGTAGCTGACCCGGAAGACCAGTTCCTCCGGCAGGTCGGCCGCGTCCCGCCAGACCGCCCAGCCGACGCCGAGCGGGGCCATGCCGTACTTGTGGCCGGAGGCGTTGATCGACCTCACCCGCGGCACGCGGAAGTCCCAGGCCAGCTCCGGCTGGACGAAGGGGGCGACGAAGCCGCCGCTGGCGGCGTCCACGTGCAGCGGCACGTCGAGGCCGGTGTCGCGCTCCAGCGCGTCGAGTTCGGCGGCGAGCGCGGCGACCGGCTCGTAGTCGCAGGTGTAGGTGACGCCGAGGATGGCGACGACGCCGATGGTGTTCTCGTCCACGTACCCGCGCAGCTGGTGCGGGCGCAGGCCGGTCGCGTCCTCCTCGAGCGGGACGCGGCGCAGCTCGACGTCGAAGTAGCGGCAGAACTTCTCCCAGCACACCTGGACCGGGCCGCACACCAGGTTCGGCCGCCCGGCCGGCTTCCCGGCGGCCTCCCGCCGCTGCCGCCAGCGCCACTTCAGCGCGAGGCCGCCGAGCATCGCCGCCTCGCTGGAGCCGGTGGTGGAGCAGCCGGTGGCCGAGCCGTCCGGGGCGTTCCACAGGTTCGCCAGAATGTGCACGCAGCGGTTCTCGATCTCCGCGGTCTGCGGGTACTCGTCCTTGTCGATCATGTTCTTGACGAGGTTCTCGTCCATCAGCCGGTGCACCTGGGGCTCGCTCCAGGTGGTGCAGAAGGTCGCGAGGTTCTGCGCGGCGCGGCCGTCCAGGGCCAGTTCGTCGTGGAGCAGCTGGTAGACGGTGAAGGGGTCGGTGGGCCCGTCGGCGATGCGCCGCCGGGGCAGCGGCGCGGCGCTCATGGGCCGCGCGTAGACGTCCGCCGGGGAGTCGTCGTCCGAGTCCGCGGCGGCGAAGACAGTGTGCAGGGGCATGTGCGCCTCGTCCCGGTCGGTTCGCCCGGCACCGCCGTACGCGCCTCGCGGCCCGCCGCGGTACGTCCTCCAGCGAACGGCGGCGCGGCCCTTGCGGCAAGCTCCCGGCGGCCGTTCGGGTGGGCCCGGAATTCCGGCGACTGCCTGACGGAATGACACCGGACCGACACAATGTGTGCATGGACCGACAGCGACGGAAGCCGCCGGATCACCTGACAGTGAACGTCGTCCAGCGGGACGACCCGGTCTCCCGGGTCACCGAGGTGGACGCCCTGGAGTCGGCGCACCGCTACCCGAGCGTCGTCCTGCGCGGCCCCGTGTTCGGCTTCGCCGCGCAGGGACCCGCCGACGGAAGCCGCTGGCGGCTGCTCAGCGAGATGACCGGCGGCTACCCGCAGGACGCGCGGGACGGCCTCAACTCGCACCTGTGGTTCCGGGCCAAGGACGGCACCGACGACCCCGCCGTACGCCGCGAGCTGCTGGCCGCCGTGGCCAGGCTGGAGACCGAACCGGCCGACGAGGTGCGCGCGGACTCCGTGCGCTACCGCATCGTGCGCGGCGACGAGTTCGCCCGGATCGGCCCGGACGGCCTGGAGCCGCCCCGCCCCACCGACCCGGAGCCGTCCGACCCCACCTGGGCGCCGGGCCAGGGCTCGCCCTCCCGGGTGGAGGGCTTCGTGATCGACCACGCGGAGGCCACCGGCCTCGCCGAGGGCCTGCACCGGATGTCGCTGCTGACCCTGCGCTACACCGCCGACCGCTACCCCAGGGACGTACGCGAGGACTCGGCACGGGCGGTGCGCACCCATCCGGGCGTGGTGCTGCTGCCCGCGGGCTTCACCTACGCCGAGGAGAAGGACGGCTCCTGGGAGCCGATGGCCTCGGCCCAGCCCACCCCGCACGACGCGCGGCGGCTGATGGCGAACGCCATGGAGGAGTTCTGGCCGCAGGTCTACCAGTTCACCGAGAAGCAGCGCGGCGACTACGCGCGCGCCGCGCAGCGGTACCGCGAGACCGGGCGCGGCAACACGCTGCGGGTGCGCGGGCGGCACTTCGAGATCGTGCGGGTGGAGCGGATGCTGCGGATCGGGCCGGACGGGCCGGAGACGCCGCGCCCCTCGGACGTGGACGAGATCGAGCCCGCGAAGATCCACCCCACGATGGACGAGGACGGGGTCATCGCGCACGGCGAGTGACCCGGGGGCACGAGGGCACGGGCACGGCGCGTGTGCCGTGTGCCCCGATGTCACATTCCGGGGTGCCCCGCGCGTCTGGTTTCCGTACGGCCGTCTCCCGGCCGTACGGCACCCGGAGGTCAGGAGCCCGTGCATGCGTCAGATCACCGTTGTCGGCGGCGGATTCGCCGGGTTGACCGCGGCCGTCACGGCCGCCGAGGCCGGTGCCCGCGTCACCCTGCTGGAGGCGCACGGCACGCTCGGCGGCAGAGCACGCACCGCCGGGGCCCCGTACCGCACCAACCAGGGTCCCCACGCCCTCTACAACGGCGGCCCCCACTGGAGCTGGCTCAAGGAGCGCGGCCTGCTGAAACCGCTGGCGCCGCTGCCGCCGTCGGTGCTGCCCAGGCTGTACTACCACCACGAGGGGGCGCTGCGCCGGGTACCGCCGCTGGGCATGCTGCGGCTGCTGCGCACCCGCGGCGCGCCGGTCGACCAGGACTTCGCGAGCTGGGCGGCGGCGCGCGTGGGGCGGCGGGCGGCGCGGGCCGCCGCGCACTACAGCGCCGTCGCGGTCTTCCACCACGATCCGGGGTCGCTGTCGGCGGCGTTCGTGCACGAGCGGCTGCGGCGCGCCGCAGCGCTGCCGCCGGAGGCGCACTATCCGCGCGGCGGCTGGGGCGCGCTGATCGCCCGGATGGCTGCCCACGCGCGGAAGCTGGGCGTGGAGGTCACCACCGGCGCCCGGGTGGACACGCTGCCGACGGGCGGCCCGGTGATCGTGGCGACCTCGCTGGAGGCCGCGGCGAAGCTGCTGGACGACGACACCCTGCACTGGGACAGCGGACGCACCGCGCTCCTCGACCTCGCACTGCGCAGCCGCCGCGGGGACGCCTTCTTCGTCTCCGACCTGGACGCCTCCGGCTGGATCGAGCGGTTCACCGCGCCCGACCGCACGCTGGCGCCGGCGGGCGAGTCGCTGATCCAGGCGCAGTTCCCGGTGGCGCCGCACGAGGGGCGGCAGGCCGGCATCGCCCGGGGCGAGGCCCTCCTCGATCTCGGCTGCCCCGGCTGGCGGGACCGGCTGGTGTGGCGGTCCGAGTCGATGGCCGCGGGCCGCACCGGCGCGGTGGACCGGCCCGGTACGAGCTGGCGGGACCGGCCCGCGGTGGAGCGCGGGGACGGGGTGTACCTGGCCGGGGACATGGTGGCGGCGCCCGGCGTGCTCAGCGAGGTGTCGTTCAGCAGCGCGCGGGCGGCGGCCACGCTCGCCGTGCGCTGAGGGGCGGCGAGGCGCGGGGGGCGAGGCGCGGGAGCGGCGCTCCGGTCACCCGGACGGGCGCCGCCGGCTGGGCCGTCGGCCCGTCCCGGAGCACCGTGTGACGTGTGCGGCCGACCAGGATCGCGCCCCTCGCAGCGATGGCACTGCTGCTGGCGGTGCTCACCCGATGGGACGCCCCGGTACGGGCCGAGCGGCCGGAGCCGGGGCGGGACCAGGCCCGGCACGAGAGCCGGGCCGGTACGGGCGCGCCGCGCCCGCCGCTGGTGTCCCGGGCGGCCTGGGGCGCGGACGAGCGGCTCGTACGGGAGCACGCGGCGTACGCGGGCAAGGTGCGGGCGGTCTTCCTGCACCACACCAACCACCCCAACGGGTACGACTGCGCCGACGTACCGGAGCTGCTGCGCGCCCTCCAGGCCACCCACATCGAGCACATGGGCTGGGACGACATGGGCTACAACTTCGTCGTGGACCGCTGCGGCACCGTCTACGAGGGCCGCGGCGGCGGCGCGGCCCGGCCGGTCAAGGGCGCGCACACCCAGGGGTTCAACGCGCGCACCGTGGGCATCGCCGCGCTCGGCAACTTCGGCGCGGGCACGCGCGTACCGCAGGCGATGCTCGACTCGATCGCCGCCGTCGCCGCGTGGAAGCTGCGGCCCGGCGCCGACCCGCACGGGCGGGTCCGGCTGGTCTCCAGCAACGGCGGCAGCCGCTTCCCCAAAGGCGCGCGCGCCCGCCTGGAGGTGATCTCCGGGCACCGGGACGGCTACGAGACCAGCTGCCCGGGGGACGCGCTCTACGCGCGGCTGCCGCAGCTGCGGGACGAGGTGGTCCGGCTGCGCGCGGCGGCGGCCGGACCGGGCACCGAGCCGGTACGGGCGCCGGGCGGGGACGGCCAGGACGGCCGGGAGGGCGCGGACGGACGCCCGCACGGCCGTACCCGCTGAGACCGCCGCCCCGCCCCGCCGGGGGGTACCCCGAAGTCCACCCCTCCCCCGGTGCCTGCGGCCTCGTGCCGCCCCCGCCCGCTCCCTGGGTTCGGGTACGGGACGGCGCGCCGGGCGCCCGCGGAGGCAGTGGTCGGGTGACCCGCCGCCAGCCCGCCGCCGCCCTCACAGGTCGCGGATAAAGCAGATCCGGTCCAGGCCGGGCCCGTCGTAGTCCCGGTGCACCGGGACGCCGTCCTCCACCGCGTCACCCGGTTCGAGCCGGAAGCCCAGCCGGGTGTGGTAGGCGAGGGAGCCCGTGTTGACCGGGCTGGTGATGCACTTGACGCGAGCGCACCCCCGCTCGCGCGCCAGCGCGAAGAACCGGCCGTAGAGCGCGCTGCCCAGGCCGCCGCCCCGCCCGTCCGGGTGCACGCCCACGAAGTGGACGTACGCGGTGCGCGGGTCCGTCTGGGAGACGAAGCCCACCAGGAAGGCACGCAGCGCCCCGGCGTCGTCCTCGGCGAGGAAGCTGGTGTCCGTGAAGTGCTGGAAGAACAGCCGCGGTACGAGCAGCCGCCGCTGCGCCGCGCCCTCCTCGCCGCCCATGCCGTCCCACCAACTGCCGAGCACCTCCTGCACCCGCGCATGGTCGGCGGCCTCCGGATGGCGCAGCGCGATGCCGCGGGGCAACTCCGGGCCACTGCGGTGCTCGGTCACGGGCATCCCCTTCGTCGTTGTGTCCGGCCGTCTCCGGCCACGTGACCAGTCTGGTGCGGCCTCGTGCGGCGCCCGCGGGAGCTGCGGGTTCCGCCGGGTCCGCCGTCGCAGACGACCCTAACGCCCGGCCGGCCCGCGTTTGGTGGGGGACAGTGGGCCGTGACGGAGCGGCGTACGAGGAGAGGGCGGGACGAGATGCGCGTGGGTCTGGTACGAGCGGTGGGCGTGGCGACGGCGCTGTACGGAGCGGCGGTGACGGCGCGGCCCGGCCTGCTGGCCGTGCCGTCGGGCCTGACGGACGCGGCGGGCCGGGTGGCCCCGGACACCGCCGCCTCGCTGCGGCCACTGGCCTGGCGGGACCTGGCCTGCGGAGTGGCGATGGCCGCGGCGCCGGAGGGCGCGGCGCTGCGTACGGCCGTACTGGTGCGGATCGCCGCGGACTTCGGGGACGCGGCGCTGCTGGGGACGACGCTGCCGGAGCGGGAGCGGCGGGCGGCGGCAGTGGCGGTCTCGCTCGGCTGGGGCGCGCTGTCGGTGGCGGGTCTGTTGCTGCCGCCCGGCCGCGGGTCCCGGCGGCGCCGCTCGCGCTGACGCGGGCCTGCTCGGGTGCTGTTCGGGGACTGCGCGGGGGACTGCGCGGGGTGACGAGTTGCGGGCACAAAGTAGGACATTTAACGTGAGGGCGAATAAGGGTGACGGCTCCGCAACGGAGCGTGTCCCCCGCCCCTCCCTTTCCCAGGGCCCCACGTCACCGGGCCCGTTCCCCCTCCACAGGAGGCAGAAAGTGCTTGAGTCCACATTCAGCAAGGTCGCCATGATCGCCGCCGGCGGCGCCGTGGCTGCCATGACCGCCACCGGCCCCGCGCTCGCCAACGACCCCGCCCCGGTCCCGGCCCCCGTCGAGAAGACGGCACCGGTCGAGAAGACGGCGCCGGTCGAGCAGACCCCGCAGGCCGACGCCGACGCCAGGGCCTACTGGGGCAAGGTCATCGCCCGCTCCGGCCTCAAGGTCCGCTCCGGGCCGAGCCAGAGCTACCGCGTGACCGGCTACCTGAAGTACGGCCAGACGGTCAAGATCAAGTGCAAGGTCAACGGCCAGTGGATCAACGGCAACCCGCGCTGGTACAAGCTGGCCGACGGCCGGTGGGCCTGGGCCTCCGCCCGCTACATCACCAACATCGGCGCCGCACCGCACTGGTGCCACCGCTGACGGCGGACCACTGACCCGCTGACCGGCTGACCTCCCGGTGCGGACGCGGCCCCAGGCCGCGCCCTCACCGGGGAATCCCCAGCCCACCGCGCCCCCAGGCAGCCCCGAGCGGCCTGGGGGCGCGGTGCCGTCCGCGCACCGGCCATGAAGTCACGCGGGAGGGATTGACACGTCTGCTGACGCGCAGTCTCATAAGAGCCGACAGCTGTAACCACAGGTAACACCTGTGCGGCGAACTCCCCCAGCGAGGTGCGCTCAGCCATGACGCCCAGGACCCCCCTGCCCCCCGCGGCCCGCGCCGCCACAGCCGCCGACACCGCCGGGCAGCAGGCCCCACGGGACGCCCTCGGCCTGCTCAAGGACCGGGAGCAGGTGGCCGAGCGCCTCCTGGAGTCCTCCCGCAAGCACTCCTTCGACCCCGACACGGAGCTGGACTGGGACGCACCCTTCGAGGACGGCAAGTGGTTCTGGCCCCCGGAGCTGGTCTCCCTCTACGACACCCCGCTGTGGCACCGGATGTCCGAGGAGCAGCGCTTCGAACTGGCCCGCCACGAGGCGGCCTCGCTGGCCTCGCTGGGCATCTGGTTCGAGGTGATCCTCATGCAGCTGCTGGTCCGGCACATCTATGACAAACCGCTGACGAGCGCGCACGTGCGGTACGCGCTCACCGAGATCGCCGACGAGTGCCGCCACTCCATGATGTTCGCGCGCATGATCACCCGGGGCGGCGCACCCGCGTATCCGGTCACCCGCCTGCACCACAACCTCGGCCGCGTCCTGAAGACCTTCTCCACCACCCCCGGCTCCTTCACCAGCACCCTGCTGGGCGAGGAGATCCTCGACTGGATGCAGCGGCTGGTCTTCCCCGACGAGCGCGTCCAGCCGCTGGTGCGCGGCGTCACCCGCATCCACGTCATCGAGGAGGCGCGGCACGTGCGCTACGCGCGCGAGGAGCTGCGCCGCCAGATGGCCACCTGCCCCCGCTGGGAGGCGGAGCTGACCCGGCTCAGCTCGGGCGAGGCCGCCCGCGTCTTCTCCCTCTCCTTCGTCAACCCGCGGGTCTACGAGGCCGTCGGGCTGGACCGGCGCGAGGCGCTGGCGCAGGTGCGGGCGAGCGGCCACCGCCGCGAGGTGATGCAGCAGGGCGCCAGGCGGCTCACCGACTTCCTGGACGAGATCGGCGTACTGCGCGGCGCGGGCCGCAGGCTGTGGCGGAGTTCGGGCCTGCTGGCCTGACCAGCGGCGGGGCGCGCGGTGAGGGCGCCTCCCCGGGGAGACTTAAACGCACCTTCAAGGCTGCGTTAGGCTGATCCCATGCCCACATCACTGCCCTGGAACGCCAAGGAAGCCACCGTCGGCGAGCTGGCGGAGCGGGCCGGGGTCGCCACCTCCGCGCTGCGTTTCTACGAGCGGGAGGGCCTCATCCACAGCAGGCGCACCTCCGGCAACCAGCGCCGGTACAGCCGCGACACACTGCGCCGCGTCGCCTTCATCCGGGCCTCCCAGCGCCTGGGCATGCCCCTGGCGGCCATCCGCGACGCGCTGGCGCTGCTGCCGGACAGCCGCACACCCACCCGGGAGGACTGGGCGCGGGTCTCCGAGGGCTGGCGCAGCGACCTGGACGAGCGCATCCGGCTGATGCAGCAGCTGCGCGACAACCTGACGGACTGCATCGGCTGCGGCTGCCTGTCGATCGACGTCTGCGTGCTGACCAACCCCTACGACCAGCTCGGCGCGGAGGGCCCGGGGGCCCGCAGGCTGGCGCAGCCCTCCGCCTACCCCTGCTGCACGAGCGAGGAGTGAGGGCGTGCGGAGCGAGGACACCGCCTTCAGCGGCGGCCCGCTGGACGGCCGGGTGCTGCCGGTGCTGCTGGGCGCCACGGGACGGCCGCCCAAGACCTACGAGGTGCCGGTGCCGGGCGAGGACGGCGCCCCGGGCGTGGTCCTCGTCTACCGGCTGGAGCCCGCCGCCCTGACCAGGCGCCTGCGGCTGCCGCGCGGCTGGCGGTACGTCTACGACCCGGAGGGGGTCCCCGAGGGCGGGCCCAAGTGGCCCTGGAGGCGCCCCGGTTCGGCGGATGCGAAGAAACCGGGCGGGTCTGGTACGGACCATTGACAACACTGGTCTAGTCCTGTTTGCTCCCAGACCAGGGACGCCGCCCGGGATGCCTCCCAGATCGTCACGACTTCCGGGCGGCGGACCTCACCAAGTCCGCCTGCAACCGCAGTCCGCAGCACGGTACTTCCCGGAAACGGCACGGCCCTGACCGCGGCGCGGCTCCGCAGGCGGCACGTCCCCCCCACCCCCCACACGCCCCACCTCGCAGCTCGCGAGCACCGCTTCGCCAGCACCGCATCCCTGTGGGCCGTCCGCAGGCCGTACGCCCCACTGGTCCGGTACCGCAGCCGATTCGGGAGCGACCCCATGCGCCAGCGACTCCGCCGTACCTCCCCCCGTCCCCCGTCCGCCCGCAGACCCCAGCGCACCTCGGTCCGCCGGGTGCTCACCGCCGCCCTCACCGGCTTCGTCGCCGCGGGCCTGCTCATCACCAGCGCCCAGGCCGGGCCGCAGGCCGAGGGAGCCGAGCGGCGCAGCGCCGCCGCGCTGCCCGAGCACGCGCTCGTCGGCTACCTGCACACCACCTTCGCCAACGGCTCCGGATACACGCCGCTGTCCGCGGTGCCCGACAGCTGGGACATCATCCAGCTCGCTTTCGGTGAACCGACCTCCACCACCTCCGGCGACATCCGCTTCTCCCTCTGCCCGAAGACCGAGTGTCCCAACGTGGAGACCGAGGCGGAGTTCAAGGCGGCCATCGCGGCGAAGCAGGCCGCGGGCAAGAAGGTCCAGCTCTCCATCGGCGGCCAGAACGGCCAGGTGCAACTGGCCACGACGGCCGCCCGGGACAAGTTCGTCTCCTCGGTCAGCGCCATCATCGACCGCTACGGACTCGACGGCCTGGACATCGACTTCGAGGGCCACTCCCTCTCGCTGAACACCGGCGACACGGACTTCAAGAACCCCAAGACACCGGTCATCGTCAACCTGATCAGCGCGATCAAGACGCTCAAGGCCAAGTACGGCCCGGACTTCAGCCTGACCATGGCGCCGGAGACCTTCTTCGTGCAGCTGGGCTACCAGTTCTACGGCTCCGGCAAGTGGGGCGGCCAGGACCCCCGGGCGGGCTCCTACCTGCCGGTCATCCACGCGCTGCGGGACGACCTGACCATGCTGCACGTGCAGGACTACAACTCCGGCCCGATCATGGGGCTGGACAACCAGTACCACTTCATGGGCGGCGCCGACTTCCACATCGCGATGACCGACATGCTGCTCACCGGCTTCCCGGTGGCCGGCGACCCGAACAACATCTTCCCGGCGCTCAAGCCCTCGCAGGTGGGAATCGGCATGCCCGCCTCGAACTACGCGGGCAACGGGTACACCCCGCCCGGCGAGGTGACCAAGACGCTCGACTGCCTCCAGAAGGGCACCAACTGCGGGTCGTACCGGACCCACGGCACGTGGCCCCAGCTGCGTGGACTGATGACCTGGTCCATCAACTGGGACCGCTACAGCGGGTACGAGTTCATGAAGAACTTCGACCGCTACTACGGCGCCTGACCGCCACCGCACCCGAGCACCGGGACTCCTGACCAGAGCCGGGGCCGGGCTCCGGTCCCTCCCCGGCGGCGCGGCCCCGACGGCGTACCGGACGCATCGCGCGTCCGGTACGCCGTGCGCGTGGCCCGTCCGCGCCCGCGCCGCGCCGCAGTCGGTACCGTCACCCCTGGGCCCGCACCAACGGGCCGCACCACGGGGATCGGGGGGACCGATGGAGACGCTGCGCCCGGAGGACCCGGCACAGCTGGGCCCGTACCGCCTGGCCGGGCTGCTCGGCACGGGCGGCATGGGCCAGGTGTACCTGGGCCGGGACGGCCGTACGGGCCGCGCCGCCGCCGTCAAGGTGCTGCGCGCGGAACTGGCGGGCGACTCCCGGATGGCCCAGCGCTTCCTGCGCGAGGCGCGCGCGGCGGCCTCGGTGCGCAGCGCGGGCGTGGCCCGGGTGCTCGGCTCGGGGGCCGACGGCGGGCGGCAGTGGATCGCCACCGAGTTCCTGGCCGGACCCACCCTCGACAGCGCGGTGGAACGGCACGGACCGCTGCCCGCCCCCGCCGTACGCGCCCTGGTCACCGCCCTCGCCCGCACCCTGCGGGACATCCACGGGGCCGGGCTGGTGCACCGCGACCTCAAGCCGCCCAACACCGTGCTCACCGCACGCGGCCCGCGCGTCATCGACTTCGGCATCGCCCGCCCCGAGCACGGGCTCACCCTCACCGCCACCGGCCAGACGCCCGCCAGCCCCGGCTACGCCCCGCCCGAACAGGTGCTGGGGCAGCGGACCGGCCCGCCGGGCGACGTCTTCGCCCTCGGCGCCGTACTGGCCTTCGCCGCCGGGGGCAGGCGCGCGTACGAGGGCGGGCACGTGGCCGCGGTGCAGTACCAGGTGGTGCACGGGGAGCCCGAACTCGACGCGGTGCCATCGGAGTTCCGCCCGCTGGCGCTCGCCTGCCTGGCCCGCGACCCGGCGCTGCGGCCCACCCCGGCGCAGGTGGCGCGCGCGGTGTCCGCGCCGCGCCGCGCGGGCCGGGTGTGGCACGGCGGCCCGCTGGCGCAAGACATCGCCGAACGGGAGCGGGCTGCGGAACGGCGGCTGGCCGCCCTGCCGCCGTCCGGGGAGGGCGGCGGACCCGCACCTTCACCTTCCCGCCGCCGCGTCGCCACCGCGCTGGCCGGCGGCGGCACGCTGCTGGCGGCGGGCGGCGGCGGAGTCGCCTGGTGGCTGCTGCGCGGAGGCGGGAGCACGGCGCCCGCCGGCCGGCCCTGGGACGCCGACCGGCTCACCGGCTACACCGAGGGCACCATGCCGCAGCCCCTGTGGGGCCCGCTGGAGGTAGCCTCCCCCAAGGCCCCCGCCCCGCTGCCCGTACGGGACCTGGTGGTGGTCGCCGCGGCGGACGGCGGGCTCGCGGCGTACGACGTGCGGGACGGGCAGCGGCGCTGGCGGCGCCCCGGCACGGACCCGGCCGCCCGCACCCTCGCGCCGCCCGCCGGAGAACTCCTCCTCGCCACCGACGGCGAGGGCGCCCTCCTCGCCCTGGACGTCCGGGACGGCACCCCGGCGTGGACGCACCCGCGCGCGGACGCGGCCGTGCTGCTGGCGGCGGACGCCGAGGCGGTGTACGTCCTGACCGGCGGGGGCGAAGTGCGGGCGGTCGACCTGGAGTCGCGGCGCACGCTGTGGACCGTACGGGCGCCCGTACGCGCCTCCGCCGAGCGCCCCGCGCTGGCCGCGGCGGGGTCGGGGCGGCTCGTCCTGTACGGCTCGGACGGCCGGGTCGCCGCCCTGGACACCGGCACCGGCCGCCGCGCGTGGGGACCGCGCGAGCAGGGCTCCGGCGCGCTCGCCCCGGCGCTCGCCGGGGGCACCGTCTTTCTGGGCGGGCGGAAGCTGTCCGCGCTCGGCCTGGCGGACGGGAGGGAGAAGTGGTCGCGGGCGGCCGGGGGCGAGGACGGCTGGGGTGCGCCCGCCCTGGCGCCGCGTCCCGCCACCGGGGCCGACGGCGGTACCGGCGGCGGCGGGACGCTGTACGCCGTGGACGGCCCGGACCTGTACGCCCGCGCCACCGCCGACGGCGGCGACGTGTGGACGCTCTCCCTCAGCTCCGAGGACGCGCCGCTGGAGGCCCCGGTGGTGCAGGGCAACAGCGCCTGGGCGGTGACGGACACCTCCGGCGAGGGCGGGGTGGCCGCCGCCGACACCCGCAGCGGCAAGACCGCCTGGCTGTACACCTCGCCGGGCGAGGGGCGGGCCCGGATGGGGGCGGCGGGCAACCGCGTCTTCCTCGCCCAGGCGGGCACGCTGACGGCCATGCCGGTGTGCTGAACCTCCCGGGCCGCGGATGGGCGACTGCTCGGGCCGCACGGGCGGCCCCTCCCCCTCGCACTGCTCCACCGCGCATGACGGGAGAGAGTCCCTGCGCGCCGAACCGCTATGGTGCTCACCGCACACGGCGATCGGGGGAGTGGGACACACCGTGGCAGAACAGCATGACCAACTGTCCGGGCATCTGCGGAGCCTGGACGGCTCAGACCCGCGCACACTGGGCGGATTCCGGCTGCTGGCGGTGCTCGACGCCGCCGGCGCCAGCGACGCCGGCGAGGACGACGGGGCCGGGGAAGGGGCCGGGAGCGGGGCGGCGGACGGAGCCGCGACCAGGGGCGTACGGCGCTACCTGGCGCGCTCGCCGCACGACGCCCGCGCCGTCGCGCTCACCGCCCTGCGCCCCGCCCTGGCCGGAGACCCGACACTGCGCGAGCGGCTGCGCCGCGAGGCCGCCGCGGCCGGGGCGGCGGACGGCCGGTGGCTGCTGCCGCTGATCGACGCGGACCCCGACGCGGCCGTGCCCTGGCTCGCCTACGCCTACGTTCCGACGCTCTCGCTGCCCGAACTCGTCCGCACCCACGGGCCGTTGCCGGAACCCGCCGTACGCGCGCTGGGCACCGCGCTGGCCGACGCGCTGCGCACCCTGCACGACGCGGGCTGGGCACACGGCGGCCTCGTGCCCGAGGCCGTGGCGCTGGCCGCCGACGGGCCCCGGCTCGGCGGCCTGGCCACGGCGCGGCCCGCCACCTCGGAGGAGACCGGCGCGGACGTACGCGCGCTGGGCGCGGTGCTCGCGTACGCGGCGACCGGCCACGACGGGCCGTCGGCGGGCGGGGACTCGGCAGGCGGGGGGTCCGTGCCCGTGCCGCTGCCGTCGGCGCTGGCCGACGCGCTGCGCCCGGTGCTCGGCGGCCAAGCGGCGGACACCCGCGGCGCGAAGGGGCAGCGCCGGGGGCAGCCCCGGCTGTCGAAGCTGCGTGCGGCGCTGCGCGCACCGCTGGCCGACGAGGGGCCCGTCGTGCCGCTGCCGGGAGCGGCGGTGGCCGCGCTGGCGGCCCGCGCGTCGGCGGTGCTGGCGCTGGAGTCCCCGGACGGGGCGCCCGTCGGGGGCGACCGGCACACGCACCTGCTGCGCGTACCCGGCCCGCGCGCGGACGTACCGGCACCGGGAGGGGACGAGTCGACTCTCACGCTCCGCGCCCCGGTGGCGGCCGACGGCGGCGAACGGCCCGCGAACGGCACCGGCCGCGCGGGCCGCACAGAAGAGGACCACACAGAAGAGGACCGCGCGGACGCGGACGGCGAGGCCACCGCCCCGGTCGGGGTCGGCCCGGCCGCCGCCCGCTCCCGCCGCTCCCTGCTCAGGACCGGCGCGGCGGGCGCCGCCGGTGTCCTGGTCGGGGCCGGAGCCCTGGGCGGCTGGGTCACCGGACGCGGCGGCGGCCTCGACGCGCTGACCGACCCCGGCTCGGCCGGCGGCGCCTCCACGGACGCCACCACGAAGCCGCCGCGCGGCACCCCGCCCCGCGCCCTGTGGCGCTACGACCTGCCGGGCGGCATCTCGGTGCGGCACGAGCCGCTGGTGTGGCGGAGCAGGCTCGCGGTCCTGGTGGGTACGGACGGTTCGGTCGGCATCGACATGGCCACCGGCGAGGCGGTCTGGTCGCGCAACGACCTCTCCAGCATCCACGCCTCGCAGAGCATCGACCGCGACCTGGCGCTCGTCCTCGACAAGGGCCAACTGGTGGCCTTCTCCGCGGAGACGGGGCAGCGCCGCTGGGGCTCGAACGTGTACCGGCCCGGCAGCCCCGACTACAGCGGGCGCAGCGCCGACGAACTGCTCCACGTGACCGCCGGCGGCCGGGTCGCCCTGCTCGCCGGAAGGGACGTCGCCGGGCACGACACGAGCAAGGACCAGGGCAAGCTGCTGCTCGCCTTCGACACCCGCAAGCGCCGGGCGCGTTGGCACGTACCGCTGCCGGAGGCTCCCGCGGGGAGCCGGCTGGGGGTGTACGACAGCGGCTCGTCCCTGGTGCTGGGCAGGTCGCTCGAAGCGCATCCCGAGCTGACCGCCTACCGCCTCTCCGACGGCCGACGCCGCTGGCGGCGCACCGTCGAGGAGCTGGCGGCCGACGCCACGGTGTCGCTGTCCTCCTCCCTGGGCGTCCTCTACGCCGCGCAGGACGACGAACTGCGCGCGCTCACCGCGGAGTCGGGCAAGGAGCGCTGGTCCAGGCCGCTGGTCAGCGACGGGCAGAGCAAGCTGGGCACCGTCGTGCTCCGCCCGTCGCCACGGGGCGGCGGCAGCGGGAAGCAGGGGAAGGGCGGCAAGGGGCAGCAGCGCCTGTACGTGGCGGACAGCGGCCGGAGCGTCTTCTGCGTCGACCCCGGCGACGGGCGGGAGATCTGGCGCCGGGCCATGGAGGACGACTCGGTCTGGCAGGACCAGCCGGTGCTGGAGACCAGCACCTCCGGCAACACCCTGCTGGCGGCGTCCAGTTCGGGCGTCATCGCGATCGACGCGCGCAACGGGCAGCCGCTGTGGCGCTTCCGCGAGACCGAGGGTGACTCGATGCAGAACTACCGGGTGTACCCGGCGGGCAAGAGGGTGCTGGTCACGCACAGCGCCTCCGCCTTCGCCTTCCCGGTCCGGTGACCGGCCGGCGGACCGACGAGGGAGAGGAGGACCGCAGCATGCGCAGCCCGCACGCCGCACACACCCCGCACACCGCACCCACCACGGCACGCCCCGGGCCGCTGCTCCCGCACGACCCGGAGACCCTGGGCCGCTGGCGGCTGCTCGCCCGGCTCGGCTCGGGCGGCATGGGCACCGTGTACCTGGCCCGCTCCCCCGGCGGCCGTACCGTCGCGCTCAAGGCGGTGCACCCGGCGCTCGCCCGTGAGGCGGAGTTCCGCGCCCGCTTCCGCGACGAGGTGCGCACCACCCGCGCGCTCCTCGGCCGCCCCGGCGGCGCCCGCCACTTCGCCGCCGTCGTCGACGCGGACACCGAGGGGCCGCACCCCTGGCTGGCCACCGAATACCTGCTGGCGCCCACGCTCCAGGACGCGGTGGAGACGTACGGCCCCTGGCCGCCGGGCGCCGTACGGGCGCTGGGCGCCGCGCTGGCGGAGGCGCTGGCCGTCGTGCACCGGGCCGGGTCGATGCACCGCGACTTCAAGCCGTCGAACGTCCTGGTCACCGCCGAGGGCCCGCGCGTCATCGACTTCGGCATCGCGCTCTCCTTCGGCGCGGAACGGCTGACCCGCACCGGCTTCGTGCTGGGCTCCGCCGCCTACATGGCCCCCGAGCAGGCCGACGGCCGCGCGTCCACGCCGTACTCGGACGTCTTCGCGCTCGCCGGGGTCGTCGTCCACGCGGCGACGGGGCGCGGCCCGTTCGGCGGCGGCACCCCCGAGGAGCTGCTCTTCCGGGTGGTGCACGGGCGGCCGGAACTGGACGCGCTGGCGGCGGCCGACCCGGACGGCTCGCTGCACCGGCTGCTGGCCCGCTGCCTGCACAAGGACCCCACCGAGCGCCCCAGCGCCGCCGAGCTGTCCCGGCTGCTGCGCCCGGACGACGTGGATGCCTCGCCGTTCGCCACGCTGCTCCCGGCACCGGTCCTGGCCGACATCGCCGCCCGTACGACGCTGCGCTGGGACGCGGCGGCACCGAGGCAGGCGGACAGCGCCGGGCAGCGCGCGGCCGGGCAGCACGGCGCAGGCAGCGGCGCGGCCGGCTCCGGCGAGGCGACGGGCGGCGGGGACGGTGACGGTCGCGGCGCAGGCGGCGGCGCGGCCGGGCCGAGCCGCCGGGCGCTGCTGGCCGGCGCCGCCGGGACGCTCGCCCTCGCGGCGGCGGCCGGCACCGCCGCGTACGCCACCGGCCGCGCCGCCCGCCCGTCGGCCTCGGCGGCGGCTGCCGCGGACGCGACCGGCACGCCCACGCCCTCCCCCGGCCCCACCGGGCGGCGGAAGACGAAGGGCACCGCGCCTCGGCCGGTGTGGGAGTACCGCGGCGGCCTGTCGTCGCTGGGCCATCCCGAACTGGCGGGCGGCGCCCTGGTGTCGCGCACCGAGACGGCCGGTGAGCTGTGCGGCATCGACACCGCCACCGGCACCGTGCGCTGGTTCGCCCGCGGGGTGTCCGGCAACCAGCCGGTCGGCTCGCAGGACGGCCGGACGGTCGTACACCCCGCGCTGTACGCCGTGGAGGAGGACCGGCTCGCCCTCGTCTCCACGACCGACGGCCGCACCCGGTACACCGACCCGCTCGGCCTCCGCTTCAACCGGCTGGCCGCGTCGCCCGCGGTCGGCTTCCACGGCCGTACGCTCTTCGCCGTCGGGCAGCGCGCCCCGCAGAGCGGCCCCCCGGGCGGCGGCGCCCCGTCCGCCCCGGGCGGTGACGAGGACGGCGGGCCGCTGGACCGCTACCTCTTCGCGTACGACATGGACGGCGCCAAAATGCGGTGGCAGCGCACCATCTCGCGCAGCGCGGCCGGTTCCCCGGGCGCCGGGGTCGTGTCCGGCGGACGGCTGGTGATCTGCGAGCCCGACGGGCTGCGGGCGTACGGCCTGAGGGACGGTTCCGGGCGGTGGCACACGAAGCTGCTGCCGATACGGGACGACGAGGACGGCATGAACCGCGCCGTGGTCCCCGCGGGCGGCGGCCGGGTGCTGGCCTCGGGCCGCGAACTGCTGCTGGCCGACGCGGCCGACGGCCGGGTGCGATGGCGGCTGGGCCCGGACAGCGCGCGGCGGGGCAAGGGCGATCCGCCCGACCCGGAGGAGGACGACCCGGTCTTCGGCACCCCGGCCGTGGCCGACGGCCGGGTGTACGTGACCTCGGGCCGGTCCGTGCTCGCCTTCGACCTGGCCACCGGACGGCCGCTGTGGCGCTGGCGCTCCGAGGACTTCCTGGAGTCGCCGCCCGCCCCGACGGCGTACGCGGGCGGGCTGGTCTTCCCGCCGCTGACCGGCGGCCGGACCGTGCTGCTCGCGCTGGACGCCCGTACCGGCAAGCAGGCGTGGCGGATCAGGGAGAGCGAGTACACCGGGGGGAACACGCGGATCGCCTCGGACGGCAAGCGGCTCTACGCGTCGCGCGGCACCCACATCCGCGCGCTGCCGCTGGGCGGCTGACGGGGCGACAGACCGGGGAGCGCGGACGCGGCGGGGAGCACCGGAGCACCGCGAGGGCACCGGACGGGTGAGCCCGCGCCCCCAACGGGTGACAGCGGTGGGCGGATGCGCCCAGCCCGGCGCGCGCCGCCCGCCGCGAGCTGCCCACGATCGAGGGGAGAAGCCCTTGTGCGAGCAGCTCAGCCCGGAGGTGAGTGTGCTGATTTCCGTTCGGTCCGCAACCGCGCTGGCCGTGGCCACGGCCACGGCGGCCGTCCTGGCCGTCCCACCCGCGCAGTCCGCGCCCATGGCGCCGATGGCGCCCGCGCCGCCCGCGCCCGTGCCCGCCGACCGGCCGGTCAGCGAACTACTGGCCGACCTGCGCACCCTCTACCAGCAGACCGAGGCCGCCGCCGAGGCGTACCACAGCGCCGGAGCGCGGCTGCGGACCCAGCGGGCCACCGCACGCAAGCTGGACCGGCGGCTCCAGCGCGCCCGCAGCTCGGTGGACAGCAGCCGCGCCGAGGCGGGGCGGCTCGCCCGCAGCCAGTACCGCAGCGGTGCCCCGGTGCTGCCGCCCGACGCCCAGCTGATGCTCGCGGACGACCCGGCGCAGGCCCTGGCCAACACACACCTCCTGCAACGAGCCGTCAGCAACCAGGCCCGTACGGTGAAACGGCTCACCAGCGCCGAACGCCGCGGCGACGCGCTGGCCACCCGGGCCCGCCGCGCACTCCAACGGCAGCAGAAGCTCGCGGCCGACCGCAAGGCGCACCGGGACCGGGCCCGTTCCCGGCTGCGCGAGGTGGAAACGCTGCTCACCTCGCTCCCCCCGGACAAGCTCGCCCGGCTGCGTCAGCTGGAGGGCGCGCAGGCGGCACGCTCCCAGGCCGCGTTCCTGGCCGGGGGCGCGCTGGGCGACCCGGCGGGCGGCCCGGCGGGCGGCGCCCGTACGCCGACCCGGCAGGGCGCCCGCGCGCTGGCGTACGCGCTCGCGCAGCGCGGCAAGCCGTACGCCTGGGGCGCGGCGGGGCCCCGGGCGTTCGACTGCTCCGGGCTGACCGCCAGGGCCTGGGCACGGGCCGGGCTGCGCATCCCGCGCACCAGCGGGCAGCAGTGGCGGCGGCTGGAGCGGGTGCGGCTGCGCGAACTGCGCCCCGGTGACCTGGTGGTCTACTTCGCCCGTGCCACCCACGTCGGCCTGTACGCGGGACGCGGCATGGTGGTACACGCGCCGCGGCCGGGCACGCCCGTCAAGGTCTCACCGATCGCCGCCAACCCGGTGCTGGGCGCGGTACGCCCGGACCCGGACGCCCGGCCGCTGGCCCGCTACGAACCGCCGCCGCTGCCGAGCGCCGACCGCGACGGCGGCCGGAACCGGGGCCGGGGCGGCGACGCGGGCTACGACTCGACCAAGCCGCCGCGCCGCTGACGACAGCCCCTGACGACGGCACCGCCCGGGGGCGGACTCACCCCGTCCGGGCGGCGGCCGGGGCCGTGAGCGCGGTGCGGAGTTCCGGGGTGAGCACGTGCCCGGCCCGGCCGACGAAGCGGGCCATCTGGTAGGCGACGACGCTCATGTCGCAGTCAGGCAGGGCGTGGACGCCCAGCAGCGAGCCGTCGCTGATCGCCATCACGAAGAGGCTGCCCTCCTCCATGGCGACCATCGTCTGCTTGACCGGGCCGCCGTCCATCAGCCCGGCGGCGCCCGCCGTCAGCGAGGCGAGCCCGGAGACGATGGTGGCCAGATCGGCGCTGGAGCCGCTCGGCCCGCCGTCGCCGGGCGTGCTCGCCGCCTCGGCGGCCTGCTCCGCGGCCTGCTCCGCGTCCGGGTCCGTGCCGGTGTCCGCTTCGGGGCCGGTGCCGCCGGTGTCGGGTTGGGGGTCGGTGTCGGGGTCGGAGGAGAGCAGCAGCAGCCCGTCGGCGGAGACGACGGCCACGGACCGTACGCCGGGCGCCTCCTCGACCAGGTCCGAGAGCAGCCAGCGCAGATCGCGCACCTCGCTGCGCTCCGTCGCGTCCCGTGGGGTGGGGGCGTTCACGGCAGTACCTCCTCTTCCTCGGACGAATCCCCGACGGCGGTGCCCGGCGGCGCGGGCTCCTCGGTCTCCGCCGCGGCGTCGCGGTGGCCCTCGCGGGAACCGCGCTGGAAACCGCCCAGCTGTCTGCGCAGCGCCTCCGCGTCGACGCCGCCCTTGCGGGGCTGCGGCATGACGGGCGCGGGGGGCGGCACCGGGCCGGGGACGCGCCGGGGCAGCCCCGTCGCGGTCACCTCCGCCTCGGCCACGGCGGGTTCGCTCGCCGGGGGTTCGGCCGCAGCGGGCTCGTCCGTCTCCGCCCCGGTGGAACTCACCTCGGTGGGACCCACCTCGGACAGGCCCGCCTCAGCGTCCGCCGGTCCCCGGACGGCTTCCTCGTCCACCGCCGGAGCAGTCGCCGGAGCAGTCTCCGGGCCGGAAGCCGAGCCGGAAGCCGGTCCGGACGTCGCCGCCGGTTCCGCCGGACGCGTGCCCGCCTCCCCCGCTTCGGCGGTGGTGGGCCGCTCGTGCTGGTCCGGTTCCGGCGGCGGCGCCGGGCTGCGCAGCAGCGGGCCGCGCGGCGCCGGGACGGTCGGCCCGCCCCGGTCGGCGGGCCGCCGCCGTACGGGCAGCGCGTCCGGGACGGCCGTCCGTACGGGCGGCGCGGCGTCCGGGGCCGCGCCGTGCCCGCCGTCCGCCCCGGACGAGGGCGCGGGCGAAGGCGCGGGCTCCTCGGGCGCGGGCATCGGGTACCCCGGCAGCAGCGCGCGCGGCACCGTGACGTCCGCCGCGATACCGCCCCGACGGCGCTCGCGCAGCCGCACCCGCAGCCCGTGCCGGAGCGAGAGCCGCGCCACCAGCTCCAAGCCGAGCCCCATGCCGGGGCTCTCGCCCAGCGTCCTGGTGTCCGGTGCGTCCAGTTGGGCGTTGAGTTCGGCCAGCCGCTCGCCGGTCATGCCGGAGCCGCTGTCCTGGACGGAGAGCATGATCTCGCCGGAGCGCAGGGTCCGGCCGCTCAGCCGCACCTCGGACCCCGGGACGGAGAACGCGGCGGCGTTGTCGAGCAGTTCGGCGACCAGGTGGCTCAGTCCGTCGGCCGCCGGCCCCGCGACCCGGGCCTCCGGCACCGAGCCCAGCTGCATACGCTCGTACTGCTCTATCTCGCTCACCGCCGCCCGCACGACGTCCAGCAGCGGCACCGGGCCGCCCGGATGCACCGCGGAGTCGGACACCCCGGCGAACAGCAGCAGGCCCTCGCCGTGCCGCCGTATCCGGGTGGCCAGGTGGTCGAGGGCGAAGAGCTTGCCGAGGCGGTCCGGGTCGGGCTCGTCCGCCTCCAGCGACTCGACGACGCGCAGCTGCCGCTCCACCAGCGCGAGCGTGCGCCGCCCCAGCTCCTCGATGGCACCGCCGGGCACGCCCGAGGCGGAGTCGAGGCGCTGTACGAGGACCTCGCACTCGGCCTGGAGCCGCTCGTGCTCGGCGGTCAGCTCGGCCTTGCCCCCGGCCAGTTCGATGCTGTCGGTCTCCGCCCCCACAGCGCGCTCGTGCAGGTCGGCGACCAGCTCCCGCAGCTGGTTGAGGGCGGCGACGACATCGGCGAACTCGTCGTTCCGCCCGCGCAGCAGCACCGGCTCGCCGCCCGCGGGCTCCCGCGCCACCCGCTCCGCGCCGCGCCGCAGCACGGCCAGCGGGCGGGTCACCGAACGCGCCGTCTGCACACCGGCGCCCAGCGCCACCAGCAGGCACGCCGCCACCAGCGCGAACCGCAGCTCCAGCGCCGTGACCGCGTCGTCCCGCGAGTCCTCCCAGCGCTGCGTCTCGGCGGCGGCGAGCGAGGAGTGCACGCTGCGCATGGCGGAGATCCGGGCGGACAGGGCGTCGCGGACGCGCTCCCGGTCGAAGGCGCGTTCGGCGGGGGTGAGCGTGGGGAGGTCGGTGAGCTGCTTCAGATAGCGCTGGGCGGTGGCCACCTCGGCGCCGGTCAGGGTGTGGTCGTAGGTCTCCCGGGCGGGCTCGCCGGCCAGCTGCTCGAAGTCGGCGAGCGCGGTCTCGGAATGCAGGTGCGTGCGCTGGGCCTCGGCCGTCAGCCGCCGCTGCGGGCCGTCGGCGGCGAGCGCGCCGCGCAGCAGGCCGCGGGTGGCCGACGCGTACCCCACGCCGCGGCCCAGCTGCGGCAGGGCCTCGGCGGTGGCGGCGGCGTCCGCCGGTCCGGCGGGCAGTTCGCGGGCGGCGGCGCGGGAGATGTCCTGGAGCCGCAGCACGGCGGAGGTGTAGCGCTCGTAGGTCTCGTACGCGCTGTCCGTGCGGTCCAGCGCGCGCTGCCGCGTCTTGGGCACGGACCGCAGCACGCGGCGCACCTGCGCGGGCACGTCCTCCGCGTCCGCTGCGAGCACCTCGTCGATCTGCCGGTCCACCCGGCCCTGCCGGGCGCCGCTGGCGGGCCGCTCGCCGTCGCCCCGGGCGGCCACGTAGGCGACCATGTCGTCCCGCTCATCCGCCAGGGAGTGCGCCAGCGCCAGGGCGCGCTGGTTGGTCCCGGCGCGGTCGACGCGGTCCTGGGCGTCGGAGAGTTCACCGAAGGAGGCGGCGATGCCCGGCGCGCCCGCGCCGAGGACGGCGACCGCGCACAGGGCGACGGAGACGAGCAGCCGGTTGCGCACGCGCGACCGGCGTGCCGGAGGCGGTGTACGGGGCAGGCTGGTCCCGGTGCCGCCAAGTTTCCGCAGTCGCTTCGTCCGCACCCGTGCTCGCAATCTCGTCCCGCCCGGCCGGGGTCGGGCCCCGGAGGCGACAGTCCAACTCACCGGCTCCACCGCCGGCCGACTCGCACAGCCAATCTCGCACGACCGGCCCTCGGTACGCGCGCCCGGCACGGCGGGCCGCACCCGGCCCACGACGTCCGACCCTTGCAGGACCGGATCGGGGTGGGTGTGCTTCCCCTGCCGCACCATCCGATGGAGTGAACATCAACCGGGAGTTGGCGTACAACTCGCCCCCGGGCGCCGCCGGGCCCCGGCACGTGCCGGGCTGGAAATCCCGCTTGCCGCCTGGCAGTATGCCTGGCCGCCGCCGGGCGGAACGTCCGCCACCGCCACCGCCGTCGCGCCGGGCGAAGGCCCGCGCACAGGCCCGCGCACCGCCCCGACCTGCTGGTCCGGTCCAACTCGACGGCGGCGGCCGGTCCCGCGACCGGCTCCGGCAGACTTGCCCCATGCGCATCGAGATGGCGAGCGAACCGGGCGACCCCCAACGCCCCAACGAGGACTACACATCGGTGGCACTTCCCGCCTCCGGTACGGGCGGGACCCTGGTGGTCCTCGACGGCGTGACGCCGCCCCCGGGCGAGGACGGCTGCCTGCACGGCGTGCCCTGGTTCACCGCCCGGCTCGGCGGCGGGCTGCTCGAACTGTGCGCCTCCCGCCGCGATCTGGCGCTGTCCCACTGCCTGGCCGAGGCCCTCGCCCGCACGGCCGACGCACACCGTCCCACCTGTGACCTTTCTCACCCACGCACTCCGCAGGCGACGGTCGTCGCCGCACGCTGGGACGACGAGACGATCGAACACCTGGTGCTCTCCGACTCCACGCTGCTGCTGGAGCACACGACCGGAGCGGTGACACCCGTGGTCGACCCCCGGCTGGACGAACTGCCGCCGCGGGTACGCGCGCTGCGCGACGAGGTGCGCGCCCTCCCCCGCGGTTCGGCCGAGCGGGCGGCGGCCGGGGAGACGTACGGGCGCACGGTGGAGGCGCTGCGCAACGCGCCGGAGGGCGAGGGCTTCTACACCGCCGCCGCGGACCCGGAGGTCGCCGCGTACGCCGTCACGGGCAGCACGCCGCGCGCGGGGATCGCGGCGCTGCTGGGCGTCACCGACGGCGCGAGCCGCTGGACGGAGGTCTTCCGGCTCGGCGACTGGGCCGCGCTGGCCTCCCTCGTGCGCAAGGAGGGGCCGCACGCGCTGATCTCCCGCGTACGGGCGGCCGAGTCGGCGGACCCGGACCGGCTGGCCTTCCCGCGCGGCAAGCGGCACGACGACGCGACGGCGGTCCTGGCGGAGCTGACGCCTTAGCGGCGGGCCCGGCTCGGCCGGGGCGTCGGCGGCGTGCCCGCCCCGGCGCCGATGCACCGGCCGACGCCCCGCCCCGGCACCGCTCAGACCCCGGCACCGCTCATTCCTCGGCGCCGCCCGGCCCGTTGAGCCGGTGCAGCAGGCGCGCCAGCTCCGCGATCTCGCCCCGCTCCCAGGCCGCCAGCTTGCGGCGGTACTCGGCCCGCCGCGCGCTGCGCACCCGGTTGAACCGCTCGCGGCCCACCTCGGCCAGCTCGACCAGCGACGCGCGCCCGTCGGCCGGGTCCTTGGAGCGGGTCACCAGGCCGAGGCCCTCCAGGGCGGCAAGCTGGCGGCTCATGGTCGCCTTGCCCACCCCGAAGTAGGCCGCCAGGTCGGTCGCCCGCTGCGCACCGGCGTCCTCCAGCCGCACCAGCAGGCCGTACGCGGCAGGCTCCAGGTCCGGGTGGACCTCGCGGGCCATCTCCCCCGAGGTCGCGCGGGCGCGGCGCAGGAAGACCGTCAACTCGCGTTCGAGGTCGAGGAACTCGGGTCCGTACGCGCTGTCCCCGGCTCCGTCGCGGATGCCACCGCCCGGGCTCTCCTGGTGGTCCACACCACTGTGCGGGCCCGGCGACGCGCCCTCCTCGGTTACGGGCTCGTGCACGTCAGCACCCCCTCCGGCTTTCTCCGACAGGAAAGTTTCTGCCAGCGACGGCGATCGTCGCAGTTGGGCCAGTATTTCGCAGGAGTAGACCAACGGCGTCACCCCGTACCCTTCCGTCCGCCTGGTCTACGCGCGTATCTTCTCTCCTGACATGCTCACACCATGTGATCACGTCAGCGAGGCAGCCCCCCACTCTGTCCCCCCACCCCACTGAGGTCTTCGGAGGCAGCGATGCCCAGCAACAGATCCCGTACCACCCGACGCCTGCGCGCAACCGCGACCGCGGCCGGAATGCTCCTCTCCTCACTCGCGCTCGTCCTCGCCCTGCCCGGAGCGGCGTCCGCCGCGCCGGGTTCCGGGAGCGGCAGCGAGAGCGGCGAGAGCAGGAGCACGGTCGAGCGCGGCGACGCGTGGATGGGCATGACCGTCGAGGAACACGAGGGCGGCGACCCGTACGACGGGCCCCCCAAGGGCCTCGCGGCGAGCGTGGAGGGCGTGGACGTCTCCAGCCACCAGGGGAACGTCAACTGGAACACCCTGTGGAACAGCGGAGTCCGCTGGGCGTACGTGAAGGCGACCGAGAGCACCTCCTACAAGAACCCGTACTTCGCCCAGCAGTACAACGGGTCGTACAACGTCGGCATGATCCGCGGCGCGTACCACTTCGCGACCCCGAACACCTCCAGCGGCGCCACCCAGGCCAACTACTTCGCCAGCAACGGCGGCGGCTGGTCCAAGGACGGCAAGACCCTGCCGGGCGTCCTGGACATCGAGTACAACCCGTACGGCTCGACCTGCTACGGCAAGAGCCAGTCCGCGATGGTCAGCTGGATTCGCGACTTCACCACCACCTACAAGGCCCGTACCGGCCGCGACGCGGTGATCTACACGACCACCAACTGGTGGAGCCAGTGCACGGGCAACAACAGCAGCTTCGGCAAGACCAACCCGCTGTGGATAGCCCGCTACGCCTCCTCCCCCGGCACCCTGCCGAACGGCTGGGGCTTCTACACCTTCTGGCAGTACACCTCCACCGGTCCGACCGTCGGTGACCACAACGTCTTCAACGGCGCCTACGACCGGCTGAAGGTCCTCGCCAACAACGGCTGACCCAGCCGCGCACCGGACCCGGGGCGGTCCCCTCCACCAGGGCGGGAGGGGACCGCTCCGCCACCGCGTCAGCCGCCCGCGTCCTCCCGGACCACGGAGGCGCGCCAGGGACGGCGGATGATCTCGCGGTAGGCGGTGTGGGCGGGCAGGCGCCGGGCGTGGTGCAGCATCCAGCGCTCCGCCGCCCGGAACTCCCCAGGAGGCGGCGCACCGCGTCCAGCCGTGCGCGGCGCTGCCACGACAGCGGACTGGCGTGCCACAACTCCCCGACGGCCGCCTCGGCCGCAGGCAGCAGCGCCCGCACGTGACCGCGCAACTCCGCCTGCACCGGCCCCAGATCGGGACACCCCGGCGACGCGAGGAGGGCCAGCGCCCGCATGACCGCCACCCGCACCGCCTCGGCGTCCACGGGCGCGCCCGCGACCTCACCGGGTGCGGTCACGAGGCGGCCTCTCCGCCGAAGGCGGAGCCGTCGGCGCGGCTGAGCGCCTCGCGCAGCGGGGCGGCGCCGGTCAGCAGCCGTCCCGGCAGCGGCGGTACCGCCCAGTACGGGCCGAGACCTCGGGTGCGGTGCCCCGGCGGCACGGCCAGGTACGAGGAGCCCCCGAGGACCGCCACGCGCGGCAACGGCGCCCAGGCGTCGGCCGTACCGACGGGAGTCAGCCAGTACAGGACCCGCGACCACGGACCACTGCCCCGCTGGCACCGCCCAGCAGCGCCAACGCCCGGTCCCCCAGCCAGGCGGGGGCCTTGACCGCATCCCACGCCACACCGGCCCGCTCCACCTCGATCTCCGGCCCGGCAGGCGGAAACCAGGGCCGGGGCGGCGGCGTCCCCCCGGCAGCGGCAGCGGCCAACTCGGCACGACGGGCACGGGACTGGACGGTACGGCGGCAGGTGGTGGCCATGTCGACTCCAGGTGACAGAGGGTGTGTTGACCGTCACAGCGTGCCCGCCCGGAACCCCTCCCTCGTTGACAGGGAGGCAACATCGGAAGCATTGACAGAGAGTGCCCCGAGTGTTACACACCGCTCCACTGGGCGAACGTGCGCACCCGAGGCGGGGTCTGCCCGCGAGCCCGGAGGAGCACGCCCATCGTCAGCCTCGTCGTCGCGTGATACCGCGTCTGCAACGGAGACACCCGCCGGGCTCGCTCCAGAGCGGTGATCGCCTCGTCGCGCCGCGCCGTGAGAGCGAGCGAGCGCGCGTAGTCGATCCAGAACTGCCCCGACCGCGCGGCCGAATATCCGGCGGGGAGACGCACCTCGGACGCCAACTGCACGGCCCTGCCGTGCTCGTCGTGATCGCCCGCTGCGGCCACCACGTGCTGGGCGACGTTCGTCGGCCCGAACGCGAGCATGTAGCAGTCCGTTTCGCCCAGCTCCTCCGCGAGAACCCGCGCCTCATCGAACCACTCGTCGGCGTCCTGCCCGCCGGTGCGGAGCGCCGTCAGCTGCCCGCCCTTCAACAGCAGGCCACCGCGCATGGCACGCGTCTCCGTCGTCCCGTCGCTCTCCAGATCCCGCAGCCCCTGGCGCACCAGCCGCAAGCCCTGCTCCAGCGCAGGCCCCTCCGCCGAGAGCTGAGCGCGCTTCAACCGCTCCGCTGCGACCTGCCGGGGGTCGCCGCTCTGCGGCGCGGCCATGGCCATGCGCGAGAGCGCGAGGCGCGCCAGGTCCATGTACCCGAACTTGTAGGCCACCGAGAACGCTCCGATCGCCGCCTCCGCCTGGAGCCAATGCGCCCGCTCCCGGTCACGGCCCGGCGAGGCATGCAGGAGCACCGCGCAGGAGGTCTCCGCAAGCAGCGCCGGGGTCTCCTGCGCGAGGGTGGCGTACTCGGAGACGGCACGTAGCTGCCGTGCGCGCTCGATCGCCGCTTCCAGCTCCGGCAGCGGGCGCGGCGGCGGATCATCGTCGTCGGGCATGATGCCCCAGTCGTCGAGCGCGTTGGACAGCGGCGCGATCAGCCGGTCCATCTGGTCCCGGCGCAGCTGCTCCATGTAGGGCTGGCCGTGCAGGACGTGCACGCTCACGCTGAGAGCACGGGCCGTGGCGGCGATGATCTGGCCGCTGGGGACCCTGTCGCCGTTCTCGATGCGAGAGCATCGAGGGGGACACGTGGGCGCGATGGGCGAGTTCGCGGAGTGAGTAGCCACGGAGGCCGCGGATCTCCTGAATGCGCGTGCCGATGTGCGTGCCGGTGCTGTCAGGCATCCTGGTGCTCCGTTCTGAACGCGACACCCAGAACGGTACGCCCGGCACACACCCGACGGTAGCGAGCGACTTCCGCCCGGCGGCGCCGCCAACTCACGTCGATCAGCGCTCGTCGGGGCCGAAAACGCGATGCGAACCGTATCGGCCGGCCCCTAGAGTGGCGCGCATGCCGATGACCGCCTCGCCCTCGTCCGCGTGCCCTGCGTGGAATGTGCGGGTGCACACGGACCGGCGGTCCCCGCTGGGGGCGCCGGACCAGCTCTTCGAGCGGCTGGTCCCGAGGGTGCGCGACGGCTTCGGACTCGTCGGCGTGGACGGCTGCCCGCCGGTCCTGGCCATCGAGCTGCCGCGAACCAGCCGACCGTCATGACCGGTGAGCGCCTCATGCTCATCCAGAGCGACGAGTTCCGAGCGATGGCCGAGCGGGTGCTGCGGACCTTCGAGCTGACGTCCCGCCTGAACGCCCTGCCCTTCGACGACGAGGCGGGCAAGGCGGAGCTGTTCGAGCAGATCCTCGGCAGACCGCTGCCGCCGCGCGTGACGATCCACCCGCCGTTCTTCACCGACCATGGACTCCGTCTCGACCTGGCCGAGCGCGTCTTCGTCAACCAGAACTGCACGTTCCTGGACTACGCCGGTATCCGGCTCGGTGAGCGCGTGCTGGTGGGCCCGAACGTCACGTTCCTCACCAGCGGGCACCCGGTCGATCCCGAGGAGCGGCGGCTGTACCTCACCGGCGCGCCCATCGACGTGGCGGAGAACGTGTGGATCGGCGCCGGTGCCACGATCCTGCCCGGCGTCACCATCGGCCGGGACGCCGTGATCGCCGCCGGCGCGGTCGTGGCCGACGACGTGCCGCCCGCCAGCCTGGTCACTGGCTCCAAAGCCACCGTGCACCGGCGGTGGTGACGTGCCGACCGGGCCGCCGACACCTCCCACCACCGCCCGCAACCAACCATCCCGTACAGAAGGAACACGATGAACAACAGCCCCACGGCGTCGTCGAGCACGGACGAGCACGGCCGTCCCGAGTTCCCTCAGCGCGAACAGGCGATCATCCTCATCACCGGCATCCAGGCTTCCGGGAAGTCGACGGTCGCGCAGGCACTGGCCGAGCGGCTGGCGTGCTCCGTGCACGTGCGCGGGGACCAGTTCCGCCGCATGGTGGTCAACGGCCGCGCCGACATGTCCGCCGAGCCCAGTGACGAGGCCGTCCGCCAATTGCGGCTCCGTCACCAGCTGACCGCGACCACCTGCGACGACTACTTCCGAGCCGGCTTCACCGTGGTCGCACAGGACGTCATCCTGGGCGAGCACCTGGCCCAGACCGTCGCGCAGATCCACAGCACTCCGCTGCTGGTCGTCGTCCTCGCGCCGGAACCCGAAGCCGTCCTGGAGCGCGAGGCCGTCAGGGCCAAGAACGCCTACGACACGCTGACCGTCCACGGTCTCGACAAGGTCCTGCGCGAGGAGACCGCACACCTCGGCCTCTGGATCGACACCTCGTCCCAGACTCCCGCCGAGACCGTGGACGAGATCCTTGCCCGCGCCTGGACCGAGGCCCGCGTCGGGGAGCCGCGAAGCTGATCGAGCAGGCAGCGCGCCGCCCCCGCCCGGCAGTGGTGACGGCCTCCCTCCCCCACCGGGGTGAGGAAGGGAGGCCGCCCGGGAGGCCCGTCAGGCCGCGACGGGGAGGTGCACGGATGCGGACGCCGGGGTCAGCGCCAGCTCCAGCACCCGGCGTACGTCGGAGACCGCGTGGACCTCCAGGCCCGCGAGCACGTCCGCCGGTACGTCGTCCAGGTCCGGCTCGTTCCGCTTGGGGATGATCACCGTGCTCACCCCGGCCCGGTGCGCCGCCAGCAGCTTCTGCTTCACGCCGCCCACCGGCAGCACCCGCCCGGTCAGCGAGACCTCACCCGTCATGGCCACGTCCGTACGCACCTGACGGCCGCTCAGCAGCGAGGCCAGCGCGGTGGTCATGGTGACGCCCGCGCTCGGACCGTCCTTGGGCACCGCGCCCGCCGGCACGTGCAGGTGGACGCCGCGCTCCTTGAGGTCGGCCACCGGCAGCTCCAGTTCGGCGCCGCGCGAGCGCAGGTAGGAGAGCGCGATGTGCGCGGACTCCTTCATGACGTCGCCCAGCTGGCCGGTGAGCGTCAGCCCACTGCCGCCCGTCTCGGGATCGGCGAGGGACGCCTCGACGAACAGCACGTCGCCGCCCGCGCCCGTGACCGCCAGTCCGGTGGCCACACCGGGGACGGCCGTGCGCCGCTCGGCCGGGTCCTGCGCCAACTCGGGCGTGTGGTGCGGGCGTCCGATGAGGTCGCGCAGCGCGTCCGGGTCGACCGTGAACGGCAGTTCCCGCTCGCCCAGTTCGTGTTCGGCGGCCACCTTGCGCAGCACCCGGGCGACGGCACGCTCCAGGCTCCGTACGCCCGCCTCGCGGGTGTACTCACCCGCCAGCTTGCGCAGCGCGGCCTCGTTCAGCGTGACCTCGTCGGCGCCCAGCCCGGCCCGCTCCAGTTGGCGGCCCAGCAGGTGGTCCCGGGCGATGGTGACCTTCTCGTCCTCGGTGTAGCCGTCCAGCCGGACGACCTCCATGCGGTCCAGCAGCGCCTCGGGGATGGCCTCCAGGACGTTGGCGGTGGCCAGGAAGACCACGTCGGACAGGTCGAGTTCAACCTCCAGGTAGTGGTCGCGGAAGGTGTGGTTCTGCGCCGGGTCCAGGACTTCGAGCAGCCCGGCGGCCGGGTCGCCGCGGAAGTCCGAGCCGAGCTTGTCGATCTCGTCCAGCAGCACGACCGGGTTCATCGAACCGGCCTCCTTGACCGCCCGCACGATCCGGCCCGGCAGCGCCCCGACGTAGGTGCGCCGGTGGCCGCGGATCTCCGCCTCGTCCCGTACGCCGCCGAGCGCGACGCGGACGAACTTGCGCCCCATCGCGCGGGCCACCGACTCGCCGAGCGAGGTCTTGCCGACGCCGGGCGGCCCCACCAGGGCCAGCACCGCGCCACCGCGACGGCCGCCGATGACGCCCAGCCCGCGGTCGGCGCGCCGCTTGCGCACCGCCAGGTACTCGGTGATCCGCTCCTTGACGTCCTCCAGCCCGGCGTGGTCCGCGTCCAGCACGCCCTTGGCACCGGCGATGTCGTACGCGTCGTCCGTCCGCTCGTTCCACGGCATCTCCAGCACCGTGTCCAGCCAGGTGCGAATCCAGCTGCCCTCGGGGCTCTGGTCGGAGGAGCGCTCCAGCTTGTCGACCTCCTTGAGGGCGGCCTTGCGCACGTCCTCGGGCAGCGCGGCGGCCTCCACCCTGGCGCGGTAGTCCTCGCCCTCGTCCTCGGGGTCGCCGTTCAGCTCGGACAGCTCCTTGCGCACGGCCTCCAGCTGGCGCCGCAGCAGGAACTCGCGCTGCTGCTTGTCCACGCCCTCCTGCACGTCCTTGGCGATCGACTCGGCGACCTCCTGCTCGGCCAGGTGCTCGCGCAGCGACTCGACGGCGAACCGCAGCCGCTCCACCGGGTCGAGGGTCTCCAGCAACCGCACCTTCTGGGCGACGGAGAGGAAGGGCGAGTATCCGGCGTTGTCGGCGAGCTGCGCGACGTCGTCGATCTGCTGCACCCGGTCCACGACCTCCCAGGCGCCGCGCTTGCGCAGCCAGCTGGTGGCGAGGGCCTTGTACTCCTTGACCAGTTCGGCGACGGCGCCGGGCGCGGGGGCGGTCTCGCCCGCCGCGGCTTCGGTGACCTCGGTGCCCGCCACCCACAGCGCGGCGCCGGGACCGGTGGTGCCCGAGCCGATACGGACCCGGCGCAGGGCCCGGATGAGCGCGCCCGGGTCGCCGTCGGCGAGGCGTCCGACCTGCTCGACCCGGCCGAGTACACCGATGCCCGCGTAACTGCCGTCGATCCGGGGCACCAGCAGCACCTCGGGCTTCCTGCCGTCCGGCGCGGCGGCCTGTGCGGCCTCCACCGCGGCGCGCACCTCGGTGTCGGACAGGTCCAGGGGCACCACCATGCCCGGCAGCACCACCTCGTCGGCGAGCGGCAGCACCGGCAGGGTGAGCGATGAAGACGTCGAAGCCATGATCTCTCCCTAAGCAGCCAAGTTGAGCTATGTCGACTCAATGCTCGGAAGAGGGTCGGATGTTCCCCGCCGGAGCGAATTCTGCTGTTCGCTCTCAGCGATCAGGGCGAACGGGCGATACTTCCCGTATGCCGCAGCCCGTCGCGCCCTTCACCGCGCCCACCCGCCGCGCGGCCCTGGCACCTCTGGCCGCTCTGCTGCTCGCCGCCACCGGGGCGGGCTGCTCGCGGGGCGGACCGGGGGCGCGCTCCGAGACGACGGCCGACGGGGGACCGTCCGCGTCACGCACCGGTCCCGCCACCGGCCGGCCGACAGACGCACCGGGCGGCACCGCGACGGGGGCTCCGCCCGTACAACCCACCGGGGCGCCCGCGTCATCCCGCCCGGGGGCGCCGGGGCAGGCGCCAGGACCGGCCGAGCTGGTCTCGCTGCGCGTCACCGGCGGCTACGCCGGGGTCGACCGGCGCATCAGCGTCCGCACGGACGGCACGTACACCGCCGTCCCGCACCGCGCCGAGAGCCGTGAGGGACGCCTGCCGCGCCCCCGGGTGGAGCGGCTGCGGCGCCTGCTGGCCGAGGCCCGGCTCGGCGGGCGGCCACCGCGCGCGGTCGACCCTCGCCTCCGCGACCAGCTCCGCTACCGCGTCGCTTACCGTGAGCACGTCGTCCTCACCGACCTGTCCGACCCGGTGAGACCACTGGCTGAGGCGATCGACCTGCTGGAGCGGGCGATCGGAGGAGGGAAGAGCGCGTGACCGCGCCGGAAGGGCTCACCGAGCCCGCAGAAGCCACCGCAGCCCCCCGCGACGCACCGGCGGGGACTGCCCCCGCCGCCCCCGAGGACACGGCCGTGCTCGACCGCCGGGAGGGCCCGTACGGCGAGGTGGTGCTGCGCCGCCAAGGCGGACTGCTGCAGATCATCGCCAACGGCTGCTTCCTGATGGACACCTCCGACGGCCGCTCGGAGCGGCTGCTCGTACGGGCCGCACTCGCCGAGTGGGCGGCCGGTCGCCCCGGCGGCGGCGCCCGCGGCGCGGGGCGCCCGAGCCTGCTGGTCGGCGGGCTGGGCGTCGGCTTCTCGCTGTGCGAGGCGGCGGCCGAGCCGCGCTGGGGGCGGATCACCGTCGTCGAGCGCGAGGAGGCGATCATCGACTGGCACCGGGACGGCCCGCTCGCGGCGCTGACCGCGCACGCCCTCGCCGACGCGCGCTGCACGCTGCTGCACACCGACCTCGTGTCCTGGATGTACGGGGCGGGAGCGGCACGTGCAGCACGTGACCCGCGTGAAGCGGGCGGCACAGCCGGTGAACGCTTCGACGTGCTCTGCCTCGACATCGACAACGGCCCCGACTGGACGGTCACCGACGGCAACCGCTCCCTCTACTCCCCCGCCGGGCTGGCCGCCTGCCGGACCCGCCTCACACCCGGCGGCGTACTCGCGGTCTGGTCCGCGCGGCACTCCGCCGACTTCGAGGACGCGTTGCGGGTTGCCGGATTCGACCGGGTCCGTACGGAAGAGATCCCAGTCGTCCGGGGCGTCCCCGACGTGGTGCACTTCGCGACGAGACCGGCGTAGCCGCAGCGCACGCAAGGCCCTTACGCTGCTGCCAGCACGTAACACTTCAATGCCACGGGGCAACGCAGGGGCGGCACCGAATGGACCAGACCAACAACTCATCCACGCACGGCGGTCACGCCGGAGCGACCACCCCGGGCGCCCAACGTCGCGTCCTGGTCGTCGAGGACGACCCGACCATCGTGGACGCCATCGCGGTGCGGCTGCGCGCCGAGGGATTCCAGGTGCAGACGGCGGGCGACGGCCCCGCGGCGGTGGAGACCGCCGAGACCTGGCAGCCCGACCTCCTCGTCCTGGACGTCATGCTGCCCGGCTTCGACGGCCTGGAGGTGTGCCGCCGGGTGCAGGCCCAGCGCCCGCTGCCGGTGCTGATGCTCACCGCCCGTGACGACGAGACCGACATGCTGGTCGGGCTCGGGGTCGGCGCGGACGACTACATGACGAAGCCGTTCTCGATGCGCGAGCTGGCCGCCCGCGTGCACGTGCTGCTGCGCCGCGTGGAGCGGGCGGCGCTGGCCGCGCACACCCCGCGCAGCGGGACGCTGCGGCTCGGCGAGCTGGAGATCGACCACGCCCAGCGCCGCGTCCGGGTCTCCGGCGACGACGTGCACCTGACCCCCACCGAGTTCGACCTGCTGGTGTGTCTGGCGCACTCGCCGCGCGCGGTGCTCTCCCGCGAGCAGCTGCTCGCGGAGGTGTGGGACTGGGCGGACGCCTCGGGCACCCGTACGGTCGACAGCCACATCAAGGCGCTGCGCCGGAAGATCGGCGCCGAGCGCATCCGTACGGTGCACGGGGTGGGGTACGCGCTGGAGACCCCGGCGCCCCTGGCCCCGGCGGCGGGCCACCAGGCGCCCGCACAGCCCGGCTCACCCGCCGCGTCCGGCTCGCCCGTGATCCCCGCCGCCGACGGAGCGTGACCTGCGGTGACACGACGGGCTCCGCGCCTGCACCGCGCCTGGAGCCGCTTCTGGGCGCAGACCTGGGAGGGCCTGCGCCCGCTGGATCCGTACCGCTCGGTCAAGGCGGCGCTCGGGGCGCTGGTGATCGTCTCGGTGGTGATCACGACGCTGCTGGCGCTCTTCGCGGTCCACTCGGAGACCGAGCTGCGGGTGATCACGATCCTGTCGATCATCGTGTCCCTGCTGATCACGCAGTTCGTCGCCCAGTCGCTCACCGCACCGCTGGACGAGATGACGGAGGCGGCCTGGGCCATGGCGCAGGGCGACTACACCCGCCGGGTGCGCGGCGGGCGGCGGGACGAGTTCGGCGAGCTGGCGGTCACCTTCAACCGGATGGCCGCCGACCTGGAGGCCGTGGACCGGCACCGCAAGGAGCTGGTGGCCAACGTCTCGCACGAGCTGCGCACGCCGATCGCCGGGCTGCGTGCCGTCCTGGAGAACGTCGTCGACGGCGTCTCCGAGGCCGACCCGGAGACGATGCGCACGGCGCTCCACCAGACCCAGCGCCTGGGCAAGCTGGTCGAGCACCTGCTCGACCTCTCCCGGCTGGACAGCGGGGTGGTGCCGCTGCACTCGCGGAGCTTCGAGGTGTGGCCCTACCTGGCGGGTGTGCTCAAGGAGGCCAACATGAGCAAGGGCCAGGGGCACGCGCGCACGGACGTGCACCTGCACCTGGACGTCTCCCCGCCGGAGCTGACCGCGCACGCGGACGCGGAGCGGCTGCACCAGGTCGTCGCCAACCTGATCGACAACGCGGTCAAGCACAGCCCGCCGCACGGCCGGGTGACGGTGCGGGCGCGGCCCGGCGGCGCCCCGCAGAGCCTGGAGGTCGAGGTGACCGACGAGGGTCCGGGCATCCCCGAGGACGAGCGCGACCGGGTCTTCGAGCGGTTCAGCCGGGCGACGAGCGCGGGCCCGGGGGGCTCACAGCCGGGCGACGGGGGCACGGGGCTGGGGCTGGCCATCGCCCGCTGGGCGGTCGACCTCCACGGCGGCCGGATAAGGGTGGCCGAATCCCCGCGCGGCTGCCGGATACAGGTCACCCTCCCGGGTCAGGCGCGCACAGGCGGTTGACGGGAGCGGGCGCGCCGACCGGCGCGGACGCCGCCGGTGACGCCGCAGAGCGGCCGTCAGTTCCGGTAAAGGCGCAGAACATCGTGTGTTTCCCGCCAAATCCTGCCCCGAAACCAGGCTTCTGATGTGACTTGCGCGACGTCAAGGCCGCCCGGACTGCACCGACCGGCCATGAAGGCGTAGCCTTTGCTTCCGCTGTCCACCATCTTTAGGAAGCGGAAGAGGGCGGTTGTCGCCGTGTCGTCACAGTCCCCCAATAGCTCGAGCATTTCGACCGATCAGGACGGTGAGGGGAAGCACCCCACCGCCGCGTTCGGCCCCAACGAATGGCTCGTCGACGAGATCTACCAGCAGTACCTCCAGGACCCGAACTCGGTCGACCGAGCCTGGTGGGACTTCTTCGCGGATTACAAGCCGGGTCCCGCCGGGGGGAGCCCCAAGGGCGAGGGCCATCCGGACGGCGCGCCCGGCGCGCAGGCCGACGGCGTGAGCAGCGGTACGCCCGCGGCGTCCGCCCCGCCCGCCGTACCGCAGACGGCGGGCCCGGTGGACGGCAAGGCCGCACCGGCTCCGCCCACCGCGGGGGGCCAGGCGGCTGCTGGCACCGCTCCGGCCGCCGCCGGCGCGCCGCAGGCCGCGGTCACCACCGCCCCCGCGAAGCCCGCACCGCAGGCGAAGCCCGCGGCGCCGGCCAAGCCGGCGGCTGAGGCCGAGGCCGCACCGGCTCCGGCCCCGGCTCCGGCGAAGCCCGCCGCACCGGCGAAGCCCGCCGAGGGCGAGGGCGGCCCGGAGTACGTCGCGCTGCGCGGCCCCTCCGCCGCCGTCGCGAAGAACATGAACGCCTCGCTGGATCTCCCCACCGCCACCTCGGTGCGCGCGATCCCGGTGAAGCTGCTCATCGACAACCGCATCGTCATCAACAACCACCTCAAGCGCGCCCGCGGCGGCAAGGTGTCCTTCACGCACCTCATCGGCTACGCCATGGTGCAGGCGCTGAAGGCGATGCCCTCGATGAACCACTCGTTCACCGAGAAGGACGGCAAGCCCACCCTGGTCAAGCCGGACCACATCAACCTCGGGCTCGCCATCGACCTGGTCAAGCCGAACGGCGACCGCCAGCTGGTGGTCGCCGCGATCAAGAAGGCGGAGACGCTCTCCTTCTTCGAGTTCTGGCAGGCGTACGAGGACATCGTCCGGCGGGCCCGCAGCAACAAGCTGACGATGGACGACTTCACCGGCGTGACCGCGTCGCTGACCAACCCCGGCGGCATCGGCACCGTGCACTCGGTGCCCCGCCTCATGCCCGGCCAGGGCCTGATCGTGGGCGTCGGCGCGATGGAATACCCGGCGGAGTTCCAGGGCACCGCGCAGGACACCCTGCACCGCCTGGGCATCTCCAAGGTCATGACGCTGACCAGCACCTACGACCACCGGGTCATCCAGGGCGCCGCCTCGGGCGAGTTCCTGCGGGTCATGCACCAGATGCTGCTGGGCGAGAGCGAGTTCTACGACGAGATCTTCGAGGCGCTGCGCATCCCCTACGAGCCGGTCCGCTGGCTCAAGGACATCGACGTCAGCCATGACGACGACGTCACCAAGGCCGCCCGGGTGTTCGACCTGATCCATTCCTACCGGGTGCGCGGCCACGTCATGGCCGACACCGACCCGCTGGAGTACAAGCAGCGCAAGCACCCCGACCTGGACATCACCGAGCACGGGCTCACCCTGTGGGACCTGGAGCGGGAGTTCGCGGTCGGCGGTTTCGCGGGCCGCACCATGGCCAAGCTGCGCGAGATCCTGGGCGTGCTGCGCGACTCGTACTGCCGCACCACCGGCATCGAGTACATGCACATCCAGAGCCCCAAGGAACGCAAGTGGATTCAGGACCGCGTCGAGCGGCCCCACGCGTCACCGGAACGTGAGGAGCAGCTGCGCATCCTGCGCAGGCTGAACGCCGCCGAGGCGTTCGAGACGTTCCTCCAGACCAAGTACGTGGGCCAGAAGCGCTTCTCGCTGGAGGGCGGCGAGTCGGTCATCCCGCTGCTGGACGCGGTGATCGACGCGGCGGCCGAGGCGCGGCTGGACGAGGCCGTGCTCGGCATGGCCCACCGCGGGCGGCTCAACGTGCTGGCCAACATTGTCGGCAAGTCGTACGCCCAGATCTTCCGGGAGTTCGAGGGCAACCTCGACCCGAAGTCGATGCACGGCTCCGGCGACGTGAAGTACCACCTGGGCAACGAGGGCCTCTTCACCGGCCTGGACGGCGAGCAGATCAAGGTCTCGCTCACCGCCAACCCCTCCCACCTGGAGGCCGTCGACCCGGTCGTCGAGGGTGTCGCGCGCGCCAAGCAGGACATCATCGGCAAGGGCGGCACGGACTTCACGGTGCTGCCGATCCAGGTGCACGGCGACGCGGCGTTCGCGGGCCAGGGCGTGGTGGCCGAGACGCTGAACATGTCGCAGCTGCGCGGCTACCGCTGCGGCGGCACCGTGCACATCGTGATCAACAACCAGGTCGGCTTCACCGCGGCGCCGGAGTCGGCCCGTTCGTCGATGTACTGCACCGACGTGGCGCGGATGATCGAGGCACCGATCTTCCACGTGAACGGCGACGACCCGGAGGCCGTGGTCCGGGTGGCCCGGCTGGCGTTCGAGTACCGGCAGGCGTTCAACAAGGACGTCGTGATCGACCTGATCTGCTACCGCCGCCGCGGTCACAACGAGATGGACAACCCCAAGTTCACCCAACCGGTGATGTACAGCCTGATCGACAAGAAGCGCTCGGTGCGCAAGCTGTACACCGAGTCGCTGATCGGCCGGGGCGACATCACCATGGAGGAGGCGGAGCAGGCGCTCCAGGACTTCCAGGGGCAGCTGGAGAAGGTCTTCACCGAGGTCCGGGACGCGACGACGCAGATGCCCGCGTCCGACGCCCCGAACCCGACGGCCGAGTTCCCCGTCGCGATGGACACCGGCGTGAGCCAGGAGGTCGTCAAGCGGATCGCCGAGTCCCAGGTCAACATCCCCGACCGGATCAAGGTCCACCCCCGGCTGATGCCGCAGCTCCAGCGGCGCGCGGCACAGGTCGAGGAAGGCACGATCGACTGGGCGACGGGCGAGATGCTCGCCTTCGGCTCCCTCCTGATGGAGGGCACCCCGGTCCGGCTGGCCGGCCAGGACTCCCGGCGTGGCACCTTCGGCCAGCGGCACGCGGTGCTGGTCGACGGCGACACCGGCGAGGACTACACGCCGCTGCTCTACCTCTCCCAGGACCAGGCCCGCTTCAACGCCTACGACTCGCTGCTGAGCGAGTACGCGGCGATGGGCTTCGAGTACGGCTACTCGCTGGCCCGGCCCGAGGCGCTGGTCATGTGGGAAGCGCAGTTCGGCGACTTCGTCAACGGCGCGCAGACGGTGGTGGACGAGTTCATCAGCTCGGCCGAGCAGAAGTGGGCCCAGACCTCCGGGGTCACCCTGCTGCTGCCGCACGGCTACGAGGGCCAGGGCCCGGACCACTCCTCGGCCCGGATCGAGCGCTTCCTCCAGCTGTGCGCGCAGAACAACATGACGGTCGCCATGCCGTCGCTGCCGTCGAACTACTTCCACCTGCTGCGCTGGCAGGTGCACAACCCGCACCACAAGCCGCTCATCATCTTCACCCCGAAGTCGATGCTCCGGCTCAAGGCGGCGACCTCCACCGCGGAGGAGTTCACCAGCGGCGGCTTCCGCCCGGTCATCGGCGACGACACGGTCGACCCGGAGCAGGTCCGCAAGGTCGTCTTCTGCACCGGCAAGGTCTACTACGACCTGGACGCCGAGCGGCAGAAGCGCGGTCTCAAGGACACCGCCCTGGTGCGCATCGAGCGGCTCTACCCGCTGCCGGGCAAGGAGATCCAGGCCACGCTGGCGCCGTACACCAAGGCGCAGAAGTACGTGTGGGCGCAGGAGGAGCCGGCCAACCAGGGCGCGTGGCCGTTCATCGCGCTCAACCTGGTCGACCACCTGGACCTGATCATCGGGGCGGCGCCCGACAACGCGGACCGGCTGCGCCGGGTATCGCGCTCGTCGTCCTCCTCGCCCGCCGTCGGCTCCGGCAAGCGGCACGCGGAGGAGCAGCAGCAGCTGTGCAACGAGGTCTTCGACCTCTGACGGACGGCACCCGCCCGCGCTCGCGCGGGTTCGCACGACGCGGCGGCGGCACCGGGAAGGTGCCGCCGCCGCGGTGCGTGCGGCCGGGCCCCGACCGGGCCCCTCGGCCGGTCAGCCGAGGTAGGGCTCGAAGTCCCAGTACGGGCGCACCCGCTGGCGTGCGGAGAGCGCGTGCGGGTGCTGGGCGCCCAGGGTGCGGCCCAGGCGCTGCAACGCGTCCTCCTCCAGCTTGCCCGCCTCCGTGCGCTCCCGCAGCGCCCGCAGGTCGGCGGCCAGCGCGACCTGGCTGGAGAGGGTGAGCGGGTGGTCCTCGCCGAGCGTCGCCCGGGAGCGCCGGAGGGTGTCCCGGGACAGCTCGGCGGCCTCTTCCAGGCGCCCGGTGAAGTTCCGGCCGCCCGCGGCGTTCAGCGCGCAGCCCAGGGTCGCCGGGTGGTCGTCCCCCAGCAGGGTGCGCAGCCCGGCCAGGGCCTGCTCGAACATGTTCAGCGCGCTGTCGCGGTAGCCCTCGGCCTGGAGGATGAGGCCGACGTTGGACTGCATGCCGGTGGGGACCGGGTGCGCCTGGCCCAGCAGCTTGCGGTAGCCGTCCTCCGCCTCCTCGATGAGGTCCTTGGCCTGCTGCACGTCGCCGTACTGGCGCAGGTAGTTCCCGAAGTCGCAGATCAGCGCGAGCGTGCTGAAGTGCGCCCGCCCGAACGCCCGTTCCTGCTGCTCCAGCAGGCTGGCCAGCACCGTGCCGGTGTCCTGCTTCGCCGCCCCGGCCCGGCGCTCGCACTGCACCAGGTTGTGTCGCGCCCACAGCGTCCGGGCGTGCTGCGCGCCGAGCACCTGCACATGGCGCCGCACCCCCAGCTCCTGCCGGGCCAGCGCCTCCTGGTAGCGGCCCATCAGGCGCAGGTCGCGCGCGCAGGCGTTGCCCGAGCTGAGGGTGTCGGGGTGGCGGGCGCGCAGCAGCGTCTCGCGGGTGCGCAGCGTCTGGAGATCCGTCTCGTACGCCTCGGCGTAGCGGCCGATCAGGCGCAGGCCGCCGGCGAGGTTGTGGTGCGCCAGCAGCGTCGTCCACTCGTCGGGGCCGAACAGCCGCTCCGCGGTGGCCACGACCTCCCGCTGGAGCTGGAGCGCCTCCGAGTAGTACCCCAGGAAACGCTGGTCGGCGGCGAGGCCGCTGGTGGCCGTCAGCAGCGCCTCCTCGTCGGCCTCGGGCTGGGCGCGCAGCCGCTCCAGACGGGCGCTGTCCAGGGCGTACGCCTCCCGGAAGCGCCCTGCCGAGCGCAGGATGTTGCCCTGCTGGGTGGTGAGGGAGAGCATCGCCGGGTCGTCGGGGTCGGTGCTCTCCGACCACTGCTCCCGAATCCGCTCGGCCAGGTCGGCCCCCACCTGGTACTCGCCCCCGGTGTAGCAGTAGCGGACGCAGTTGAGCAGCAGGTTGCGGACCCGCGAGCCGGTGGCCTTCAGCGCGCCGGACGGGCCCAGGTGCGGGAGGAGTTCGGCGTACCTGGCCCAGGTGCGGCTGTCCTCGGGGCGGCCCGGGTCCGCCTCCGCCAGCACCCGGCGCACCACCTGCCGGAACGTCTCCCGGTCGTCGCCCGCCGTCAGATCGCCGACGATGCTGTGCACCAGCCGGTGCATGTGCACCGACTCGTCCCCCGGAACGGTCTCGCGCGGCGGCGCGGCACGGGAGTCCCGGCTCAGCACCGAGTAGTTGACCAGCACGTCCATGGCGTGCGTCCAGGCGCGCAGGTCGGTGCTGATCCAGCGCAGCCCCTCCGGCAGGTCCTCCGGGTTCAGGCCGCGCGCCAGGCCGATCGGGATACGGCCCGGCGCGAACGCGGAGCACAGGGTGAGGAGTTCGACGGCGCGCGGCTCGGACTTGCGCAGCCTGTTGATCAGTATCGACCAGGAGGTGAGCGAGGACTCGGGGTAGTCGATGAGGTAGCGGCTGCGCGAGGCGGTGTCCTCGGGGCGGCCGGGCCCCCGGCGCACCATCCGCAGGTACTCGCCGGCCGCCATCCCGGACTCGCCCAGCAGGGCGGCTGCCTGCGCCATCTGGAGGGGGACGTCCTGGAACTCGGCCGCGACCTCGTGGGCCTCCCCGGCGGTGACGTGCGGCGCGCGGCGCATGAGATAGGCGGTGGACTCGGTACGCGCGAATCCGGCGACCTCCACCACGGCCGCGCTCGCGCCCCAGGAGCGGTCCCGCGAGGTGACCAGCACGTGGCTGGTACCGCCCTTGGGGAGGAAGAGGGCGGCGTCCTCGCTCTGCTCCCAGCTGTCGAAGATGACCAGGCTGCGCTGGTACGGCTCGCCCCGGCGCAGCGCGTCCCGTACCACCCGGATGCGTTCGCCAGGCTCCGAGCTGCGGGTGAGGTCCAGCTCGACGGCCAGCTCGCCGAAGCGCTCGCGCTGGGTGTTGCGCTGGTCGGAGTTGACCCACCACACGACGTCGTAGTCCGGGCTGAAGCGGTGCGCGTACTCCGCGGCGATCTGCGTCTTGCCGATGCCGGACATGCCGACCAGGGCGCACACGGAAGCGCCGCGGGCGGCGTCGGTCAGCCGCTGCTGGATGGTGTTGAGCAGGTCGTCCCGGCCGGTGAACTGCCGGTTGCGGCGCGGCACGTCGCCCCAGACGGCGACCGGGTCGTTGGGGTAGCGCGAGACGGGCCCCTCCAGGGACAGCGGTTGCTGCGCCGCGGGGAGTTCGAGCCGGGTCAGCAGCCGCCGCTCGGCCTCCGCCTCGCCGACGCCCCACAGGTCGACCGGCTCCAGCACGGCGGTGGCGGGCAGCAGCGTGCGGTTGGTGAGGTTGACCGCGGCGAAGCGCTCGGCACGCGGGGCGACGAAGTCCCGCAGGGCGGTGTTCCACTCGCCCTCGCGGCGCGGCCCGAGCTGGAAGAACCAGTCGCTGAGCACCAGCAGCACCCGGCCTCTGGCGAGCAGCAGGTCGCCGAGCGCCTCCTCCAGCGGCTGGTCCCGGTCCGGGTCCCACCGCTGGAGGGTGGCCCGGTGGCCGTGGCTCTCCAGCCGCTGGGCCAGCCAGCCGGCCCAGGAGCGGTGGTATCCGGGAAAGACCACCATGACGTGCTCCGCCCGGTTTTCCGAAGCTCCGTTCGCGCCCGGATGCGGCTGCTCAACCATGGGCGTGTCCTCCTCGTCGATCCAGGTGCGCCCGCACTCGCGGGGCGTCGCGCTGCGCAGATGACGCGGCTGATGCGGCGTCGGATGGTCTGGTGTCTGGGGGTCGTCCGGCCGGCGGGTGGGCCGGCGGGCAGGTCGTCCGGCTGGCGGGTGGGCCGGGTGGCGAACCGCCGGTGGAAAACCGTGCCGGGCCAGCGAGATTACCTTATGTCACAGGTTGATGACGCGTGTTCGAGCGGAGCGGCGGCCCGCTCCGCACGGGGCACCGGCGGGGCCGGGCCCAGGGCCGCGCCCGGCGCGTGCGCCGGCGCCAGGCCGGCGTGGTGGCGCCGCATCGCACGGGTGAACACCTCGCCGGAACGGGTCAGTTCGCCGGAGCCCAGCAGCGTGGTCAGCGCCTCGTCGGTCTGCTCCCGGAAGCGCGCGCAGCGCCGCCGGGCCGCGTCGCGGGCCGCGGGTGAGGCGCCCCGGCGGCGGGCCATCCGGTACCAGAGGTCGGCCAGCGCCAGGTGCGCGTACGTGCCCTGGAGCACGGCGCCCACCGGGCGCGGGTCGGGCCGCCAGTCCACCCGGTGCACCGCGGGCCCGTCGTCCGCGTGCAGCGGCACCAGGTCGCACAGCACCGCGAGCTTGCTGTGCTGCACCTCGTGCACCAGCACGGAGGCCATCTCCCGGGCGGACCCGGGCAGCCCGGTGAGCACGCCCCAGGGGGCGGCGCGCAGCGTCGCGCTGGCCGACCAGCCCGGCTCCAGCGGCACCACCGCGCGCACCAGCGAGGCCACTTCGGTGCGGCGGCCGGGATCGGCCGCCTGCAACAGCGTCAGGGCGGCCGACCAGCGGGCCCACCAGTCGCGGTGCTCCCGGCCGCCGGGCCCGGCGTCGGTGAGGCGAGGGGCCGAGCGGGGGCCGAACCGGGGTCCGGCACGGTGCGGGTCGAGGTCGTCGAGCAGCGCGGAGCCTCCCGGCAGCGGCCGGAGCCCGCGCCAGCCGGCGACGGGGGGAGGCGGGCGGTGCCCCGGGGGCCGGGTGCGCAGCACGACGCCGCCGCGGCCCTGGGCGGTCAGCTGGAGGCTGCGCGGCCCGGCGACCAGCCGTACCGAAGCGGCGCGGGCCTCGTAGACGCCGAAGCCGGGGAGGGTCAGCCGCCCCTGGGAAGTGGGCAGCGTGAGCCGGAAGCCGGTGCCGGTGCTCAGGGCCACCGCGGCGGCGACGGCGCCCAGTCCGTCCAGGAGCCCTTCCCTCGCCTCCCGGGCCGCAGCGTCCGGGCCGTGCGGGCTGTGCGAGCCGTGCGGGTCGGGGACGCTGAGGGCCTGGACGAGCCAGTTGCCGATCGCCGGGTAGGCGAGCGCCGCGCGGGCCGCGGCGGGGGCGCGCGCCTCCGCGCGCTCCAGCAACCGCCAGTACTCCTCCAGCCGTTGCGCCAACGCGGGCGGCACCGGGTGCCGGTGCGCCTGTGTCAGCAGGCCGCGCAGCAGCACCAGGCGCCGGCTGTGCAGGCCGGCGTGCAGCAGCCGGGTGTCCTCGACCGCAGGCCGGGTACCGGCCACCGACGCCAGCACCGCCGAATCGATCTCGAACGGGGCGGCGGCGGCACGCATCGATGCGCCCTCCCTGCCCGGGCGCAGATATGGCCCGATCACACTGCTCGACGGCTGGTTGGCGACACCACAGGCACCGAGTGCCGCGCTTGCCGACGCCCGCTGTCGCTGGTGTCGTCCCCCTCCCAGGAGTCCGCGAACCGTTCCGGGTGGCGCACCGACTCCTCGACGGCGGCCAGCAGCCCCGGATCGTCCATCACCCGCAAGGCATGCAGGTCAACACCCGTGAGATCGGGCAGATACGGCGCTCCCACCCGGTCACGGCCCGCCTCGCCGTACGCGTCACGGACCTGCTTCGGCACGCTCTTCTCCTCCCTGCCCCGCCCCTCGCAGGAGGCTGCCACTGCCGGTGGAGGGTTCTTCCCGAAGCCCCTGATACGGAAACCCGTTCGGTCCGCCGCCCGCGCTCATCCGGCCTCGAGCGCAGCGATGCGCTCCCGGGTCAGCCGCACCTCCGCCCAGGGCACTTCGTGCAGCTCGGAGACGAGCTGCCGCCACTCGTCGGCCGCGGCCCGGTACTGGACGAGCGCGGCTGCCCCGCGGCCCCGCCGCTCGTGATGGGCGCCCAGCGCGTGCCGGGCGCGGGCGACGGCCACCGACGCGCGCGCGTCGCCGCGCGCCTGGCGGGCCTCCTCCAGCGACCGGCGCAGCGTCTGCTCGACCCGGGAGCGGCGCTGGTGGAACTCCGGAAGGTTCTCCTCCGCGTCACCGAGCAGCCGCCAGGCCTCGGCCCGCAGCGCGGCGTCCGTGCCCCGGCGGGCGGCCTGCTCCAGCAGGTGGCTGCCCTCGTAGAGGTCGGGCAGGAAGCGCTCGCGGGTGAAGCGGGCCAGCAGCGCCCGGCCGAGCAGGAGTTGCAGCCGGGCCGCGAGCGGGCCGTCCGCCGGGGCGACGGTGAGCGCCTCCCGGAGCACCCCCTCGGCCCGCGCCGCGTCCCCGGCGCGGTCCAGCAGCATCGCGCCCCATTCGGTCAGCAGTTCGCCGCGCTCCGGGCTGTCCCGTTCGGCGAACCGCTCGGCCGCCGCGTACTCCGCGGCGGACGCCTCCCACTCCCCGGTGTCCCGGTGCACCCGCGCCCTGGCCCGCGCGCAGCGCAGCCGCAGCTCGTCGTTGTCGCCCGCGGCGGCCTCGGCCCGGTCGAGATTGGCCAGCCGGTCCTGCGGGGAGGCGGCGATCTCCCGCAGGGCTCCGCTGAGATCGAGCAGGACGGCGCACAGCTGGCGGCCGTCGCCGTCGGCGGACGCCAGCAGGTCGGCCGCCGCCCGCAGTTCGCGTACGGCCGCCGCGGCCTGGGTGCGCTGCCCCGTCCCGGCCCCGGTGGCCGAGCGGGACAGCGCCAGCTGGATGCGGCCCTGCCACAGCCTGCGCCGGGCCTCCACCCGCTCGGGCAGCGGTCGGCCGGCGGCGGCCTCCCGCTCGGCGGCCTCGGCCAGCCGGGCCATCGTGCGCTCGGCGGCGAGCAGTTGGGACAGGTCGCGTTCGACGCGCCACAGGTCGTGCTGGACGGCGGCGAGTTCGAAGAGGGTCTCCAGGTCGTCGCCGACCAGCTGCTCCGCCGCGCTGTGCAGCAGCTCGCGGGCGAGGTCCGCGTCGCGGCGTACGGCGCCGGTCTCGGTGCGGGCGTGCAGGATCTGGCCGAGCACCAGGCGGGCGCGGGAGAGTTCCTCGGCGGCGGTGCCGGCCTCAGCGCCCGCCTCAGCGCCCGCCTCAGCGCCCGCCAACGCGTCCGCGGCTGCCCGGGGGCTCGCGGCGGCGGTCGTGGCGGCGGCGAGCGCCGCCTCCGCGTGCTCGCGCGCCTCGTGCAGCAGCTCCGGGTCACCCTGGGCCCACCAGCGGCGCAGCAGCCGCTCCGCCTCCGCGAGCGCGCCGGGCGCACGCCCCTCGGGCGCGTACCAGCGGACGACCCGGGCGGGGATCTCGGCGAACAGGTCGTCGGCCGGACGGCCGTTCGCGTGGTGCGGCCCGTCCAGCGCGCCGGCCGCCTCCCCCTCGCCCCCGGAGGTCTGCCCGGAGAGCTGGGCGACCGCGAGCGCGGGGAAGTTGCGGGTGCCCTTGCCGAACCTGCGCGCGACGTAGTCCGAGACGTGCTTGAGCACCAGCAGCGCCGCGCCCCGGTCCAGGGACTGGCGCAGCAGGTCGTCCACCCCGGCCACGTAGCAGTAGCGCGGACCTGGCGAACCCTCGATGTCCGGCAGCCGCTCCAGCAGCCCGCTCAGCAGCACCTCGGCCAGCTCCATCGGGCCGGTCCCGGGCAGGATCGCCTCCTGCACCAGCTGGATGACCGGCAGCAGCAGCGGGACGGCCGTCAGGTGCACCGCCAGCTCCAGGGCGCCCGGGGAGGCGGACGCGCGGAACGCGGACAGCAGTTCGCGCGGGTCCTGGCCCGCCGCGCCCCCCTCCCCGTCCCACACCCCGCCCACGGGCGCGGGCATCGCGTGGTGCCGGGGCCGCACCCAGGCCGCCGCGCCGCGCGCGCTGCCCGTGCCGCCGCTGCCCAGCAGGCCCGCCCAACTGCCCAGCGCACCCGGCGTCGGCAGCAGCACCGGCACCGGCAGGGCGTCGGGGGGCGGCGGCGGGCCGTAGCCGTCGGGCTCGAAGCCGAGCCTGCTGCCGGAACGCTCCGCCCGCAGCAGCACCCCGGGCTCGGCGGGCAGCGCCGTACGCGGCCACAGCCGGGGCGGCAGCGGCTGCACGACGGCCAGCGGCGAACCGCCCGACCAGCGGTGCAGCAGCCGCTGCGCCCCGCCGTCCTGCCACAGCGGCCCCACGCAGTCGCTCACGATCAGGGTGAGGCGGCGGCCGGTGGTGTCCCGGTACTGGTCGGCCGGGCGTAACCGGGTGCCCTCGCCCTCCCGGCCGGTACCCACCAGCGGGGTGCCGTCCGTCGCCCGGTGCAGGTAGAGGGCCTGCACGTCGCGGAAGGCGCCGAGCTGCTCGCAGGTCTGGCGCAGCCAGTCGAAGGTGAGCTGCCACACGGAGGCCGTCGTGGAGGCGTCCATCAGCAGCAGGATCTCCGCGCCGCGCCGCTCGGAGCGTCCGAAGACGGGGCGTACGGCGCCGCAGCGCGCGCTCAGTTCGGCGCTGGCGTCCTCGTCCAGCGGCCCGGGGACGGGCGGCAGGCGCGGCCGGTACCCCAGGAGCGGGCGCAGCGCGCGCTGGAGGCCGAGCAGGCCCGGCAGCACACTGGCCGCCGGCACGTGCACCGGGAACGCCAGGTCCGGCCGCCCGCCGTGCCGGTCGGGGGCGTAGAGCGAGACGGGAGCCGAGCGCTCGGAGAGGCCGTACGGCTTCCGGGGCCGACCGGCGGCGCTCTCCGCCTCCGGCTCGGGTTCCGCCGCGTCGTACGAAGGCTCCCGCTCCGGTACGGAGGGCTGCGCCGGCGGCGGACCAGCCTCAGCGCCCCCCGCCTCCGGGGTGAGATAGGGAGCCAGCCAGAGGGCCTCCGCCACCTCGCGCGCCGTCAGATCGCTGTCCGCCGCGCCCAGCCGCTCGACGAAATCCTCCAGCCGTGCCGGCTGCCGCCTTCCGGGCGGCGTCGACATCTGCCATCACCTCGGGCGGTCCAGGCGGCGCAACAGCATCGCGGCGAGACGGTTGCGGGTCACCCGCTCGGCGCCCGCGGCGCGCTGCGTGAGGAACAGCGCGTTCAGCAGCTGGTCGGTCGCCACCACCTGGCCCGGGTCGCGGGCGAGGAAGCGGCGGATGTACTCCTCGCCGTCGGCCACCGCGTCCTCCCCCAGATGCGCGGTGACCATGGCCGCGAGCTGCTTCTCGGTGGGCGGCTTCAGCTCCAGCTGGATGCAGCGGCGCAGCAGGGCGGCGGGGAAGTCCCGCTCGCCGTTGGAGGTGAGAATGATGAAGGGGAACTCCGTGCAGCGCACCCGGCCGCCGGTGACCGGCACCTTGTCGCCGTCGGCGGTGAGCACCTCGGTGACCGGCTCGCGGTCCGCGCCGCGCTCCAGCTCGCGGATCGTGAACTCGCCCTCCTCCAGGACGTTCAGCAGGTCGTTGGGCAGGTCGATGTCGCTCTTGTCCAGCTCGTCGACGAGCAGCACCCGGGGCAGGCCGTCGCTGCTGGGCAGCAGCGCCGTCCCCAGCGGGCCCAGCCGGATGTACGAGCCGATCGGCGGCCGGCCCGGGGGCTCGCCCGGCGCACCGCCCGACTCCCCGCCTGCCTCACCACCCGCCTCGCCGGTGCCCGCGACCGCGCGGTCCAGCTGGACGTCCTGGAGCCGGCCGATGGCGTCGTACTGGTACAGGCCGTCCTGGAGCGTGGTGCGGCTGACGACGGGCCAGGTGAGGACCCGGCCCAGCCCCAGCTCGTGCGCGACGGCGTGCGCCAGCGTCGACTTGCCGGTGCCCGGGTTGCCGGTGACCAGCAGCGGGCGGCGCAGGTAGAGCGCCGCGTTGACCGCCTCGACCTCCTCGGGGCGCGGATGCAGGTTCTCCACCAACTGGCGCCGCACGCCCAGCCGTCGGTGCGAACCGGCCTGGTCGGCGGTCGCGCCGCCGGCGCCGCTGTCCTCGGCGAGGGTGAAGTCCCGCCACGGGGGCGGAGCGGGCAGTCGCCGCACACCGTCGTGCGGCATCCCCGCTCCCCGGTAGATACGCCAATCGCTCACTGTGGGCTCCTCATGCTCCTCATGGCTGTGGTCGGCCCTGGCTGGTCGGTGTCATGGGCGGGGTCGGTACCGAAGCGGTACGACCGGTGCCGGACGGCGGCCACCGGGCGCTATCTGCGCAGCGGCGGAGCGCGGAGCGGGCTCTCGTCACTCCGGGCCCCATGGGGCGGGTCGTACAGGAGAACCAGCTCGCGCGCCCAGGCGACGTCGGGGTGCGCGGTACGGGCCGCGCTGCGGTTGCGCAGCGAACGGACCAGCTCGGGCAGCCGGGGCTGCCCCTGGTCGTGGCGCACCGAGGCCAGCAGCCGGGCGGCGCCGGCGTAGAACTCGGCGCAGTCCGTGTGCCGTTCGTCGCAGCGGCGCCACAGCGCGATCGGGTGCCCGGCAGCCAGCGCGACGCCCAGCACGAGCGCGCCGCGCCCGCTGCCGCCGCGCGCGCAGTGCACCGGGACGGCCTGCGGCGGCGCGTCGAGCAGTCGGCCGTAGGCGGCGGCGTCGTCCTCGGGCAGCACCGCCTCGTGCCCGAACTCGGGCACCTCCAGGCAGAGCGGCACGGCCTCCAGCACCCCCTGCCCGATACCCGCCCAGCGGCGGCGCCACTCGGGGGTGACCTGCTGGAGGCGGCGCTGGCCGTCCCGCAGCGCGACCGTACGGCGGCGGCCGAGCGGCAGCGTGTGCGGGCTGAACGGCTCGTCCTGGGTGGGCATCCGGGCCCGCCACGTCTCCACCGGCTCGTCGAACAGGGCGCGCGGGAGGCTGAAGTCGACGGCCGCCAGGTGCTCGCCGATGTCGCCCCGGTCGAGGGCCGCGGCCAGCGTGCTCCGGATGTCCTCCTCCAACTCCGAACGCGGCACGCCCAGTTCGCTGTGGCGCACCGGGGTGACCTCGCCGTCCTCCCGCACCAGCTTGATCCGCCAGGCGTGGGCGCCGTAGAGGTCCGGGTCGATCTCGACGACGACGTCGGCGTGTGCGGTGCCGGTGGTGCCTGCGGGGGCGGCGCCCTCGGCGGATGCGGCGGCTCCGGCGGATGCGGCGGCCTGGGCCGTCCCGGTGCCGCCGGCGCGTACCGCGTCCGGCTGCGGCGGGCCGGTGCGCGCCGTGTGCGCGGCGGAGTCGCAGGAGGCCAGGACGCGGGCGACGCCCTGCCGGATCAGGCCGTTGCGCAAGGTCCGGGCCATGGCCTCGATCCACTCGCGCAACCTGGCGAGCGCCCCGGGCGCCACCGGCGCGGCGTCGTACGCCCCGGCGTGGACGGCCCAGACGCGCGCCGCGTAGAGCACCACCGCCTCCCGCTCCGGGTCCCGGCCGGTGCCCGGACCTCCCGCGAAGCCGTCGTGCGGGTCGTACATGAGCCCGGCGCCCTCGCGCCAGCTGCGCGGCGCGTGCACCTCCAGCGCGTACGACTCCAGCAGGACCGCGCTGCGCGCCTCGTCCACCAGGGCCAGCACCTGCCCGGTGCTGGCGGGGGGCGGCAGCTCGGCGAGCCGGCCGTACAGCTCGGCGCGGGCGTCGGCGGTGAAGCCGTACCCGAAGGCGAGGCCGGGGACGGGCCCGGCGCCGTGCCCGTCGGCCGCCGCGGCGCCCGCGGCCAGCTCCACCTGGAGGCGCGGCCAGCTCTGCCCGGCGCCCAGATAGCGCGCGAGGTGGTACCGGTCGTGTGCGGCGAGCACCTCCCGCCAGGCGGTACGGCCCGCGCCGCCCTCGTCGCAGAAGGAGCGCAGCGCCGTGATGGGGGTGGCCAGCGGTGAGGCGGCGTCACCCTTGGGCCGCCCCTTGTTGACGCCGATGACACTGCCGCGCCGCAGGTCCACGACCGGCCCGCCGGAGCAGCCGGAGGGGAGATAGCCGCCGCGCACCATCAGCGGGCCGCCGCTGCCGCCGCTGGCCCGCCCGGCGACACCCGCGTAGACCTGGCCGCCGCCCGGGGCGTTCATGTAGCCGTACAGGCCCACCTCGGCGGGGGTCAGGGCCGAGCGGTCGCTGAGCCAGAGGCAGGAGGGGTCCGTCGCGTCCGGGACCCGCACGAGCGCGAGGTCGGGGTCGCCCCAGGGAGACGGCGGGCGGGCCGGATCGGCGGGCGCGGGCAGACCGCACACCAGCTCCCCCGTGAACCGCAGGCCGGTCCCCGTGGTGATGCCGATGACACGCTCACCCCTCCACACGGCGTCCCTTCCGCTCCCCACCACGTGCGCGCACGTCAGCACCCAGCCGGGTGCGACGAAGAAACCGCTGCCCCAGAACGCGGGGCTGCGTCGGTCATACCCGTCGCCCGGTGCGCCTATCCGCACAACGGACGCCTGCGCGAAGCTCTCCACGGCGCTCACAGCACACACCCGGCGCACGGTGGCAGGCTTCGGCTCCGCACAGCGGTACGGCTGCCGGTCATGCTCGAACTCCGCACCCGCACCCCCGGTTCCTCCCCCTGTGAGGCATGAGGGAAGAAGATTAGTGCACGGCACAGGCAGCCGCGAGGCCGTACGCAGGGCGGACGGTCAGCGGCCGTCGGTGCCGCCGGGTGACGCGGGGGGCTGCTGGGGCGGTTGCTGCGGGCCGTCCAGCCGCCAGGTGAGCGTGACCGAGATCGACCCCTTGGCCTCGCCGTCGGCCAGGATCGCCAGCGCACGGCCCGCCTTGGCCGCGAACTCGACGCCGAAAGTGGCGTTCACCTCGTCGGGCCGGGCGTCGCGTGCGGCCTCCAGCACCGCCGAACCGACGCCGCTGACCAGCTCGTTGAGCCCCTGGACCCGGCGGGAGAGGCGGTCCAGCGCGCCGGTGTCCTCGTACTCGCCGTCCTCGTCCGCGCCGTCCCCCGCGCCGTGCCAGCCGCTCGGGTCTGCCGCGTCGGCGAAGCCTCCGTCGTCCCCGTCCCGCTCCGGCCCGAGCTGCGTGACGGCGGCGAGCATCGTCTCCCCGCCGGGCAGCCGGATCTCCTGCGTCCTGCGTTCCATCGCTCCCCCTGGTCGTGTCCCCGAAGACGCTTCCCCGCACCTCCGGACGCGCTCCGCCCCCGCGCGGCGGCCACCGGCAGCCGGGTGACGTACGTCGCTTCGCGGGGCGGGGGCTGGTTGGCCTCGACCCGCGGCGCTAGCGTACCGATCATGTTTGCTGTCTACGCCGCGCGCCTCGACCCGGATCAGCCGCTGAACGGACTGGAGTTGGGTGAACGGCCGGAGCCGGACGTTCCGCCGGGCTGGACAACCGTCGACGTCAAGGCGGCCTCGCTCAACCACCACGACCTGTGGTCGCTGCGCGGGGTGGGCCTGACCTCGGAGTCCCTGCCGATGATCCTGGGCTGCGACGCGGCCGGGGTGGACGCCGACGGCAACGAGGTGGTGGTGCACTCCGTCATCGGCCAGACCGGTCACGGCACGGGCCCGCGCGAGCCGCGCTCGATCCTCACCGAGAAGTACCAGGGCACGTTCGCCGAACGGGTCGCCGTACCGCAGTGGAACGTCCTGCCCAAGCCGAAGGAGCTGTCCTTCGAGCACGCCGCCTGCCTGCCGACGGCCTGGCTGACCGCCTACCGCATGCTGTTCACCAACGCGGGCGTACGTCCCGGCGACTCGGTTCTGGTGCAGGGCGCCGGGGGCGGGGTCGCGACGGCGGCCATCGTGCTCGGTGCGGCGGCCGGGCTGCGCGTCTTCGCCACCAGCCGGGACGAGGCCAAGCGGAAGCGGGCGGTGGAACTGGGCGCCGAGGGCGCGTTCGAGACCGGGGCGCGGCTGCCCCGGCGCGTCGACGCGGTCATCGAGACGGTGGGCGCGGCGACCTGGTCCCATTCGGTCAAGTCGCTCAAGCCGGGCGGCACGCTGGTGATCTCGGGCGCGACCAGCGGCCCGAACCCGTCCGCCGCCGAACTGAACCGCGTCTTCTTCCTCGAACTGCGGATCGTCGGCTCGACGATGGGCAGCAAGGAGGAGCTGGCGTCGCTGCTCAGCTTCTGCGCGGCCAAGGGCGTGCGGCCCGTCGTGGACTCCGCGCTGCCGATGGACCGAGCGCGCGAGGGCTTCGAGAGGATGGCGGGCGGCGGGCTCTTCGGCAAGGTCGTCCTCACCGCCTGACGCGCCTCACCACGCCGTCGCCAGGGTCCGGCCCCTGCGGCGCCGGTGACCCGGGCGGCCCGGTCAGGCACCCGGCGGGCGCAGGGCGACGCCGACGTGCGCCGCCGCCTCGGACAGCCGGCGGCGCACCTCGCGCAGCTGCTCCTCGGTCACCCCGTGGTCGCGGGCCGCGTCCCGCACCTCGTCGCGGAAGCGGTCCAGCAGCCGCTCCAGCTCGCGCACCGGGTCACCCGGGGAAGGCTCCGACCGGGAGACCGCATCACCGCCGCCCGCGTCGGTGTCGGCACCGGTGTCCGCTGCCGGGGCCGCCTCCGCCTCCGGCCGCAGGTACGGGGGCCACGCGGCGGTGTCCGCGGCGGCCCGCTCCAGGTCCAGGCCGCCCGGCCGGCGGGCGAGTTCGAAGGTGCCGGACCGCACGACCCCCTCCCAGTCCCCCGCGTCCGCCTGCCCCCGCACCTGCCGGGTGAGCCGGTTGATGTGTGCCACCGCCTCCGCATGGGCCTCGCGCTCCTTGTCCGCCTGGCTCCGGGCCCGCCTGGCCTCCTCCTGCGCGCGGCGCGCCTGCTCCCGCAGCTCGAGCCGCAGCGCACCCGCGGAGCCGCCGCCGTCCGCCCGCACGTCGGCGGCGAGCCCGGCCAGCGAGTCGCGGATCTCCCGCTCCAGCTCGGTCAGTTCGCCCTGCCGGTCGCCGAGTTCGGCGCGGCCCTCGCCCGTGAGGGAGTAGACCTTGCGGCCCCCTTCGGTGGCGTGCGTGACCAGCCCCTCGGTCTCCAGCTTGGCCAGCCGCGGGTAGACCGTCCCGGCGGAGGGTGCGTACAGGCCCTGGAAGCGCTCCTCCAGCAGCCGGATGACCTCGTAACCGTGCCGGGGCGCCTCCTCGAGGAGCTTCAGGAGGTAGAGGCGCAGTCGCCCGTGGGCGAAGACGGGGGGCATGTCACAGATCCCTGGTGTCGACGTGCGACGGCATGGCGCGTCCGGTGGGAAACACGCTATGTCGCGAGTGGCACCGCACGCAAGGACGGGTGACGCGACATACGCGAGAACGCCCGCGCCGCACCCCGTCAGCCGTCGCCCTCGTCGTCCTCCTCGTCGTCGTCCAGGCGGGCGAGCCAGGTCGCCAGCCGCTCGACCGGAATCTCGAAGTCCGGATTCAGGTCGACGAAGGTGCGCAACTGCTCGGCCAGCCACTCGAAGGTGACCTCCTCCTCGCCGCGCCGCTTCTCCAGCTCCTCGATGCCGCGGTCGGTGAAGTACAAGAGTGCTCCAGGGGTACGGAGGGGGACGGTACGGCTCCAGGGTATGCGGCGGACCGGCGCCCCCCGCAGCCACCTGCGGACTCCCCCCGGAGACCGGACGGTGAGAGCTTCGTCACCCACGGTCGGCGGGCGATCCGGGAAGACGTTCGTCCCCGGCCGCGCTCATCCGGTAGAAAAGACAGTTACACCCCTCACCCGGGGACCCAGGGCGCGTGTGCGGCGTGCCCGGCGTCCGGCACTTCCCGGGGCAGCGGCCATCCGCAGCCCCGGCAACGGACGTGGTGCCCGCCCGCTCCTCACACCAGGGAGCGGCCACCCTCAACGAATGATGAATAAGGGGTCCAACAAGTGGCAGCGGAGATCGTCAATCCGAAGGACGGACTGGGCGAGGACGTGGTCGATCCGGCCTTCGCACTCCACCGCGGCGGCAAGATGGCGATCACCGCCACCGTGCCCGTGCGGGACGCGGACGACCTGTCCCTCGCGTACACGCCCGGCGTCGCCAAGGTGTGCAGCGCGATCGCCGAGCAGCCCGAGCTGGTGCACGACTACACCTGGAAGTCGCAGGTGGTGGCCGTGATCACGGACGGCAGCGCGGTGCTGGGACTGGGCGACATCGGAGCGGAGGCGTCCCTTCCGGTGATGGAGGGAAAGGCCATCCTCTTCAAGCAGTTCGGCGGCGTGGACGCGGTGCCGATCGCGCTCGACTGCCGTGAGGTGGACGAGCTGGTGGAGACCGTGGTGCGGCTCGCTCCCTCCTTCGGCGGCATCAACCTGGAGGACATCTCCGCTCCCCGGTGCTTCGAGGTCGAGCGGAAGCTCAAGGAGCGGCTGGACATCCCCGTCTTCCACGACGACCAGCACGGCACCGCCATCGTCACGCTCGCCGCCCTGCGCAACGCCGCGCGGCTGCGCGGGCGCCAGCTCGGCACGCTGCGCGTGGTCATCTCGGGCGCCGGTGCGGCCGGCGTGGCCATCGCCCGCATCCTCATCGAGGCCGGCATCGGCGACGTCGCGGTGTGCGACCGCAAGGGCGTCGTCTCCGCCGACCGGGGCGACCTGAACCCGGTCAAGCGGGAGGTGGCCGGATTCACCAACAAGGCCGGGCTGAGCGGCTCGCTGGAGAGCGCGCTGGACGGCGCGGACGTCTTCATCGGCGTCAGCGGCGGCACGGTCCCCGAGTCCGCGGTGGCCACCATGGGCCCGGACTCCTTCGTGTTCGCGATGGCCAACCCGAACCCGGAGATCCACCCCGACGTCGCGCGCAAGTACGCCTCCGTGGTGGCCACCGGGCGCAGCGACTACCCGAACCAGATCAACAACGTGCTCGCCTTCCCCGGCGTCTTCGCGGGCGCGCTCCAGGTGCGCGCGTCCGAGATCACCGAGGGCATGAAGATCGCGGCGGCCGAGGCGCTGGCCGCGGTGGTCGCCGACGAACTGAGCGCCGACAAGGTGATCCCCTCGCCGTTCGACGACCGGGTGGCCCCGGCGGTGACGGCGGCGGTCGCCGCGGCGGCCCGCGCCGAAGGCGTGGCCCGGCGCTGAGCTGAGCTGAAGTGAGCTGACGAAGCGGCGGGGGCGGTGCGGGCCAGGTGGTCCGCACCGCCCCCGTGGCACGGGTGCCGGCGGCTAGCGCAGGCCCAGCACAAGCGCGTCGGCGGGCGAGCACCACACCGCGCGCGCCTCGGCGAAGCCGTGCTCGCGCAGCGTACGGGCGTGCCAGTCGACGGGCTGCACCTCACCGTCCGAGTGGTCCCCGGCGAGGGGGCTGCCGAAGATGCGGAACCGCTCGGCGGCCGGACCGCCCAGCCGCTCGTCGTCGGCGACCAGCTGCCACCAGTCCGCCCAGTCGTGCGCGCCCGCCGTCCTCGCCTGCGCGCGGCGCTCCCGGTCGAAGTGGTGCACGGCCGCGTTGATGCGCGGTGTGCCCTCCTCCGGCATGTGGTCGGCGTTCATGAAGACACCGCCTTCCCGCAGCACGCCCGCGAGCCGGCCGTAGAGCGTGTGCAGCGCGTCCGTACGCAGCCAGTGCAGCGCGGTCGCGGTGAGCACCGCGTCGTACGAGGGCTCCGGCAGCTGCCGGGGCCAGTCGGGGTCGGTGAGGTCCGCGGTCACGAACGCGGCGCGGGGCTCGTCGGCGAAGTGGCCGCGGGCGATGGTCAGCAGCGCCGGGTCGAGGTCGACGCCTGTGGTCCGTGCCTTGGGGAATCGCTTGAGCACCCGGTCCGAGATGCTGCCCGTACCGCATGCCAGGTCCAGCACCCTGGGGGCGGGGCCCACCAGCGCCTCGACCATGTCGAGCATGACCCGGAAGCGCTCCTCACGGTCGGGCAGGTACCACTCCTGCTGGCGATCCCAGCTGTCCTGCCACGCCTGCCAGTCCCACCCCGTGGTCACGGTCGTCTCCGCCGTCTCCGCCGACATCCCGTCTCCTTCACTCCGCACCAAGGCGTCACACCTCCGTGTAATACCCTGGTTCACCCTTCATCTATTACGGACACTAGCCCGTCAGCCGTAAGGATCACAAGTGGAACTGAACTATTACTCGGACTACGCGGTGCGGCTGGTCAACACCGAGGAGCCGGAGCGCGGCATGGACACGCTCACCTCCGTGGAGGCGGTCCGCGAACTGTTCGGCCCCAGCAATCAGGCGGCCCGGCGCGCCACGGAGGCGGACGTGACCCGACTGCGCGGCGTACGGACGCGCCTGCGCGCCGTCTTCGGCGCCGCCTCCGAGGGCGACGACGTACGCGCGGTCGACCTGCTCAACTCGCTGCTGATGGAGTTCCCGGCCAGCCCGCAGATCGCCCGGCACGACGAGCGGCGCACCGGCGACGAGCCGCACTGGCACATGCACCTCGCCGACTACCCGGCCAACGCCACCGCGGGCTACGCGGCCACCGCCTGCATGGGCCTGGCCTTCCACCTCACCGACCTCGGCGTCGACCGGCTGGGCATCTGCCAGGCGCCGCCCTGCCGCAACGCCTACCTCGACACCTCGACGAACCGGTCCCGCCGCTACTGCTCGGACCGCTGCGCGACCCGCGCCAACGTCGCCGCCTACCGCGCGCGCAAGCGTCTGGAGAGCGGCACGAGCGGGCGTACCGCCGAGAGCAACCAGCCCACCGCCGAGGGCACGGAGCGCTGAATCCCGCGCGGCGACCGCAGCCGCAACCACGCGCGCGCCAGCACCAGTTCGTCCGGCACCGCGCCGAACTCGCGGCTGTCGTTGCGCACCGCCGGATTGTCCCCCCGCACCCACCAGCCGCCGGGGCGCCGCGCGACCGCGCGCTTGACGATGAGCAGGTCGTGCTGGAATGGGTGCCGCAGCACCACGATGTCACCCGCACGCACCGTCCCGCCGTAGTGCACCACCATCTGGTCTCCGGGACGCAGCGTGGGCAGCATGGACGGGTTGTACACCTCCGCGAGCCCGATCCGCGCCAGCGGCCCGCGCCCGGGCGGGCCGTGCTCGCCCGGCTCACCCTGCTCGTACCGCCGCTCCCGCGCCCGCTCCGGCATCTTCCGCCTCCGGTCGGTCCGATCCGCCACCAGTCCCACGCTCCCACTGGACTTTTGTCCTAAGCACCCCGGGGCACACGAGAAAACAGTTCCCGCACGGAGTAATCTCGCACGTGAGAAGACGATCACGAGGAAGGACAGCTTTATGCTTTCCCGCCTGTTCGCCCCAAAGGTGCAGGTCAGTGCCCACTGCGACTTGCCCTGCGGCGTGTACGACCCGGCCCAGGCCCGTATCGAGGCCGAATCGGTCAAGGCCGTCCAGGAGAAGTACCAGGCCAACGAGGACCCGCACTTCCGGGCCCGTGCGACGGTCATCAAGGAGGAGCGCGCGGAGCTGGCCAAGCACCACGTTTCCGTGCTGTGGAGCGACTACTTCAAGCCGCCGCACTTCGAGAAGTACCCGGAGCTGCACCAGCTGGTCAACGACACCCTCAAGGCCCTCAGCGCCGCCAAGGGTTCGACCGACCCGGCCACGGGCCAGAAGGCTCTGGACTACATCGCCCAGATCGACAAGATCTTCTGGGAGACCAAGAAGGGCTGATCGCCATTCAGACCCTTTGACCTGCGGTTTCCTTGAGCGCCTGGTCATCCTGCCCGCACCCGGTCCACCGGCCGCCACCCACGGCGCCCCGGCACGGACCGGGTGCGGTCTGCTTTCCGGGAACGACCTGCGGTCGTCAGGTGGCGCGGGCAGTGGGCAACCGCGAGACCCAGCTCGCGACCTCGGCCAGGAGGGCGCCGCTCAGCGCTACTACCAGGTCGGCCACCAGCTCGCCTGCGAGGCCGACCCCCACAGCCACGCTGCCTGGATGATGCGCGCCCTCGCCCACCAGGCCCTGAGCCTCAGACAGCCCCACCACTGCGTCGACCTCGTCGAAGGCGCCCTCAGCACAGGTCTCGGCTACGTCGACGGCCAGACCGAGGCTCTCCTCCACATCACCCACGCCCGCGCCTACGCCGCCGTCAACGAGAACCCGTCGGCCGCACGCGCCCTGCTCGCCGCAGAGGAATGGACTGGCGAACCCGAGAACCGCGAACCCCGCAAACACTCCCAGGTCCGCTGGCTCGACGCCCGCACCATCCCCGAAGCCTTCGTGGACACCACCGCCAGCGCCCTCCGGCAGTACCTCGCGGGCGGCCCGGAAGTCTCTCTCGACGGCTGGCAACAGACGCACTCCGCTCATCATCCTTGGCTGCCGAGGGGCAGCCGCCTGATCACCCCACCCCCACCTTGCGGACCTCGCCGCCGGCGACACAGTCCCCTTCCGCATCAAGGACAGAGACCTGCGATGTGACGGTCCTCCGCGTCACCGAGTACCCCGACTTCGAAGCCCTCCTCGGCGGCGCGAGGCACGTCCCCGACATCCAGCGCGCCCGCGCAGAAGCCGACGCGCCAGGGTGATCCCGTACGCGCCCGTCTCAGGCGCCCCGGCTCAGGCCGCGCGGGAGCGCAGCAGCGGGCTGTCGTGGTGCTGGAGCCACTGCCGGTAGGCCGCGCTCATCCAGGCCACCTCGCGGTACGACGCCTCCAGGTCGGCGTACGCGGCCTCCAGCCGCTCGGCCGCGGCGGCGGAGCCGGCCTCGGGCATCGCGAGCAGCAGCCGCACCGTCAGCGGATCGCCGCACAGCGGGCGGATGACCATGCCGGGCCGCGGCCGCGAGGTCGGCTGGCAGGGGCTCACCACCTCGCCCGCGGCGACCAGGTCGGCCCCCGTCAGGTAGTCGCCGTGCACCACCCGCGGCGCCAGCCCGGCGGCGGAGAAGACCCGCCGCAGCCCGGCCCACTCGCCGTCGACGCTCGGGTCGACCATCCAGCGCTCGGCGGCGAGTTCGGCCAGCGGCACCTCGTCCCGCGAGGCGGCCGGGTGGGTGGCGGGCAGCGCGACGAACTGCGGCTCCTGGGCCACCAGCACCCGCTGCCGTACGCCCTCGGGGATCTGGAGCGGGCAGCCGGACACCTCGTGCACGAAGGCGACGTCGAGCTGGTTCGCGGCGACCATGCGCAGCAGGGTGTTCGGCGAGACGTCGATCCGGATGGTGATGTCCGTATCCGGCAGCCGCGCGTGCAGCCTGCGCAACCAGCCCGCCACCGCGCGGTTCCCCGTACTGCCGACACGAAAACGGGCGCCGCCGGACAGCGCGACGGCGTCCCGCGTCTCACTGACCAGGGCCGACATCTCGGCCACGATCGGCCGCGCGCGGCAGAGCACCGAACGGCCAAGCGGCGTGGGGCGGCTGCCCGTACGCTCCCGGGTGAACAGCTGCCCGCCGATGGCGCGTTCGATACGGCCGAGCTGGGTCGTCAGGGAAGGCTGCGTGACACCCAGCTGACGGGCGGCCTTGCGGACACTGCCCGTCTCGGCTATCGCACACAGCGCACGAAGGTGCCTCACCTCGAGCTCCACGGCGGGAGCATAGCGGCGCGCCTGTTCGCCGCACCAGACGGCGTGCGGCACCGGTCCGTACGGGCCGGCCGGGGGGACATAGGCCGAAGCTATCGGCCCCTGACATCATCCGCGCGCCCGCCCGGCTCCCCGAGACTCTGCGGGACCGAACGTTCATCCGGTGGTACCGGCCGTCGCCCCACGCGTTCCACTGACGGCCGCCGTGCCACGGACGACCAGGAGGAATCCCCCCATGAGACACACCAAGGCGGCAGTCGCCGGCGCGCTGGGCTTCGGCCTCGCGGTGAGCCTGGCAGCGATCCCGGCCGGCGGCGCGGTCGCGGCACCGGCCCCGGACACGGCGGCCGACAGCACCGTGACGGCGGCGTACACGGGTACCGGCGGTACCAAGGAGGCCAAGCAGGCCGAGGCCGACAACAAGGCGTTCTTCGAGGCCGTGATGAAGTCGGCCATGAAGAAGCAGGCCGCCGAGCCGGGCACGCAGGCGGTCACCGTCACCTACAACGCGAGCGCGGCCCCCTCCTTCGCCGCCGAGATCGCGCGCAGCACCCAGATATGGAACGGCGCCGTCAACAACGTGACCCTCCAGGAGGGCGCCAACGCCGACTTCACCTACCGCGAGGGCAACGACCCGCGCGGCTCGTACGCCCAGACGGACGGGCACGGTCGGGGCTTCATCTTCCTGGACTACGCGCAGAACCAGCAGTACGACTCGACCCGGGTCACCACGCACGAGACCGGTCACGTGCTCGGGCTGCCGGACAACTACTCCGGTCCGTGCAGCGAACTGATGTCGGGCGGCGGTCCCGGCCCGTCCTGCACCAACTCCAACCCCAACCAGGCGGAGCGCAGCCGGGTGGAGCAGCTGTGGGCGAACGGGCTCAGCCAGCTGGAGATGAAGGCTCCCTTCGTCAAGGCTCACTGACCCGGCGGAGCGCCGCACCGTTCGCCACCCCGCATCCCCGCGGCGCCCGGCGCCCGTCCCGCACCTCGCGGTACGGGTGCCGGGCACCGGCGTGCCGGGCCGGGCCGGCGGCGGCGCGGCCGCTCAGCCGGCGGCCACCAGCCGCCACAGCGAGGTGACTTCGGCCGAGCGCGCGGAGTGCAGCGGGTCGTCCGGGTCGGCGGCACGCGGATGGCGGGGCGCCATGTCCGCGCGGCCCGCGACCCGCAGTCCGGCGTCCGCGATCCAGCCCGTCAGCTCCTCGCGGGTGCGCAGGCCGAGGCGCTCGGCGAGGTCGGAGAGGATCAGCCACCCCTCCCCGCCCGGCTCCAGGTGGTCCGCGAGCCCGGCGAGGAAGCCGCGCAGCATCCGGCTGCCGGGGTCGTAGACCGCGTGTTCCAGCGGCGAGGTGGGCTTGGCCGGAATCCACGGCGGGTTGCAGACGACGAGCGGAGCGCGGCCCGGCGGGAACAGGTCCGCCTCGACCACCTCCACCGCCGCCCGGACACCGAGCCGTTCCGCGTTCTCGCGGGCGCAGCGCACGGCCCGCGGGTCGGTGTCGGTGGCGACGACGTGCCGCACCCCGCGCCGGGCGAGCACCGCGGCGAGCACCCCGGTGCCGGTGCCGACGTCGAACGCCGTCCCCTCCCCGCCGCCGGGCAGCGCCGCAGCGGCCACCAGGTCCAGGTACTCGCCGCGTACGGGCGAGAAGACGCCGTAGGCCGGGTGGACCCGGTCACCGCCCAGCGCCGCGACCGGCACTCCGTTGCGCTGCCACTCGTACGCGCCGATCAGGCCCAGCAGCTCGCGCAGCGCCAGCACCGACTCCGCGCCCTCCGGCGGCCCGTACGCCGCCGCGCACGCGGCCCGTACGCCGGGCGCGCGGCGCAGGGGGACGGCGTACTCGCCGTCCAGCGGCACCAGCAGCATGCCGAGGATGCGGGCGCGCTGGGCCTGCCGGGCCCGGTGCTGGTGGAAGGCGTCCCCGGGAGCCGGGGCGGGCGCGCGGACCCGCGCGGTACGCGGCTTGGCGTCGACCCGGCGGGCGAGCGCGGTCAGCAGTTGCCGGGCGTTCTGGAAGTCACCGCGCCACAGCAGCGCCGTCCCCTCGCAGGCCAGCTTGTAGGCGTCGGCGGCCTTCGTGGTGTCGTCGGCGAGCGCCACGCGCGCCGGTGGCCGGGCCCCGCTCTCGGAACGCCAGCGGGCGGTACGCGGTACGCCGTCCTCGGCCCAGCTGATGATGGGGGGTTCGCTCACCGGCTCACCCTACGGCCTCGCCGTCGCCCCCTTCCCCGCAGTGCGGGGCGTGCGGCGTGCGGTGCGCTGCACCCGCTCCGCCTCGGCTCCACCCGGGCGTACGTGGTCGGCTCCGCAACGCAGCGGGCCGTGGTGACCAGGCCCGCCAGGCGGCCTGTGCCGGACACGGCCTACGGCGGCGGGCTCGGGCAGCGCCGCCGCGCCGCGGGCGCCGTCCGTACCGCGCCGACGCTGGCCACGATGACCAGCACCAGCGCCAGCACCTCCGGCGGCCCCAACCGCTGGCCGAGCACGAGGAAGCCGGCCGTCGCCGCCGCCGCGGGCATCAGGCTCATCAGCACCGCGAAGGTGGCCTGCGGCAGCCGCCGCAGGGCCAGGGTGTCCAGGGCGTACGGCACCCCGGAGGAGAGGACGGCGACCATGGCGCCCAGCCCCAGCGTGACCGGGTCCAGCAGGGCGGAGCCCCCGCCGGCCACCCCCAGCGGTGCGCTGATCAGCGCGGCCACGGCCATCGCCAGGGCCAGCCCGTCCATCTTCGGGAAGCGCGCCCCCACACGGGCGTTGAAGACGATGTAGAGCACCCACATCGCGCCCGCCGCCAGCGCGAAGGCCACACCGGCGGCGTTGAGCCGGTCGAATCCGCTGCTGCCCAGGAGGTAGACCCCCGCCAACGCCAGTCCGGCCCACAGCAGGCTGAGCGCACGGCGCGCGGCGACGACGGACAGGGCGAGCGGACCCAGCAGTTCCAGCGTGACCGCGGGGCCCAGCGGAATGCGGTCGATGGCCTGGTAGAAGAGGGTGTTCATGGTGCCGAGCGCGACGCCGAGCCCGAGCGCGGCGGCCCAGTCGGCGCGGGTGTGGCCGCGCAGCCGCGGGCGGCACAGCGCCAGCATCAGCAGCGCGGAGAACGTCAGGCGCAGCGCCACCACCCCGAGCGCCCCGGCGCGGGGGAAGAGCAGCGCGCCCACCGCCGAGCCGAACTGGAGCGAGAACGCCCCCGCGCACACCAGGCCGACGGCCACCGCCCGCCCGGCGCCCTCACCCGAGGGCGGGGCCTGCGCGGTGCTGCCCGCCGGGGTGCTCATGGCGCCCACGCTACGGGGTGCCTTCCGGCGGGCGCGCCGCGGTCCAAAGAGCGGACGCGGGGGGCGGGGCGGAGGCGGGGCGGAGGCGCGCGAGTGGCCGCGTGTCCGTCCGCAGGGAACCGAGTGATCACGGCATACGTTGAATCGGCAGGCACACGTGCGGAGGCATATGTCGCACCAGCAGGGGCACTCCGTCTCCGCACTCCCCCGTACAGCACAGGAGGCAGACCAATGGCAGGGTTCCTCGACAAGGCCAAGGAGCAGGCGCAGCGCGGCCTGGCGCAGGGCAAGGAGAAGGTCGGCGAGGTCCAGGCCCAGCGCGCCGGGCAGGACCTGGTGCGCAAGCTGGGCGCGGCCTACTACGCCGAGCAGCGGGGGACGGGCTCGGCCGCGCAGGTCCAGCAGGCGCTGGCCGCCGTCGAGCAGCACGTCGCGCAGCACGGGGACAGCGCGGTGCGCTGACTCGGGTGCGTTCCGTCCGTCCCGCCCCGGCGCGCGTGCAGAGCGTGCGCGCCGGGGCGGCCGGGCGGCTGCGCGGTGCCCCGCCCCGGGGCGCCGCGTGAGAATCATGGGGTGACACGGGATGACGGGGTGCCGGCGGAAGGCGTGGTGACCGGGCGGGCGGCAGTGCCGGGCCCGGCCCCGCTGCTCCCTTCGCCGCTCCAGGAGGCGGCGGACGAGCGCTTCGCGCGGCGGGGCGTCCGGCTGCTGCTCAAGCGCGACGACCTGATCCATCCGGAGCTGCCCGGGAACAAGTGGCGCAAGCTCGCGCCCAATCTGCGCGCCGCCGCCGAGGGCGGCCACCGCACGCTGCTCACCTTCGGCGGCGCCTACTCCAACCACCTGCGCGCCCTCGCCGCCGCCGGCCGCCTGCTGGGCCTGGCCACCGTCGGCGTCGTGCGCGGGGACGAGCTGGCGCGGCAGCCGCTGAACCTCTCGCTGGCGCGCTGCGCGGCCGACGGCATGCGGCTGCACTTCGTCAGCCGGGCCGACTACCGCCGCCGGGCCGACGCCGACTGGCTGGCCGGGCTGCACGACCGCTTCGGCGATTTCCTGGCGCTCCCCGAGGGCGGCAGCAACGCGGCGGCCGTGCGCGGCTGCGCCGAGTTGGGCGAGGAGCTGCGCGGGCGTACGGACGTCGCCGCCGTCGCCTGCGGTACGGGCGGCACGCTGGCCGGGCTGGCGGGCGGCCTCGCGGGCGGCGGGCGGGCGCTGGGCGTCCCGGTGCTGCGGGGCGGCTTCCTCGGGGCGGAGGTGGCCCGGCTCCAGCACGCCGCCTTCGGTGGCCGCCGGGGCGACTGGTGGCTGGACGAGCGCTTCCACGGCGGCGGCTTCGCCCGTACGAACGGGGAGCTGCGCGACTTCGCGGCGGACTTCGCCGCCCGGCACGGCCTGCCGCCGCTCGACCACGTCTACGTGGCGAAGCTGCTGTACGGTCTGTGCGCACTCGTGGCCGAGGGGGCTTTCGCCGAGGGCACCACCGTCACCGCGGTGGTCACCGGTCCGGCCTTCCCGCCCGCTTCGCCGCCCGCCGAGACTCCCCGAGGTGTTCCGTGATCAGAACCGCCGTGCCCGCCGACGTCCCCGTCATCCTGGAGCTGGTCCGCGAGCTGGCGGCGTACGAGCGTGCGCCGGAGCACGCCCGCGCCACCGAGGAGCAGCTGCACGCCGCGCTCTTCGGCGCGCATCCGGCCGTCTTCGCGCTGATCGCGGAGGAGGACGGCGGGCGCGGGGAGGACGGCGGCCAGGGCGCGGCACGCACGCCGGTCGGCTTCGCCCTGTGGTTCCGCAACTTCTCGACCTGGACGGGCACTCACGGTGTGTATCTGGAGGACCTGTACGTCCGCCCGGAGGCGCGCGGCGCGGGACACGGGAAGGCGTTGCTCTCCGCACTCGCCGAGATCTGTGTCGCGGAGGGCTATGAACGCTTCGAATGGTGGGTATTGGACTGGAACACCCCGTCTATCGGCTTCTACCAGTCGCTGGGCGCCGAGCCGATGGACGAGTGGACGGTCTTCCGGATGTCCGGAGAGCCACTGCGCGCACTCGCCCGTGCCAACGCAGCGTAGTCATCCTGGATTCACCGGCCTCACCCCCTAGCCACGGACAGTACCCATGTGTTTACTATGGGTTACGGCCCTTGGATGGGGCGGCCCCGCGGGTCGGGGAGTCGTTCAAGATTCGCGCGGGCGACATCCCGGCGCGGATCGCGATAGCGTCACAGTCGTACCATCCGCCGCGCCGGCCAGGGGCTCCGCAGCTGCTCCACGTGGAGTCCCCGGCCGGCGCGTTGGTCACAGCCGACGAGCCTAACCAGCTTGCGCCACCTTGGAGGTGAGGGTGTCTCAGATCGCAGGCGAGCCCGGAGACAAGGACTTCGTCGAGGTCCGGCTGCCCGCCGCGGGCGCCTATCTGTCCGTGCTGCGTACCGCCACGGCCGGGCTGGCCGCCCGCCTGGACTTCACTCTCGACGAGATCGAGGATCTCCGGATCGCGGTCGACGAGGCGTGCGCGATCCTGCTTCAGCAGGCGGTGCCCGGCTCCGTGCTGAACTGCGTGTTCGAGCTGATCGGTGACTCCCTGCGGGTGACCGTCTCGGCGCCGACCACGGACGGCCGGGCCCCGGAGCGCGACACCTTCGCATGGACGGTTCTCTCCGCCCTCGCGGGCGAGGTGGACTCGGTCGTCTCGGAGGACCGCACGGTCACGATCAGTCTGCGCAAGCAGCGCGGCGCGGGTCCGGAACCGTCGTGACCGAGCACGAGGCACGAGACGTGTGGGCGGGCCGCCCCGAGGCGGCCGGCCCCGGCATTCCCGAGCAGCAGGCCCGGCCGCACCCCGCGGACGGCGGAGGTCAGCGGCCCGGGCCGGCGGCGCGGGGGCAGCGGGCAGGGACGGCGGAGCAGGCGGACGCGATGGACCAGCACCGGCACGAGAAATACCGGCACAGCCCGCACGGGCGGCGAGACCCGCAGGACCGCAGCGGGGCGCGTGCGCTCTTCGTCGAACTGCGCAAGCTGCCGGACGGCTCACCCGCCCGCGCCGAACTGCGCAACCACCTGGTGCGGATGCACCTGCCCCTGGTGGAGCATCTGGCCAGGCGTTTCCGCAACCGCGGTGAGCCGCTGGACGACCTCACCCAGGTCGCCACGATCGGGCTGATCAAGTCCGTGGACAGATTCGACCCGGAGCGGGGGGTGGAGTTCTCGACGTACGCCACCCCCACCGTCGTCGGCGAGATCAAACGTCACTTCCGGGACAAGGGCTGGGCGGTGCGGGTGCCGCGCCGCCTCCAGGAGCTGCGGCTCTCGCTCACCTCGGCCACCGCCGAGCTGTCCCAGCAGCACGGCCGCGCGCCGACGGTGCACGAGCTGGCGGAGCGGCTCGCGATCTCGGAGGAGGAGGTGCTGGAGGGCCTGGAGTCGGCGAACGCCTACAGCACCCTGTCGCTCGACGTCCCGGACACGGACGACGAGTCCCCGGCCGTGGCCGACACCCTCGGCGAGGAGGACGACGCACTGGAGGGGGTGGAGTACCGCGAGTCGCTCAAGCCGCTGCTCGAGGAGCTGCCACCGCGCGAGAAGAAGATCCTGTTGCTGCGCTTCTTCGGGAACATGACGCAGTCGCAGATCGCCCAGGAGGTCGGCATCTCCCAGATGCACGTCTCCCGCCTGCTGGCCCGCACCCTGGCCCAGCTGCGCGACCGGCTGCTCGTGGAGGAGTGACCCTCCAGACCGTGGCCCGAGTCATGGGAAGTTGACCGGGAGGCCGTCCCGCACGGCCTCCGGCAGCTCACGGCGGGCTACGCGTCCCGCGGGCCGATGCCCAGCGCCTCGGTCGCGGTGGGATTGACCACACAGACGAGCACCGCGAGCGCCATCGCGCCGATCACGAGCCCGCCCAGCGTCCAGACGCCGCCGTTCTGCGCCATCTGCCAGCCCACCGGCAGCGCCAGCAGCTGGATGATCATCGCGGGCCCGCGGCTCCAGCGCTGCACCGTCCACAGCCCCCGCGCCGCGGCGAGCGGCAGCACGGACAGCGCGAGGACCGTCAGGGCCAGCGTCAGCGCCTGCGTCATGCCGTCCGGATCACCGGTGAAGAGCAGGATCAGCGAGTACAGCCCGAATCCGGCGACCACGGCGCCCTCGACCGCGGTCAGCACTGCCGCAGTCACGATCCGGGCCGGGCGGACGGGGGCGGAATCGGTGTCACTCACCCCAGCAGGGTAGCCCGGCACCGGACTGCGCCGTGTACCCCGGCGTAGGTACGCTGCACCTCATGCGCGCACTTCTCGTGGTCAATCCGGCAGCCACCACCACCAGCGCGCGGACCCGTGACGTGCTCTCGCACGCGCTCGCGAGCGATCTCAAGCTGGAGGTCGCGACCACGGAGTACCGGGGGCACGCCCGCGACCTGGCCCGGCGGGCCGCGGAAGACGGCCAGACCGAGCTGGTGATCGCGCTCGGCGGCGACGGCACGGTCAACGAGATCGTCAACGGCCTGCTGCACCACGGCCCCGACCCCGGCCGGCTGCCCCGGCTCGCGGTCGTGCCCGGCGGATCGACCAACGTCTTCGCCCGCGCCCTCGGCCTGCCCAACGACGTGGTGGAGGCCACCGGCGCGCTGCTGGACGCCCTGCACGAGCGCAGCGAGCGCACGGTCGGGCTGGGCCTGGCCGCCGGCGTGCCCGGCACGGAGGACGCCGAGGTGCCGCCGCGCTGGTTCACCTTCTGCGCGGGGTACGGCTTCGACGCCGGGGTCATCGGCCGGGTCGAGCAGCAGCGGGAGCGGGGCAAGCGTTCGACCCACCCGCTGTACGTACGACAGGTGCTGCGCCAGTTCGTGAACGAACCGCACCGCCGGCACGGCACGATCACGCTGGAGCGGCCGGGCGAGGCGCCGGTCGAGAATCTCGTGCTCTCCACCGTCTGCAACACCGCGCCGTGGACCTATCTGGGCAACCGGCCGCTCTACGCGGTGCCCGGCACCTCCTTCGACACCGGCCTCGACCTGCTGGGACTCTCCCGGCTGACCATGGGCGCGGTCACCCGTTACGGCGCACAGCTGCTCGCCTCCCGGCCCGATCGCGGTCCGCACGGGAAACACGCGATCGCCCTGCACGATCTGACGGACTTCACCTTGCATTCACAGGTTCCACTGCCTCTCCAGATGGACGGTGACCACTTGGGACTGCGCACCAGCGTTCAGTTCACAGGCGTACGGCGTGCACTGCGCGTGATTGTGTAAGCCGAAGGGCCTAAAGTCCTTTTACTCGAACGTTTAGGCTGGCCTCCACCCACTGGAAGTACGGCTGTGAGTGATGCGACACCAAGGAATCAAAAAAAAGTTTCCAGAAGGGGTTGTATCCGCCGCCGAGGTTTGCGAGTCTCTTCATGGCGATCGGGACGGCCCCACAAGCGGCCCCCTTGAGAGCCCGAATCCTCCTCCTCCTTCCTGTGGGACCCGCATCACATATCGGCGCGGAGCCCTTCCCCTGTGAGGGGATTCGTGAAAGCGTTCACATTCACAAGCAAACCGCCACACGAGGAGAGGTAGCAGCCATGGACTGGCGTCACAACGCCGTTTGCCGCGAGGAAGACCCCGAGCTGTTCTTCCCCATCGGCAACACCGGTCCCGCGCTGCTGCAGATCGAGGAAGCCAAGGCCGTCTGCCGTCGCTGCCCCGTCATGGAGCAGTGCCTGCAGTGGGCTCTGGAGTCCGGTCAGGACTCCGGTGTCTGGGGTGGCCTCAGCGAGGACGAGCGCCGCGCGATGAAGCGCCGCGCCGCCCGCAACCGGGCGCGCAACAACGCCGCCACCGCCTGAACGGCGGCCGGTCGGCCACCTGGCAGCATCCCGAGCCGCAGCGCGCAGTGCACCGATAACGCACCGCACACGCAGAATCCTGAGCCCTGGACCGTGACTTCACGTCACCGTCCGGGGCTTTCGGCATTCCCGGCCCAACCCGACTCGCCCCAACCCAACTGGACCCAGCCCGATCCGGCCCGGCCGTTCCGTCCCGCTCCCGCCTACGGCTTCTCCCCTGCGACCGGCAGGTCGAAGACCACCCGGGTACCGCCGCCGGGGGCGGGCACCATGTCGAAGGTGCCGCCCAACTCCCCCTCCACCAGCGTGCGGACGATCTGGAGCCCCAGATTGCCGCCCCGCCTCGGGTCGAAGCCCGGCGGCAGCCCTAGCCCGTCGTCCTGCACGGTCACCAGCAGCCGGCCGCCCGCGCCCCCGGCCGCCCGGCCGCGCACCGCGCCCACCTCGACCGTGCCCTGCGTACCCGGATCGAACGCGTGCTCAAGCGCGTTCTGGAGCACCTCGGTCAGGACCATCGACAGCGGGGTGGCGACCTCGGCGTCGAGAATGCCGAAGCGTCCGGTACGGCGGCCCGTGACCCGGTCCGGTGAGAGTTCGGTGACCATGGCGAGCACCCGGTCCGCAATCTCGTCGAACTCGACCCGCTCGTCGAGGTTCTGGGAGAGCGTCTCGTGCACGATCGCGATCGAACCGACCCGGCGCACGGCCTCGTTGAGCGCGTCCCTCCCCCGGTCGGAGTCCATCCGGCGGGCCTGGAGGCGCAGCAGCGCGGCGACCGTCTGGAGGTTGTTCTTCACCCGGTGGTGGATCTCCCGGATGGTGGCGTCCTTGGTGAGCAGTTCGCGCTCGCGGTGCCGTACCTCGGTGATGTCGCGCAGCAGTACGAGCGAACCGATCCGGCTGCCCTTGGGTTTGAGCGGGATGGCCCGCAGCTGGACCACGCAGTCGTTGCCCTCGACCTCGGCGGCGCGCGGTGCCCAGCCGCTGGCCAGCTTGACCATCGCCTCGTCCACCGCGCCCCGCGAGGGGGCGAGTTCGGTCGTGGCCTCGCCGAGGTGCAGCCCCACCAGGTCGGCGTTGAGGCCCAGCCGGTGGTAGGCGGAGAGCGCGTTGGGGCTCGCGTACTGGACGACGCCCTCCGCGTCGAGCCGGATCAGGCCGTCGCCGACCCTCGGTGAGACGTCGGTGTCGCCCGGCTGGCCCGGGAAGGGAAACGATCCGGCGGCGATCATCTGGGCGAGGTCGGAGGCGCTCTGGAGGTAGGTCAGCTCCAGGCGGCTCGGGGTCCGCACGGTGAGGAGGTTGGTGTTGCGGGCGATGACCCCCAGGATGCGGCCCTCGCGGCGCACCGGGATGGACTCCACCCGCACGGGCACCTCCTCGCGCCACTCCGGGTCGCCCTCGCGCACGATCCGGCCCTCGTCCAGCGCGGCGTCCAGCAGCGGCCTGCGGCCCCGCGGGACGAGGTGGCCGACCATGTCGTCCTGGTAGGAGGTGGGGCCCGTGTTGGGCCGCATCTGGGCCACGGAGACATAGCGCGTGCCGTCCCGGGTGGGGACCCACAGGACAAGGTCGGCGAAGGACAGGTCGGACAGCAGCTGCCACTCGGACACCAGGAGGTGCAGCCACTTGAGGTCGGGATCGCCGAGGGCCGTGTGCTGGCGTACGAGGTCGTTCATGGAGGGCACGGCGTCGAGCCTACCGGCGGGGGGCGCCGGCGCCCCCCGGCGCCCGTGGCCGCCCCGCGCGAGCCCCGGCGCATGTCCTCCGCCCCATGGACACAGCGAATGGTCTAGTCCACAATGGGAGGCGAAGTGAAGCACTGCCTCCGCTCTCCCCGCACAGGAGGGCGGAACGAGATCCGTGGCGCTCTCTGCCCTGACCGCGCCATAGTCTCCGGTGCCGATCCAACTCCGGGCTGCGGTGCCGGACGGGCTGAGGGTCCCGTCCTGGCGCCGCGGCCCGAAGTCGTTCCACGACGCTTCCGGGCCCCCCATGCCCGCGTACGCTCCGGACTGCCCGGCGCCCCCGGGCACGACGACGGCACGGCCCCGCTCCCGGGCGGGAGCGGGGCCGTGCCGTACGTGTACACGCCCGGAGCGCGCCGTGCCTGTCCGGGGCCTGCCCGGCGCCCGTCAGCGCCCGTCAGGCAGCCTCAGTGCGTCTCGGTCACCTTGGCCAGCGCGCGGGGCGCGTCCGGGTCCTGGCCACGGGCGATGGTGACCTCGTAGGCCAGCATCTGGAGCGGCAGGATCTCCAGGATGGGCTGAAGCTCCTCCGCCACGCCCTCGGTCGGCAGTACGAAGCCCGCCGAGGCGGCCTCCACCTGCTGCTGCGGGCCGACCACGACGAGGTCCGCACCCCGGTCCAGCAGCCGGTCCAGGACGGGCTGGAGCGCCGCGCCGCCCCTTCCGTCGGTGACGACGGCGATCACCGGCGAGATGTTGTCCACCATCGCCAGCGGCCCGTGCAGCAGGTCCGCGCCGGAGTAGGAGAGGGCCGGGATGTAGCTGGTCTCCATCAGCTTCAGGGCGGCCTCCTTGGCGGTCGGGTAGCCGTAACCGCGCGAGGTGATCACCATCCGCTCGGCGAAGCGGTAGCGGCCCGCGAGCGCCTTGACCTCCTCCTGCCGGGCGAGCACCGACTCGGCCAGCTCGGGCAGCACCTTCGCCGCCTCCGCGCCGTTGCCGCCACGCATGCCCTCCACGAAGAGGTAGAGGGCGAGCAGCTCGGCCGTGTACGTCTTCGTCGCCGGGAGGGCCTTCTCCTCGCCCGCCAGCACGTCGATGTGGAACTCGCTGACGGCCGCCAGCGGCGAGTCCGGGTTGTTCGTCACGGCGAGCGTGACGGCACCGGCCTCGCGGGCCGCCTGGGTGGAGGCGACCAGGTCCGGCGAGCCGCCGGACTGGCTGACGGTGATCACCAGGCAGTCGGTGAGGTCCGCCTTGGCCTCGTACGCCGTGGTGGTGGACATGGAGGTGAGCCCGCAGGGCTTGCCCAGCAGCACCTCCAGCAGGTACTTGGCGTAGAGCGCCGCGTTGTCGGACGTACCGCGCGCCGTCAGCAGCACGAAGCGGGGGTTGCGGGCGGCGATCGCCTCGGCCGTCGCGCGGATGGCCGGGGCGCCTTCCTCCAGGATGCGCCGCAGCACCGCGGGCTGCTCGGCCATCTCACCGGACATGATCCGTCCCGGCAGGTGGGTCTGCTCGGACGAGGTCGGGGCGGACATGCTGGGTGCCTCCAGGTGGCTGTGTGCTGTGCGGACCGAGGGGATCAGCTGCCGGCCCCCTTGCCGGCGATGACCTCCGCGGCGGCCCGTCCGCAGACGCGGGCGGCGCCGTGTGTGGCGATGTGCAGCGCCCCGGCCGGCGGTGCCTGGGGCAGCCCCATCTCGACCACGACCGTCTCGGGCCGCGCGGCGAGCAGGGCGTCCAGGGCGTCGGCCATCCAGCTGTGCCGGTGGACGTCTCGCACTACTGCGACGATCCTACGGTCCGACGCCGCCTCGAGCACATTTGCGAGCAAGCCGGACGGGCCCGCGGCGGTGACCTCCTCCAGACCGTAGGTGGCGGTGGTGGTGCCGGGAAGGAAACGTTCCAGCTCCGCCGCCGGGCCCCAGGGCGTCTCGCCGCCGACGGCGATGTTGGCCAGCGGGGTGAAGGCGGCCACGAAGGGCGGCGCGGCCGGCGGCCGGTAGCCGTCCGCCCCGGTCACCCGCAGCGCGCGGCGGGCCGCGAGCAGCCCCACCTCGGCGTCGTCGGCCGCACCGGCCGCACCGGCGGGCCGGGACGAGGATGCGGGCGCGCTCCCCTCCTGCTTTTCCGGCGCGCCCGCGCCCTGCGTCCAGCTCGCCAGTTCGCGAACCCGTGCTGCGGCGTCGGCGAGCCGTTCACGCGGAAGCTCGCCGTCGCGGACGGCCCTCACCAGCGCGTCACGCAGCCGCAGCACGGTGTCTTCGTCGGCCAGCCCGCCGCCGACGCAGATCGCGTCGGCTCCGGCGGCGAGCGCGAGCACGGTGCCCTGCTCCAGGCCGTAGGTGGCCGAGATGGCGTCCATCTCCACCGCGTCGGTCACGATCAGGCCGTAGTGCCCGACCCCGCCCTCGCTCCGCGGCGCCCGCAGCAGGCCGGTCAGCACGGCCGGGCTGAGGGTGCCGGGCAGCGCCTCGTCCAGGGCGGGCAGCAGGATGTGCGCGCTCATCACGCACTTGCTGCCCGCCTCGGCCGCGGCACGGAAGGGCACCAGCTCACGCTCGTTGAGCGTGGCCAGGTCCGCGTCGATGCGCGGCATGGCGTGGTGCGAGTCGACGTTGGTGTCGCCGTGCCCGGGGAAGTGCTTGACGCAGGCGGCGACGCCGGCCGACTGCATGCCCTCCACGTAGGCGACGGTGTGCCGGGCCACCAGTTGCGGATCGCCGCCGAAGGCGCGTACGCCGATCACCGGGTTGTCCGGGTTGGAGTTGACGTCCGCCGACGGCGCCCAGTTGAGGTTGACCCCGCACGCGGCCAGCCGCCGGCCCAGGGAGCGGGCGACGGCCCGGGTCAGGTCCGGGTCGTCGACCGCGCCGAGCGCGAGGTTGCCCGGGTAGGACGACCCCGTGCGCACCTCGAGCCGGGTGACGTCGCCGCCCTCCTCGTCGATGGCCACCAGCACGTCGGGGCGCACCGCGCGCAGCTGGGCGGTGAGCGCCGTCAGCTGCTCGGCGGACTCGACGTTCCGGCCGAAGAGGCCGACGGAGCCGAGCCCCTGGCGGAGCTGCTCCAGCAGCCATTCGGGCGCGGTGGTGCCGGTGAATCCGGGCTGGAGGACGGCCAAAGCGTCCCGCGTGAGGGTGGTGGTGTCGCTGACAAGGGTCGTCATGACGTCTTTCTTTCGGGGTCAGCCCTTTACCGCTCCGGCGCTCAGCCCGCTGACCGCGCGCCGCTGGAGGAAGAGGAACAGGAGAAGCACGGGAATGGCGAACAGCGACGAGGCGGCCATGGTGGCCCCCCAGTTGCTGCCGAACGCCGTCTGGAACTGGGTCAGCCACAGCGGCAGGGTGTACGCCTCGGAGTCCTTGTTCAGGATCAGCACCATGGCGAACTCGTTCCAGGCGGTGATGAACCCGAAGAGCGAGGTGGACATCAGGCCGGGAGCGAGCAGCGGGAAGACGACGCGGAAGAACGCCTGCGTCCGGCTGCAGCCGTCGATCATGGCCGACTCCTCCAGCTCCTTGGGCACCGCGGCGATGAATCCGCGCAGTGTCCAGATGGTGAAGGGGAGGACCATCACGAAGTAGATCAGTGTCAGGAAGGCGATGCTGTTGAGCATCTCCGCGTCCCGCGCGATCAGGTACATCACGATGACCATGACTTCCCAGGGCGCCATCTGGGCCATCATCACGGCGAGCACCAGGCCCTTGCGGCCCTTGAACCTCATCCGCACGATGGCGAACGCCGCCGCCAGCGACACGACCAGCGCGAGTACCACGGCGCCGATGGTCACGGTGAGGCTGTTGACCACGTACGTCCAGAACTGGTCGACACCGGTCGCGGTGCTGTAGTTCTCGAACGTCGGCGTGAAGAAGAACTGCGGGGTCTCGGTGAGGACCTCGTGGGACGGCTTGAAGGATGTCGAGAACATCCAGTAGACCGGGAAGAGGAAGAAGGGCACCAGGAGGAGGGCCGCGACGTTGGGCCAGACCTTGCCGAACGTCTTGCGGCGCCGGGCCTTGGCAGCCGCCTTGTCCGGTGTGTCGAGGGGCGCCTTGTCGGCCAGAACGGTGTTGCTCACTGCTCCTCCTCCTGCTTGAGCATCAGGCGGAAGTAGAAGGACATCGCGATCAGCAGGATCAGGATGGTCAGTACGGACGCGGCGGCGGCGAGGCCGAAGCTCCCCTGCGACATGCCCTCGACGTAGGCGAAGACCGGCAGGGTCTCGGAGGCCCGGTCGGGTCCGCCGCTGTTGAGGGCGACGATCTGGGCGAACGCCTTGAAGACCCAGATGATCTCCAGGAACGTGGTGATCAGGAAGAACGGCTTCATGATCGGGAGGATGATGGAGCGGAAGAGCCGGAAGCTGTTGGCGCCGTCCATCCGGGCGGCCTCGTACAGCTCGCCGCTGATCGTGGTGAGCCCCGCGTAGAGGTTGAGCGCCACGAAGGGGACCGAGCCCCAGACGATCAGCAGGGTCACGATGACGAGCGTGGAGAAGCCGGTCTCGAACCAGTTGTGCTGCTCGTAGCCCTCGAAGCCAAGGCTGCGCATGACCCAGTTCATGACGCCGAACTGGGTGTCGAACAGCCAGCGGAAGACGGTCGCGGAGGCGACGATGGGCATCGCCCACGCCATCACCAGGGACAGCGAGAGGACCAGCCGCATCTTCTTGCCGAGCCGGTTGAGCAGCAGGCCGATCAAGGTACCGATCGTCATGATCAGTGCCACGTTGACGGCCATGAAGACGAAGGTCCGTACGACGACGGTCCAGAAGGCGTCGTTGGACAGCAGGTCCGTGTAGTTGCTGAACCCGGTCCACACGGTCTTCCGGGAGATCATCTCCGTCCGGCCGAGCTGCTGGAGGGAGATGATGACGTTCCGCACCAGCGGATAGCCCAGGAAGACCAGCAGGGAGAGGACCGCCGGAGCGATCAGCAGATACGGGAGCCACCGGCCGGGCAGCGACGGCTTGCCGCGGGGCGACCGCCCTGGCTCCGCCGCGGGCCCGCGGGGCGGCGGCTCCTTGGCGACCGGGGTCGCTCCCTGGGTTTGCACGGTCATTTTCTACTTCCTCGGGGTGAGGGCCGGGGACAGGGCGCAGGGCGAGAGCCCCCGGCAGCCGCGCTGCCGGGGGCACCCTGAGTGATCAGCTCTTGTTGACGCGCTCGGTGATCGCGTTGTTCGCGTCCTCACCGGCCTTCTTGGGGTCCTCACCCTTGAGCACCTTGGTCATGTACTCCTTGATCGGGTTCGGGTCCGTCTCGACGTTGGCCCAGCCCGGGGTGATGGGCGTGGTGCGGCCGGTGTCGGCGGTCTTCCCCATGGCCTCGGCGAAGGAGCCCTTGGCCGGGGTGAACTGCGCGGCCTCGCTGTTGGGCAGCAGACCGCCCTCGGTGGCCTCGGCGTACTTCGTCATCCACTTCTCGGAAGTGGCCATCTTCAGCCACTCCTTCGCGAGGTCCTTGTTCTGCGAGCGCTCCGAGACGGCGAGGTTGGAGCCGCCCAGGAAGGTGCTGCCCGGCTTGCCGGCCGTCTTGCCCGGGATCGGGAAGTAGCCGAAGTCGGCCTTGCCGCCGGCCTTCTTCATGGCGTCGATGGCGCCGCCGGCCTCCCAGCCGAGCCCGATCCACGAGGCGACCTTGCCCTTGGGCACGACGTCCGTGGACTGCTGCGGGGTGGCCTCGTCGGCGTCCTTGGGGCCGGTGGAGAAGGACTGGAGCTTCTTGTAGAAGTTCATCGCCTTCACGGCTTCGGGGCTGTCCAGCGCGCCCTTCCACTTGTCGCCGTCCTCGACGGCCAGCTCGCCGCCCTCGTCCCACAGGAAACCGGAGTAGACGTACCAGCTCTGGCCGGGGAGGTAGATGGGCTGCTTGTCGCCCTTGGCCTTGAGCTTCTCGAGACCGTCGACCCACTCGTCGCGGGTGGTCGGCGGCTTGACGCCGGCGTCCGCGTAGGCCTTCTTGTCGTAGACCACGACGCGGCTGGCCGCGTACCAGGGGGCGCTGTAGAGCTTGTCGTCAAGTTCGGCGGAGGGCAGCATGCCCTTGGTCCACGTGTCGTAGCCCAGCTCGCCCTTCATGTCGGTCAGGTCGGCGAGGCCGCCGGTGACCGCGTAGCCGGCGGTCTGGGTGTTACCCAGTTCGATCACGTCCGGCGGAGCGTCCTCGGAGAGGGCGGTGGTGATCTTCTCCTGGATGCCGTTCCACTGCTGTACCTTGATCTTGACCTTGACGCCCTTGTTCTTGGCCTCGAACTCCTTGTTGAGTTCCTTGACCCAGGCTTCGGGGGCCGAGCCGTCCATCGCCCAGACGGTCAGCGTCTTGTTGCCGCCGCCGCTGCCGCTGTCGTCATCGTCGGAGCCACAACCGGCGACCGTGGCCACCATCGTGGCGGCTCCTACAGCCGCTATGAGCTTGCGCTTCACGTCATCCTCCTCAAGGGACCACCAGAAACCCCCCGCCCACCGAGATGACAGAAGACATACGCCGCGTACTGCCCGTGGGTCTGGGTTTGGTCTTTAATGGTTTAGACCAGTGCCCGCAGCTTGGCCTAGACCTATAGGGGTGTCAACGGTGTATAAAGCTCACAGTCGGTTCCGTTACCGGAACGACATCTGAGCTGGGACACCCCCCTTGGCAGAGCCCGTGCCACGATGTGACCCGCGACGTACACGGAGGAGCCGGTGACGGCAGCACGACACGAGTCGGGAAGGCGTGCCATGGGCACCGACGGGGTTGCGGCCACTGAGGTCGGGATAGACAGGGTGGCCACCGCCCGCACCGCCGGCGGGGGCGGAAGCGGGGGGAACGGGCAGGCGGCGACACGCACCGCGCGCGTTCCCAAGTACTACCGGCTCAAGCGCCATCTGCTCGAGATGACCGAAACCATGCCACCGGGCACCCCGGTCCCGCCGGAGCGCACGCTGGCAAGCGAGTTCGACACCTCACGGACGACCGTCCGCCAGGCACTCCAGGAACTCGTGGTCGAGGGACGGCTGGAGCGGATACAGGGCAAGGGCACGTTCGTCGCCAAGCCCAAGGTCTCCCAGGCGCTCCAACTCACCTCCTACACCGAGGACATGCGGGCCCAGGGACTCGAACCCACCTCGCAGCTCCTGGACATCGGCTACATCACCGCGGACGACCGCCTGGCCGGCCTGCTGGACATCCTCGCCGGGGGCCGGGTGCTGCGCATCGAGCGGCTGCGGCTGGCCAGCGGCGAACCGATGGCCATCGAGACCACGCACCTCTCCGAGAAGCGCTTCCCCGCCCTGCGGCGCAGCCTGGTCAAGTACTCCTCGCTCTACACTGCGCTGGCGGAGGTCTACGACGTCCACCTGGCGGAGGCCGAGGAGACCATCGAGACCTCGCTGGCCACCCCGCGGGAGGCCGGGCTGCTGGCCACCGACGTGGGCCTGCCGATGCTGATGCTCTCGCGGCACTCGCGGGACACCGACGGTGAGCCGGTGGAGTGGGTGCGGTCGGTCTACCGCGGCGACCGCTACAAGTTCGTGGCCCGGCTCCAGCGGCCCCGCCCCTGAGCGGGCGGCGGCTCCGCGCGGCCTTCCCCCGCCCGTTCCCGCCCATCCACCGCACCTCCGTGACGCCTACACGCTCCGCGTGGCCTGTCCGTTACTGATCGGGGTAGTGACGGGGGACCGCTCTGTGACTAGATTTCTGCCACCCCGCAGAAGACCGGCCGGAGCCCCAGGGACGGAGTCGCCTTCATGTCACCACCGCACGCCCGCGAACCGGTCGTCACGCCCTCGCGCGTGGTGGCCGGGCTGTGCCTCCTCGCGCCGTTCGTCTCGATGCTCTGGGTCGGCTCGTACGACAGCGTGGACCCGGCCTTCATCGGCATCCCGTTCTTCTACTGGTACCAGATGCTCTGGGTGCCGATCTCGACGGCGCTGACCTGCGTCGCGTACGTGCTCGTACGCCGGGAGCAGGCGGCCCGCAAGCAGGCGGCCGGGCACGCGGGTCAGGGCGGGCACGGCGGTCAGGGCGGGCGGACCGAGGGGGCTGAGCCGAAGTGAACGAAGGCGTCAACGTCGTCGCGCTCAGCGTCTTCCTCTTCTTCTTCGCCCTGGTCACGGTGATGGGCTTCCTCGCCGCCCGCTGGCGCAGGGCGACGGCCGACAACCTGGACGAGTGGGGCCTGGGCGGGCGCAGCTTCGGCACCTGGATCACCTGGTTCCTGCTCGGCGGCGACCTGTACACCGCGTACACCTTCGTCGCCGTCCCGGCCGCGGTGTACGCGGCGGGCGCGGCCGGCTTCTTCGCGGTGCCGTACACGATCCTCGTCTACCCGCTGATCTTCACCTTCCTGCCCCGCCTCTGGTCGGTCTCCCACCGGCACGGCTACGTGACGACCTCGGACTTCGTGAAGGGGCGCTTCGGCTCCAAGGGGCTCTCGCTCGCGGTCGCCCTCACCGGAATCCTGGCCACGATGCCGTACATCGCGCTCCAACTCGTCGGCATCCAGGCGGTGCTGGACGTGCTGGGGGTGGGCGGCGGCGAGTCGACGCACTGGTTCGTCAAGGACCTGCCGCTGCTGATCGCCTTCGGCGTGCTGGCCGCGTACACCTACTCGTCCGGCCTGCGCGCCCCGGCGCTGATCGCCTTCGTCAAGGACGCGCTGATCTACCTGGTGATCGTGGTCGCGATCATCTACATCCCCATCGAACTGGGCGGGTTCGACGACATCTTCAGCGACGCCGAGGAGAAGCTCTCGGAGACCGGCGGCTCCCTGGTGGCCGGGCCCGACGCGCACTGGGCGTACGCCACCCTGGCGCTGGGGTCGGCGCTCGCGCTGTTCATGTACCCGCACGCGATCACCGCGACGCTCTCCAGCCGCAGCCGCGAGGTGATCCGCCGCAACACCACCATCCTGCCGCTGTACTCGCTCATGCTGGGCCTGCTGGCGCTGCTGGGCTTCATGGGCATCGCGGCGGGCATCGAGGTCGAGAACGGGCAGCTGATCGTGCCCCAGCTGTTCGAGAACATGTTCCCGGACTGGTTCACCGGGGTGGCGTTCGCCGCGATCGGCATCGGGGCGCTGGTCCCGGCGGCGATCATGTCCATCGCCGCCGCGAACCTCTTCACCCGCAACATCTACCGGGACTTCCTCAAACCGGACGCCACCCCGGCGCAGGAGACCAAGGTCTCCAAGATCACCTCGCTGGTGGTCAAGGTGGGGGCGCTGGTGTTCGTCCTGACGCTGGACAAGTCGACGGCGATCAACTTCCAGCTGCTGGGCGGCATCTGGATTCTCCAGACCTTCCCCGCCCTGGTCGGCGGCCTGTTCACCCGGTGGCTGCACCGCTGGGCGCTGCTGGCGGGCTGGGCCGTCGGCATGGCGTACGGCACGATCGCCGCGTACCACGTCTCCTCGCCCAAGCAGAAGCACTTCGGCGGCAGCAACGACTCGATCCCGATGATCGGCGAGATCGGCTACATCGGGCTGACCGCGATCGTGCTGAACGCGGTGGTGACGGTGGCCCTCACGTTCGTCCTGCGGGCGCTGAAGGCGCCGGAGGGCGTCGACGAGACCGTCCCGGCCGACTACACGGCGGACGCGGGCGACCCCAAGGTCAAGGACCTGCCCCCGGCGGCCGGCGGCCACTGAGGGCCTGCCCGGTACGCACCCGGGCGCGTACCGCATGCTGGCGGTCATGGACATAACGATCAGGGCGGCGCGCGAGGAAGAACTCGCAGACGTCGGCGAGCTGACCGCCCGGGTGTACCTCGGCGACGGGCTGCTGACCCACGGGGTGAGCGATCCCTACCTCGAGGAGCTGCGGGACGCCCGGCGCCGCGCTCGGCACACGCAGGTGCTGGTGGCCGTGGAGACGGCGGGACCGGCCGAGGCGGGCGGCGCCGGCGCGCTGCTGGGCGCGGTCGCCTTCGTCGGCGCGGGCGGGGAGTACGCGGACATCGCGGGGCCGGGCGAGGCCGAGTTCCGGATGCTCGCGGTGCTCCCGGCCGGCCGGGGCCGGGGCGTGGGCGAGGCGCTCGTACGCGAGTGCCTCACGCGGGCGCGCGGGCTGGGACTGCGCCGGGTGGTGCTCTCCAGCGTGCCGGAGATGGCGGCGGCCCACCGGCTGTACGGGCGGCTGGGTTTCGTCCGCACCCCGGAGCGGGACTGGGAGCCGCTGCCGGGCCTGCCGCTGTGGACCTTCGCACTGGAGCTGTCCGGCTGAGCGCCTTCCTGTCGCCCGCGCGGGACACCACATCTTGGGGTGCATGAGCTGGGTGGCACCACATGTATGGTGGTGCTTGCTGTCGCCGCAGGGGAATCCGGTGTGAATCCGGAGCTGTCCCGCAACGGTATGGCGGGCGCGTCCACCGCGCCGCGGCCGAGCCCGAGCACCTGCCGACGGTTTTGTACACGTCCGGGCCTCGTGGGTTGGGCCGGCGGACGCGGAGCGCCGTCGTGCCTTGAAGTCCGGAGCCGCTCACGCCCGTCGTGCCCCTCCCCGTGGCTCCAGCCGAGCGAGGGAGAGCACGTCCCGTGACCATCGCACCAGCCGCACCCGCCACCGCGGAGCCCGTCTCAGCGGGCCCCGCGGGCGCGGAATCCGCCGCCGCGGAACTCACCGCCCTGCTGGTCCGCCTCAGCGCCGACCTGCCCGCAGCCGACCCGCACCGGGTGGCCGCCGCCGCGCTGCGCGGCCGTCATCCGGGCTCCGGCGCGGCGGAGTTGCGGTCCCTCGCCGCCGAGGCGGCGGCCGGGCTGATCGGCGAGGAGCCGGAGTACTCGCGGCTCGCCGCCCGGCTGCTCACCCTCGCCGTACGGGACGAGGCGGCCGGGCAGGGCGCCGTCTCCTTCTCCACCTCGGTCGCGGTGGGGCACCGCGAGGGGCTGATCGCGGACGGCACGGCGCGGTTCGTCACCCGGCACGCGGACCGGCTGGACGCGCTGGTGGAGGCCGCCCTCGCGGCGGGAGCGGACGACCGCTTCGGCTACTTCGGGCTGCGTACCGTCCACTCGCGCTACCTGCTGCGGCACCCGCGCACCCGGCAGGTCATCGAGACGCCGCAGCACTTCCTGCTGCGCGTGGCCTGCGGGCTGGCCGCCGAGGGCGACACCGCCGAGCAGGCCGCGGCAGCGGTGCGCGAGGTGGCCGAGCTGTACCGGCTGACCAGCACGCTCGCCTATCTCCCCTCCTCCCCCACGCTGTTCAACTCCGGCACCCGGCACCCCCAGATGTCCTCGTGCTACCTGCTGGACTCACCGCTGGACGAACTCGACTCGATCTACCAGCGCTACCACCAGGTGGCCCGCCTCTCGAAGCACGCCGGCGGCATCGGCCTGCCGTTCTCCCGCATCCGCGCCCGCGGTTCGCTCATCCGGGGCACGAACGGGCACTCGAACGGCATCGTCCCCTTCCTGCGGACGCTGGACTCCTCGGTGGCCGCGGTCAACCAGGGCGGCAGGCGCAAGGGCGCGGCCTGCGTCTATCTGGAGACCTGGCACGCGGACATCGAGGAGTTCCTCGAACTGCGCGACAACACCGGCGAGGAGGCCCGGCGCACCCACAACCTCAACCTCGCGCACTGGATTCCGGACGAGTTCATGCGCCGGGTCGAGGCGGACACCGCCTGGTCGCTCTTCTCCCCGTCCGACACACCGGAGCTGGTCGACCTGTGGGGCGACGAGTTCGACGCCGCCTACCGCCGCGCCGAGGCCGCCGGGCTCGCGGTCCGTACGCTGCCCGCGCGCGAGCTGTACGCCCGGATGATGCGCACCCTCGCGCAGACCGGGAACGGCTGGATGACCTTCAAGGACGCCGCCAACCGCACCGCGAACCAGACGGCGGAGCCCGGCAGCGTCGTGCACTCCTCGAACCTGTGCACGGAGATCCTGGAGGTCACCGACGACGGGGAGACGGCCGTCTGCAACCTGGGCTCCGTCAACCTCGCCGCACACCTGACCGACGGCGGGGAGGTGGACTGGGAGCGGCTCGACGCCACCGTCCGTACGGCCGTCACTTTCCTGGACCGCGTCGTCGACATCAACTTCTACCCGACCGCTGAGGCGGGCGCCTCCAACTCCCGCTGGCGCCCGGTCGGTCTGGGCCTGATGGGCCTCCAGGACGTCTTCTTCCGGCTGCGGCTGCCCTTCGACTCGGCGGCGGCGCGGCAGCTCTCCACCCGCATCTCCGAGCGCGTCATGCTCGCCGCCTACGAGGCCTCCGCCGACCTGGCAGAGCGGCACGGCCCGCTCCCCGCCTGGGCGGCGACCCGCACGGCGCGCGGCGTACTGCACCCCGACCACTACCCGGAGGCCGAGGAGTCCTGGCCGCAGCGGTGGGCGGCGCTGCGCGAGCGGATCGCGCAGACCGGGCTGCGCAACGCGCTGCTGCTCGCCGTCGCGCCGACCGCGACCATCGCCTCCATCGCCGGTGTCTACGAGTGCATCGAGCCGCAGGTCTCCAACCTCTTCAAGCGGGAGACGCTCAGCGGCGAGTTCCTCCAGGTGAACGCCTACCTGGTGGCGGACCTCAAGCGGCTCGGCCTGTGGGACGAGCGGATGCGCGAGGAACTGCGCGAGAGCAGCGGCTCGGTACAGGACCTGCCGCGCGTCCCCGAGGAGGTGCGCGGGCTCTACCGCACGGCGTGGGAGATCCCGCAGCGCGCGCTGATCGACATGGCGGCGGCCCGCACGCCGTACCTGGACCAGAGCCAGTCGCTGAACCTCTTCCTGAGTTCGCCGACGATCGGCAAGCTCAGCTCGATGTACGCGTACGCGTGGAAGCGCGGCATCAAGACCACCTACTACCTGCGCTCCCGCCCGGCGACGCGGATCGCGCAGGCGGCGGGGGGCGGCTCCGCCACGGCTGCCCCCGCCGAGCCCGCCCCCGGCACGGCGGACGCCGAGGCCGCCGCCTGCTCCCTGGAGAACCCCGAGTCCTGCGAGGCATGCCAATGACCACCACCCCCGCCGCGCCGAGCGCCCGCGCGAAGAACCTGCTCGACCCGGGCTTCGAACTCACCCTGCGCCCCATGCGCTACCCGGAGTTCTACGACCGCTACCGCGACGCCATCAAGAACACCTGGACGGTGGAGGAGGTCGACCTCCACTCCGACGTCACCGACCTCGCCAAGCTCTCCGCGGGCGAACAGCACATGATCAGCCGCCTCGTGGCGTTCTTCGCCACCGGCGACTCGATCGTCGCCAACAACCTGGTGCTGAGCCTGTACAAGCACATCAACTCCCCCGAAGCGCGCCTGTACCTCTCGCGGCAGCTCTTCGAGGAGGCGGTGCACGTCCAGTTCTACCTGACCCTGCTGGACACCTACCTGCCCGACCCGGACGAGCGCGTCGAGGCGTTCTCCGCCGTGGAGAACATCCCCTCCATCCGCGAGAAGGCGCAGTTCTGCTTCCGCTGGATGGCCGCTCTGGAGGGCGGCGAGGGGGCGGAGCGGATCGACCAGCTGGAGTCCCGCGCCGACCGGCGGCGGTTCCTGCTGAACCTGATCTGCTTCGCGGCCTGCATCGAGGGCCTGTTCTTCTACGGGGCCTTCGCCTACGTCTACTGGTTCCGCTCGCGCGGCCTGCTGCACGGGCTGGCCACCGGCACCAACTGGGTCTTCCGCGACGAGTCGATGCACATGGCCTTCGCCTTCGACGTCGTGGACACCGTCCGCGCGGAGGAGCCCGAACTCTTCGACGACGCACTGGAGGCGGAGGTCACCGCGATGCTGGCGGAGGCCGTGGAGGCCGAGTTGCAGTTCGCGCGCGACCTGTGCGGCGAGGGCCTGCCGGGGATGAACACCGAGTCGATGCGGGAGTACCTGGAGGCCGTGGCGGACCAGCGGCTCGTACGGCTGGGCTTTCCGGCCCGCTACGGCTCCAGGAACCCGTTCTCCTTCATGGAACTCCAGAACGTCCAGGAGCTGACCAACTTCTTCGAACGCCGTGCCTCGGCCTACCAGACGGCGGTGGAGGGGTCCGTCTCCTTCGACGACGAGTTCTGATGCGGTGACCCGGGGACGTGGCCGGTCAGCAGCCGCCGCAGTTGCGGTAGGTCACGTCCCAGTGGTTGCCCTCGCGGTAGTGGCCGTTGCCCGAGCCGGACTTCCACTTCGAGCCGCCGACGGAGGTGAAGGCCCCGGCCCGCGCTCCGCGCAGCCCCGCCTCAGTCGTTCGGCACCGTCTCGTAGCGCGCGGTGCCCTCGGCCATCTGCTGGAGGGCGTCCTTCCGGTCCCGCTTGGAGAGCCGGTCGATGTAGAGATAGCCGTACAGGTGGTCCGTCTCGTGCTGGAGGCAGCGGGCGAAGTAGCCGTCGCCCCGGACCGCGATCGGCCTGCCCTCCGCGTCCTGCCCCCGGACGACGGCGCGGTCCGGGCGGGCGAGCGAGGCGTAGGCGGTGGGCACCGAGAGGCAGCCCTCGTTCGAGTCGTCCAGCACCCGCTGCTCGGCGGGGAGTTCGTCCAGCACCGGATTGCAGACGACGCCCACGTGCCGTACGCCGTCGTCGTCCGGGCAGTCGTAGACGAAGACCTTGAGGTCCACGCCGATCTGGTTCGCCGCGAGGCCGACGCCCTCCGCCGCGCGCTGGCTGGCGAACATGTCGTCGATCAGCGAGGCCAGTTCGGGGCCGAACTCGGTCACCTGCGCGCACTCCCGGTGCAGCACCGGATTGCCGACGACGGTGATCGGACGGGCGGTGCCCCGCTCGCGGTAGGCCAGCTCGCGCTCCTCGCACCGCTCCGTGTCGACCACGTACTCGTCCACCGGTTCCGACTGGGTGTCCTGCTGCTGCGCCATTCCGCCTTACGCCTTCCTCATGCCCGGGCTCCCGGGTCCCATCCGGCCACTTCGCCCTACAGGGTACGGGTGCGCGGGCGCGCGCTCAGCAGACCTCTTCCAGATCACGCCACTCGCGGCTGTCCGGGCTGTCCGCCACCCAGCCGTCCAGCAGGCCGCGCACCAGTCCGCCCGGCGCCGCCAGCCCGCACTCGCGCTCGGGAACCCACAGGTCACCGGGCCCGCCCGCGGTCATGTGGCCGAGCGGGCCGGGGTGGCCCGGCGAGCTGTGGTCGTGCGGGTCCAGGTGCAGCGAGCCGTCGCCCTCGTCGCTGGGCATCCGGCTCTCCGAGCACGACCGGCACAGCAACCGCACCGACGACGACCAGTCCTCGGCGGCGAACCCGGCCTGTGCCGCCAGCCGCTCCAGTGCGTCCCGGTCCGACTCGGAGGCCGCATCCAGCAGCACCACCCAGGTGGGCACGGGCGAGGGCGCCCACAGCTCGATCTCGTCGAAGACCGGGTAGGAGGGGCCGGCCGCGGTGGTGCGCTCGCCGTGCGGCACGCCGTCGTGCAGCACGACCTCGCCCCAGCGGCGCCCGGAGGAGGGCAGCGGGATGCTCTGGATCTCCAGCCGGGCCGGATCGATCCGCCTGCCCCACACCACCTCGGCCTCGCCCTCCGGAGAGAGCCGTACGGCCGCGCTGCCCAGCTGCATGCCGGTCGGCTCACCGGCCGCCGCGGCCGTCTGCGCCTCCCCGGGCACCCGCAGCCCGTACGCCTGCCAGCTGCGGCGCGCGAGCGGCCAGTCCTGGAGGGCGGTGGCGGCGATGCCGACGTTCCACCAGTCGGGGGCGCCCGTCTCGCGGTCCAGCAGGGCGACCGCGCGCAGCCCGGCGGCGCGGGCCTGCTCCCAGTCGTGCCGGAACTTGTGCAGCAGGGCGAGGTTGAACCACGACTCGGAAAGCCACGGCTCCAGGTCCGCGGCACGCGTCAGCAGGGCGCCGGCGTCCTCGTAGCGTCCGTCACCGATGAGCGTGAACGCGCGGTCGGTCGCCTGCCGCCAGGAGGCGGAGGGCCGGTGCCGCACCTTGCCGAAGATCCTCACGATGTGCCGCCTGATTCCCCTGTCGTCGGTGTCCGGAAGCCGCCGGGTGCCCGCTGTGTCGCCGGGTATCACCGTGTGTACACCTGTGCCGGGCGCGCCCCGCCTGCGGTCCGGTTCCCCTCTTCGCATCCAACCATGCCCACTCGGGTGCGCGCTCACTACCGGTGGGTCGGGCGGCCTCGCCGACGGCGGCGCCCCGGATCGCGCGCCCGCGGACAGGGCGGCGGCGCGAGGCGTACGGGCGCGGGGGCGTACGGCCCGGGGACCGCTCACGACAGGGGTGCGCCGGGCGGTGGGAGCCGGAAGGGCCGGTCGGGCGGCGGCGCGCGGAGCGGAGGAACGCCCCGGGAGGGCGGCCCCGGCGGGACGCGGGACTCACCCGATCAGGTGAGACGGCGAGGCCCGGGACCGGCCGGCCGGGGCGGGCCCGCCCGCCCGTCAGGCGAGGTGCTTGCGGGAGTCGGAGAGCGCCGGTGCGTCGGCTTCGGCGTCCACCGCGTCGGCGGTCTTGGGAGCCGCGTGCTCGGCAGCCTCGCCCGGCTGCTCCGGCACCGGTTCGCCCGACCGGATTCTGTCGATCCGGCCCACCACCTTGGAGCGCAGGTCGGTGGGGACGTCGTCCTGCCCGCAGCAGCGCTTGACGAGCTTCTTGACCTCCTGCTCCAGGCCGTACTGCTCCAGGCAGGGCGAGCACTCGTCGAAGTGGTCCTTGATCTTCTCGCAGTCCCGCTCCGGCATCTCCTTGTCGAGGTACTCGTAGAGGTGGTTCAGGACCTCGGAGCAGTCCATCTCGTGCGGCTCTCCGCAGCTCATGAGCCCGAGCCTTTCCGGTCGTGCGACTCGTCAACGACTCCCGGCCGCGCCGGGGAAGACCCGCTCGACGCCGACGCGACGCCTGCCGGGACCAGGCCGCGCTCGCGCGCGTAGTCCTCCAGCATGCCGCGCAACTGCCGCCGCCCGCGGTGCAGACGGGACATCACCGTGCCGATGGGTGTCCCCATGATGTCGGCGATCTCCTTGTACGCAAACCCCTCGACGTCGGCGAGGTAGACCGCGATGCGGAATTCCTCCGGAATCGCCTGGAGGGCCTCCTTGACGTCCGAGTCCGGCAGGTGGTCGAGCGCCTGGGCCTCGGCGGAGCGCAGACCGGTCGACATGTGCGACTCGGCGCGCGCCAGCTGCCAGTCCTCGATCTCCTCGGCGGCGCTGCGCTGGGGCTCGCGCTGCTTCTTGCGGTAGGAGTTGATGAAGGTGTTGGTCAGGATGCGGTACAGCCACGCCTTGAGGTTCGTGCCCTCGCGGAACTGGTGGAACGATCCGTACGCCTTGGCATACGTCTCCTGCACCAGGTCCTCCGCGTCGGCCGGGTTCCGCGTCATGCGGAGGGCGGCGGAGTACATCTGGTCCAGGAAGGTGAGGGCGTCCCGCTCGAAGCGCGCGTTGCGCTCCGCGGCGGTCTCGTGCGGTGTGTTCGGCGCGCTCTCCGTGCCGTCGTCGGTCCCGGTGACCGGACCCACCTCCTCCGATGATGTGACGAGCCCGTACGAAGACTCGCTCGAATCGGAGAATAGACGACGACCGACCACCGGCGCCGCCTGAATCTTCTGGGCACCCGCGAGTGCCAGCGTGGCCCAGTCCAGGTCAGCGGCCTGGGGACGCTGCGGGCAGGCGACAGAACCCATGGGTGCGGCTTCCTCTCATCCGAACGTACCGACTGTCCGCGACAACCAACGCCCCCGGCGTCCTATTCCCGGCGCGGACGGCGCCGGGCGGGCGGCACCGTACGGTCCAGCCAGCCGACCACCGCGCCGGTCAGCACGGCCAGCGCGCCGTCCTGCGAGATCTCCGCCCGTTTGGGTACGGCGAAGCCGTGGTCGGCCTGCGGCACCTCGGCCAGCTCCGCGTCCGGCGGGAGCCCGGCAGCGCGGAACTCCTCCGGGCGCCCGAACGGGTCGCGTCCGCCCTGCACGAGCAGCGTCGGCAGCCCGGCGCCGACCAGCTCGCCCGCCCGGGACTTCTCCGGCTTCCCCGGAGGGTGCAGAGGGAAGGCCAGCGCGAGCACCGCGCGGGCGCCGAGCGCCCCCGCCGTACGGCACGCCACCCGCGCGCCGGCGCTGCGCCCGCCCGCGACGACGGGCAGGCCGGGCGCCTCCAGGGCGGGCCACAGCGCCGTCCAGCCGGTGTCCAGGGTGCGCGGCGCCGGGGCGAGCCGGCGGCCCGCGACCCGCCACGGCTGCTCGACCAGGGCGACCGTCACCCCGCACGGGGGCAGGGCCGCCGCGAGCGCGCGCAGGTCGCGTGCCTCGACGCCGCCGCCCGCGCCGTGCCCGAGCGCGAGGACGAGGCGGGGGCGGGCGCCGGGGAACCAGGTGATCCGGGCGTCACCGGCGGGGGTGGGCACGGTCTCCGGCTGCGGCGGCTCGGGCAGCGCCCCCGGCGCGGCCATCAGAAGAGGGTCTCCTCTTCCGGCGCCGCCAGTTCCTTCAGCAGCTCGGGCCCGTTGTTCCGCACGTTGCTGACGTCCGTGGGGACCGGGTACGCGCGCAACATCCCCGGCGGGGGCGGCGCGAGCAGCTCCCGTACCCGCTCCGCTTCCGTGCCCGTCGGGTCGAGCCACTCCGACCAGCGGTCCGGGGGCAGCATCAGCGGCATCCGGGGGTGGATGTCGGCGAGCGACTGCGGGCCCGCCGCGCCGGCCTCGCCGGTCGCCCCGGGCAGCAGCGAGGTCTCGGCGGCCGTGGTGATCACGGTGCAGGTCGTCCACCAGGCGCGCTCGTGGTCGTCGGGCAGGGTGCGGTCGCGCCAGAACTCGTAGAGCCCGGCCATCGCCAGCACGCCGCCGTCCACCGGGGTGATGAAGTACGGCTGCTTCCGGGGGCGCTTCTTACGGCCCTTCTGCTCCCGTTCGAGCTCGCCCTTGGCCGTCACCCATTCGTAGTAGCCGTCGGCGGGGAGGAGGCAGCGGCGGGCGGCGAAGGGCTTGCGGTAGGCGGGCTTCTCGTGGACGGTCTCCGCCCGCGCGTTGATCATCTTCACGCCCATGTCGGGCGACTTCGCCCAGCCCGGCACCAGGCCCCACTTCAGCGTGCGCAGCTGCCGTACGGGGCGCGGGTCGTCCGTGCCGCGCACGGGGCGGTCGAGTACGGCGTACACCTCTTTGGTGGGCGCGACGTTCCAGTCGGCCTCCAGGGTCTCCGCCGGGTCCCACTTCTCCACCTGGAAGAGCCCGGCCAGGTCCTCGGGACTCCTGCTCGCCGCGTACCGTCCGCACATCCGGAATCACCCCAGTGGACTGTAGAGAAGTCTCGGAAGACCGAAGACTAGTCGCCGGTTCCGACAGCCTGCCCGTACGGGGCCGACGACCGCCGGAGCCGCCCGCCCGTGGACACTCCGGCACCCACTATCCGGACGATTCCCCCCTTCAGCTGATATTCCTGGGCGCGTTGACGGGAACTCCGGCCCGCATCCGTCCGCATCGGGGAGGGAAGTCATGAGCCACACCGGCCCCGGGGCGGAGACCGCCGCCGGACCGCCCGCGGCGGCGAAGCTGACCCTGCTGACGCTGACCACCATGGTCGTCGGCTCCATGGTGGGCGCGGGGGTCTTCTCGCTCCCCCAGCGCTTCGCGCAGGAGACCGGGGTGACGGGCGCGCTGATCGCCTGGGCCATCGCGGGCACCGGCATGCTGATGCTCGCCCTCGTCTTCCAGTCCCTGGCCGTGCGCAGGCCCGATCTCGACGCGGGGGTCTACGCGTACGCCAAGGCGGGGTTCGGCGAGTACCTGGGCTTCTTCGCGGCGTTCGGCTACTGGGCCAGCGCGTGCGTGGGCAACGTCACCTACTGGGTGCTGATCATGTCGACGATCGGCGCGATCTGGCCCGCGCTCGGCGACGGCGACACGGTCTTGGCGGCGGTCCTGTCCTCGGCCGGGCTGTGGGCGTTCTTCCTGCTCATCCGGCGCGGGGTGAAGGAGGCGGCGGCGATCAACCGGATCGTGACGGTGGCCAAGGTCGTCCCGATCCTCGTCTTCGTCCTCCTCGCCCTCTTCTACTTCGACCTCGGCGTCTTCACGGACAACCTCGGCGGCGCCGACTACGCCGGGTCCCTGTTCCAGCAGGTGCGCGGGACGATGCTGGCCACCGTGTTCGTCTTCCTCGGCGTCGAGGGCGCCAGCGTGTACTCACGCCACGCCCGCCGCCGCGAGGACGTCGGCCGGGCGACCGTGCTGGGCTTCCTCAGCGTCTTCGCCGTCTTCGCCTCCGTCACCATCGTGTCGTACGGCATGCTGCCGATGAGCGAGATCGCCCGGCTCCGGCAGCCCTCGATGGCCGGGGTGCTGGAACACGCGGTCGGCGAGTGGGGCCAGGTCTTCGTCAGCGTCGGCCTCATCCTCTCGGTACTCGGCGCCTACCTGGCCTGGACGCTGATGGCGGCCGAGGTGCTCTTCGTCGCGGCGAAGGACGAGGACATGCCGAGCTTCCTGCGCAGGGCCAGCGCCGAGGACGTCCCGGTGCCCGCGCTGCTGATGACGACGGTCCTCAGCCAGCTGGTCCTGATCGTCACGCTGTTCTCCGACGACGCGTTCAACTTCGCCCTCGACCTGACCAGCTCGCTGTCCCTTATCCCCTTCCTGCTGGCGGCGGCCTTCGCGCTCAGGATCTCGCCCCGGCCGCGCGGCGGCGGGCCGGGCGGCGAACTGCTCACAGCCACCCTCGCCACGGTCTACACGGCGTTCCTCATCTACGCGGCGGGGCTGAAGTTCGTCCTCGTCTCCTTCATCGTCTACGCGCCCGCCACGGTCCTCTTCGTGATGGCCCGGCGCGAGCAGGGCAGGCGGCTCTTCTCCGCCGCCGAGTCCGTCGTGCTCGCCGTCTCGGTCGCCGGTGCGGCCGTCGGCGTGACCGCCCTGGCGGCCGGCTGGATCAGCCTCTGATCACCGGCCGCCACCCGGCCGCCGTACCCGCGGCGTCCGCCGCATCCGACCCCCGGGAGACCCGCCGTGCCCCGTGAGCACCCCAGGACCGACCGCCCCGCGACCAACCACCCCGCCTCCGGCAGCCGCACCGCGCTGGGCGTGCACTCCGAGGTGGGCAGGCTCCGCAGGGTCCTGGTCTGCGCTCCCGGCCTCGCCCACCGCCGGCTCACCCCGACCAACGCCGAAGACCTGCTGTTCGACGACGTGATGTGGGTGGACAACGCCCAGCGCGACCACGCCGCCTTCGTCACCGAACTGCGCGCCCGCGGCGTCGAGGTCGTCGAGCTGCACGAACTGCTGGCCGAGACCATGGAGATCCCCGCCGCGAAGGCGTGGCTCCTGGACCGCAAGATCATCGCGAACGAGGTGGGCATCGGGCTCGTCGACGCCACCCGCGCCTTCCTGGAGACCCTCGGCTCCCACCGCCTCGCGGCGTACCTGATCGGCGGCCTCGCCACCGCCGACCTCCCACCGGAGTACCGGCACGGATACCTGGCGCTCGCCCGCGAGTCGACCGGAGCACGCGAGTACCTGATGCCGCCGCTGCCGAACACCCTCTACACCCGCGACACCACCTGCTGGCTCTACGGAGGCGTGACCCTCAACCCGCTCTACTGGCCCGCCCGGCACGACGAGACGCTGCTCATGAAGGCCGTCTACCTCTTCCATCCCGACTTCGCGGGCAGCACCGTGTGGTGGGGAGACCCGGAACGCGGCTGGGGGCAGGCGACGTTCGAGGGCGGCGACATCATGCCCGTCGGCGACGGCGTCGTGCTGATGGGCATGAGCGAGCGCACCTCGCGGCAGGCGATCACCCAGGTCGCCGCGGCGCTGTTCGCGGGAGGCGGCGCCGAGCACGTGATCGTCGCGGGCATGCCGAAGCTGCGGTCGGCCATGCACCTGGACACCGTCTTCACCTTCGCGGACCGCGACATCGTCACCCTCTACCCGAAGATCATGGACCGGGTGCACACCTTCTCGCTGCGGCCGAGTGACCGGAAGCCGGGCCTCGAGATCACCGACGAGGGCTCCCGCGCCTTCGTGGACGTGGTGGCCGGAGCCCTCGGACTGCCGGGGATGCGGGTGATCGAGACGGGCGGCGACGTGTACGCCTCCGAGCGGCAGCAGTGGGACAGCGGCAACAACGCGGTCGCGCTCGAACCGGGCGTCGTCTTCACCTACGACCGCAACACCCACACCAACGCGCTGCTGCGGCAGGCGGGTGTCGAGGTCATCACCATCGTCGGCGCCGAGCTGGGGCGGGGGCGGGGCGGCGGCCACTGCATGACCTGCCCGCTGATCCGCGAGCCCGTGGCGTTCTGACCCGCGCCCCGACCTGCTCGCGCCCCGTCCTGCTCGCGCCCCGTTCCGTCCCCCGGTCCCCCGCCCGCCCGCGATCCCCGCACCGCCCGCCCGCCCGCGCGGCCGGTCGCCGAGGCGGGCTGCCAGACTGCCACGGCACTCCGCGGCGGCGCCGACCGTTGCGGGGAGGGGCGCCGCCGGCGAGAGGCGGGGAGACCGCCGCGGGGCAGCCGGGGGACCGAGGGGACTGGGAAGCGATGGACAACGCGAGCATCAACGACGTCTGGGACCGGGTATTCGGCACCCAGTCCGATCCGGAGCAGTGGCTGGTGCTGGCCACCGGCCTGCTCGCCCTCGCCGTCGTCGCGACGCGCGGCCCGTGGCGCCTGGCGCGGAACGCCGTGACCATCGCCCACGAGGGCGGGCACGGGCTGATCGCCCTGCTCACCGGCCGTCAGCTGGACGGCATCAGACTGCACTCCGACACCTCCGGGCTGACGGTCTCGCGCGGCAAGCCGCACGGCATCGGCATGGTGCTGACGGCCGCCGCCGGATACACCGCGCCCTCCCTGCTCGGCCTGGGCGGCGCCTGGCTGCTCGCGGCCGACCACATCACCGCCCTGCTGTGGGGCGCCACCGCACTGCTGCTGGCGATGCTCGTCATGATCCGCAACGCCTACGGCGTACTGACCGTCGTGCTCACCGGCGGCGCCTTCGTCCTGGTCTCCTGGCTCGCGGACGCGGACGTGCAGGCGGCGTTCGCGTACGGCGTGGTCTGGTTCCTGCTGCTCGGCGGCGTCCGGCCGGTGTTCGAACTCCAGGGCAAGCGCAGGCGCGGCGGCGCCCCCGACTCGGACGCCGACCAGCTGGCCCGGCTGACCCGGGTGCCCGCCGCGATGTGGCTGCTGCTCTTCCACGCCGTCTCGCTCTGCTCGCTCCTCGGCGGCGGGCGCTGGCTGCTGGACCTGTGACGGCGGCGGTCGGGGCCGCGGCGCCGGGCGGCCCCTCGTACGCGGGCGTGCCCGGGCGGCTCCGACCACGCGGCAAGGTGCGGCGCCGGGCGCCGCGGGCCCGAAAAGATCCACCGGACAGGCTCTAAAGTAGGGCCATGACCGCACACACCGGCCACGCCGTCACGGACCCCGGCCTCTGGCCCGCGCCGCTCTGCCCCGACCCAGTCGACGCGACCGTCGCCGTGCCCGGTTCGAAGTCGGTCACCAACCGCGCGCTCGTGCTGGCCTCGCTCTCCTCCGAGCCCGGCTGGCTGCGCAGGCCGCTGCGCTCCCGCGACACCCTCCTGATGGCCGGCGCGCTGCGTGCGCTGGGCGTACGGATCGAGGAGACGGTGCCCTCCAGCACCGCCGCCACCGCCGATGCCCCCGCTACCACGGACGCGGGTACGGAAGGCGCGGGCGAGGCATGGCGGGTCATCCCCACCGGGCTGCACGGCCCGGTCACCGTCGAGGTCGGCAACGCGGGCACGGTCATGCGCTTCCTCCCCCCCGTCGCCGCCCTCGCCGACGGCCCGGTCCGCTTCGAGGGCGACCCCCGCGCGTACGAGCGCCCGCTGCACGGCGTGATCGACGGGCTGCGCACCCTCGGCGCCCGCATCGACGACGAGGGGCGCGGCGCGCTGCCGATGACGGTGCACGGCTCCGGCTCGCTCGCGGGCGGGCCGGTGGAGATCGACGCCTCGTCCTCCAGCCAGTTCGTGAGCGCCCTGCTGCTGTCCGCCCCGCGCTTCAACCAGGGGGTGGACGTACGGCACGTCGGCGGCCCGCTGCCGTCCATGCCGCACATCCGGATGACGATCGACATGCTGCGTGCCGCGGGCGCGCAGGTGGACGCCCCGGAGGACGGCGGCGAGCCCAACCTGTGGCGGGTCACCTCCGGCGCCCTGCTCGGCCGCGACCTGGTGATCGAGCCGGACCTCTCCAACGCCCAGCCGTTCCTGGCCGCCGCGCTGGTCACCGGCGGGCGGGTCACCATCCCCGACTGGCCCGAGCACACCACCCAGCCGGGTGACGCCCTGCGGGAGATCTTCACCGCCATGGGTGGCAGCTGCGTACGGGACGAGCGCGGCCTCACCCTCACCGGCACCGGCCGGGTGCACGGCATCGACGTGGACCTGAGCGAGGTCGGCGAGCTGACCCCGGGCATCGCGGCGGTCGCCGCGCTCGCCGACTCCGAATCCGTGCTGCGCGGCGTCGCGCACCTGCGGCTGCACGAGACCGACCGGCTCGCGGCGCTGACCAAGGAGCTGAACGGCCTCGGCAGCGACGTCACCGAGACCGAGGACGGGCTCCGCATCCGCCCGCGCCCGCTGCACGGCGGGGTCTTCCACACCTACGACGACCACCGCCTCGCCACCGCGGGCGCGCTGCTGGGCCTGGTGGTCGAGGGCGTCGAGGTGGAGAACATCGCGACCACCGGCAAGACGCTGCCCGACTTCCCGGAACTGTGGCACGCCATGCTCGGCGGCACCGGGGCGCCCCGGGCCGGGGCGACGGGCACGCCGGGAGCGAGAGCCTAGAGGGCCGGCCGCGATGCGCCGCTACGGCAAGCACACCGACGAGGACGACATCCGCGTACGCCCCGGACGCCGGGGCACCCGCCCGCGCACCCACATCCGGCCCAAGCACGAGGACGCGGCGGAGGGGTTCGTCCTGACCGTCGACCGGGGGCGCCTCACCTGCCTGGTGGACGGCCGCAGCGTGACCGCCATGCGCGCCCGCGAACTGGGCCGCAAGAGCGTGGTGGTGGGCGACCGGGTCGGCATCGTGGGCGACCTCTCCGGCGCCAAGGACACCCTCGCGCGGATCGTCCGGGTGCAGGAGCGGGTCTCCGTGCTGCGCCGTACGGCGGACGACGACGACCCGTACGAGCGGGTCGTCGTCGCGAACGCGGACCAGCTCGCCATCGTCACCGCCCTCGCCGATCCGGAGCCCCGGCCGCGGCTGATCGACCGCTGCCTGGTCGCCGCGTTCGACGCCGGGCTGACCCCGCTGCTCGTGCTGACCAAGTCCGACCTCGCCCCGGCCGCCCCGCTGCTGGAGGCGTACGCGCACGTGGGCGTGCGGTCCGTGGTGACCAGTGCGGAGGAGCTGGCGGACGGCGAGTCGGCGGAGCGGGTGCGCGCGCTCCTGTACGGGCAGAGCACGGTCTTCGTCGGGCACAGCGGCGTCGGCAAGACCACCCTGGTCAACGCGCTGGTGCCGGAGCGGCGCCGGGCCACCGGGGTGGTCAACGCGGTGACCGGGCGCGGCCGGCACACCACGACCTCGGCCCTGGCGCTGCCGCTGCCGGACGGGGTGGGCTGGGTGATCGACACCCCGGGCGTACGTTCGTTCGGGCTGCACCACATCGACCCCGGCCGCGTCATCCACGCCTTCCCCGACCTGGAGCCGGGGACGGCGGAGTGCCCGCGCGCCTGCAGCCACGACGAGCCGGACTGCGCCCTGGACGCCTGGGTCGCGGCCGGGCACGCGGAGCCCGCACGCCTCTACTCGCTGCGCCGGCTGCTGGCGACGCGCGAGCGGCGGGAAGGGGACTGATCGCCTTCAGCTTGTCCGGTGTGCATACTGCACACCCAGGGGTCGTCGCCGCGCGGTCCGCCCGGGGCGCGCGGCTTCGGCGTACCACCATGGCCCGTCCGTCCAACCGCCCGGCTCGCACGGGCCGTTCACCCGGAGGCAGAAGAGCATGGCATGGCTGCTGGTCGTCGTCGCGGGCATCCTCGAGACGGGCTTCGCCGTCTGCCTCAAACTCTCGCACGGCTTCACCCGGCTCTGGCCGACGATCGCGTTCTGCGCGTTCGCGCTGGGGAGCTTCGGTCTGCTGACCCTTGCCCTGAAGCGGCTCGACGTCGGACCGGCGTACGCGGTGTGGACGGGGATCGGCGCGGCGGGCACCGCGATCTACGGGATGATCTTCCTGGACGACGTGGTCTCCGTACTGAAGCTGGTCTCCATCAGCCTGGTGATCGTGGGCGTCATCGGGCTCCAGCTCTCCGGCGGGGCGCACTGAGGCGCACCGGGGGCGCCGTCACAGCAGCGCCCGTACGACCTCGTCGACGCGCCCGCTCGCTTCCTCGTCCAGACCCTCGTCCGTCCCCTTGAGCGGTGCCACCAGGTAGGAGAGGACCAGCCGCAGGCCCACTTCGCAGGCCCTGCGCAGCGTCTCCGGGTCCGGCACGGAGGCGCCCGAAGTGCCGCCCGACACGCCGGAGACGATGCGGTCGCGCAGTTCGGCGGCGAGTTCGACCGGGGCGGCCGGCCGGTCCTGCACCGCCAGCGGCATCCGCGTACCCCAGCTGCCGGTCAGCGCGGCGGTGACGATCGGCTCGCTCGGTGCGGTGCGGAGCATCCACGCCGCCGCGGCGGCGCAGCTGGCCGCCGGGTCGGCCCCCTTGCGGGCCGCCTGTGCGGCGACCGCGATGGCGCCGTCCAGGAAGTCGGCCACGCGCTGGGTGACCAGCGCCGTCCCCAGCCCCTCCTTGCTGCCGAACTCGTTGTAGAGCGTCTGCCGGGAGACCCCGGCCCTGGCCGCGATCTCGACCATACGGACGCCCGTCCAGGGGCGTTCGGACACGGCGGCGTGCGCGGCTTCGAGCAACGTGTCTCGTGCAGTCGGCATCCATGCCTCCCGAAGGCCCGGCCCGAAGGCCCGACATGTGGCGTGCGGGACAGAATTGACGTACGGCCAGAAGGTGTCAAGACGCCCTGCACGGTCCCGTTGCCGGTGTGGCCGTGTGGCCGGGACCTGAGCCGGTGGATACTGTTCGGTCATGCCGGACTACCACGATGATCTGCGTTTCGCCCATGTGCTGGCCGACTCCGCCGACGCCACGACCATGGAGCGGTTCAAAGCGCTCGATCTGAGGGTCGAGACCAAACCCGACATGACGCCGGTGAGCGACGCCGACAAGGCGGCCGAGGAGCTGATCCGCACCTCCCTCCAGCGGGCCCGGCCGCGGGACGCGGTGCTCGGGGAGGAGTTCGGCACCGAGGGGCACGGCCCGCGGCGCTGGGTCATCGACCCGATCGACGGCACCAAGAACTTCGTACGCGGGGTCCCCGTATGGGCGACGCTCATCGCCCTCACCGAGCTGATCGACGGTCAGGACCACCCGGTGGTCGGGCTGGTGTCCGCCCCGGCGCTCAACCGGCGCTGGTGGGCGGTGCGCGGCGGCGGGGCGTACACGGGGCGGAGCCTGTCGCAGGCGACGCGGCTGAAGGTGTCGCAGGTCGGCGAGGTGCGGGATGCCTCGTTCGCGTACTCCTCGCTGTCGGGCTGGGCCGAGCGCGGCATGCTGGACGGCTTCCTCGAACTGTCCCAGGACTGCTGGCGCACCCGCGGGTACGGCGACTTCTGGCCGTACATGATGGTCGCGGAGGGCTCGGTGGACATGTGTGCGGAGCCGGAGCTGTCCCTGTGGGACATGGCGGCGAGCGCCGTCATCGTCGAGGAGGCGGGCGGCCGGTTCACCGGCCTGGACGGACTGCGGGGCCCGCACAGCGGCAACGCCGCGGCCTCCAACGGGCTGCTCCACGACGAGCTGCTGCGCTACCTGAACGCCTGACGGGCCGCGGCGGCACACCGCCGCGCGCCTGCCGCGTACGTGCAGCTGACCCGCAGGGCCGCCGCGCATGCCTGCCGCACACGGCTGCCGCACAGCCCTTGCTGGCGTCCGGCCGACGTGTGAGCATGAGGTTCCGAGCGCTTGTGACTTTGTGAATCCACTCTCGAGAGGGGCCTCTCCATGCCCACGCTCGTCCAGGACGCCATGAGCACCCTCGTCCTCACCATCGGGCCCACCCACACCCTGCGCCAGGCCGCCGCACTGATGTCCGCCCGGCGGGTGGGCGCCGCCGTCGTACTCGACCCCGACACCAGCGGCGTCGCCATCCTCACCGAACGGGACGTCCTCAACGCGGTGGGCGCCGGGCTCGACCCCGAACAGGAGACGGCCCAGGCCCACACGACCACCGACATCGTCTTCGCCAGCCCTCGGTGGACGCTGTCCGAGGCGGCCCAGGCGATGGCCCGAGGCGGCTTCCGGCACCTGATCGTGCTGGACCAGCGCGAGCCGGTGGGCGTGATGTCCGTACGCGACATCGTGCGGTGCTGGTCGGGCATCCCCGACCGGCACGACGAGCAGCGCGCGGAGCCCGCGGACCGGCGCGCGGGCCTGGCCGCCGCGCCCGGGGCGCCGCGTACGCCGACGAGGTAGCCCGGGCCAAGCGGTGAGCCCGCCCGGGCCGTGAGCCCGGCCCGCGCAGCACCGGAGGGACCGGAGCCCCATGGCGTCCGATCCCTCCGGCTGGCAACGGCAAGCGGGCGTCAGCCGCGCAGGGCCTCCACCGCGGCCTCCAGCCGCTTGCCGTAGTCCGCGTCCGCCTGGCGGAAGTTCTCGATGGCCCGCTGCACGATGTCCTCGCGCGTGACACCGGCGAGCGCACCGGCGAGGTTGTTGACCAGGCGCGTCTGCTCCGCCTCGGTCATCAGCCGGTAGAGGTTGCCGGCCTGGACGAAGTCGTTGTCCTCGGCGTGCGAGGGAGCCGCCGACTCACCGGTGACACCGGAGACCGCGACGGACTGCCACAGCGGCTTGTCGGTCTGCACCGGCCCGCCGAAGCTGTTGGGCTCGTAGTTCTTCGCGCCGCCGTGCCGGCCGTCGTACATCTGGCCGTCCCGCCCGTGGGTGCGCGCCTCGGTCGCGCGCGGACGGTTCACCGGCAGGTGGTCGGCGTTGATGCCGACGCGGTAGCGGTGGGCGTCGCCGTAGCCGAACAGGCGGCCCTGGAGCATCTTGTCGGGGGACGGGCCGATGCCGGGCACGAAATGCGCCGGGGAGAAGACGGACTGCTCGACCTCGGCGAAGATGTTCTCCGGGTTGCGGTTCAGCTCCATCTTGCCGATCTTGATCAGCGGGTAGTCCTCGTGCGGCCAGACCTTGGTCAGGTCGAACGGGTTGAAGCGGTAGCCCGCCGCGTCGCCCTGCTCCATGACCTGCACGTAGACGGTCCAGCTGGGGAAGTCACCCTTCTCGATGGACTCCCGCAGGTCGCGCTGGTGACTGTCCGGGTCCTGGCCCGCCAGCACCGCGGCCTCTTCTTCGGTCAGGTTCTTGATGCCCTGGTCCGTCTTGAAGTGGTACTTGACCCAGAAGACCTGGCCGTCGGCGTTGGTCCACTGGAAGGTGTGCGAACCGAAGCCGTGCATATGGCGGTAGGACGCGGGGATGCCGCGGTCACCGAAGAGCCAGGTCACCTGGTGGGTGGACTCGGGCGAGAGGCCCCAGAAGTCGAAGACGTTGTCCGCCTCCTGCGAGCCGGTGTACGGGTCGCGCTTCTGGGTGTGGATGAAGTCGGGGAACTTGATCGCGTCCTTGATGAAGAACACCGGGGTGTTGTTCCCGACGAGGTCGTAGTTTCCCTCCTCCGTGTAGAACTTCAGCGCGAAACCGCGCGGGTCGCGCACCGCGTCCGCCGCACCGAGGTTGCCCGCCACCGTCGAGAAGCGCGCGAAGACCTCGGTCTCCTTGCCCACCTCGGAGAGGAAGGCCGCACGCGTGTACTTGCTGACGTCCTCCGTCACCGTGAACGTGCCGTACGCGCCCGCGCCCCGGGCGTGCACGATGCGCTCCGGGATGCGCTCGCGGTTGAAATGCGCCAGCTTTTCGATCAGGTGCTGGTCCTGGACCAGCACCGGCCCGCCGACGCCTGCGGTCTCGCTGTTCTGGTTGTCCGAGACAGGTGCTCCGGCCTCCGTGGTCAACGGTCCGGTGGTCTCGACCTGGGTGCTCACTTGCCGCCTCCTGCTGCGTCTGTCGTCCCTTGGCTCTCGCCGCCCCGATCCTACATTGGACAATGTCTAAGTCAAGAAGTACCCGAATTCCGTACGGGTTCTGGCCATAGAACTGCGCGCTGCTAGTCTTGCTGTCATGAGTGACCTGCTGCAACGACTCCGTGATCGCGGCTGGCGGCTTACCGCGCAGCGGCGAGTCGTGGCCGAGGTGCTCGATGGCGAGCATGTGCACTACACCGCTGACGAGGTCCACGCCCGCGCCGCCGCCCAACTGCCGGAGATCGCCCGCGCCACTGTGTACAACACCCTGAGCGAGCTGGTCAGCATCGGGGAAGTCATCGAGGTGAGCACGGCCGACCGCGCCAAGCGGTACGACCCGAACGCCCGGCACCGCCACCAGCACCTGGTCTGCTCCCGCTGCGGCACGATCCGCGACGTCCACCCCGTGGGCGACCCGCTGGCCGCGCTGCCCGAGGGCGAGCGGTACGGCTTCGCCGTCTCGGACGCGACCGTCACCTACCGGGGCCTGTGCCCCGACTGCTCCAGCGGCTGACCGAAGAGACACACCGAAGCGGCACAGCGCCACCCCCGCCCGGGCACAGCGCACGGGACGCACACGCAAGCAGAAGGCCCGGATCAGCTGATCCGGGCCTTCTGTCTTTGGTAGCGGGGACAGGATTTGAACCTGCGACCTCTGGGTTATGAGCCCAGCGAGCTACCGAGCTGCTCCACCCCGCGTCGTTGTGTCTTTACTCTAACCCCACCACGACGACCAGCGCAAATCCCTTCCCCGGGCGTGAGCGGAGGCCGGGAAGCACCTCCACGACACGCCCGGGGCCGCCCCGCACCGCACTGCAGATCGGGCGGGTGGTGCCGGCACGTGACGCCGACCGCTCAGGCCGACAGCTCGTCCCGCAGCACGTCGAGCAGCTTCGCCGCCCGCCCGGCCACCTCGTCCGGCCCCAGCTCGACGGCGCGGGCGCACCAGTGCTGCCCGTCCGCCAGCTCGCCACGCCGCGCGCTGATCAGCGCCAGCCGCAGCGCGGCGCGGCCGTGCCCCGCCTCGGCCGCGCGGGTCCACCACAGCGCCGCCTCCGGCTCGCTGCCCTCGCGGGCGAGGAGCAGCCCGAGGTTGAACGCGCCGTTCGGGCTGCCCGCCTCCGCCGCCGAGCGGTACCAGTGCGCCGCGTCCACGACGTCGCCACGGGCCGCGGCCGACATGCCCAGCCGCACCTGGGCACGGCGGTGCCCCTGCTCGGCGGCCCGCGCGTACCACTGGTCGTACTCGGCGCAGCCGGTGCCCGGACCCGCGTCGGCCGCCGCCGCACCCGGGACGCCGCCGCCCGCACCACCCGCGGCGTCCTCGTCCGCCGTGCCCGCGGCGCGCTGCTCCAGCAGCGCGCCCAGCCGGAAGGCGCCCTCGACGCTGCCACCGTCGGCCGCCCGGCGCAGCTGCCGCTCGGCAGCCTCGGTGTCGCCGGAGCGCAGCGCGCTGATGCCGATCTGGAGCGCGGCCTCGGCGTGCCCGGCCGCCGCCGCCCGCTCGTACCAGGCGTGCGCGGCGTCGTCGTCGCCCCGGCTGACGTGCAGGATGCCGAGGTTGAACGCGGCGTCGATGCTGCCCGCCTCCGCGGCCTTGGAGAACCACGGCTCGGCGCCCTCCGCGTCGCCGCGCTGGAGCAGCAGCACGGCCAGCGCGTTGGCGGCCTCGCGGTGCCCGGCGTAGGCGGCACGGCGGTACCACTGCTCGGCCTGGGCCACGCGGTCCTGACCGGCGCACAGCAGCCCGAGGTTGAACGCGCCGTTGTCGTCCCCGGCGTCGAGCGCCACGCGGTACCAGCGCTCCGCGGTCTGCCGCTCGCCGCGCTCGGCGTGCAGCGCGCCCAGCGCGTTCGCGGCGTTGCCGTCGCCCTGTTCGGCGGCCTTGCGCCACCACACGGCCGCGCTCTCCTCGTCCCCCGCATCGCGCAGGAGGAAGCCGAGCGCGCAGGCGGCGCGGGACTCACCGGCCTTGGCGGCGGTGAGGTACCAGCGGCCTGCGTCCTTCAGCTCGCCGCGCCGCTCCAGGATGGCGCCGAGGCGCAGCGCCGCACGGCGATGACCGCGGGCGGCGGCCTGCTGGTACCACTGCGCGGCCTCGTCCGCCGCCGCTCCGCCGGCGGCCTGGTCCTGGCCGTGGCCCTGCCCCTGGCCCCGGCCGCCGTCCGCGCGGGCGCTGATCAGCTGGGCGACGCGGTACGCCGCCTCCCGGTGCCCCTGCTCGGCGGCGGCGCGGAACCACTCCTCCGCGCCGCCCTCACCTCGGTGCTCCAGCAGGTCCGCCAGCGCGTACGCCCCCAGCGCGTGGCCGCACTCGGCGGACTGCCGCAGCCAGTAGTGCGCCGCGGGCTCGTCGCCGCGCTCGCGGTGGTAGCGGCCCAGCGCGTGGGCCGCCGCCGCCGAACCGGCGACGGCGGCGATCCGCCACCAGCCCGCCGCCTCCTCCGCGTATCCCCGCTGGTGCAGCAGCACCCCGAGGTTGTTGGCCGCGGCGCGGTCACCCCCGGCGGTCGCCGCACGCAGATGCGGCTCCGCCCCGTCAAGATCGCCTCGGCGCAGCAGTTGCGCGCCGAGCACACTCGTGGCAGCCGCGTCCTGGGCGTGATCGATCACGCCCGAACCGGCAAGCCTCCCGTTGTCCCCCATAAGCCCCATCGTCGCACCACCCGCAACCCGCGTACACCTCGAATACCGCAGCCAGTGAGGTCACTTCAGCGGTTTGTCGACTTCCCGACAGAGCGATACTCAAACCCTTTTGCTCCGATGTCCCTCGTACAAGTGAAGGGGCCCGGAGTCGATTGACTCCGGGCCCCTTCCATGTCATCGAGCGCTAACTGGGCGGCTTGGTCTCGCCGTTGTCGGTCTTCTCGACCTTCTTCAGCGCCTCCTCGATGTCCTCCTGAGCCCTGGCGAAGCCCTGCCAGTCGCCCTTCTCCAACGCCTTGCGGCCTCTCTCCTGAGCCTCCGCGACGTCGTTCAGGGCGTCCTGGGCCGCGCCGTCACCGGACGGCGGGGTCTTCCCCGCGTCCTCGTCGCCGCCTGGTTCGCCTTCGTCCTTGCCTGGCGGTGGCGATCCTTCGTCCTTGTCACCTGGGGCGCCCGTCGGGAAGATCTCGTCCAACGCCTCCTCGAGGGTGTCCTCGTAGGCGATGTCCTCGCCGAAGGTGGCCACGACCTTTCTCATCCGCGGGTAGTTGGTGTCAGCACCTCGGATGTAGACCGGTTCGACGTACAGCAGACCGCCCTTGAGGGGCACGGTCAGCAGGTTGCCGTACTCGATCTCGGAGTCGCCTCTCTTGAGGATGTTCAGGTCGTTGGCGATCTCCGGATCAGAGTTGATCTTGCTCTGCACCTGTTGAGGCCCCGAAACCGTCGTGTTCGACGGCAGCTTGAGCATCGTCATCGACCCGTAGTCCGGACTCTTCGCGTCCGCGTTGACCGCCATGAAGGCGCCCAGCGTCTGGCGTTCGTTCGGGTTGAAGGTCGTCGTCAGGGAGAATCTCTGATCCTTCTCACCGGGCATCTTCATGCTCAGGTAGTACGGCGGAACCGCGTTCCCCTTGTGGGTGGGATCGTCCGGGATCTGCCAGCGCTCACTGCCGCTGTAGAACTGCGACGGGGAGGTGACGTGGTAGCGGGTGAGCAGCTCGCGCTGGACCTTGAAGAGGTCCTGCGGGTACCGCAGGTGCTCCATCAGCCCGTCGCTGATCTTCTCCTTCGGCTCCACCGTGCCCGGGAACGCCTTCATCCACGTCTTGAGCACCGGGTCCTCGGTGTCCCACTCGTACATCTTCACGTCGCCGCTGTAGGCGTCCACCGTGGCCTTCACGGAGTTGCGGATGTAGTTGACGCTGTTCTGCTGGGCGACCACGGCGCGCTGGTCGTCCGTCAGTGCGTCGGCCGTGGTGTCACCCAGCGTCGTCCGCGAGGAGTACGGATAGTTGTTCGTAGTGGTATACGCGTCAACGATCCACTGGATACGCCCGTCGACGACCGCCGGATACGGGTCACCGTCGATGGTCAGCCAGGGCGCCACCGCCTCGACCCGCTCCTTGGGCGTCCGGTTGTAGAGGATCTGCGAGCCCTCACCGATCGCGCCGGAGTAGAGGATGCGCGGCTCGTTGAAGTTCACCGCGTACGCGGCGCGGTTTATCGGGTTGGAGAGGTCGACGCCGCTGTCACCGGTGTAGGTGTACGTCTTCTCACCGCTGTCGTCCGCGTAGTCCAGCTCCTGCTGCGGACCGCCCACGATCGAGTACTGGTCGGTCTTCTCGCCGTAGTAGACCCGCGGCTCGTACTTCCCCAGCTCGCCGCGGGGCGGCAGGTCCTTCTCGGTGAAGACGGGCTCGCCGTCCTCGTCCGTCGTGGTGCCCTTGCCCGCCACCATGCCGTAGCCGTGGGTGTACTTGAAGTGCTCGTTGATCCAGCCCTTCTTCGGAATCCCGTCGGTGTTGATCTCGCGCAGACCGACGACGGTGTCCTGCTCCTTGCCGTCCTTGGTCGTGTAGCGGTCGACATCCAGCGTGGAGGGGAACTGGTAGTACCCGCGCACCTGCTGCTTCTGCTGGAAGGTCGGCGAGACGACGTTCGGATCGAGCAGCCGCATGCTCGCGGCGCTGTCCGCCGCGTCCCGCAGCGTGCCCTTGGCCGCCTTCGTCGTGCCCGAGTAGTCGTCGACCTTCGCGTCATCGATGTCGTACGCCTCGCGCGTCGCCTCGATGCTCTTCTCGATGTACGGCGTCTCCTTGGCCTGCTCGTTCGGCTCGACCTGGAACTTCTGGACGATGGCCGGGTAGAGCCCGCCGATCAGGATCGCGGACAGCACCATCAGGCCGAAGCCGATCACCGGCAGCTGCCAGGTGCGGCGCCACAGGGTGGCGAAGAAGAGCAGCGCGCAGATGATCGCGATGATGAAGAGGATCGTCTTCGCCGGCAGGTAGGCGTTCGCGTCGACGTACTTCAAGCCCGTCCAGTTGTCCGTCGCCTTGAAGTCACTGCCCTTGACGGCCAGGCCGTACCGGTCGAGCCAGTAGGCGACCGCCTTGAGCGCCACGAACGTACCCAGCAGGACGGACAGGTGTCCGGTCGCCTGCGCCGTCGCACGGGCGCCGGGGCTGGTCACCCGCAGGCCGCCGTAGAGGTAGTGCACCAGGGCGGCGGCCAGCAGCGAGAGGACCGCCGCCGCGAAGCCGAAGCTCAGCAGGAAGCGGTACCACGGCAGGTCGAACGCGTAGAACGAGACGTCCTTGCCGAACTGCGGGTCCTTCTTCCCGAACGAGACGCCGTTGATCCACAGCAGCCAGGTGCGCCACTGGCCCGCGGCCGACGCGCCGGAGATCAGCCCGATCAGCGCGGTGACGCCCAGCAGAATCCACTTCTTGTACGGGGCGATGCCCATGCGGTAGCGGTCGAGACTCTGCTGCTCCAGCGACATCGCGCTCAGCGGCGGTCGCAGCCGGTGGGCGAGCCAGATGTTGAATCCGACGACACCGGCCATCAGCAGACCGAAGACGGCGAAGAGGCCGACCTTCGTCCACAGGGTCTTGGTGAACACCGAGCGGTAGCCGACCGAGCGATACCAGAGCCAGTCGGTCCAGAACCCGGCGAACATGACAAAGAGCATGGCCAGGACCGCCAGCGCGCCGACCGTCATCAGCAGCGTCCGGACGCGCCGCGATGGTCGGCCCACTCTGATCCGTGGCCCGGTGGGGCCGCCTGAGCCCCGGTCCGGCATCTGGAAAGCCAAGGTGCGCACCTCGAAGATTGGCAGGGATGAAGCTGGTCCGCATCGTAGGACCCACTAAGGCAACTTAACGAAGCTTTACTCAGTTCCCGTTTCCGGGGTCTTCGAAGGCACGATATGAGCATGGACAACACCCCCAACGACGGCACACCCCTGGCAGCCGGTCCGCTGACCCGTGCGGTGCTGGAGATCGACGAGTACGCGGCCGGGCTCGGCTGGGACCAGCCCGCCCGGCTGTTCGCCCTGGTGGACACGGCGCAGCTGCGCGCCGAAGAGCCCTCCCTGGCCGGTCAGCTGGCCCCCGGGCCGGGCCCGGGCGCCGACTCCGGCCCGCCCCGGACGTCGTACACGCCGGTGGAACAGGACGCGCTGCCGCCCGGCACGGCGCTGGACGAATTCCTGGGCACCGTCGCCTGGCCCGGCGCGGTCACCGGCTGCGCGCTGACGGTGGAGCGGCTGATGCTGCCCGCCTCGGCCGAGCAGGCGGTGCCCGAAGGGCTGGACGACGCCCAGCTGGCGGCGTGGGTCGCGCGGCACCCGGAGCGGCAGGAGGTGCGGATGACGGTCGCCGTCCTGCGCGACGGCGCGCGGGAGTCGGCGCTGCGGCTGCGCGAGCGGGACGCGGCGACGGACGTGCTCACCGGGGCGGGGCTCGTACCGGGGCTCGCGGACGCGCTGGCGGCGACCTTCGAGGACTGACGGCCCCGGGCCGGAGGTGACGGGGATTCGGGGGCGGGGCCGGTGGGCGGCTCCGCCCGCCGGTCAGCCCGCCGGGCGGCCTCCGGCCGGCGCCAGGCCCGTCAGCTCGCGGAGCAGCGCGGCAGGTCGGCCGTCCTGTCGTCCCGGATCTTCTCCAGCGCGGACATCGCGTCGTGCATCGTGTCCACCTTCACCAGGATCAGCCCGTCCGGCGTGTCGGCGGCGGCGGTGGCGCAGTTGTCCTTCGGGGTCAGGAAGAACTCCGCCCCCTCGTCCCGCGCCGCGACGGTCTTCATCTGGATGCCGCCGATGGCGCCCACCTTGCCGTCGGCCTCTATCGTGCCGGTGCCCGCGACGAACGCGCCGCCGGTGAGGTCCTGCGGAGTGAGCTTGTCGACGATGCCCAGGGCGAACATCAGTCCGGCGCTCGGGCCGCCGACGTCGGCGAGGGTGATGTCGATGGGGAACGGAAGCGTGTGCGCGGTGCCCGGCTCGATGCCCACCACGGCACGGCCGTCGTCCGCCGCCTTCTTGGTCGGGACGGTGACCCGCTCCCCCTTCAGGTCCACCGGGTCCTTCTTCGCCTTCTCCGCGGCGGCGGCCTTCTCGGCCGGCACCACGGTGAAGTCGACCTTCTCCCCCACCTCGTGCTTGGTCACCAGGTCGCCCACGTCCTTCGGCTCGGCGACGCGCTTGCCGTCCACCGCCTGGATGACGTCCCCCGCGTGCAGCTTGCCGTGCGCCGCGCCGCCCTTGGCGACCGTCCGCACCACGACCCGCGTCGAGACCTTCATCTTCAGCTCGCGCAGTGCGGCCACCTTCGCGCTCTCCTGGGAGGCGCTGAACTCCTCGGCGTTCTCCGCCTCGACCTCCTGCGCGGACTTGTCCTCGGGGTAGAGGGTCGAGTGGGGCACGACGGCGTTGTCGTGCGCGAGCCAGCCGTAGACGGCCTCGAAGAGGTTCATCCGGTAGTCGGAGCCGGTGACCCGGACGGTGGTCATGTTCAGATTGCCGGTCGCCTTGTTGTCCGAGACGTCCTTGCCGGGAAAGCTCAGCACCTGCTCACCGTGCGCCTTGCCCAGCGTGTTGTACGTCGGCCCCGGTGACATCGCCCCGTACGGCACGTTGATGAGGACGCCTGCGCAGAACACGGCTATCAGGAGCAGCGTGGACGCAAGCAGAGTCGCGGTACGACGTGGCATGCCGAAACCCTACGGGACAGGGGGGTCGGCGGGCCTGCCGGGCTGGTGCGTCCGGGTCTCGCGGGTCAGCGCGGAAGCCGGGAAGGTGAGCGCTCCATGGCCGCGCGGAAGCGCTCGTACCCGGCGACGCCGTCCGCGTCGGGTGTGGTGGTGCGGCGACGCGCGGCCAAGGCGCCCCAGATGCTCGCCACCAGCCCGGCCGCAACCGGAATGAGCAGCCAGAGGAGTGCGGCCACGGAGACCTCCCGACCCATGAGCGAACGTATCGGCCGAAGAACCAGCCGATGAGCAGATTAACCTGCGCGGACTCCCACGCTGGAGCCGGGCTGCCCGAAACGCAACCGGAACGCGTGTTCTCCCGCGGCGGGGTCGCGGACACCGCCCCGCACGGTGGGGTTACGCCTCCGCGCCGACCCACTCCTGGGCGCCGTCCGTGAACGTCTGGTGCTTCCAGAGGGGGACCTCGTGCTTGAGGTCGTCGATCAGGCGGCGGCAGGCGTCGAACGCCTCCGCCCGGTGCGGGCAGGAGACCGCGACGACGACCGCGAGGTCGCCCACCGACAAGCCGCCCACCCGGTGCACGGCCGCCAGCGCGCGCACCGGAAAGTCGGCGGCCACCTTCTCCGCGACCCGGCGCAGCTCCGCCTCGGCCGTCGGATGCGCGGAGTAGCCCAGCCGCGCGACGTCCGTACCGCCGTCGTGGTCCCGGACCGTGCCGACGAACAGGGCCGTGCCGCCCGCGGCGTCGTCGCCGACGGCGCGGAAGACCTCGTCCAGGGAGAGCGGACTGTCCCTGACCGCCAGCAGCCGGATCGGGTCCGCGGCTCGCCGCTCGCCGGGGTGGTCGTACGTCGGTGCCATGGACTTCATGCTGCCCCACCCGGGCCGGATACGGAACCGCGGCCCCGGGCGCCCCCGCGGCGCACGCTCACAGCCCGCGCCGCTTGCGCGCCCGGCGCACGAGCGCGGCGGTGCCCAGCAGGGCGACGGTCGCACCCGCGGCCCCCGCCGCCGTCGCGTCCTTGCGGCCCAGGCGGCGCCCGGCGAGCGTGTGCCGCCCGGAGACCTCGTCGAGCAGCTCGGCGAGCACCTCCTCGTTCGTCCACACCGGCCGCCAGCCCGCCTCGTGCAGCCTGCTGCCGCTGACCACCCAGGGGTGCATCGTGTACGCGAGGTCCCCGGCCGGCGACGGCGTGAGGCCGAGCCGGTGGAGCCGGGAGGCGGCGCCCAGGGCCACCGCCGAGGGCAGCTCCATGCGGCGCATGCCGGTCAGCTCCTCGATCTCCTCCTGCTCCAGCCAGCCGTCGCAGCCGACCGCCAGCTCACCCTCGGCCTTCTCCAGCGCCGCGTACTCCAGTGCGCTGACCAGGTCCTCCACGTGGCAGAACTGCCAGCAGGGCCGCGATCCGGCGACGACCAGGAGCCGGGGCGACTCGAAGTGCCGGGTCAGCGCGGTGTCCGTGCCGCCGACGACGATGGCGGGGCGCACGACCGTGACGTTCAGGCCGGGGTGCGCGCGGGGCGCCCGCTGCGCGAGGCGCTCGATCTCCAGCAGGTCGCCCACGCCGGTCGCCTCCGCGGTGGCGCGCAGCTCGGCGTCCTCCGCGAGCGGCACGTCGTTGTCCGGCAGGGCGCCGTAGACCATGGCCGAGGTGCACAGCACGACGCGACGCACGCCGGCCGCCGCCGCGGCGGTCAGGACGGTCTGGGTGCCGCGCACGTTGTACGCCGTACGGGCCGCCGGGTCGCTGTCGAGGCCGAGGTCGAGGGCGAGGTGCACCACGACGTCGACGGGGTGGCCGTCGCCGCGCAGCCGGTCGGCGATGGCGGGGTCGCGTACGTCCAGCGTGTGCCACTGCGCCTCGCTCGCCTCCCCGCGCCGCTCATCCATGGCGAGGACCTGCTTGACCTCCGGCGAGGCGGCCAGCCGCTCGGTGAGCAGCGCACCGACCCCGGAGGCAGCGCCGGTCACGGCGATGGTTGGGGTTCGCGCTGCGCGAACGTCGGTCTGGGAGGAACTCACCGGGCGTCTCCAGCGGTTGTTTCTGGTACGAGGTGCGCAGGCTCCATCCTGCCTGACAGGTGTCTAGGCTGGAGGCACAGCCCACCAGAACGCACTAATCGACCGTCCGACGAGACAGAGCCGAGGAAACCCGTGAGTGACATCCCATTCGGATTCGGCGTACCTCCCGAGGAGCCGGAGGACGGTGACGAGGCCAGGAAGAAGCAGGGCGGCCAGGGGGGCTCGGGCGGCCAGGGCGGCTCCAGCGGCCAGGGCGGCTCCGGCGGCGGAATGCCCGGCCCGTTCGGTTTCGGTGCGGGCGGCGCCGGGGAGAACCCGCTGGCCGCGATGTTCGGCTCGCTCGGCGGCCCCGGCGGCGGCTTCGATCCGAACGACCTGGGGGCCGCCTTCCAGCGGCTGGGCCAGATGATGTCGTACGAGGGCGGCCCGGTGAACTGGGACATGGCCAAGGACATCGCCCGGCAGACCGTCGCCCAGGGCGGCCAGCCCGGCGCGGCGGGCGCCTCCGAGCGCGCCGCCTCGCCGGACACCAGCGTGAGCGCGGGCGAGCGGAGCGCCGTCGAGGAGGCCGTGCGGCTGGCGGACCTGTGGCTCGACGGCGTGACCACGCTGCCCTCCGGTTCGGCCTCCGCGGTCGCCTGGAGCCGTGCGGAGTGGGTCGAGGCCACGCTGCCGGTCTGGAAGGACCTGGTCGACCCGGTGGCGGAGCGCGTCGGCGCGGCCATGGGCGACGTGCTGCCCGAGGAGATGCAGGCCATGGCGGGCCCGCTGCTCGGGATGATGCGCTCGATGGGCGGCGCGATGTTCGGCACCCAGATCGGGCAGGCGCTGGGTGTGCTGGCCGGTGAAGTGGTCGGTTCGACGGACGTGGGCCTGCCGCTGGGGCCGGCCGGCAAGGCCGCGCTGCTGCCGCGCAACATCGAGACGTTCGGCGAGGGGCTGGGCGTGCCCAAGGACGAGGTGCGGCTCTACCTGGCCCTGCGGGAGGCCGCCCACCAGCGGCTCTTCGCCCATGTGCCGTGGCTGCGCTCGCACCTCTTCGGCGCGGTCGAGGGCTACGCCCGGGGGATCAAGGTCGACACCAGCAAGCTGGAGGACGTCGTCGGCCAGCTCGACCCGCAGCACCCGGAGGAGTTGCAGGCCGCGCTCCAGCAGGGCATGTTCCAGCCCGAGGACACGCCGGAGCAGAAGGCGGCCCTTGCCCGGCTGGAGACGGCGCTCGCGCTCGTCGAAGGCTGGGTGGACGCGGTCGTGCACAACGCGGCGGAGCCGCATCTGCCCTCCGCGGGCGCGCTGCGCGAGACGCTGCGGCGGCGCCGGGCGTCCGGCGGGCCGGCCGAGCAGACCTTCGCGACGCTGATCGGCCTGGAGCTGCGCCCCCGGCGGCTGCGGGACGCCGCCCGGCTGTGGGCCTCGCTGGCGGACGCGCGGGGCGCGGACGGCCGGGACGGCCTGTGGGCGCACCCGGACATGCTGCCGACGGCGGCGGACCTGGACGACCCGGACGGCTTCGTGCACCGCGAGCAGCTGGACTTCTCCGAGCTGGACAAGATGCTGGGCGACGCCGCCGAGCGCCGTCCGGACGCCGAGGGCGAGGGCGGCGCCGAGGACGGCCGGGAGACCGGCGGCGGGACCGGCGGCGAGGGTGGCCCGCGGAAATGACCCTGCACGCGGAGGCCTCGCTCGCCCTCAAGGAATGGCCGGCCCCGGATGACGCGCAGGAGCGGCTCCGGCTGGCCTATCTCGCCCAGCTGGACAGCCATCCGGACGCCATGAGCCGGTCCTGCCGGGAGGGTCACCTCACGGCGAGTGCGCTGATCGTGGACCCGGTCGGCGGCCGGGTGCTGCTCACGCTGCACCGCAAGCTGCGGATGTGGCTCCAGACGGGCGGCCACTGCGAGCCGGGCGACCGTACGCCGGCGGGCGCCGCGCTGCGCGAGGCGACCGAGGAGTCGGGCGTTCCGGGGCTGTCCCTGCTGCCTGGCGGCCCCGTCCGGCTGGACCGTCATCTGACGCCGTGCGCCTGGCATCTGGACGTGCAGTACGCGGCGCTGGCGCCGGAGGGCGCGGTGCCGGCGCTCAGCGCGGAGTCGCTGGACCTGCGCTGGTACGCGTACGACGAGGTGGCGTCGGTGGCCGACGAGTCGGTCGTGCGGCTGATGGACCGCACCCGCGCCCTCCTCTGAGCGAGAGGGGCGCGGGCGCGGCCGGGGAGGAGCACGCAGCGGGGGTGGAGCGGGCGGCTTGGCCCTGTCCGGGCGACGGATCTAGTTCGTCCAGGCGTTGCCCTGGTTCGCGCCGCGCGAGCCCTGCTGGCCCATGCCGAACTGCGCGGCCACCCCGCTGCCGATCACGGCGTTCTGCGGCGGCAGCAGCTCACTGGGCTGTACGAGCGCGAAGCCCTCGCCCAGGAAGCTCAGCTCCCAGCCCTCGCCCGTGTTTCCCCGGCGCCGCCAGACGCCCGAGGAGCTGGTCTGCGCCTGCATCTGGACCCGCAGGGAGCTGGACCAGGCGACGATGGCGTCCGAGTCGGCGTTGGTGTAGCCGTCAGGGCTGACCTGGAGCGTCAGCGGCTCACCCGAGGTCATCAGGGCGACCTTGCCCTGCCCGGTGATGTTGAGCTGGTACTTGCCGGTGCCGGAGATGCCGTACTGGCTGTCCACGGAGACGACCTCCCAGTGCAGCTGGGAGTCGAGGGCGAGGACGTAGCTGCCGTCCACCGTAAGCCCCTCGCGGTCGACGTCCACGATGTGCACGTGCTGCGCGAGGTTGGCGAAGTAGACGGTGCCCTGGCCCGAGCAGCGCATCAGGTCGAGACCCTCGCCGCCGTTGGAGCGGTTGCGGCGGCGGCCCCGCGGCTGGTATTCGGGGTCGAACTCCAGCAGCCCCTGGTAGGCGACCATGCTGCCCTGGCGGGCGAGCACGTCCTTGTCGCCGTTGAGGGAGACGCGCAGCAGCCGTTGGTTCTGGAGGCAGTAGCGGTCGCCGGACTGGTTCTCGGTGTAGCCGAAAAGCGTACTCTGCATCGGTTTCTCCTCCCTTCAGCCCCGGACCCGCAGGCGGTCCGCGCTGTCCTCGCTGGGCTGTACGACCACGAATCCCTGACCGGAGAAGCCCAGCTGGTACGCCTCACCGCTGCCGCGGCCGACCATCGCGGACGCCTTGAAGCTGCGCTTCCCCTTCACCTTCAGATGCGTCGACCAGGCCACCAGGGCGTCCGGGTCCACACAGGTCTCGTCCGCGCCGCGACCGCAGTCGACGACGACGGGCATGCCGCGGGTGGTCACCGCCACCCAGCCGGTGCCCGAGAGGCTCACGTTGAACAGCCCCTGGCCCGCGAACTTCGCGATGCCCTTGATCCGCTCGACGCCCCAGCGCAGATGGGCGTCGAAGGCCAGGATGTTGGTGCCGTTGACCGAGAGGTTGTCCTCGTTGAGGTTGAGCACGACGACGTCCGCGCCGTAGTCGGCGAGGTAGAGCAGCCCGTCGCCGTGGCAGCGCATGACGGGGGCGCCCTCGCCGGTCAGCCACTGGGCGGCCATCTGGCGCACGGCGGGCGGGTTGGGCTCGTACTGCACGAAGCCCTCGTAGGCAACCATCGAGCCCGTACGCGCGTACAGGTCGTGGCCCGACTGCATGACGACCTTCAGCATGTTGGTGCCGTGGTTCTCCATGCGGGCCGTCGGCGGGGTCGGGGCGAAGCCCGCAAGTTGCTGGTTCATGACGGACTCCTCAGACCTCGTAGGGCTGGACGACGATGAAGTTCCCCGGCGCGCCGCGGAACTGGAGGTTCACGCCCTCCCCGGTGTGCCCCGGATACGCCTGGCGGCGCAGCCGCACCTGGCTGGAGATGATCACCTGGGCGGCGGACGACCACGCCACCACGGCCTGCGCGTCGGCGAAGGTGGTCGGCGTGACCGGCAGGACGACCGGGGCACCGTGGGTCTTGACGACGATGGTGCCGGTGCCCTGGAACTGCATCGTGAACAGCGCCCCGCCGGGGATGCCATGCCCCTCGATCCGGCGCACCTCGTACTGGAGCGACTCGTCGAAGGCGAGGACGTTCTCGGCGGAGACGCAGATGCCGTCACCCTGCAACTCGACGGGGTGCAGTTGGGCGGCCTCCTCGGCGAAGAACACCTGGCCCTTGCCGCTGCACCGCATCAGCTGCATCTCCTGGCCGGTGGCGCTCCCGGCGATGCGGGCCGCGAATCCGGCGCTCTTGTGGGAGAAGTCCACCTTGCCCTGGTAGAGCACCATGCTGCCCTGGCGGGCGAGGACGGGCTGGCCGTCGATGCCGAGGTCGACCCGGACCAGCTGGCTGTTCTGCGGCGTCCAGCGGCCCCCCGTCGGCGCCTCGCGGTACGCGTCGAAGGTGACCGCCATGCCCGCTGCGGGCCCCTGCGGGATCTGCGGCAGCTGGGGAGCGGCGGTCTGGGCGAAGGGGTTGGTCAGGGCCTGGCCGGGCGCGCCGGGCGGGGCCTGCGGACCGCCGGGGGGCGGTACGGCCTGGCCGGGGACCTGGCCGAACGGGGGCTGCGGGGGTGCCTGCGCGGCGGGCGCCTGGCCGAACGGGGGCTGGCCGGGCGGTTGCGCCTGCCCAGGCGCCGGGTAGCCGGGCGGGGGCTGGGGCGGGCCGGGCTGCTGCGGGGCGGCGGGTGGCGTCGCCAGCGGGGCGGCAAGGGTGGGGGCCGCGTGCGGCGCGGGGGCCTGGGGCGCCTGGGGGGCTTGCGGCACCTGCGGGGCCTGGGGCGCAGGAGCCTGTGGGGCCCCGAAGGAGGGCGCGGGCGGCGGCTGCTGCGGGGCGGCGGCCGGAGCGGCGCCGCCGGGCGGCGGTGCGAAGCCCGGCGCCGCGCCCTGCGGCGCCCCGAAGCCCGGTGCGGGCGCCGCGGGTGCGGGCTCCTCCTCGGCGACCTCGCCGCCGAAGTGGCGCAGCAGCGCGTCCAGGCCGCCGTCGAACCCCTGGCCGACGGCCGCGAAGCGCCAGACGTCCTTGAGGTAGAAGTCTCCGAGCATCACCGCGCGCTCGGTGGTGAACTCACTGCCGTCGAAGGCGTATCGCACGACCTCCTCACCGCCGGCGACTATGCGGATATAGCCGGGAGCGGCCTGGGACATCTGCCCCGCGCCGTCGAGCGTGGCGGTGAAGGACAGCTTCTGGATGTTCGCCGGAATGCGGTCGAGAGTGACCCGGAAGGACTCCGTGTCGCCCGCCTGGGCGCCGAGCTGCTGAATGGACTCCTCGGGCGACTTCGGCTGGTTGAAGAAGATGAAATAGCGCTCGTCCGAGAGCTGTTCCGCACCGTCGAGGCCGAAGCAGCTGATGTCGAAGCTCAGGCCGGGGCCCGAGATCTGCACGCCGACGTACAGATCCGTCCCCGCTGTCAGGTCACTGATCTTGGCCTTGTGGCCGCGTTGGAATTCCCTGGCCATACGTAACGACCGTCCCCCATCCGATTGCCATGAGTGCGTCGCGCCAGGCTAACCGGTACCCGGGAGAGTTCCGTCGTCGCGGGCGGCGGGAAGATGCGGAAGCCGGTCCGCCGCGGATACCCCTTCGAGGAATCCGCGCGCCCGCTCGGTACGTGGATAACCCTCCAGCAGCCGCCAGAATCGCGGGCCGTGCCCCGGAACCAGCAGGTGGGCGAGTTCATGCAACAGGACGTAGTCGATCACGTACTCCGGCATCCCCTGCAAGCGGTGGGAGAGGCGGATACTCCCCTCGGCGGGCGTGCAGGAACCCCAGCGCGTGTGCTGGTTGGTGACCCAGCGCACCGTCAGAGGACGGGCCCGGCCGCCGAGGTACTGCCGGGACAACTCCCCGGCGCGGACCACCAGCTCGCCGTCACCCAGCAGCCGCCTGCCCTCCTGGGCCGCCAGCTTGTCCAGCATGACGCCGATCCAGCGTTCCTCCTCCGCGTCGGACATGCGCGCGGGAATCATGACAACCGTACGGTCGCCCTCGCGGTAGGCGGAGACCGTGCGGCGGCGGCGTGCGCTGCGGCGCACTTCCACGGCGCTCCGGCTGGCGCTGCTGCGCGGGTCGGCGGGCACTCTCCGACGTTACCCGTTCGCCTTGGCGGAAGTCCTGCCTCCGGGCGGTCCGGCGCCGGCCCGGGGAAATTCACCTCCGAAACCGGCAGACGGGACGGCCGTTTCATGCGACTATCATCCGCTACCTGTGGACAAGTCGGTGCACGCCCTGGCGGGAGGCCGCAAGCTGTCCGCATGCATCCGATGATCAAGCCCGCGCTGCGGCGCGGCTGGCGCGACCGGCACACGGTGCAGTACGGCGTGGCACCCGCACACGCGGTGCTGCTGGGACCGGTCGACGAGGCGACGGCCAGCTTCCTCGACCTGATGGACGGCACCCGGAGCATGGAGCGGCTCCGCACGGCGGCCGGTTCGCTCGGGCTCGGCCCGGAGGCGGCCGATCTGCTGACGGAGCGGCTGTCCCGAGCGGGGGTGCTGGACGACGCCACGGCGGAGCGGGCGGCGTCGGCGGCCATCGGCGACCGGCTGCGGGCGGATCTCGCCTCGCTGACGACGGTGCATCCCGAACCGGGCGCCGGACCGCGGCGCCTCTCGGCCAGACGGTCGGCCCGCGTCCAGGTGCGCGGCGCCGGCCGGGTCGGGGCGACGGTCGCGGCGACGCTCTCGGCCGCGGGCGTGGGCCAGGTGGACGTCCAGGACGGCGGCGCGGTCGAGCCGTGGGACGCGCTGCCCGGGGGCATCCCCGCGCAGCGCACGGGAGAGCGCCGTGGCGTCGCGGCCCGCCGAGTGGTGAACGCCGCGAAGCCCTGGCGGCTCGGCGCCGTACGGCCCGGCGGCCAGGCCCGGGACGGACTGAGCCTGGTCGTCATCGCGCCCAGGGACGGCCTTGAGGCCTACGCGCCCGAGCCGGCCGCCGCCGAGCGGTTCCTGCGGGCGGGCACCCCGCATCTGTACGGCGGGGTGATCGAGGGCACCGGCGTGGTCGGACCACTGGTGCTGCCCGGCGTCACGGCGTGCGCGGGCTGCCTGCTGCGCACCCGCACCGAGCGCGAGCCGAGTTGGCCGCTGATGGTGGGGCAGTGGCGGGCGGCGGCGCGCAGACGCTCGGGGGTGCCCGCGTGTGACGCGGCGCTCGCGGGGATGGTCGCCGGAGCCCTCGCCTCCTACGCGCTGAGCTTCCTGGACGGGGACGGCGGGTGCGGCGCCGGGTACCGGATGCGGCTCGTCCTGCCGTATCTGCTGGCCGACACGGAGCAGATCACTCCGCACCGGGAATGTCCCTGCGGTGCCGATTCGACCACAACCGCACGCCCCCTCTCGGCCCCCGCGTCCGAAGAGGCCACAATGGCCTCGTAGCGGGCACACCCCCGGCGCGCCCGGCTCACGGGGCGCGGGGGCGCTGCGGTCCGGTTGTGCTTTTCGCTTGTGCTGTAAGGGAGTTGGAGGGGCGTATGTCTGATCTTCCCCGCAAAGCGGTCACTCGCACGGCCAAGCTGGCGGCGCTGCCGCTGGGCTTCGCGGGGCGTGCCACCTGGGGCCTTGGCAAGCGCATCGGCGGCTACTCCGCCGAGCTGGTCGGCCAGGAGGTGCAGCAGCGTACGGCCGAGCAGTTGTTCAAGGTGCTCGGTGAGCTGAAGGGCGGTGCCATGAAGCTCGGGCAGGCGCTGTCCGTCTTCGAGTCGGCGCTGCCGGAGGAGATCGCCGGTCCCTACCGCGCGACGCTGACCAAGCTCCAGGAGGCGGCTCCGCCGATGCCCGCGAGCACGGTGCACTCCGTGCTGGAGCAGCGGCTCGGCGAGAGCTGGCGCGAGCTGTTCCTGGAGTTCGAGGACACCCCCGCGGCGGCGGCATCCATCGGCCAGGTCCACCGGGGGGTGTGGCACGACGGCCGGGACGTGGCGGTCAAGGTGCAGTATCCGGGCGCGGGCGACGCGCTCGTCTCCGACCTGACCCAGCTGGGCCGCTTCGCCCGGCTGCTGGGCCCGCTGGTCCCGGGCATGGACATCAAGCCGCTGATCACCGAGATGCGCGACCGGGTGACCGAGGAGCTGGACTACGAGCTGGAGGCCTCGGCCCAGCGCGTGTGCGCACAGGAGTTCGCGGACGATCCGGCCGTGTTCGTCCCCGGTGTCGTGCACCAGGGCGATCAGGTGCTGGTGACCGAGTGGATGGGGGGCGTGCCCCTCGCGAAGGTCATCGCGGAGGGCAGCCCGGAGGAGCGCGACCGCGCGGGGCAGCTGCTGGCGCACTTCCTCTTCTCCGGTGCCGCCCGGACGGGGCTGCTGCACGCGGACCCGCACCCGGGCAACTTCCGGCTCCTGACCGAGCATCCCCACGGGTGGGGCAAGGGTGAGTGCCCGCCGGAGCGGTGGCGGCTGGGCGTGATGGACTTCGGCACCGTGGACCGGCTGCCGGACGGACTGCCGCCGACCATCGGCGTCGCGATGCGCATGGCACTCGACGGCGACGCCGAGGGCGTCTATCAGCTGCTGTGCGACGACGGGTTCGTCAAGGAGTCGATAGAGCTGGACCCGGACGCGGTACTGGAGTACCTGGTGCCGATCATCGAGCCCGCGAGGGCGGAGAGCTTCGCCTTCAGCCGGTCCTGGATGCGGGAGCAGGCGGCCAGGATCGCTGATCCGCGCTCCCCCGCACACCAGTTGGGCAAGCAGCTCAACCTGCCGCCGTCGTACCTGCTGATCCACCGGGTGACGTTGAGCACGATCGGGGTGCTCTGCCAGCTCGGTGCCACCGTCCGGATGCGGGAGGAGCTGGAGGAGTGGGTCCCCGGTTTCGCGGCGTCACCACCAGACCTGGTCGATCCGTCCCTCGATGGCTCGGATGTGGGTGCGTGAGCAGGCTTCGCAGAGGTAGCGCCGCTGGCCGTTCTCCCTGGAGAGGGCCCAGGTGACCGGAGTTCCCTCGGCGACCACGCCGCAGGAGGAACACCGTGTCTCGCCGGATTCGTTCTCGTCCATCCTCCCGAAGATAACCCCGGACACGCGAAGGAACCGGGGCGCAACGCCCCGGTTCCTTCCTCGGTCATCAGTACTGACAGGCCCTGGTGCCTTACTGCATGACCGCCATGGCGATCGCGCGGCGGGCACGCAGGGAGGCGCGCTCGGCGCGGCGCTGCAAGCGGCGGGCTGCCACCACTCGCAGCGCCCTGCGTTCTGACTCGGCCTCGTGGAGGCGTGAGTCCATATGCGCACGGGCCAGTGATTCTGGCATGAGTTGCATTTCTCGATTCCTGTTCTGTCTCTGGACGCCCTCGTCGGCTTGACGTCGGGCGTAGGCGCGTGAGGCTCTCGTCCTCATCGCCGGGTCGTACTTCGGGGACTGTCGCGACCGCGGGTCTCTCGCGGCCGGACGGCTGATCGTGCCCATGGCGGTCATGCCGCGACCGGGTTCTTGCGGGGACGCCCGCGCGGACGCTTGCGCGGTACGACGACGCCCTGGACGAACAGTTCGCCGCCCCAGACGCCCCAGGGCTCGCGCCGGTCCTTGGCACCGGCGAGGCACGCCTCACGCAGCGGGCAGGTCTGGCACAGCGACTTGGCGTACTCGACGTCGGCCGGAGCCTCGGCGAAGAAGACCTCCGGGTCGTACGAGCGGCAGGGTACGGCCACGCCGAGACGCTCGATGGCGTCGTCGAGGGCGGTAAGGGTGCTGAGCGGGGCGGTCAAAGTGTCCTCCGTGGAACCGGGCGGGATCAGGTCGGTGGTCGGTGACGGGGCGTGCGTCTCGATCTGCACTGTCGGTGCTTCCTCGTCTGTCGTCATCTGTTGTCTGGTCGGCCCGGCTGGTGGCCGGGCGGCTGGGGCAAACAGAAGGGCCGCGAAACCCTGTGTGGGTTCCGCGGCCCTGGAAGGTGCCGACCTGATCTTGCCGATCAGGCTGGATCTCTCCAGGGGTCGTGGCCACGGAAGGCCCACATCAGGTGCTGCTGCGTCTTCTGGCTTCCTTCGCCGGCACCGTTGGCCGCAAATGCAGAGGCATAGGCGCCTGCCTGTGCCGCTACCGCCGCGGGTGCCTTGATCGGTCGCTCATCGCCGACGAGCCGCTCATTGCCGCCGAGCAGGACGCCGGACACACCGGTGCTGCGGAGACGGAGGGAGGGCAGGCAGGAGGCGATCACCGAGTGACCGGCCAGTTTGGTGCTCTTCATGAGGTCAATCACAGGACTCGCCTCCTTTCGGCGTCTAGAGGGACCGGCCGAGGCCGGACCCGAAGATGTTCAGGGTTCAGTACAGCATGGAAAGTCTGGAGCGAGAAGCCCCGCCCTCTCCACGTCTGGAAGGCTATGAGGCCGCGTGCCACCCGCGCAAACTATTTTCCTGTCTCTTCTGTAACAGCCTCTGTGACAGCTTCCGCGGCAGCCTGCGCGGCCGGGTCTGCGGCGGGCTCCGCGGCCGAGTCCTCGGCGGGCTCCCCGGGCAGCTCCTCGTCCGCGCAGAGGGCCAGCACCGCAGGTCCGAAGCGGTCCAGCTTGCGGGCGCCCACGCCGGAGATCCGGGACAGCTCGGCCTCGTTCCCGGGCACCGCCTCGGCGATGGCCATCAGCGTCTTGTCCGTGAAGACGCAGTAGGCGGGCTGCCCCAGCTCCCGGGCCTCGCCCGAGCGCCACTCCCGCAGCCGCTCGAACAGCTCCTCGTCCAAGTCCGAGGGGCAGCCCTCGCAGCGCATCAGCTTGATCTCCCCCGCGTCGGTCAGCGTGCGCCCGCACACCCGGCAGCGCACCGGGCCGCGCCGCTTGCGACCCCGGCCGCCACCGCCCCGCTCGACGCCTCCGGCACCCCCCGCCGTACGGGCGCCGGGCGCCGCCGAGCCGGGCCGCAGCCCGTCCAGGAAGCGACTGGGGCGCCGCCCGGCCCGGCCGCCCGGCGCCCGGGAGAGCGCCCACGACAGCCCGAGGTGGAGCCGGGCCCGGGTCACCCCCACGTACAGCAGCCGCCGCTCCTCCTCGACCTGCTCGTCCGTCTTGGCGTATGTGATCGGCATCATGCCTTCGGTCAGGCCGACCAGGAACACGGCGTCCCACTCCAGCCCCTTGGCCGAGTGGAGCGAGGCGAGCGTGACGCCCTCGACCGTCGGCGCGTGCTGGGCGTTGGCCCGCTCGTCCAGCTCCGCGACGAGGTCGGCGAGCGTGGCCTGCGGGTGGGCGCGGCGGAAGTCCTCCGAGAGCCGCACCAGCGCCGCCAGCGACTCCCAGCGGTCCCGGACCGCGCCCGATCCGGCGGGCGGCTCCGTCGTCCAGCCGCGGGAGGTCAGCACGGCCCGCACCTGGGAGGGCAGGTCCACCGCGTCGTCCAGCAGCGCGTCGTTCCCCCCGGCGCGGGCGGCGCCGCGCAGCGCGACCCCGGCCTCGCGCACCTCGGCGCGCTCGAAGAAGCGCTCCGCGCCGCGCAGTTGGTAGGGGACCCCGGCGTCGGCCAGTGCCTGCTCGTAGACCTCGGACTGCGCGTTGATGCGGAAGAGCACGGCGATCCCGCTGGCGGGCACCCCGGCGTCCAGGAGGGCGCGGATGCGCTTGGCGGTGCCCTCGGCCTCGGCCGGCTCGTCCGGGTACTCGACGTAGGCCGGGTCGGGGCCCGGCTCCCGCTGGGAGACCAGCTCCAGCCGGTGCTCGGCGGCACGGCCGCGCGCCTGGCCGAGCAGCCCGTTGGCCAGGTGCACGACCTGGGGCGTGGAGCGGTAGTCCCGGACGAGCTTGACCACCGTCGCCCCGGGGTGGCGGGCGCGGAAGTCGAGCAGGTGGTCCGGGGTGGCGCCGGTGAAGGAGTAGATCGTCTGGCTGGCGTCGCCGACGACGCACAGGCTGTCGCGGTCGCCCAGCCACAGCTCCAGGAGCCGCTGCTGCAGGGGGCTGACGTCCTGGTACTCGTCCACGACGAAGTGCTGGTACTGGCCGCGCACCGTCTCCGCGATGTCCGGGCGGTCCTGGAGCACGCCGACCGCGAGCAGCAGCACGTCCTCGAAGTCGATCACCGAGCGGTCCCGCTTGAGCTGCTCGTACAGCGCGTAGATCCGGGCCGTCTCGGCCGGGTCGCGCGGGGCGTCGCGGCCCGACTTGGCCAGCGCCGCCGGATAGTCCTCGGGCACCGCCTGAGTGACCTTGGACCACTCGATCTCGCTCGTCACATCCCGCAGTTCGTTGCGGTCCAGCCGGATGCGGCAGCGGGCGGCGGCCTCGGCCACCAGCTGAATCTTGCGCTCCAGCAGCTGCGGCAGCTCACCGCCCACCGCGCGCGGCCAGAAGTACTGGAGCTGGCGCAGCGCGGCGGAGTGGAACGTCCGCGCCTGGACGCCGGTGGCGCCCAGCTGGCGCAGCCGCCCGCGCATCTCGCCCGCGGCGCGGTTGGTGAAGGTGACCGCCAGCACGCTCGCGGGCGGGAGTATCCCGGCCCGCACGCCGTAGGCGATCCGGTGCGTGATGGCGCGGGTCTTGCCCGTGCCCGCGCCCGCCAGGACGCACACCGGCCCGCTCAGCGCCGTGGCGACCTCGCGCTGCTCCGGATCGAGCCCCTCCAGCACGGCGTCGGCGTCGCCGGGCGGCACCACGTAGTCGGCGCGGGCCGGGTCGCGCGGGGCTCCGGGCGGCTGCGGTGCGGGCGGGAAGAGGGTGCTGTCCGTTGCTCCTGTCACGCCTCCATGCTGTCAGGTCCGCCGGGAGGGCCGGGACGGTTGTCCACAGCCGGAGCGGATTGTTCGTACGGGCCGGCCGCGCGGGAATGGTCGGGGAAGGCCGCGCGTTGCCCCTGGGCAACCCCCCGACGAGGCACGAAGGAGCGCGAGTACCCATGCCGGGAACCGTGACGATGTACAGCACCACCTGGTGCGGCTACTGCCGTCGGCTCAAGGGCCAGATGGACCGCGAGGGCATCACCTACACCGAGGTCAACATCGAGCACGACCCGGAGTCGGCGGCGTTCGTGGAGAAGGCGAACGGCGGCAACCAGACGGTGCCGACACTTCAGGTGATCCCGAAGGCGGGCGGCGAGTCCGTCGTCATGACCAACCCGAGTCTGGCCCAGGTCAAGCAGGCGCTCGGCGCCTGACGCCGCCGCCGGCGGCCCGGGCCCGGCCCTCGAGCCCCCGTCCGGGCGCACGGGGCGGGCGCGGGGCCCGGGCCGCCGGCGCGGCTCACTCCGGGCGGGGCAGCGGCTTGCCGTACCACAGCTCGACGAGCCGGGCCGCGATCGATATGCCCGTCAGCGGCAGCACCTCGCCGGACTCGATCGCCTGCCGCAGCTCCTCGCGGGAGAACCAGCGCGCCTCCTCGATCTCGTCCCCGTCCACCCGCACCTCGGGAGAGGTGGCCCGGGCCATGAAGCCCAGCATGAGGCTGGACGGGAAGGGCCACGGCTGGCTGGCGATGTACTCCACCTCGCCGACCGCCACCCCCGCCTCCTCCGCGACCTCGCGGATCACGGCGCGCTCGATCGACTCCCCCGGCTCCACGAATCCGGCCAGCGTGGAAAAACGCCCCTCCGGCCAGTGCACCTGGCGCCCCAGCAGCGCGCGGTCCTCCTCGTCGATCACCAGCATGATCACGGCGGGGTCGGTACGCGGGTAGTGCTCGGCGCCGCACGCCTGACAGCGCCGAATGTGCCCGGCCGCCGCGATGACCGTGCGGTCGCCGCAGCGCGAGCAGAAGCGGTGCAGGCGCTGCCAGTTCTCCAGGGCGACGGCGTGCACGAGCAGTTCGGAGTCGCGTTCGGACAGGAGCACGCCCGCCTCGCGCAGTCCGGCGGGACGCGCGGCCTCGTCCATCCGGCCGGGCAGCGAGTCCTTCTGGAGCGCGAAGTAGCGCACGCCGTCGGCGTCCCGGCCGAGGAAGTAGCGGTGCGCCTCGGTGATGGGGGCGTCGAAGGACGGCATGGTCACCAGCTCGGTGCGGCCGTCCTCGGTGTCCTCGACGAGCGCCTGCCCCCCGGAGACGACGAAGACCCGCGTCGTGGGGTGGCTCCACGCCGCCGCCAGCCACGCCTCGTCCAGCCGGTGGTGGGCGCTGCGGTCGATGCCGCCGGTGCCGGACAGCGTGATCGGCCGGGCGTCGGTGCGGTCGGTCCAGGTGGTCACGGCTTCCGGGTTCCCCTCGTCATCGGTGCGTACGCGGTCCTTCGGTGGTCGGGCGTCCGGCTCGGCGCGGCGTCCCGCTCAAGGTGGCGTGCCTCCCGGCGCAGTGCCCCGCTCGGGTGGCCTCCCGCTCAGGGCGCGCTCCAGTGTGCCGCCAGGTCCTCCCAGAGGTAGGCGGCTGCCTCCGCGCCCTTCAGCAGCAGGTCGAGCTCGACCTTCTCGTTCGGTGCGTGCCAGCCGTCCGAGGGGATCGAGATGCCCAGGAAGAGCACCGGCGCACCGAGCACGTCCTGGAGGTCCGCGGCCGGGCCCGAGCCGCCCTCGCGGGTGAGCAGAATCCGTTCGCCGAAGGCGCGGCCCATCGCCCGCAGGACGGACCGGAGCGCGGGGTGGTCCAGCGGGGTCAGGCAGGGGCGGGTGGCGCTCGAGAAGGTGATCTCGTGCCGGATGCCCGCGGGCAGCAGCCGCGCGACCCACTCCCGCAGGGCCTGCTGGATCTTGTCCGCCTCCTGTCCGGCGACGGTGCGGAAGGAGAGCTTGAGCTGCGCGCGGGAGGGGACGACGGTCTTGCCGCCCGGCCCCTGGTACCCGCCGCCGATGCCGTTGACCTCTGCGGTGGGGCGGGCCCAGATCCGCTCCAGGGTGGAGTAGCCCGACTCGCCGAGCGCCGCCCGCGAGTGGGCCGTACGCAGCCACCGCTCCTCGTCGAAGGGCAGTTCGGCGAAGAGCGCCCGCTCGGCCTCCGACAGCTCCACGGCACCGTCGTAGAAGCCGGGCACCGCCACGCGGCGGTCCTCGTCGTGCAGGGCGGCGGCCAGCCGCGCGGCCTCGGTGGCCGGGTTGGGCACGGCGCCGCCGAAGGAGCCGGAGTGGATGTCCTGCTCCGGGCCGTGCAGCTCGATCTGGCACTCGACCAGGCCGCGCATGCCGGTGCAGACCGTCGGGGTGTCCGCGGCCCACATGCCGGTGTCCGAGACGATCACCGCATCGCAGGCCAGGCGGTCGGCGCGGGCCCTCAGCAGCTCGGTGAAGTGCTCCGAGCCGGACTCCTCCTCGCCCTCGACCAGCAGCTTGAGGTGGACGGCGGGCGCGGCGCGGCCGGTCGCGGCGAGGTGGGCGCGCACGCCCAGGGTGTGGAAGAACACCTGGCCCTTGTCGTCCGCCGCACCCCGCGCGTACAGCCGCCCCGCACGCCGTACGGGCTCGAAGGGCTCGGTCTGCCAGCCGTCCTCGCGGGCGGCGGGCTGGACGTCGTGATGGCCGTAGACCAGGACGGTCGGCGCGTGCGGGTCCTCGGACGGCCACTCGGCGAAGACGGCGGGGTGGCCGGGGGTCTCCCACACCTCGACGGTGGGGAACCCGGTGCCGCGCAGCGCCCCGGCCAGCCAGTCGGCACTGCGGCGCACGTCCCCGGCGCGGGCGGGGTCCACGGAGACGGAGGGGATGCGCAGCCATTCTGCGAGGTCGTCGAGGAAGGCCTCGCGCGAGCCGTCGAGGAAGGTGCGGACGGCGCTGTCCGGGGTGGTGCTCATGCCCCCGAGCCTATCCGCACCGGGAAGGCGGGTCTCACGGGTAGGGCTCGCCGTCGTACGGGTCCGGGGGCTCCGGCGGCTCCTCGTCGGGGTCGTACGGGTCGGGTGGCCCGGGCGGCTCCGGCACGTACGGCACCCGGTCGTCCGGCTCGGGCCCGGGCGCCTCCGGCTCCTCCCCCAGCAGCAGCCGCTCCAGGCCCGCCCGGCCGGGCAGCTCCGGCGGGCGCACCAGCGCGCCGGTGCGCACGTACAGGAACGCCGCGCCGACCGCCGACAGCGGCACCCCCCGCTGCTCGGCCCAGGCCAGCCGGTAGACGGCGAGCTGGAGCGGGTCGGCCGTGCGGCCGCGGCTGGTCTTCCAGTCAACGATCTCCCACCTCTCCTCGCCCTGCGGCCCCTCCTCCCGGTAGACGGCGTCGATACGGCCGCGCACGGTGCGTCCGGCCAGCGCCAGCTGGAAGGGGGCCTCGACCCGGTACGGGGTGCGGTGGGCGTAGTCGGTGCGCTCGAAGGCCGCCTTCAGCGCGGCGAGGTCCCGCTCGTCCGCGATCTCCGCCGCCTCCCCGTCGCCCCCGCCGTCCGCGGCGTCGCCCCCGGGCAGTTCGTCCGGCCCGAGCATCGGCAGGGTCAGCTCCTCGAAGCGGGACTCGACCCAGGCGTGGAAGCGGGTGCCGCGGCGGGCTGCGGCGGGCTGCGGCGGGCGGGGCATGGGGCGGGCCAGCTCCCGGGCGAAGGCGGCGGGGTCCGCCGCCAGGCGGGTCAGCTGGGAGGCGGACAGCGCCGGGGGCAGCGGCACCTCGCGGACGGCGGCGCGGCTGCGGCGCAGTTCGGTGGCGAGCGCTTCGAGGTCGCGGTCCCAGGAGGCGGCGAGCCGGGCCTCCTCCGGGGTGAGCGGCCCGGAGGAGGCCGCCGCCGGACCGTCACGCCCCGGCTCCGGCTCGGGCTCCGGCTCCCGCTCGGGCCCTGGCTCCGCCTGCCGGGGCGCGGCCTCCGCGCGCTGCGCGGGCACCACGGCCCCGGCCGCCCCGTCCAGGTGTGCCAGCACCCGCGCCGCCGCCGCCCGGCGCCGTTTCAGCGCCCCCTCGTCCAGCGGCAGCGGCCAGGCGGGCTCCTCGGCGGGCCCGGCCAGTGCCGGGTTCTCCGCGTCCGGCGCGGGCTCGTCCGCCCACGCCTCCACCTCGCCGTGCGCGGGGTCCTCCGCGCAGTGCGCGCGCAGCGCCTCCAGGAAGTCGGAGGGCCCGCGGCGCCGCTTCTGGTCCGGGCCCCACCAGTGGCCGGAGCCCAGCAGCAGCGAGCGGGGCCGGGTGAACGTCACGTAGCCCAGCCGCAGTTCCTCGGTGGCCTGGTGCTCGCGCAGCCGGGTGTCGTACGCCTTGCGCGCCTTCGCCGTCCACTCGTGCATCGCGGGCAATGTCGCGGCGTCGCCGCGCAGCGCGTGCGGCAGGACGCCGGGCCGGGACAGCCAGGACTCGCGGGCCTGCTCGCTGGGGAACTGCCCGCTGACCAGGCCCGGCACCGCCACGACGTCCCACTCCAGCCCCTTGGCCTTGTGCGCCGTCAGCACCTTCACGGTGTCCGCACCGCCCGGCAGCGAGCTGTCCAGCCCCTTCTCGTACTGCACTGCGGTGCGCAGGAAGCCGAGGAAGGCCAGCAGTGTCGCCTCGCCGTCGAGGTTGGCGAAGCCGGCGGCGATGTCCAGGAAGGAGCTGAGGGTCTCGCGGCGGCGGGCCGCCAGCGCGTGCGGGGACGCGGACAGCTCGACCTCCAGCCCCGTCACGGCCAGCACCCGGTGCAGTACGTCCATCAGCGGGTCGGCCAGCGACCGCCGCAGCTCCCGGATCTCGGCCGCGAAGCGCGCGAAGCGGACCCGGGCCGCCGCCGAGAACGGCAGTTCGTCCGGCTCCCCGCCGCCTTCCAGGAAGGTGTCCAGGGCGTCGGCCAGCGAGATCACCTCGGTGGTGTCCACTCCCTCCACCGCCGCCGCGAGCCGCCGGTCGGCGTCCTGCCCGCCCGGCTCCGCGCGCTGGACCAGGCGGCGGGCGCGCCGCCCCAGCAGCGCCAGGTCGCGCGGCCCGATGCGCCAGCGCGGCCCCGACAGCAGGCGCACCAGCGGCGCGTTGGCGGTCGGGTCCTGGAGGACCTCGCACATGGCGACCAGGTCCGCGATCTCCGGCAGGTGGACCAGCCCGGAGAGGCCGACGACCTCCACCGGCACCTCACGTTGGACCAGCGCGCCCTGGATCTGCGCGAAGTCCCCGCCGGTGCGGCACAGGACGGCGATCTCGCCGGGCGGCGTGCCGGTGCGCACGCGGTGGGCCACGGAGTCGGCCAGCCACGCCAGCTCCTCGGCGTGCGTCGCCAGCAGCGCGCAGCGCACGATGCCGTCGTGCTCGGCGCCGGGGGCCGGACGCAGCGCCTCGACGCCCTCGTGGCGGGCGCGCAGCGGCGCGGCCAGGGTGTTGGCGAGGCGGAGCAGCCGGCCGCCGCTGCGGCGGTTCTCGCTCAGCGCGAGGCGGGGGGCGGGGCTGCCGTCGGCGGCGGGGAAGTGCTCGGGGAAGTCGTCCAGGTTGGCGACGGAGGCGCCGCGCCAGCCGTAGATCGCCTGGCACGGGTCGCCGACGGCGGTGACCGGGTGCCCCGTGCCGGAGCCGAAGAGACCGGCGAGCAGGATGCGCTGGGCGACCGAGGTGTCCTGGTACTCGTCCAGCATGACGACGCCGAACTCGCCGCGCAGCAGGCGGCCGACCTCGGGCACGTCGCGCGCGAGGGCGGCGGAGAGGGCGATCTGGTCGCCGAAGTCCAGCAGGTCGCGCTCGCGCTTGCGGCGGCGGTACTCCTCGACCAGCCCGAGCAGTTCCCCGCGCGCGAGCGCGGCCTCCGGGACCTTCCGCATGTCCTGGTTGGTCAGCGGTGTGTCCGCCAGCTCGGCGAGCAGCGCGGTGTCGTACGCGCGCAGCTCGGCGGGCGCGACCAGGTGCTCGGACAGCTCGCCGTCCAGCGCCAGGAGATCGCGGACGTGTGTGCTCAGGGCGTTGCGGAGCCCCTCGAAGGGGCCGCGGGCGGTGGCCAGCACGCGGGCGGCCAGCTGGAAGCGGGTGGCGTCGGCCAGCAGCCGGGTGCCCGGCTCGATGCCGAGCCGCAGGCCGTGCTCGGTCAGCAGGCGTCCGGCGAAGGCGTGGTAGGTGAGGATCTGCGGTTCGCCCGGGGGGTGGTCCGGGTCGGCGGCGGCGGCCGGGGCCTGCTCGGGATCGGTGATCCCCGCCCGTACGAGCGCGGCGCGCACCCGCTCCGCCAGCTCGCCGGCCGCCTTGTTGGTGAAGGTCAGCCCGAGCACCTGCTCGGGGGCGACCTGCCCGGTGCCGACCAGCCACACCACCCGCGCCGCCATCACCGTCGTCTTGCCGGAACCGGCCCCGGCCACGACGACCTGCGGGGCGAGCGGCGCGGTGACGCACGCGAGCTGCTCCGGGGTGAAGGGGATGCCCAGCAGCTCCTTGAGCTGCTGGGGATCGGTCAGTGGCGGGGGCGGGGGCACGGGAGAGACGCTAGCGGTCGCCACCGACAGCGGGCGAACCCGCACCGGCGCGGTACGGGATGCGCGGTGCGCGGAGCCGGGCGGCCCCGGCCCGCTCGGTCACTCGACGACGTGCCGCCCCTCGGGCTGCGCCGAACAGGAGCTGCGGAAGGCGCAGTGCGCACAGTGCCGGCCCGTCGCGGGGGTGAAGCGTTCGTCCAGCACCCGGCCCGCCGCCGTCGCCAGCAGCTCCTCGACGTCCGCCGCACCCGCGGCGTCCGGCGGGTCCTGCCGCTGGACGGCGGGCAGTTCGTCGCCGCCCTCGCGACGGGTCGCGCCCAGCCGCAGCTGGACCAGCTCGGCGCCGCCCGGCTCCGGGCGGCGGCCGTCGAACAGTCCGTCGGCGGCGCCCTCGGCCATGGCCAGCTGGTAGACGGCCAGCTGCGGGTGCCGGGCGATCTCGGCGCCGCTGGGCTTGGCCTTCCCGGTCTTGAAGTCGACGACGTACGCCCGCCCCCGCGCGTCCGCCTCGACCCGGTCCATGCTGCCCCGGATGCGGATCGCGTACTCCCCCGCCGCCAGGGTGACGTCGAACTCGTGCTCGCTGCCGACCGTACGGCGGCCCGCGCCGCGCTCCATCACGTGCCAGCGCAGGAAGCGCTCCAGCGCGGCACGGGCGCTCTCCTTCTCCTGCCGGGACTTCCAGGGCGCGTCGAACGACAGCCCGTCCCACACCGAGTCCAGCCGCTCCAGCAGCACGGACAGGTCGGCGGGCGTACCGCCGGAGGCGACCTCGTCGGCCAGCACGTGCACGACGTTCCCGAACCCCTGCGCGGCGGTGGCGGGCGTGTCCGCCTTCACCTCCCGGCCCAGGAACCACTGGAGCGAGCACGTGGTGGCCAGCTGCTCCAGCGCGCTGCCGGAGAGCGCGACAGGCTGCGCGCGGTCGCGCACCGGCAGCTGCGAACGCGTCGGCGCGTACAGCCCCCACCAGCGCTGCGGGTGCGCGGCCGGGACCAGCGGGTGGTCCTCGTCGTCCCGCAGCGCCGCCAGCCGGGCCAGCCGTTCGGCGGCGGCCTCGCGCAGCTGATCGGACGCGGCCGGGTCGACCGTGACCGCACGCAGCTCCGCCACCAGCGCCGCCACCGCCAGCGGGCGGCGCGGGCGGCTCGTCACCGCGCGGGGCTCGACGCCCAGTTCGGACAGGAACCGGGAGGGCTGGTCGCCGTCGTCGGACTGCGCCCGTACGGCCGTCACGACCAGCCGCTCGCGCGCCCGCGTCGCCGCCACGTAGAACAGCCGCCGCTCCTCCGCCAGCAGCGCGCCGGGCGGCAGCGGCGCGGCCAGGCCGTCGCGGCCGATCCGGTCCGCCTCCAGCAGCGAGCCGCGGCGGCGCAGGTCCGGCCACAGCCCCTCCTGCACCCCGGCGACCACGACCAGCCGCCACTCCAGGCCCTTGGAGCGGTGCGCGGTCATCAGCCGTACGGCGTCGGGCCGTACGGCGCGGGCCGCGAAGGTGTCGGCGGCGATGTCCTGGGCGTCGACCTCCTCCAGGAAGTTGAGCGCGCCCCGGCCGCCCGTACGCTCCTCGGCCCGGGCCGCGGCGGCGAACAGCGCGCACACCGCGTCCAGGTCGCGGTCCGCGTTGCGCCCGGCCGCGCCGCCGCGCCGCGCGGAGCGCTCCAGGCGGCGGGGCCAGGACGTACCGTCCCACAGCTCCCACAGCGCCTCCTCGGCGGTGCCGCCGCCGGCCAGCAGCTCCCGCGCCTTGCGCAGCAGCATGCCGAGCCGCTGGGCGCCCCGCGCGTACGCCGGGTCGTGCGCGACCAGGCGCTCCGGCTCGGCCAGCGCCTCGGCGAGCAGCGTGTCGGAGGGGCGCGGCACGGCACGGCCCGCGGCCCGCTCCTCGTCCCGCAGCGCCCGGCCCAGCCGCCGCAGGTCGGCGGCGTCCATACCGCCGAGCGGCGAGGCGAGCAGGGAGAGGGCGGTGGGGGTGTCCAGCCACGGTCGCGGCGGCGCCTCGTCGGGCGCGGCGGGTCCGGGATCGGCGCTCCCGCCCGGCGCGGGCGCACCGCGGGCCGGGCCGGTGGCCTGCGCGGCCCCACCGGCGGCGTCCGGCGCGACGGGCTCCGGCTCCGTAGCGTCCGGCCCGGCGGCGTCCGCCTCAGCAGCACCCGGCTCCGCGGCCTCCGGCCCCGCAGCACCCGACCCCGCCGGGCGCGCGGGCGCCGTGTCGTCCGAGGCCGCGTGCGCCACCGCGCGCAGCGCGCTGAGCAGCGGCGCGACCGCCGGTTCGTGCCGCAGCGGCAGGTCGTCGCCGTCGATCTCCAGCGGCACGCCCGCCGAGGTCAGCGCCCGGCGCACCGCCGGGATGGTCCGCCCGCCCGCCCGGACCAGGACGGCCATCTCCTGCCAGGGCACGCCGTCCTCCAGGTGTGCGCGGCGCAGGATGTCCGCGACGGTGTCCAGTTCCGCGCCCGAGGTGGGGCAGGTGATGACCTCCGCCCGCCCGCCCTCGCGCGCCGGGGCGAGCGCGCGGTGCGCCCGGACGGCCTCGGCCGGGAGGCGGCGCAGCGGCATACGGCGGGTCAGCTCGCGGGTGGCCTTGAGCAGTTCCGCGCCGGAGCGGCGGTTGGTGCCCAGCACCGCGACCGGTGCCGGGGTGCCGTCCAGCCGGGGGAAGCTGGTGCGGAACTCGAGGATGCCGTTGATGTCAGCGCCCCGGAAGGCGTAGACGGACTGGTCGGGGTCGCCGAAGGCGGTCAGCGTCCGGCCGCCGGAGGCCAGGGCGCTCAGGAGGCGCACCTGGGAGGGGTCGGTGTCCTGGTACTCGTCCACGTAGATCGCGTCGTACCGGTCGCGCAGCGCCCGGGCGACCTCGTCGCGCTCGGCGAGCAGCACGGCGCGGTGCACCAGTTCGGCGTAGTCGAGCACGCCCTGCGCGTCCAGGACGTCCAGGTACTCGGCCAGGAAGTCGGCTGCCGCGCCCCAGTCGGGGCGGCCGGTGCGGCGGGCGAACGCGCCCAGGGCGTCCGGCCCCAGGCCCAGCTCGCGGCTGCGGGCGAGGACCGCGCGCACCTCGTCCGCGAAGCCGCGGGTGGTCAGACAGGCGCGCAGCTCGTCCGGCCAGGCGGTACGGGCCCGGCCCTCGGCCGCCAGCTCCAGCTGCCCGGCGAGCAGCTCGCGGATGTACAGGTCCTGTTCCGGACCGGAGAGCAGCCGCAGCGGCTCCGCGAAGAGGTCGGCGTCCTGGTGCGCCCGCACCAGCGCGTAGCAGTACGAGTGGAAGGTGGTGGCCTGCGGCGCGCGGGAGCCGCCGTGGCGCGCGGCCATCCGGTCGCGCAGTTCGACGGCGGCCTTGCGGCTGAAGGTGAGGACAAGGACGCGCTCCGGGTCGCCGCCCCGCCGCAGCCGCTCGGTGACGGCCTCCACCAGCGTGGTGGTTTTGCCCGTACCCGGCCCGGCGAGAACGAGGAGGGGTCCGCCTTCATGGTCAACCACGGCACGCTGCCGTGCGTCCAAGGCAGGGAGATCGACCGGCCTCGGTGGGGTGCGCACCAGCCGGTACGCACCCGTCGGCGGGGCCGGCCGGTGCGTCGCGGACGGGATGGAGGGGCTCACGTGCATCGCCTAGGGGAGGGTCTGTGCAGGGTGGTGCAGACGCTACGCCAGTGGACACACGAGCCGCAGGGCGATACTCCCGTCCCCCGTACGGACGTACCTCGTACGGACGGCCCGGCGCTTGTGATCAGCCGGTATGAAGGAAGCTGGTACCTGTGAGCCGCAGCCGGTGGTCAGCCGTCCGTACGCTCCCCCTCAGCCGTACGCTCCGCGCCCGCGTCGCCGTCCCAGCGGGCCCGCCGCAGGTCGAGCCGCGGTATGTGCGCGCCGGGCCCGTCGGCCGTGCGCGGGGCGGGGCGCAGCGGGGTGCCCTCGGCGTGGTACGCCTCCAGGGCGCGCAGCTCGTGGCCCGCCAGCAGCACGCCGTCGGCCCGCACGATCCGCCACCAGGGGACGGCGCCGCCGTAGAGCGCGAGCACCCGGCCCACCTGGCGCGGGCCGCCGGAGAGCACCTTGCGGTCGCCGGCGGCCGTCGCGCCGGTGCCGCCGCCGTCCCGCTCTCCCCCGCCGGGGCCCGCTGTGTCCCGCCGCTCGGACACCTCGCCCTTGAGCCACTCCGCGACGTCCCCGTACGTCATGACCCGGCCCGGCGGGATGATCTCCGCCACTTCCAGCACCCGCTCCGCGTACTCCGGCAGCTGGGGCAGCTCCGCCGGCTCGCGCGGTTCACTCTCTCGCATGGCCGCCATGGTGCCGTATCCCGCCGACAGCGCCCCGCGCGCGGCCCCGTGCGTGCCGCTCCCCCCGAACGCGCCCTCGTGCCACCGGGGGCCGGGTGGCCGTGTCACCATCGTCCCGGCGGTGACAAGTGATACGAGACCAGGACGAGACGGCGGCCGGGCCGCAACGGGGGGAACAGCCTCAGAGGGCGCTCCCGGCTGTCGGCGAGCCCGAGTCCGGTCTCGCGCGGCCTCCCCGTGACGGAGGCGGCACGGGCGGCCGGGACCGCGGCGGCGGAGACGCCGGCGGCGGAAGCGACGGCGGGGCAGGCGACGGCCGCGGCGAGTCCGGCGACGGCGACCCGGGCCGCGGCGACCGCATCGACAGCGACGAGCCGCTGCTGCCCGCCCGCGTGCACCGCCCCTCCGACCTCATGCGGATGGTGCTCGGCCTGCTCGGCCTCGCCGCCGTGCTCACCGTCGCCGCCTTCGCGCACGGCACGGCCGCCGGGCTGGAGGACGACGTCACCAAGGGCACCGAGCAGGCGCCCGCGCTGCTGATCAGCCTGACCGGGCTGACCTCCAGCGTCGCTGTGCTGCTGGTGCCGGTGGCCTTCGCGATCGAGCGGCTGGTCAAACGCGACGGGCTGCGCATCGCCGACGGCGTGCTCGCGGCCGTCCTGGCGCACGGCGCCTCGCTCGCCATGGACCTGTGGGTGACGGAGGTGGCGCCCAGTTCGATCCAGGAGGCGCTGACCAAGTCGCTCTCCGACGGCGCGATCACCACTCCCGTGCACAGCTATCTGGCCCCGGTCATCGCCTACATGACGGCCGTGGGCATGGCCCGCCGCCCGCGCTGGCGGGTGCTGCTGTGGGGCGTGCTGCTGCTGGACTCCTTCTCGGTGCTCATCGCGGGCTACTCGACGCCCTTCTCGATCACCGTGACCGTGCTGATCGGCTGGACGGTCGCCTACGGGACGCTGTACACCGTCGGCTCGCCCAACGTCCGCCCCACCGGCCAGAACCTGCTGGCCGGACTGCGCCGGGTCGGCTTCAGCCCGGTCAGCGCGCTGCGCGTGCAGCCGGAGTCGGCCCACCCGGCGGGCCCGGACCAGCCGGACACCGGCGAGGGCAACGACCGGGGCCGCCAGTACCGCGTCACGCTGGAGGACGGCCCGCCGCTGGACGTCACCGTCGTGGACCGCGAGCGCCAGGCGCACGGCTACTTCTACCGGGTCTGGCGCCGCCTCGCGCTGCGCGGACTGACCCAGCGCCGCAGCCTCCAGTCGCTGCGCCAGGCGCTGGAGCAGGAGGCGCTGCTGGCGTACGCGGCCATCGCCGCCGGGGCCAACGCGCCCCGGCTGATCGCCACGTCCGAGCTGGGCCCGGACGCGGTGATGCTCGTGTACGAGCACATCGGCGGTCGCAGCCTCGACTCGCTGCCGGACGACGCGATCACCGACGAACTGATGTGCGCCTCCTGGCGGCAGGTGCGGGCGCTCCAGTCGCGTCGGATCGCGCACCGGCGGCTGACCGGCGAGGCGCTGTTGGTGGATCGTTCCGGCACCGTCATCCTCACCGACCTGCGCGGCGGCGAGATCGCGGCGGGCGACCTGGTGCTGCGGATGGACGTGGCCCAGCTGCTGACCGTCTTCGGCCTGCGCGTCGGCGCCGAGCGGGCGGTCGCGGCGGCCGTCAGCGTGCTCGGACCGGACGCCGTCGCGGACAGCCTGCCCCTGCTCCAGCCGATCGCGCTCAGCCGCAGCACCCGTACGACGCTGCGGCGGCTGGCGAAGGAGCGGGCGCAGCGGGAGCGGGAGGCGGTGCTGGAGGCGTCCCGCGCGCAGAAGGAGCAGCGCGAGCACCGGGCCGGCCGGGCACACGGCCACGCGGCCGCCACGGCCGACGGCGCCGCCACGGGGGCCGTCACCGCCACCGCGCGGGTCGGCGGCAGCACCGAGGGGACCGGCGCCACCAGCGACCGCAAGGCGCTGCGCGCCCAGAAGCACGCCCAGAAGCGGGCCATCGACGAGGCGCTGGACGAGGCCCGCGAGGACGACCTGCTGGTCCAGATCCGCAAGCAGGTACTGCTGATCCGTCCGCAGGCGCCGATAGAGCCCGCCCGGCTGGAGCGGGTGCGTCCGCGCACGCTGGTCAGCTTCATCGCGGGCGCGCTCGCGGCGTACTTCCTCTTCAGCCAGCTCAGCCATGTCCAGATCGACCAGGTGGTGGCGCAGGCGCAGTGGGAGTGGGTGGCGATGGCGCTGCTGTTCTCCTCGCTCACCTATGTGGCGGCGGCCACCGCGCTGCTGGGTTTCGTGCCGGAGAAGGTGTCGTTCCTGCGTACCGTGCAGGCGCAGGTGGCGGGCTCGTTCGTGAAGCTGGTGGCGCCGGCCGCGATCGGCGGCGTCGCGCTCAACACGCGCTTCCTCCAGCGGTCGGGGGTGCGCCCGGGGCACGCGGTGGCGAGCGTGGGCGCCTCCCAGCTCTTCGGCCTCGGCTGCAACATCGTGCTGCTGCTGACCTTCGGCTATCTGACGGGCACCGAGCACACCCCCACCTTCTCGCCCTCCCGCACGGTCATCGCCGGGCTGCTCACCGCCGCGGTGCTGGTGCTGATCGTCACGGCCGTGCCGACGCTGCGCAAGTTCGTCTCCGAACGGGTGCGTTCGCTCTTCGCCGGGGTCGTGCCGCGCATGCTGGACGTGGTGCAGCGGCCCAAGCAGCTGGCGTCCGGGGTGGGCGGCACGCTGCTGCTCTCGCTGGCGTTCGTGATGTGCCTGGACGCCTCGCTGCGGGCGTTCGGCTGGAACGAGATGAGCTATCCGACGCTCGCGGTCGTCTTCCTGGCGGGCAACGCGCTGGGCTCGGCGGCGCCGACGCCGGGCGGCCTGGGCGCGGTGGAGGCGGCCCTGATCGCGGGGCTGATCACCTTCGGGGTGCCGAAGGAGATCGCGACCCCGGCCGTGCTGCTCTTCCGGCTGATGACCTTCTGGCTGCCGGTGCTGCCGGGCTGGATCTCCTTCACCCAGCTGACCCGGAAGGGCGCGCTGTAGCCGCTCGGCCGCGCCGCCGGGCGAGCGTACGTGTGCGGGCACGGCCGCCTGGTGGCCGTGCCCGCACACGGTGCGGCCCGCGGGGGGCCGTCGCTCGCTCAGCTCAGTAGATCGGCTTCTCCGGCTCGATCTGGTGCACCCAGCCGACGACGCCGCCGCCGACGTGGACGGCGTCGGCGAAGCCCGCGTTCTTCAGCACGGCGAGCACTTCCGCGGAGCGGACACCCGTCTTGCAGTGCAGGACGATCCGCTTGTCCTGCGGCAGTCCGCCCAGCGCGCTGCCCATCAGGAACTCGTCCTTCGGGATCAGCTTGGCGCCGGGGATCGAGACGATCTCGTACTCGTTGGGCTCGCGGACATCGATGACCTCGATGTTCTCGCCTTCGTCCATCCACTCCTTGAGCTGCTTGGGAGTGATGGTCGACCCGGCCGCGGCCTCCTGCGCCTCGTCACTGACGACACCGCAGAACGCCTCGTAGTCGATCAGCTCGGTGACCGTCGGGTTCTCACCGCAGACCGCGCAGTCCGGGTCCTTGCGGACCTTGACCTGGCGGTACGTCATCTCCAGCGCGTCGTAGATCATCAGCCGGCCGACCAGCGGGTCGCCGATGCCCGCCAGGAGCTTGATGGCCTCGTTGACCTGGATGGAGCCGACGGACGCGCAGAGCACGCCCAGCACGCCGCCCTCGGCGCAGCTCGGGACCATGCCGGGGGGCGGGGGCTCCGGGTAGAGGCAGCGGTAGCAGGGCCCGTGCTCGCTCCAGAAGACCGACGCCTGACCGTCGAAGCGGTAGATGGAACCCCACACGTACGGCTTGCCCAGCAGCACGCAGGCGTCGTTGACCAGGTAGCGGGTGGCGAAGTTGTCCGTGCCGTCCACGATCAGGTCGTACTGCGCGAACATCTCCATGACGTTCGAGGAGTCCAGGCGCTCCTGGTGCAGCCGCACCTCGACGAGCGGGTTGATGCCCAGCACCGTGTCCTTTGCGGACTCCGCCTTGGAACGGCCGATGTCCGCCTGGCTGTGGATGATCTGGCGTTGCAGGTTCGACTCGTCGACCTCGTCGAACTCGACGATGCCGAGCGTGCCCACACCCGCCGCCGCCATGTACATCAGCGCCGGGGAGCCCAGTCCGCCGGCGCCCACACAGAGCACCTTGGCGTTCTTGAGCCGCTTCTGCCCGTCCATCCCGACATCCGGGATGATCAGGTGGCGGGAATACCTGCGGACCTCGTCGACGGTGAGCTCGGAAGCCGGCTCGACCAGGGGTGGCAGCGACACGAAGACCTCAACAAGGGGTTGGTCGGTTGATGTACGAGTGTTCTCGTAACACTGCCACGGCCGCTTTCATTCCGAGACACCCGTCCCGACCCGCGAGACGAATTCGTCCCAGTAGCCGGGCAGCGCCTCCCACGGGTTCCCCCCGCCGCGGGCCGTGCGGTCGGTGAACCACACCGTCCCGGCGCCCTGCCAGCGGGCGATCCGCAGCGCCTCGTCCAGGTGGGTGCGCGGCACCCCGTGCACCAGATGGCAGAAGCGCTCCGGCGGATGGTCCGCCGTCCAGTCCGGCGCCTGCGACCAGCGGTAGTCGGCCCAGCAGCCCGCGAAGGTGACCAGCTGGTCGGCGCAGTCGGCGTAGCCGGGGCTCGGGCTGCGGCCCTGCCCCAGCATCCCGCCCCCGCACAGGGCGCGCAGCGTGGTCACCGTACGCCGGGTCTCCTCCAGGTACGCGGGCTCGCATGGGCAGCGCGACAGGTAGAAGCCGTCCACCGCGTACCAGTCCAGGAAGCGGTGCGCGTCCCAGACCAGTTCGCCGAACGGGCGGGAGCCCTCCCGCATCTCCAGCTGCCCCAGGACGCGCCGGCCCGCCTGGTGCAGCCGGTCGACCGCGGCCCGGCAGGCGTCATCCCGGCGGGGCTCGTACGGCCCGTCCGCGCCGAGCCCGCGCCCCTGGCCCGCCGCAAGCACCGCCCAGTCCAGCGGCAGCCGCTCGCGGGCCAGTTCGGCCCACTCCAGCGGGGCCAGCAGCGGGTGCGCGGAGCCGGGCGCGCCGATACCGGGACCGCGCACCCGGCCCGTCGTCGCGCGGTACGCGCCCGGCGTCCTCACATGCGGCACGCGGCCTCCATCCAGATGTCGGCCAGCGACTCCTCCAGCCCGATCCGGGGGCGCCAGCCGAGCCGGTCGCGGGCCGTGCGCACGTCCGCCTGCTGCCAGCCGCCGCTGCCGTCCGGGTAGGGGAAGCCGCCGGGGGCGCCGGAGATCCCGGCGGCCTGGGCGTCCAGCTCGTGCACCGCGCCGGTGTAGCCCGCCACGCGGGCCAGCACCGAGGCGGCGTCCCGCAGCCGTACGGCGCGGCCGGTGGCGATGTTCACCACGCCCTGCGCGGCCGAGAGGGACGCGGCGTGCACGGCGCGCGCGACGTCCCGTACGTCCACGAAGTCCCGCTGCACGCCCAGCCCCGGCAGCTTCAGCTCGCTGTCGCCCTGCTGCATGGCCCGGCGCATCGCCTCCGCGAGCCGCCCCAGCGGCGACCCGGCGGGCGTGCCGGGGCCCACCGGTGAGAAGACGCGCAGCACCACCGCGTCCAGGCCGGAGCCGAGCACCAGCTCGGTCGCGGCGAGCTTGCTCACCCCGTACGGGCCGCCGGGGCGCGGCAGCGCGTCCTCGCCGGTGGACGAACCGGTCGGGGACGGGCCGTACTCCGCCGCACAGCCCAGATGCACCAGGCGCGCCCCGCAGCCGCTGCGGCGCAGCGCCTCGCAGACGGTGGCGGCGCCGACAGTGTTGTGCCGGGTCAGCTCGCGCGCCCCGCCGCGGGTGGCGCCCGCGCAGTTGATGACGACGCCGGGATGCACGGCGTCCAGGAAACGGGTCAGCGCCCCCGGACTGCCGGTCGACAGGTCGAAGCGGACGTCGGCGTCGTCGCCGCGGCCGAGGGCCGTCAGCTGGACGGCGGGATCGGCCAGCAGCCGGTCCGCGACGAAGCGGCCGAGGTAGCCATGGGCACCGAGCAGCAGCACTCTCATCGTGCGTCCTCCCGGCGGCGGGTGGTGCTCTGGGACGGCTCAACGGTCATCGGTCGTGCTCCTCGGGGTGTGGATTCCCTGTATGGGGTGGGGGGCATGGACGGCGAGGGGGGCGGGGGTGCGGGGGGCTTTCCGGGTGTCAGCACTCCGCCCGGGAGTGGTGCGCGGAGGCGCCGACGAGCACCCGGCCGGCGTAGGCCAGCAGGAGCAGCGCCGGGAGGGCACCGGCGGCGGCCGGGACGACCGCCGTGCCGAACAGCGGGACGGCGCTCTCCACGGGGCGGCCGAGCACGTCCAGTCCGGGCAGCCGGGCGGCCAGTACGGACCCGAGCGCGACGGCCTCCACCGCGGCGGCGGCGGCCAGGCCCGCGAGCGCGGCACCCGTACGCCCGTGCGCGGCCAGCAGCAGCACCGCGAAGCCCAGCAGGCCCAGCACGGCCGTCGCCCACTGCCCTCCCGCGCCGGGCAGCCGGCCCTCCAGCAGCAGGGCGGCGACCCCGTGCCCGGCAGGCGGTACGACGGCGAACAGCGCGGTCGCGGCGCCGAGCAGCGGCCGTGCGCGGGCGGCGAAGTGGCCGAGCGAGGGGCTGGTGAACAGCCGCCGCCGGGACCGGAGGGCGAACAGGCGGACGCACCAGACGGCGGGCGCGACGGCGTACGCCAGCGCGAGCGGCCCGGCGGGACGGGCGGCGACCGGGGCGGGGCCGTCCAGCTCCGGGCCCCCGCCGAGCAGGGCGGCCAGCAGCCAGTCGCCGTAGAGCGCGTAGCCCAGCAGGACGCAGCCGCAGAGGACCGCGCCCCGGCCCGCGCCGCGCACCGAGCCGGGACCGGCGCGCAGCGCGGGGCGGATCGCGGGGCGGACGGCCGCCAGCACGGCGGCGGTGCCGGCCAGGCCGACCGCGAACGGCACGGCGCGCGGTGTGCCGCCCGGCAGACTCGCGAGCACGCCGAACACCAGGGTGCACAGCACGCCGGGCAGCAGCGGTACGAGGAGCGGGAGCGCCGCCAGGGCAACCGCCGTCGCCGTCGCGGGCGGCCGGGGCAGCGGCGGATTCGGTGCGGGGGGCGGCGCGGGCGCGTCCTCGGCGCGCGGGGCGCGGGCGTACAGTTCCTCGGCCAGCGCGAAGACGTCCCGGTGCCGGAAGTCCTCCGCCGCGCGGGCGTCGGTGATCCCGTGCGCCTCCAGCCCGGCGGCGATCTCCAGCGGGTGGACGGCGTGTTCGCACAGCGCCCGGTGCGCCGCCAGGAGCCGCCCCGGCGGGTCGTCGGCTTCGGGCCCGGGGGTGGGGGTGGATGTGGGGGCGGGTGTGGGTGCGGGGGCTGGTGGCGCCTCTTCGGGGGGCACCTCTGCGGGTGCTGCCGGTGCGAACGGTGCCGGTGCGGGCCACGGTTCGCGTAAGACGCGGACCGCCTGCCGGGCATCGGCCGCGGGCGCGGGGGCAGGCTCGGCGGCACCGGGGCGCCGCCGCCCGGCGCGGTCCAGGGGCAGCAGTACGCTCCCCGCCGCGGGCCACGGGGAGGACCCGGCCACGGCACGGGCGCGCATCGGCCCGGTCTGCTCGACGGCGGGCACGCCGGAGGCGTCCAGCGCCGCGACGTCGTCCGCGTGGCCCGTCTCGGGCCAGACGACCCGGGCACCGGCCGCGGCCCGCTCCTGCGGTGGCCCCGGCTCCTCGTCGGACCCGGACGAAACCGGGTGCTCGGGCTCCTCGCTCACCTCGCGTCCTCCTCGCCCTGCCCGAGCCCGACCGCCAACCCGGGCCCGACCGCCAACCCGGGCCCGACCGCCAGCGCGGGGCCGACCGGTGCGTCGGGACCGGCCCAGCTGGGCATGGCGGGCGCCACGGCCGACGACCCCGACCGGTCCGTCCGATCCGGGCGGTCCGTCCGGGACCAGGCGCCGGGCAGATGCGCCTCCGGGGGGCGCGCGAAAGGCAGCGGCCTGCCGCCCGCGCCCGCCCGCGCACCGTCCGTGCCGTCCCCCGGCCAGTACGTCATCAGCTCCAGGTAGATGCCGCGGAATGCCTCGATGTTCTGCCGGGCCGTGAAGAGTTCGAGCGCCCGGGCTCGCGCCGCGGCCCCCAGCCGGGCCCGGAGCGCCGGGTCGCGCAGCAGCGACAGGCAGGCGCCGGCGAGGGCGTGCGGGTCGCCGGGCGGCACCACCAGGCCCGTACCGCCGACGATCTCGCCGACGGCGCCCGCCTCCGTGGAGACCGTCGCGCGGGCGCAGAACATCGCCTCCACCAGGGGGACGGGGAAGCCGTCCGCCCCGCCGCCGGAGCCGCCGCCGGCGAGCACCACGACGCCGCCCGCCGCGTACACGTCCGCCGGCGTGTGCAGGCCCGGACCGCCGAGCACCTCGAAGGAGACGGGGCTCCCGCCCGGCGCCCGGGTGCCGAAGCTCCGCGCGCCGGGCGGCTCCGCCGGGAAGAGCCGGGCCGCCAGCGCCCGGACGTGCGCCGCGTACTCGGCGTCGTCGGCCTCGCGTCCGGCGCGGGCGGTGCCGTCTGCGGGCTCGGCGGCGGACGGGGAGGTCTCGACGACGCGCAGCCGCGCCTCCGGCACCGCCTCGCGCACCTCGGCGAACGCGTGGAGCAGCGTGACCAGGTCCGTCGCGGGGTCGATCGGGCCCACCCACACCAGCGTGCGCCCGCGTACGCCCGAGCCCGCCCCGGCCCCCGCGCCGCCCCCGGCCCGCGGCGGCTCCGACGGCCGCTCGCCCACCTCGGCGAACAGCGTGGCGTCCAGCCCCGGATAGACCGTACGCAGCCGGTCCGGCGCGGCGCCGCAACGCTCCTGCCAGCGCCGGGCGTGCGTGTTGCCCGGCGTGATCAGCCGCGCCCGCGCGTACGTCTCCTGGGCCAGGCGCAGCTGGAACGAGGCCAGCAGTGCGCGTACGGGCGCACCGGCGGCGGCCGGGGCCACGGCGTCGGCGGCGCTGGCGAGGTAGTGCTCCCGCAGCCGCACGCCGTGCTCGGTGAGCAGCAGCGGCGTGCCGTACCAGCGGCTCGCGAGCAGGCCCGCGAGCGCGGCGGTGCCGCCCCCGACGGCGTGGCACAGGTCGGCGGCGGCGAGTCCGGACGCGGCGCCCGGCGCGCCGTACCAGTCGAGCGAGAGCGGACGCAGGGCGCGCTCCAGCCGGTCGGCGACCACGAGCAGATCGACGACGGCGGCGGAGTGCGCGGCCCGCAGCGCGCCCGGGGCGCGGCAGGCGGACTCCAGGATGCGCAGGGCCCCTTCGGAGCGGAGTGCGGCAGGGAGGCCGGTGCGCTCACGAGCCAGCTCGGCGAGCCCGTAGAGCCCGGAGGCGAAACGGTCCGCCAGGGCCGCGGAGCCAAGATCGCCACCGGCGGGAAGGCCTTCGCGGGACCCGGAATCGGGGGCGGCACCGGCGGCGGCACCGAAGCCGGGGGCGCCGGCCGCGTCCGCCGTGCACACCGCCGCCGCCAGATCCCGGAAGTGCGCCGCGAAACGGTGCCGCTCGCGCAGCCCGAACCCCGGCCCTTCGGCGCCTCCGCCGTCTCCTTCGGCCGCCTCCGGCCCGGGCGCGGGGCCCCACAGGGGCGCGACGGAGACGCTCGCGACGTTGCGGGGCAGGTCGCACCAGCCCGCCGCCGCCTGCCGGGCGCTCCGGGTCAGGGCGTAGATCTCGAACTCGTGGTTGCCCAGCCCGCGCAGCAGCCGGTCGCACCACGCCACCGACTCACCGCGCGCAGACGGATAACCACCCTCGGTAAGCAGCGCAACACGCACGGAGGCATCCTCGGTCGAACTCGAAGCGGGCCACTGCGGCAGCGCGCAGTGACGTGATGCGGAAGACGGTAAGCGCGTATCCCCCGGGTGTGCTGGACGGTTGTCCGTCGCACCACCGGAAGGGGTGAACAGCCGTGACTTTCCGGGCCGTTGCGCGTTGCTATCCGCTAGGAGCCGCTCACGGCGACGCGAAGGACCGCCCCCCGCGGGGCGCGCGCCGCCCGCCGTGCGCGGGCGGACGGCGCGGGGCCGTCAGCCCTTCGGGTGCGGCCAGGCGTTCGGGCGGCAGGTGGCTCCGCCCGACCGGAGCGACTTCGTCTGCTGCATCATGACCGGCGCCAGCTCACCGCTCTTCTCGCACCCGACGTGGTCGAGCCCGAGCCGGTGCCCCACCTCGTGGTTGATGAGCATCTCGCGGTACTCGCGGATGAGCGGGTCGCCGAAGGTCGGCGCGCCCCGGGCCCACCGGTAGGCGTTGATCATGATCCGCTCGGTGGACGCCGAGTCGCACGAGACCTGCTGCTCGGTGGTGTCCAGCCCGGACTTCGCGCACCACACGCCGGTGGTGTACGGGCTGGCGAGCGTGATGACGAAGTCGACCCTGCCGGACGACACCCGGTCGAAGCTGCGCGCCTCCTCGTGCGCCCAGCTGCGCCCGTCGTTCAGCGTGGCGTGCACGGCCTCCGCGAACAGCTCGCCGTCCAGCGGGAGCCCCTTCTCCACGTCCACGCGGTAGCGCAGCTCCTCCGCTCCGCCCGGGCCCTTGTCCTCGCCCCCGACGGCGCTGAACGCACCCGGCCCCTTGAAGTCGCGCGCCAGGGGGTAGACCTCGGCCATCTTCCGGTCGTACGCCTTGGGACCGTCCGGCTTCGCGGGCTGCACCGTCGGGGCGGGCTCGGGGCGCTCGTCCGAACGCGAGGCCTGGTCGGCCCCTCCCCCGCGCTCCGCGTCCGCCTGCGCGGTCCGGGTGCCCTCGCCGCGATCGCCGCCCGCGACCTGCCCGGCCACGACGACGGCCAGCACCGTGGTGACGGCCGCCGCGGCGGCGCCGGTGAACGTACGGCCCTTGCGGCTCCGGCGGGGCGGGGGCGCGATCGGGGCCAGCGGCGCGAGCGGCTCCGCGCCGCCATACCCCTCGGCGTCCCCGCCGCCGTCGCGCGGGGCCTGGCGGGGCAGTCGGGGCTCCTGCGGTGGCGCCTGCGCGTGGCGCTGACCTGGTATCCGCTGATCCGGGTGGCCGGCAGGAGCCGGCTGACCGGCGGCGGCCTGGCGGGGCGGCGGCGCGGCCTGGCGGGCCGTACGCGCTCCCGTGGCGCCTTCCGCCCCGGGTGCCCGGTGCGTGCCGGACGGAGGGCCGGGCCGTACGCCGGGCGCGCCGTGGGCTTCGCCGTCGGGCGCTCCGGCGGCGAAGACGTCGTCGAAGGCGTCCAGGTACTCCTGCCGCGGCCCGCCGGACGCCGCCGGGCCGCTGCCCGGGTACACTCCGCCGCCCGCCGGGCCCTGACCGGTGCCCGAGGCGCCCCAGCCGCCGCCCGGCTCGCGGTGCTCGGGGTGGCCACCGCGCGCGTCCGCCGGCCCGGCGGACCGGGGCGGGCCGCCGAAGAGCGACGCGCCGTGCGGCGGCGTCTCCGGCCCGGGGCCCGGGCTTCCGCCCATCGGCCGGCCGGGCAGCGGGCCAGGGGCCTGTCCCGGGCCTCCGCCCGGCGCCGGGCCGCGCTCCGGGGAGCGTGGCCGGGTGCGCTCCTGCGGGGACGACGCCCCGGGTGCGCTCGGCGGTGCGGCCGGTCCGGCACCGGCCGGATCGCGGCGCTTGCGGCTGTGACGTCCCACTAGCTGCCCTTCAGGGTCTCGGATGTCCGCTCCGTGTCCATGAGCAGCTCACGGAACGCACCCGCGACCACCTCCGGATACTCCATCATCGCCACGTGCCCCGCCTCCAGGAGGGTCAGCAGCCGCGAGTCGCGGAACGCCGCGCTCGCCCTGCGCGCCATCCGGAACGAGACCAGCAGGTCACGTCCGCCGTACACGAGCAGCGTCGGTGCCAGCACCCGCTCCGCCTGTCGCCACAACGAGTGCTGTCCGCCCAGTGTGTACGCGTTGACGAGGCCGCGCGCCGATCGCGACAACGCGTCCCAGAAATACGGCAGTTCGAGCCTTCGCTCGTACTCCGCGACGGCCGAGGCGAAGCCCTCCGGGCTGACCCGCGCCGGATCGCCGTAGCAGAGCGCGAGCACCTCGCGGGTACGCCGCTCGGCGCTCCAGTCCCTGGTGAGGCGGCCGAAGAGCGCCGTGACGCCGGGGACGGCGAGCAGCGCGGTGGGCAGGACCGTGCGCTGGGGCCGCAGTTCGGGCAGGGCGGGGGACACCAGGGTCAGGGTACGCACCAGGTCCGGCCGTACGGCGGCGACCCTGGTGGCGACCGAGCCGCCCATCGAGTTGCCCAGCAGGTGCACGGGGCCGCGGCCGGCGGACTCCATCGCGCGGATGACGGCGCGGGCGTGCCCCGAGACGGAGTAGTCGCCGTCGTCCGGCGGGGGCGAGTCGCCGAAGCCCGGCAGGTCGAGCGCCTCGGCGTCGACCGTGTCCGCCAGCAGCGCCATCAGCGAGGACCAGTTCTGCGAGGAGCCGCCGAGCCCGTGCACGTAGAGGGCCGGGGGCAGGCCGGGGCGCTGGACGGCGCGCGCCCTCACGGCCAGGGTCAGGCCGGGCAGCCGGACCGTGCGCAGCGTCTCGCCGTCCCCGAGGGCGGGGCCGCCCGCCGGGGGCACGACAGGGGGTGCGGCGGCACGGAGGTCCGCGGGCTCGGTCGACGACATGGGGCAATGTTACGAGACGATCACGCCGCCGCTCACGCGGTTCGGGTTACCGGATGGTTTTCCCCGCCTCGCGGTCCCCTCCCACCACTCCTACGCTCGTACGGAGGGCGCGGTTACGCTCGAGGTGCGGGGGGCTCGTCCCGGAAAGGGGAGTCAGTATGCCTGTGGACCCGACCGACCCTGACACCTTCGAGGACGCCTACGAGGACGAGCCGGACGAGGAGCGGCTCGAAGCACCCAGGGAGGACGCGGCCGAGCAGCACGCCGAGCTGTTGCGGCAGCACAGCGTGCCGATCACCGGCCGGGGCAGCGTCGAGGTGGACCCGGCGGACGCCGCGGAGCAGGCCCGCGAGGTGGAGCTGAACGAGGACGAGTACCGCTAAATCCACCCGCATTCGCCCAGGTGTTCGTCCACTCCGTGAAATTCTCCGCCCGGGACGCGCGGAGCGCTGTTACCCAAAAGTACGATGGCGGCTCAGTGACTCAGCGCGGACCGCGCGCGGAACCACGTCCCCTGGCTCAGCCGGGGAGGTACCAGGGAGGCGAGCGTGACAGCGACCGAGCAGACAGCAGCAGAGGCGCGCCCGCGCGGCACGCGCCTGCCGCGCAGGGCCCGGCGCAACCAGCTCCTGGGCGCCGCCCAGGAGGTCTTCGTCGCGCAGGGCTACCACGCGGCCGCGATGGACGACATCGCCGACCGCGCCGGTGTCAGCAAGCCGGTGCTCTACCAGCACTTCCCGGGCAAGCTCGACCTGTACCTGGCCCTGCTGGACCAGCACTGCGAGGCGCTGCTGCAAGCCGTCCGCGCCGCGCTCGCGTCGACCACGGACAACAAGCAGCGGGTGGGCGCCACGATGGACGCCTACTTCGCCTACGTGGAGGACGAGGGCGGGGCCTTCCGGCTCGTCTTCGAGTCCGACCTGACCAACGAACCCGCCGTCCGCGAACGCGTCGACAAGGTGAGCCTGGACTGCGCGGACGCGGTCAGCGAGGTCATCTCCGAGGACACCAAGCTGCCGCCGGAGCAGTCCATGCTGCTGGCGGTGGCGCTCTGCGGCATGGCCCAGATCACCGCACGCTACTGGCTGGGCTCGGGGCAGAAGATCCCGCGCGACGCCGCGGCCAAGCTGATCTCCTCGCTCTCCTGGCGCGGCATCGCGGACTTCCCCCTCCAGTGACGGCCCGCCGCACCGCTGTTCGCTGACGGCATGCGGACACGCTCCCCGGAGGCCGCCGCGGGCGGGCTAACCTGTGCTGCGTACCGCGCGGCTGGCCGCGCACCCAACTGACCGTCGGAGGGACATAGCCGTGGAGGTCAAGATCGGCGTGCAGCACGCGCCCCGCGAAATCGTCATCGAAAGCGGGCAGACCGCCGATGAGGTCCAGAGCGCGGTGGAAGCTGCGCTCGGCAAGAACGGCACACTGCTCTCCTTGGAGGACGAGCACGGTCGCAAGATCCTGGTCCCGTCCGACCGGGTCGCCTACGTCGAGATCGGCGAGCAGGCAGTCCGCAAGGTGGGCTTCGGCGCGATCTGAGCAGGCTCACGCGCAGGACGCACGGAGACGGCGGTCCGGCTGGATCTGGTGGGGCGCTACGCCCCCAGAATTCACCGGGGCCGCCGTTTCGCGTTCCCCGGGCGGGGGGTAGGACCGGAACGACCGACTTGCGTCCACGGCTCGGGAGGTCACCATGCTCTGGGAAGCGCTCAGCTCCGTACTCGTCGGCTTCGTGCTGGCCTGCGCCGCCGCCCGATGGCTGCCCGCGCAGTTCCCCGACCGCGCGCTGGTGCTGGCCACCGGGCCCGTCGGCGCCCTGCTGGGCGGGCTGATCGCGCGCGTCGTGATGGGTGCCGGGCATTCGGTGGTGACGCTGGTGATCGCCGCGGGCGTGAGTGTGGCGATACTCTCGCTGCTGCTCGGCGGGGGCGTGCGCCCGGCGGGGTTCCGTCCCGAGGTCGCAGCGCACCCCCGCGTTCCCTGACCCGGCCCCCGCTGCCGGGCCTTCCCCAGCCGACGGCCCGGCACGGGGGCGCTCGGCGGGGGCTCGGCGGCGGCGCGCGCCCCGGCCGCAGCCCTACGCGGCGAGGCCCAGTGCCGCCATCCGCTTCGTGTGCGCCTCGGTGATGCGGGAGAACATCCGGCCCACCTCCGCCAGGTCGAACCCGTCGGCGACCCCGCCGACCAGCATCGTCGAGAGCGCGTCCCGCTCCGCGACGACCCGCTGCGCCTGCGAGAGCGCCTCCCCCATCAGCCGCCGCGCCCACAGCGCCAGCCGCCCGCCGACGCGCGGCTCGGCCTCGATCGCGGCCCGCACCTTCTCGACCGCGAAGTTCGAGTGACCGGTGTCGTCCAGTACGCGCAGCATGAGGGCGCGGGTGTCGGAGTCGAGCCTGGCCGCGACCTCGCGGTAGAAGTCGGAGGCGATCGAGTCCCCGACGTACGCCTTGATCAGGCCCTCCAGCCAGTCGGACGGCGCGGTCTGCCGGTGGAACTCGTCCAGCGCCGCCGCGAACGGCTCCATCGCCTCGGTCGGGTCCGCGTCGATCTCCGAAAGTCGCTCCCGCAACTGGTCGAAGTGCTGGAACTCCGCCGACGCCATGGACGCGAGCTGTGCCTTGTCGGCGAGCGAGGGCGCCAGCTTCGCGTCCTCGGCCAGCCGCTCGAAGGCGGACAGCTCGCCGTACGCCAGGGCCCCGAGCAGATCCACCACCGCCGCGCGGTACTGCGGGTCCGCGGCGGCCCGGTCCCAGTCCTGGGCGGCGATCCCGGTGGGTTCCGCGGTGGTGGGGGCCGTGTCGGCGGGGGTTGTGTCAGACGTCTCCATGGGATGCACGATAGCCCGCGCCACCTGGACGGGAAGCCCCCTGCCCGGCGCCGGTGCCGCCTCACGGAACTCGTACACAACAATCGCCTCGGTACACATGCACGGATTCGGGGTACAGTGATATTGGCCCGCCGAGCATCGGTGGGCGCAACGCATACGCGGATGCCCGGTCGGTGGCCCGATCGGCTCCGACCCGCAAGCCCTCCCGTGCGGCCCGTGCTCCCCGTGCGGCCCGCGGACCCAGAGGGACCGCTCGCGCGAGATGAGCGCTTGAGCGAGAGCTAGTGGTCCCGCACCGTCCGGCGGGCCGAGGCCGTCACTGGCCGCCGCCACCCGGTGCGGTACGACCCTCTCCTCGCTCCGCTGGGGACCTCCCCTTCGCCGCCTCAGGTCGCGTCACACAGAAGAGGACAAGCTCCTGTCCACCACGTTTCGAGATCTCGGAATTCTCTCCGAGACAGCCGAGGCCCTTGAGGCCGTCGGCATCACCTCCCCCTTCCCCATCCAGGAGATGACGCTCCCGGTCGCCCTCGTCGGCAGCGATGTCATCGGCCAGGCCAAGACCGGCACCGGCAAGACGCTGGGCTTCGGCCTGCCCCTGCTGGAGGCCGTCACCGTCCCGGCCGACGTCGAGGGCGGCCGGGCCAAGCCCGAGCAGCTGACGGACGCGCCGCAGGCACTCGTCGTCGTCCCCACCCGCGAGCTGTGCCAGCAGGTCACCAACGACCTGCTGACCGCCGGCAAGGTGCGCAACGTCCGGGTGCTCCCCATCTACGGCGGCCGTGCCTACGAGCCGCAGGTCGAGGCCCTCCGGCGGGGCGTCGACGTGGTCGTCGGCACCCCCGGCCGCCTGCTGGACCTGGCCGGCCAGCGCAAGCTGGACCTCTCGCAGGTCCGCTCGCTCGTGCTGGACGAGGCGGACGAGATGCTCGACCTGGGCTTCCTGCCCGACGTCGAGAAGATCATCCAGCAGCTGCCGGTCAAGCGGCAGACGATGCTGTTCTCGGCGACCATGCCCGGCCAGGTGATCTCGCTCGCCCGGCGGTACATGAGCCAGCCGACCCACATCCGCGCCTCCGAGCCGGACGACGTCGGCCAGACCGTCGCCAACACCAAGCAGCACGTCTTCCGCGCGCACAACATGGACAAGCCGGAGATGCTCTCCCGCATCCTCCAGGCCGACGGGCGCGGCCTGGTGATGGTCTTCTGCCGCACCAAGCGGACGGCCGCCGACATCGCCGAGCAGCTCACGCGGCGCGGCTTCGCGGCGGGCGCCGTGCACGGCGACCTCGGCCAGGGGGCGCGCGAGCAGGCTCTGCGCGCCTTCCGCAACGGCAAGGTCGACGTCCTGGTGTGCACGGACGTCGCGGCGCGCGGCATCGACGTCGACGGCGTGACCCACGTTATCAACTACCAGACGCCCGAGGACGAGAAGACCTACCTCCACCGCATCGGCCGCACCGGCCGCGCGGGCGCGGCCGGTATCGCCGTCACCCTGGTCGACTGGGACGACATCCCGCGCTGGCAGCTGATCAACAAGGCGCTGGAGCTGGACTTCCACGACCCGGAGGAGACCTACTCCACCTCGCCGCACCTCTACGAGCAGATGGGCATCCCCGCGGGCACCAAGGGGATACTGCCGCGTGCCGAGCGCACCCGCGCCGGCCTCTCGGCCGAGGAGCTGGAGGACCTCGGCGAGCCCGGGGCCCGGGGCCGCGGGCGCAACAAGCCCGCCGAGGAGAAGCCGCGGCGTACGCGCGCTCCGCGCGAGCGGCGCCGTACCCGTGGCGGCCGGACGACGGAGGACGAGGCGGTGCCCGCCGCGCGGAACTCCGCCGAGGCCGCGGTGGACACGGCCGAGGGCGCGCTCCCGGCCGGACCGGCGCAGGCGGACGAGGCGTCCGCGCCGCGCGCCCCGCGCCGTCGCCGCCGTACGCGTGCCGCCTCGGCCGGTGCGGCGGGCTCCGCCGAAGCCACGGCGGGCGCCGCTGCTCCGGCGGAGGCGGCCACCGAGGCCACCGAGGCCGCCGTGGGCGCCGGTGACGGCGACGAGGCGGCCCGCAAGCCGCGGCGCCGTCGGCGCACGCGCACGAAGCCGGAGGCGTCGGACAGCTGATCCGGTCGGCCCGGCCGAGCGCCGCGCCGTCCGGCGCCGAGGCCCGGTTCCTCCCGTGCGGGAGGAACCGGGCCTCGGCTCGTTCCGCGCGGGCGCCGGGAGGTAGCGTCCGGCTATGAGCCGACCCCAGACCCTGGAGCTGCCCGAGGGCGCCCGTGCCGCTCAGCTGTCCACCTCGCGCGGGGAGTTCGCCGTGCACGAGTGCGGGCGGGCGGAGCACGGCACGGCGCTCCTGGTGCCCGGGTTCACCGGCAGCAAGGAGGACTTCCTCGGCCTGCTCCAGCCCCTGGCGGCGGCCGGCTTCCGGGTGGTCGCGGTCGACGGGCGAGGGCAGCACGAGTCGTACGGGCCGCCGGACGAGGCGGCGTACGCGCGGGAGGAGCTGGCCGCGGACCTGCTGGCGCAGATCGCGGCGGTCGGCGGGCCCGTACACCTGATGGGGCATTCGCTGGGCGGCCTGATCGCGCGTTCGGCGGTGCTGCGGGACGCGTCCTCGATCGCCTCGCTCACCTTGATGAGCAGTGGTCCGGCCGCTCTCTCCCCGGCCCAGCAGGGCCGGGTCAGGATGCTGCTGTCCAGCCTGGCCACGCTGGACATGGAGGCCGTCTGGCAGGCGATGCAGGCCTACGAGCAGGCCCAGGACCATGCCGCGCAGACCCCGCTGGAGCCGGTCGACGACGCCACGCCCCCGGCCGTCCTCGACTTCCTGCACCGGCGCTGGCTCAAGACGGTGCCCCAGCAGCTGGCGGCCACCGGGCGGCAACTGCTCGAGGAGCCGGACCTGGTGGCGGAGTTGAGCCGGGTCCCGGTGGGCAAGCACGTGCTCTCCGGCGAGCGGGACGACGCCTGGCCGGTCTCCTGGATGGACGACATGGCGCACCGGCTGGGAGCGCGCCGTACCGTCATCGCGGGCGCGGAGCACTCACCGAACGCGGACCGCCCGGCGGAGACGGCGCGCGCGCTGGTACGCGGCTGGCACGCGGCGGCGGGCCGCCCGTAGCGCCTGAGGGTCTGTCGGGTGGTCCTGGGCCGAGCGGGTGCGCGCTGACGAGCGCGCTGCCCGCGTTGTCGTCGTCACCGACGCTTTGCGTCGGCTCGCTCCTCCGGCTGACCCTCAGCCGTGCCCCTGCACGAACTGCGTCACCCCGTTCGCGATCTGCTGCACCGCGATCGCCGAGAGCAGCATGCCGGAGAGCCTGGTCACCAGCACCACGCCGCCGTCCTTGATGACGCGGATGATCAGCAGCGAATAGCGCATCACCAGCCACAGCACCACGTGCATGGCCACGATCGCGGCCCACACCGAGAGCTGTCCGCCCCAGCCGTCCGCGTCCTGCACGGCCAGGATCACCGACACGATGGCGCCCGGCCCGGCCAGCAGCGGCATGCCCAGCGGGACGAGCGCGGCGTTGACGTCCTTGGTCTGGGCGGGCTCGTCGGCCTTGCCGGTGAGCAGGTCGAGCGCGACCAGCAGCAGGAGCAGCCCGCCCGCGACCATCAGCGCGGGTACGGAGACGTGCAGGTAGTCGAGGATCTGCTGGCCGCAGAGGCCGAAGACGGTGATCACCCCGAAGGCGACGGCCGTCGCCTGGAGCGCCATCCTGCGCTGCGCCTTGGCGGGGCGCCCGGAAGAGAGCGCCAGGAAGATCGGGGTGATACCGGGCGGGTCCATGATCACAAAAAGAGTGACAAATACGGACCCGAACACAGCGAACTCGAACACGGTGATGCCTCGCGGAGATGAACAATGGAAAGGAAAGGGCAGAGAGGGCCGCCGCAGCAGGCCGGAAACAGACGCGAAGGACGCGCCGGAACGGGGAAGGCCCATTGGCCGCCCCGCCCCGCCGGGTCAATCAGCCGGTGACACCGAGGTCAGCCGGTGGCCGGCGCGGCGCCTGACCCCCGCGCGGCGATCTCCGCGTACACGTCGGGCGCGGTGGTGTGCTCGCCGAGCACACAGGTCTTCCGGCTGCCGTGGTAGTCGCTGGAGCCGGTGGCCAGCAGCCCCAGCTCGCCGGCGATGCCGTGCAGCCGTGCGCGTACGGCCGGCTCGTGGTCCATGTGGTCGGCCTCCAGGCCGTCCAGCCCGGCGGCGGCCAGCTCGGCCAGCACGGATTCGGACACGCACTGGCCGCGCTTGGCCGCGAGCGGATGCGCGAAGACCGAGACCCCGCCCGCGCCCTTGATCAGCCGGACGGCGTCGAACGGGTCCAGCTCGTGCTTCTCGACGTACGCGCGCCCGTCGTTGGCGAGCCACTCGGCCGTGAAGGCGTCCGAGACGGTCTCCACGACGCCCGCCTCGACCATCGCCGTGGCGATGTGCGGGCGTCCGACCGCGCCGTTCGAGGCGATCCGCGCGACCTGCTCCCAGGTGACCGGCACGCCCAGCGCGCGCAGCTTCTCCACCATGGCCTGGGCGCGCGGCAGCCGGTCGTCGCGGACGAGTTCGCGCTCGCGCGCCAGCTCCGGCTCGTCCGGGTCGAAGAGGTAGGCGAGCATGTGCAGGCTGATGCCGCCCAGGCGGCAGGACAGCTCGGCGCCGGTGACCAGGGTGAGCCCGGCGGGCAGGGCCCCGAGTGCCTCCGCGTGCCCGGCGACGGTGTCGTGGTCGGTGAGCGCGACGACGTCCAGCCCCGCGGCGGCGGCGTTGCGCACCAGCTCGGCGGGGGTGTCGGTGCCGTCCGAGGCGGTGGAGTGGGTGTGCAGGTCGATGCGCACGGACAGACTCCAGCGGGCGGACGGTCGGGGGCTCCCCCACTCTACCGGCCCGTACGCGCGCCGCCGCCGCGGAAGGGCTCCCGCAACCCCCCGCGGCCCGGGCTCAGTCGAGGATGCGGGGGGAGAGCGCCCCGATGGGCAGCAGGTCGACCTCGGCGCCGGCGTCCCGCAGGTCGGTGAGGACCAGCTCGTCGTAGAGCAGCAGACCGGACTGCTCCGGCCAGACGATCGCCCACAGCCACAGGCCGCGCGCCTCCCCCGCGAAGACCGCGCGGTCGGCGGGGGCGTCGGCGACGTGCCACAGGGGGGTGGGCCGTCCGGCGGCCAGCACCTTGACGTGCGGCGGCTGGTCCCCGCAGATGTACGGGCCCGGGTCCGGGCCGGCGATCCCCGCGTACCTGGCGCCGAGCCCGACGCCCAGTTCCTCCGCCACCAGCAGCAGCTCGCCGGGCCCGCCGAACGGGCCGGGGCCGGAGCAGGCGACCACGGTGGCCCGGCCGCCGCTGCGGTCGTCGCCCGCGCAGGCCACTCCGGTGAACAGCCAGCCGACCGGCAGCGGCCACGGCATCCAGACGGGCACCCTGGACCGGCCGACGACGACTGCGAGGGCTTCGACGCTGGGCGGGACGACCGGCTGGAGCGGGTGCACGGTGCCGTGCGCGTCACACTGCCAGGAGTCGGCGAAGAGACCGGGCGCCCTGACCCGGCCACCGCATTTCGGGCAACTGGGTTCGCCCCTCATGAAGCACCACGGTGCTACCCCACCGCCCGCGAGTCAAGGACGATCACTCCGTCGCAGACAACCAAGATCTAGATGTATATCGCATTAATTACCATGCCTACGTTCCTACGCGGCACGGCCATCCGCCCTCGGCCCCGGCGGGCTCGGCGCAGGCGGTCCGGGCGAGGACCGGACCTCCAGCCGACAAGCGCTCCGGCCCCCGTCCACCGGGCCGACGGTCCGCCTGCCCGCCCGGGCACTCGCGCACCCGCGCGCCCCTGCCGTCAGTCGGCCAGCGCCACCGACCCGCGCCCCGGGTCCCGCAGGTCCGTCCCCTGCCGCAGCCAGCGCTCCTCCAGCGCCGCCGCCCCGTGGACGCGCTTCCACGCCGCCTCGTTGGGCGTCATCGGCAGCAGCGGCAGAAAGCGGACCGGCTCCCTGGGTTCGGGCAGCTCCAAGTCCGGAACGAGACCGCCGCCGCCCGCCACCAGCACCGAGGTGAACGGCGCCGAGGGCCACAGCGGCTCGCCGACGTCCAGCGACGCCCCCGGCGCCACCACCACGCCCTCCACCTGTGGCGAGGCGGCGAGTACGGCCAGTGCCCGGAGCACCTGGTCCGCCGCGCCGCCGGGCAACGCCCGTACGGACAGCAGCAGTTCGGCGCGCGGGCCGCGGTCCGGGTCGGCCAGGGCGGCGGCCGGGTCGGTCATCGGCGCGGCGGACATGCCCAGCGTGGCGTAGCGCACCAGGCCCGCGTCCACGAAGCGCAGCACCTCGATCCGGTCGGTGCCCAGGAAGGTCACCGAGGCCCGCGCGTCGGGCTCGCCGAGCGCGCTGGAGAGCCTGGACTCGACCAGTTGCAGTACATCCACCATGCGGCCGAGCATAGAACGCGTAAAGGGCAGGCGAAGGCTGGCCCTGCCTGGCCGAAACGGCACTTGCGCGCGACAACGGGTGCTACCGTTGACCGCTGGTCAAGGCTTGTGCAGTCGTCCCCCACAGGGGACCGGCCGGAGGAGGTGGGGTTGTCATGGATCCGAGTCGACCGTGTAGTACCAACCGCTCTTCCGCCCCGCACCCGCGTCCCCGCGCCTGAGACCCCTCCTCCCCCCACGGTATTCGCGGTAAACCCGCACAGGGATCTTTTTTCCGGGGCGCGTGCCGGAAGAGCGCCTGAGCTTCGCTCACTTCTCCACCGTCCGCGAACGCCGCCCTGACGGCTCCGCGCGGTGCCCGCTTTGCAGACCTCCGGACCCGGGCGAGGAAGCCGGCCGTAGGCCCCCATTCCGGGCAGCGCTGCCTGCCGCCGGCGGCTCGGCACCACCAAGGAGCCCGGCATGTCGATGATCCGAGACCTGCGCGCCGCAGTCCGTCCCGCCCTCCGCAGGGGGGCGCACAAGTCCTTCACCTACGACACCACCCGTACCGGCACGGCCAGCGCCGTCGTCGACTGCGCCGTCTACCGCGAAGGCCGGCGCACCCAGGAGCGGCTGGGCCCGGCCGAGGCGCTGCGCAGCGTGCGCGGCGGCGACGGCCGCGCGTTCGTGTGGATCGGTCTGCACGAGCCCACCGAGGAGGAGTTCTCCGGCATCGCCCAGGAGTACGGCCTGCACCCGCTGGCCGTCGAGGACGCGGTGCACGCCCACCAGCGCCCCAAGCTGGAGCGGTACGACGACTCGCTCTTCACGGTCTTCAAGACCATCCACTACGTCGAGCACGCCGAACTCACCGCCACCAGCGAGGTGGTGGAGACCGGCGAGGTGATGTGTTTCACCGGCCGGGACTACGTCATCACCGTCCGGCACGGCGGCCAGGGCTCGCTGCGCGCCCTGCGGCACCGGCTCCAGGACGACCCGGAGCTGCTGGCCAAGGGCCCCTCGGCGGTGCTGCACGCCATCGCCGACCAGACGGTGGACGGCTACCTCGCCGTCGCGGACGCGGTGCAGGACGACATCGACGAGGTGGAGATCGAGGTCTTCTCCGACAGCGCGAACGGCAACCGCCGCCGTACGGGCGACGCGGGCCGGATCTACCAGCTCAAGCGCGAGGTGCTGGAGTTCAAGCGGGCCGTCTCCCCGCTGCTGCGGCCGATGCAGCAGTTGAGCGAGCGGCCCATCCGGCTGGTCGACCCGGACATCCAGAACTACTTCCGTGACGTGGCGGACCACCTGGCCCGGGTCAACGAGCAGGTGCTCGGCTTCGACGACCTGCTCAACTCGATCCTTCAGGCCAACCTGGCGCAGGCCACCGTCGCGCAGAACGAGGACATGCGCAAGATCACCTCCTGGGCCGCGATCTTCGCCGTCCCGACGATGATCGCGGGCATCTACGGCATGAACTTCGATCACATGCCCGAGACACACTGGGAGTACGGCTACCCGCTGGTGCTGCTGATCACCGCCGGGATCTGCGTCGCCATCCACCGGGGCTTCAAGCGCAACGGCTGGCTGTGACGCCCGCGCAGGCGTCCTCGCAGGCGCCGCGGGCGAGCACGTAACCTGCCCTCATGACTGCGCAGTCCGAGCCGCCCCCCACCGATCAGGCGAGTGTCGACCGGGCCCTCCTGGAGGAGGCCGCGAAGAAGTCGGGCCTGCTGTGGGTGCGGGGCGGCGAGGCGCCCGCCCGCGCGCTGTGGCACATCTGGCACGAGGGGGCCGTCTGCCTGGTCGGGGACGGTCCGCTGGAGCAGCCGCTGGAGGGCCTCGGCCTGACCGACGGCGGCAGCGCCGTGCTCACCGCCCGCAGCAAGGACAAGGGCGGCAGGCTCCTCAGCTGGCCCGCCCGGGTCGTCGAACTGGCACCCGGCAGCGAGGCGTGGGAGGCGGCCGTCGGCGAGTTGAAGGGGAAGCGGCTGAACACCCCCGACGCCGAAACGGTCACCGACCGCTGGGCCCGCGAGTGCCGGGTGCTGCGGCTGGAGCCCGCGGGCGAGCCGTACGAGAAGCCCGGTGCCATGCCGGACGCCTCGCACGCCGCCGTGCCCCGGCCCAGCCCGGCCACCACCCGCCGTCCCGCCCCGGCGGCGCTGCCCGGGCTGCTGCTGCGGGGCCGCCGCGCGCGGCGGCGCGGCGGGGCATAGCGGGACCGGGGCCCCGCCACGGCCCCGTCGGTGCGTCAGCTGTCGGCGGAGATGCTCTTGCCGTAGTCCACGACCTGGTCCTTCTCGGGTGCGCGCACCGAGAAGCCCTTGTTCCAGTCGTCGAGTTCGACCGTGCCCGTGTTGCCGCCCCGCTCCAGCCGAAGCGGGTAAGGCGTGCCCTTGAGCGCGACCTGGAGGGTGCCGCCCTTGCCCTCGGCGCCGTGCACCTCGATCGTCCGTGCGCCGCCCACCTCGCCGCGGTCGCCCGTCTCGCGCTCGCCGTCCAGCACGAGCAGCCCGTCCAGCATGACCCGCATCTCGGTGAACCCGCTCAGCTGTTCGTAGGCCGGGTCCCCGGCGGGCACCTTCACGTACATGCCCTCCAGCTTCGCGGCGGCGGCCATGTCTGCCTTGGAGGGCTTCTCGCTCGCCTCGTCCTTCTCCTGGTGGGCCCAGAACTCGGCGCCGGCCTTCAGGTAGAGGTCCTTCTCCACCCGCAGCAGCTGGAAGGTGTCGCCGCCCTTGGTGGAGACCTCGCCGATACCGCCGCTGCGCTTGAGGCGCATCTCCAGCCGGTAGGTCTGCCCCTTGCTGACGATGGACCCCGACAGCCGTACGGACTCGGCGGCCGTGGCCGCCTTGCGGGCCTTCTTCTCGATCTTCGCGGCGGAGAGCTTGTCCACCCCGTTGGTCTTCTCCACGGGCTCCTCGTCGCCGCCGCCGCAGGCGGTGAGCAGCACGCCGAGGCCCAGGCAGGCGGCCCCCGTCACAGCGGCGCTCCCCAGGCCCCGCCGGGTGGATCTCCGCGGGTCCGCGGAGATCCACCCGGCACGGCCTAGCGGGCGGGCGCGTCCAGTCACGTCGGCTTCCTCCAGAAGTCGGGGGGCGGAACCGGACCGCACCCTACCCGGGCCCGGGCGCCGTCCCGCCAGGCAGCCGTCCGGACCAAGCCACAGCGCGGCGAGGGGCGGGGGCACGCTAGCCTGAACCCGGCAAACCACCCATACGGCGACGGTCCCGGGAGCCGCGCCCGGCCCGTACCGCCCGCGCACGGAGGAGAGGGCCGATGGCAGCGGGTTCCTCCAGGGTCTTCGTCTCGCACTTGTCCGGGGTGGCCGTCTTCGACCCCAGCGGCGACCAGGTCGGGCGGGTGCGCGACGTGGTCACCATGCTGCGTCCGGGCGGCCGTCCGCCCCGGGTGCTCGGGCTGGTGGTCGAGGTGGTCAGCAGGCGCCGCATCTTCTTCCCGATGACCCGGGTGACCGGGGTCGAGTCGGGCCAGGTGATCACCACCGGGGTGGTCAACATGCGCCGCTTCGAGCAGCGATCCACCGAGACGCTCGTGCTCGGTGAGCTGCTGGACCGCCGGGTGACCCTGGTGGAGTCGGGCGAGGAGGCGACCGTGCTGGACGTCGGCCTGGTGCAACTGCCCGCCCGGCGCGACTGGCAGATCGACAAGGTGTTCGTACGCAAGGGCCGCGGCGGCGGCCTGCGGCGGCGCGGCGAGACGCTGACCGTCGAGTGGTCCGCGGTGACCGGCTTCGCGCTGGAGGAGTCCGACCAGGGCGCCGCCAATCTGCTCGCCACCTTCGAGCAGCTGCGCCCGGCCGACCTGGCGAACGTCCTGCACCACCTCTCCCCCAAGCGCCGCGCCGAGGTCGCCGCCGCCCTGCACGACGACCGGCTCGCGGACGTGCTGGAGGAGCTGCCCGAGGACGACCAGGTGGAGATCCTGGGCAAGCTCAAGGAGGAGCGCGCGGCGGACGTCCTGGAGGCGATGGACCCGGACGACGCGGCCGACCTGCTCTCGGAGCTGCCCGAGGACGACAAGGAGCGGCTGCTCCAGCTGATGCAGCCGCAGGACGCGGCGCCGGTGCGGCGGCTGCTGTCGTACGAGGAGGACACCGCCGGCGGCATGATGACCACCGAGCCGATCGTGCTGCGGCCGGACGGCGCGGTGGCGGACGCGCTGGCGCGCATCCGGCAGGCCGACCTGTCGGCGCCGCTCGCGGCCCAGGTGTTCGTGTGCCGCCCCCCGGACGAGACGCCGACGGGCACCTATCTGGGGGTCGTGCACTTCCAGCGGCTGCTGCGGGAACCGCCGTTCACCTTGGTGGGCTCGCTGGTGGACACCGATCTGCGCCCGCTGCCGCCGGACACCTCGCTGCCGGTGCTGACCAGCTACCTTGCGACGTACAACATCGTGGCGGCGCCGGTGGTCGACGAGGGCGGGCATCTGCTGGGGGCGGTCACCGTGGACGACGTGCTCGACCACCTGCTGCCCGGCGACTGGCGCGAGTCGGCGGCGCACGGCGATCCGGGCCTCTACCAGCCCGACGTGCGCAACACCGAGGAGCGGGGCTGATGGCCGAGCGCGAGGACCGGCAGCCGCGCGGCGGGCGGGTGCGGCTGGACGTGCCGCGCGCGCCCCGGCGCGGGCTGCTGCCCGAGTACGACCCGGACGCCTTCGGGCGGCTGTCCGAGAAGATCGCGCGCTTTCTGGGCACCGGGCGGTTCATCGTCTGGATGACGGTCATCGTCATCGTCTGGATCGCCTGGAACGTGCTGCTGCCCGCCTCGCTGCGCTTCGACGAGTACCCGTTCATCTTCCTCACCCTGGCACTGTCGCTCCAGGCGTCGTACGCCGCGCCGCTCATCCTGCTCGCGCAGAACCGGCAGGACGACCGCGACCGGGTCAACCTCGAACAGGACCGGAAGCAGAACGAGCGCAGCATCGCCGACACCGAGTACCTCAGCCGCGAGGTCGCCTCGCTGCGGATGGGCCTGGGCGAGGTCGCCACCCGCGACTGGATGCGGTCGGAGCTCCAGGACCTGCTGCGGGAACTCCAGCACCGGGACGGGCGGCCCGGGGAGCGTACGGAGGAGCGTGGCGGACGCCCGGAGCGGACGTGACCGCTGGAGGGCTCAGGGGGCGCGGGGGGCGCGCGTACCGCGCCCGGCGCCGAAGCGGTACGGGAGCGGTACAGGAGCGGCACAGGAGGCCGCTGGGGCGGCTGGGGCGGGCCGGGACGGCCCCGGGGCGCGGCGGGCCCCCGGGCAGGCGCTGGGAGGGCGGTTGAAGTGACCAAGACGGGTGCCGCCGCCCCTTCGGGGCGTGCTCCGGGCGCCGTACCATTTCCGCATGGCTACCGACTCGACCTCAGACCCCGTCCGGGAGGGGTCCCCGGACTCCCATCCCACCGAAGAAGCGGTCCGCACAGCGCTCTCGTCGGTGAACGACCCGGAGATCCACCGGCCGATCACCGACCTCGGTATGGTCAAGTCCATCGAGATCGCCCCGGACGGGGCCGTCGCGGTGGGGATCTACCTGACGGTCTCCGGCTGTCCACTGCGCGAGACGATCACCGCGAACGTGACCGACGCGGTCCAGGCCGTGCCAGGCGTCACCGGTGTCAGCGTCGAGCTGGACGTGATGGACGACGAGCAGCGCCGCGAGCTGCGCGACTCCCTGCGCGGCGGGAAGACCGAGCGCGAGGTGCCGTTCGCCCAGCCCGGCTCGCTGACCCGGGTCTACTGCGTGGCCTCCGGCAAGGGCGGCGTCGGCAAGTCCTCGGTCACCGTCAACCTCGCGGCTGCCATGGCCGCCGACGGCCTGAAGGTCGGTGTGGTCGACGCCGACATCTACGGCCACTCGGTGCCGCGCATGCTGGGCACCGGTGACAGCGTGCCCACCCAGGTCGAGGACATGATCATGCCGCCGTCGGCGCACGGCGTGAAGGTCATCTCGATCGGCATGTTCACCCCGGGCAACGCCCCGGTCGTGTGGCGCGGCCCGATGCTGCACCGCGCACTCCAGCAGTTCCTGGCGGACGTCTACTGGGGCGACCTCGACGTCCTCCTGCTGGACCTCCCGCCGGGCACCGGAGACATCGCCATCTCCGTGGCCCAGCTGGTGCCGAACGCCGAGATCCTCGTCGTCACGACACCGCAGCAGGCCGCCGCCGAGGTGGCCGAGCGGGCCGGATCGATCGCCGTGCAGACCCACCAGAAGATCGTGGGCGTCATCGAGAACATGTCGGGGCTGCCCTGCCCGCACTGCGACGAGATGGTCGACGTCTTCGGTACGGGCGGCGGCCAGCGGGTGTCGGAGGGGCTGACCAAGACGACGGGCGCGCACGTGCCGGTCCTCGGCTCCATCCCCATCGACGTCCGGCTGCGCGAGGGCGGCGACGAGGGCAAGCCGGTCGTGCTGAGCGACCCGGACTCCCCCGCGGGCGCGGCGATCCGCTCCATGGCGGGCAAGCTCGGCGGACGCGAGCGGGGCCTGTCGGGGATGTCCCTCGGGCTGACCCCGAGCAACAAGTTCTGAGCCGCGGCGCCGGCTGAGCGGTGAGGGGCGTCCCCGTCGGGGGCGCCCCTCACGCGTGCGGTGTCCGCTCGGGCCGGTGCGGCTCAGCGCCCGCTCCGGGTCGGTGCCTGTCGCGGCTCAGCGGCTGTTGCAGCTCAGTGCGCGTAGCCGGTGATCTCCTGGACCACCGAGAAGCCCAGGCCGTACGCGCTCAGGCCACGCCCGTACGCGCCGAGGAGGACTCCCTCCTGCGCCGATCCGGCCAGCACCCAGCCGTACTCCGACTCCCGGTAGTGGAAGTCGGTGGGCACGCCGTCCACCGGCAGGGACAGGCCCGACCAGCCCGGACCGTCGAGTTCGTCCGCCAGCTCCCAGGCGGTCGCCGTCTGCTGGTCCAGCCAGTCCTGCCGCAGCCCGCGCTCCATCTCGGTCGGCCAGGTGCAGGACAGCAGCCCCGAACCGGCCAGCCAGGCGGCCGTAGACACCGACGTCGCCTCCAGCACCCCCGTACCGTCCGCGCTGCGCCGTACGGGGCGGCTGGCGACGGTCACCACGACCGCGAACCGCTGGCCCTCCGGGCTGGCCTCCACCTTGAGCGAGGGCACGTCCCCGTGCCCGGTCGAGCCGTGCTCGACAATGCTGTCGGCCGCTCCGCCCACCTGCATGAGCCAGCGGGGGCCGGTGAACGCCTCGTCCAGCCCGTACCACGGGAAGTCGGCTCTGAGATAGCCGTCCACAGCCTTGTGCGCGGCGGACTCTCCCCGTGTGGCGGGCGCTGCTCCGTCGGCCTGCGCACCGCCGGACATCTCCTGCGGTCCTACGCGACTCGTCGTCTCCATCTGCGCGACGCCTCCTTGTTGCCCTGCGCCATGGACGGCCCGCCTCCCTCGGACGGCCCGACCCGGACACAGGGAGGATAGCTACCCGCGCCCGCGCCAGCGGGCACGCCCGGCAATACGCGCCCCCCGGACGCCCCTGGCTCAGGTGGCGTCGGAATCGAAAGGAGGCGGTTCGGGAGGGGATTGGCCCGCGGCGGCGGAAGGTGCGTCCGCCTTGCTGAGGTTGGGGCGGCCGGCCGCCGCGGTGTCAGGGCCGGAATCGGCGGTGTGGGCGGCGGCCTTCGCGCCGACGTCGGCCTTCGCACCGCCGGTGCCGCTGCCGCTGTCGTCGGCGGAGCCGCTGCCCTTGCCGCCGGAGTCGGCGCCCGCGGTGTCCGTCCCGTTCACCGCGTCGGTGATCTCCGCGAGGTCCTTCCGCAGGTCGAAACCGTTGCGGATCTCGGAGATGCCCAGATCGTCGCCGTCCAGCAGGTGCTTGCGTGCGAACGTCTTGGGATTGAGGTCCTCGAACTCGAAGTCCTTGAACTCCGGGCCCAGCTCCGACCGGATGTCGTCCTTGGCGTTGTCGGAGAACTGCCGGACCTTGCGGATGAATCCGCTCACGTCCTGGATCATCTTCGGCAGCTTCTCCGGCCCGAACACCAAAATGGCCAGAATGATGAGTGCGACCAGCTCGAGGGGTCCTATGTCGAAGAACACCTAGCAGCTCCCTCAGTACGTCTCATCCCGCACGGCCGTCTGTCACGGTACCCCAGGCAGGCGTCCCTGAGCCGTGTCCGGTACGGAGAACGCGAGACCCGTACGCCCCGGGCTCCGGCCCCGCTCAGCACGGTCATTCACCGCTCGCCGTGCCCAGCTCCAGCGTGACCTTCTTCTTCTTGCCGTCCCGGGTCAGCGACAGTGTCAGCTCCTCGCCGGGGCGGTGCCGCCGGATCTTGACGATCAGCTCCTCACCGCTGCGCACCCGCTCGCCGTCCACCTCGGTGATCACGTCCCCCGCGCGGATGCCCGCCTTGTCCCCCGGGCCGTCGGGAATGACCGCCTCGTCCTGGCCGCCACCGCCACCACCCGCGACCCGGGCGCCGGAGCCCGTGAAACCGGTGTCGAGCCGGACGCCGATCACCGGGTGGGTGGCCTTGCCGGTGTTGATCAGCTCCTCGGCGACCTGCTTCGCCTGGTTCACCGGGATGGCGAAGCCGAGGCCGATGCTGCCGCCCTGGCTCTCCGAGGGCAGCCCGGTGCCCTCCTCCCCGGCCTTGATCGCGCTGTTGATGCCGACGACCCGCCCCTTCGCGTCCAGCAGCGGGCCGCCGGAGTTGCCGGGGTTGACCGACGCGTCCGTCTGGAGGGCGTCGACGTAGCTGACGTCACTGGCGCCGCCCTCGCCGCCCGCCGCGATCGGCCGCTCCGTGGCGCTGATGATGCCGGTGGTGACCGTCCCCTCCAGACCGAAGGGCGCCCCGACGGCGATCACCGGGTCACCCACCCGCACGGAGTCCGAGTTGCCCAGGGGCAGCGGGTCGAGCCCGGACACGCCCTCGACCTTGACCACCGCCAGGTCGTACCCGCCGTCCCGGCCCACCACCTCGGCCTCGGTGGTCTCGCCGCCGTGGAAGGTGACCTGCACGGTGCCGCCCGTCCCCGCGGGCTCGACCACATGGTTGTTGGTGAGGATGTAGCCCTCGTCGCTGAGCACGAAGCCCGTCCCGGTGCCCTCGCCGCCACCGCCGCGCACGTGGATGGTGACCACGCCGGGCAGCACGCGCGCGGCGATCCCCGGCACACTGCCGGGCGCGCGGCGGCTGGTCTTCTCCGCCGGGGCCTGCGAGAGCTGGATCTCGTCGAAGCCGCCGTGCCGCTCGGCGTAGACGCCGACGGCTCCGCCGACACCGCCCGAGAGCAGCGCCAGCACGATCGCCCCGGCGACCAGCCGGCCCCGGCCGCGCCGCGCGGGCGGGGGCGGCGCGGGCAGCGGGCGGGCCGCCCACGGGTCGTAGCGCAGCCAGCCGGGCTGCGCCTGGGGGGTGTTGGGGTGCGGGTGGTGGACCGCGTGCGGGTGGGGCTGCGCGGGGCTGCCGCCCTGCCCGGCGGTGGGGACCCCGTGCGGCGGGGTGCCGGGGACCGGCGAGCCGTGGGTGGGGGTGCCGTGCGCCGGGGTGCCATGGGTCGGAGTGCCATGCGTGGGCGTGCCGTGCGCCGGAGTCGCGCCCGGAAGCTGTACGGGCGGTGCCGGGGCCCAGGGGCCGGGCCCGCCGTAGGGGGGCGTGCGGTACGGGTCCTCGGCGTGCAGCGGCTGCGCGGCCGACTGCTCCTCGGCCGGAGGCTCCGCCGACGCGGGCTCTGCGGCCACGCGCCCGGTGTCCGCGGCGCCGCCGGTGTCGTCCTCACCCGCCGCAGCGCCTGCTGCCGCCTCCGCGGATGCTCCGTCCGCGGCGCCCTGGTCATCGGGCAGCTGCTGGCCGGAGGCTCTGCGCGGGCGGCTCCACCATTTCGGCTTCGGCCCGCTGGCCTTCCCCTCGTCCATGCTCTCCCCATCGTTCTCCGCGCCTGGCAGAGGGATTCAACCAGGTCCCACAGGACTCGGCCCAACGAGGCGACCGGTCACGGTCCCGGCGTGACCGCCGCTGCGGAGGGGGCGGGACTCGGGGTCGCCGCGACGGGGGTACGCCCGGGAACAGCGCCGATCGGCATCCGCTTCTCCGCGGAGAGCGCACGCGACTGCGCCGACGGCGGCCGTATCAGCGAAGGTGTGAACGCGGACCCGCCCAGCAGCGGATGCACCCGGGTGGGCACGGGCATGCCCGCCAGCATCTGCGTGCGCAGCGAGGCGGCCGGGGCCGGGGCGGGGGTGCCCGCCCGCCTGCCGGCGGGCTCGGTGGGGGCACGGCGCCTGCCGTCGCGGTCCGCCGCGCCGGTGGAAGGAGTGGTCGACGAGGGCGACGCCGTACGCGCCGGGACGGCCGAGGCGCCGCCTCGCTCACCACCGGCGACCGGGGCCCCCCCGGCCGTGCCGGAACTGAGGGCGCCGCCGAGGGCGAGGGCCGCCAGCGAGACCGCGCCCGCCGCGACGAAGGCGATCCGGCGGCTGCGCGAAGGTGCACGCTCGGCCTCGGCCACCCGGTGTATGCGGAAGCCGCGCTCGGGCATCAGCGCGCTGACGCCGCGCCCGGCGGGCAGGTAGTCGAAGGAGAGCGGGGAACGCCCGGCCCGGCCGCCGAAGCCGCGGGACCGCCCGGCCTCTCCTGGTCCGCCCAGGTCGCCGCCGGCGTCGAGGCCCGTTCCGGGGCCTGACGCGTCACCGGGGTCGCTGAAGGCGGGCAGGCCCTGCAGCCGGGCGAGCAGGCCGTCCGAGGGGGGCGGGGGGGCGGTGTCCGCGAAGACGTTCTTCAGCTGGCGCTGGGCGTCGGCCTCGGCCTTGCAGCTCCAGCACGTCGCCAGGTGCGAGAGGACCCGCTCGCGCGCGTCATGGCCCAGCTCGCCGTCGACCAGCGCCGCGAGCCGGTCTCCGAGATGCTGCTCCGCGGGCGTGAGCCCCTTGTCCGCACTGGTCACCCGGCCCCGACCTCCCCAGCCAGACCGCCAGGAACGGCAGCGCTCAGCGCGCGCTGCTGCTCGGCCCGCGCCGCGGGCGAGCGGTGCCGGAGCGCCTTGCGCAGGTGCGAGCGGCCACGGTGAATCCGGCTGCGCACCGTACCGAGCTTGACGCCCAGCGTCGCGGCGATCTCCTCGTACGACAGGCCCTCGATGTCGCAGAGCACGACCGCGGCCCGGAACTCCGGGGCCAGCGTGTCGAGCGCGTGCTGCACATCGGCGTCGAAATGCGTGTCGTTGAAGTGCTGCTGCGGGGTGGGCTCGCGGCTGGGCAGCCGCTCCGCGGCGTCGTCGGCGAGCGCGTCGAATCGGATGCGCTGCTTCCGGCGCACGGTGTCCAGGAAGAGATTGGTGGTGATGCGGTGGAGCCAGCCCTCGAATGTCCCCGGCGTGTAAGTCGAGAGGGAACGGAAGACCCGGACGAAGACCTCTTGCGTGAGATCCTCGGCGTCGTGCTGGTTGCCGGTCAGGCGATAAGCCAGCCGGTACACCCGCGCACTGTGCGTGCTGACGATCTCCTCCCAGGTGGGAGGCGTCCAGGACTGGGCATCCGCATCAGTGTCAAAGGTGGCTGTCGTCGCGGAGTCGGCAGTGTGGACGTGGTCAGCATTGTTGGTCACGGATTTCGGCTCGCCCGCCGGCCGACGAAAGCGCCTGAGCACTCCCCGGCCACCGGCCGCAGCCGCACCTCCCCTGTCGGCTCTGGTGGTGTCCAGTGGAACCCCTACCATAGCCACCTCGCCCGTTAGCTCCGGATAAGCAATTTTGACCTGCATTTGGTCAATGCTCTCGACTGCTTCTGGTCCGACGCTTCCCGTCCACCATTCCACTCCCCCCAACGCCCGGTCCCATCACCAGGTTCCCGGGGCAGCGGATACAGTCTCGGTTGCGTCGACTACGGGGACAGGAGAGGGCCATTACCGGCAACCAGCACACGAGCTGGGCGTTCGCCGATGCGTACGGCGCCGGACTCGTCGAGAACGCTGAGAGCGCCGCCCTGCGCTGGGCCCGGGAACGGGCCAGGGAGGCGGGCGTGTCGCCGGTGTCGTCCGGTACGGGAGCCGCGTTGCGGCTGCTGGCCGCCACGGCCGACGCCAAGGCGGTGGCCGAGATCGGCACCGGCACCGGTGTCTCCGGCATCCACCTGCTGCACGGCATGCGGCCGGACGGCGTGTTGACCACCGTCGACATCGAGCCCGAGCGCCAGCAGTTCGCCCGGCAGGCGTTCCGCGGTGCGGGCTTCGCCGGGAACCGCGCGCGTTTCATCCCCGGCCGCGCGCTCGACGTCCTGCCCAGGCTGGCGGACGGCGGCTACGACCTCCTCTTCTGCGACGCCGACCGGCGCGAGTACCCGAAATACCTCGGTGAATCGTTGCGTCTGCTGCGCACCGGCGGGCTCGTCTGCTTCGAGGGTGTCTTCGCGGGCGGCGGCACCGTCGACTCGGCCACCCAGCGCGCGGAGGTGCTCAAGCTGCGCGAGCTGCTGCGCACGGTACGCGAGAGCGCGGCGCTGATGCCCTCGCTGCTGCCCGTGGGCGACGGGCTGCTCTGCGCGGTCAAGCGCGGGCGCTGAGAGCGCCGCGGACACCCCGGCCCGGGAAGCCGTCGCCTCCGGGCCCCACAGCTGCGTACGGGCCCCACGAGGGGGCCCGTACGTCCTTCTGGAGACAACGGTGCCCCGGGGCGTACGCGACGCCTCCGGGGCAGCCCGATGATGACTGTGTCAGCCGCAGGGTCAGCCGCAGACCTTCTTCAGCTCTTCGCCGAGCGCTACCGCCTCGTCCGGGGTCAGCTCGACGACGAGTCGCCCACCGCCTTCGAGCGGAACGCGCATGACGATGCCCCGCCCCTCCTTGGTCACCTCGAGCGGGCCGTCGCCCGTCCGCGGCTTCATGGCCGCCATGCTCGTTCCCCTTCCTGAAACCAGCTCATCATCAGCCGACGGCCCCGAAGAGGCGCGTGTCACCGGCGTCGAACACTTTGCTTCCCCGTCATTATCCCGCATCTCACGACCCGATGACCAACAGCGTTCGGCATCCCTTCTGCAACGCCCTTTCACAAAACCACCCATTTCGGCGATCAAGGCGTGATACCGCGCCGCTTTCTGCCGTAGGCGTATGCCATCGGGTTTGACGCAGGTCACACAGCTGGGCGGAGCGGTGGCCCCGGAGTCGTCTATCCGGGCCCGCCGAGGTGGGCCATGCTGGGGCGCATGGCCGACACCTTGCTCTACGACGTCACCGAGGGGCTCGCGACGATCACCCTCAACCGCCCGGACGCGATGAACGCGCTCGACGAGGAACTCAAGGAGGCGCTGCGGGACACCCTGCGGCAGGCGGGCACCGATCCGGCGGTACGGGCCGTGCTGCTGGCGGCGCACGGCCGCGCCTTCTGCGTCGGCCAGGATCTCAAGCAGCACATCGGCGCCCTGCGCGAGCGCGGCGGCAGTGCGCTGACCACCGTGACGGACCACTACAACCCGATCACGCTCGCCATCGCCGGAATGCCCAAGCCGGTCGTGGCCGCGGTCAACGGCCCGGCGGCGGGTGCCGGCGCGGGCTTCGCCTTCGCGGCGGACTACCGGATCGCCGCCGAGAGCGCGGCGTTCAACACGGCGTTCGCGGGGATCGCGCTCACCGCCGACTCGGGCGTGTCCTGGTCGCTCCCGCGCCTGGTGGGCCCCGGGCGGGCGACGGAACTGCTGCTCTTCCCGCGCAGCATCAAGGCGCCGGAGGCGCTGGAACTGGGCCTCGTCAACAAGGTGGTGCCCGCGGCGGAGCTGGCGTCCGAGGCGGCCGAGGTGGCCCGCAGGCTCGCGGCCGGGCCGACGGCCGCGTACGCCGCGATCAAGGAGTCGGTCGCCTTCGGCGCCTCGCACTCCCTCGCGGAGACGCTGGAGAAGGAGGCGGAACTTCAGGTGCGGGCGGGTTCCTCCGCGGATCACGCGATCGCGGTGGAGGCGTTCGTGAAGAAGGAGCAACCCCGCTACACCGGACGCTGAGCCGCGCCGCGTGCCCAGCAGTCGGCCAGGTGGTCGTCGACCAGGCCGCACGCCTGCATCAGCGCGTACGCCGTCGTGGGCCCCACGAAGCGGAAGCCCCGCTTCTTCAGGTCCTTCGAGAGCGCCGTGGACTCCGGTGTGATCGCCGGGACGTCGTGGACCGTACGCGGCACGGCGCGGCCGTCGCTCTCCGGCGCGTGCGACCAGATCAGCGCGTCCAGCTCGCCCGCCCCCAGCTCCGCGGCGACCCGGGCGTTCGCGACGGTGGCGCTGATCTTGGCGCGGTTGCGGATGATGCCTGTATCAGCCAGCAGCCGGGCCTCGTCGGCCTCGGTGAAGGCGGCCACCTCGGCGATGCGGAAGCCGGCGAAGGCGGCGCGGAAGCCCTCCCGGCGGCGCAGGATCGTCAGCCAGGACAGGCCGGACTGGAACGCCTCCAGACACAGCCGCTCGTAGAGCGCGTCGTCCCCGTGCACCGGGCGGCCCCACTCCGTGTCGTGGTACGCGACGTAGTCCGGCGCGGAGAGGCCCCACGGGCAGCGCAGCCGCCCGTCCTCACCGGGCAGCGCGGCGCCCGCCGGGACGGTCGCCGGTGCCGGGTCAGTGGTCGTCATGGCGGGGCTCCGCGTCCTTGTAGAGGTCCGGCCGGCCCATCGCGGCGGCCTGCGCGCCGGCCAGGGCCGATTCCAACTCGGCGATGCGGGCGTCGCGTTCGGCCAGCTCGGCGCCGAGCCGGTCGAGCACGTCGTCCACCTCGCGCATGCGGTAGCCGCGCGCGGCCATCGGCAGCCGCAGCGTGTCCACGTCGGACCGGACCAGCGGCCGGTGCACCGAGGGCCGCTCCGTCAGCCGGTCCGGCGGTACGTCGGTGAGGCCGCCGGTGGCGACCTGCGGATAGCCGAGTCCGTCACCGCTGCCCACGACCGCGAGCGTGACCGCGGCGACCACCACGACCAACGAGATCAGCAAGAACCAGAACACGGTCAACTCCCCGAAGGTCCGTCCGACTGCTTACGGCTGCCCATGGTCCCCGATCGTGCCACGGCGCACTGACAGCCAGGTGAGTGAGTAGGGTCGGCAGGGGCCTGTGCTGGGGCCATGGCGCGCTGACCGCACGGTGGGCGAGGAGACCGGAGGGACGGCGAGATGCTTCGCCTGGGTACACAGGAGTTCGGCGAGAACGAGCCGGTGATCATGGCGATCGTGAACCGGACACCGGATTCCTTCTACGACCGCGGTGCGACCTACCAGGAGGAGCCGGCGCTCGCCCGGGTCGAGCAGGCGGTGTCCGAGGGCGCCGCCATCATCGATATCGGCGGGGTGAAGGCGGGCCCGGGAGAGGAGGTCAGCGTCGCGGAGGAGGTACGGCGCACGGCCGGCTTCGTCGCGCGGGTGCGGGAGCGCTTCCCGGAGGTGGTGATCAGCGTCGACACCTGGCGGCACGAAGTGGGCGAGGCCGTCTGCGCGGAGGGCGCGGACGTGCTCAACGACGCCTGGGGCGGCGTCGATCCCCGGCTCGCCGAGGTCGCGGCCCGCCACGGCGCGGGGCTCGTCTGCACGCACGCGGGCGGCGCGCGGCCGCGCACCAGGCCGCACCGGGTGGCGTACGAGGGCGGCGACGTGATGGCCGACATCCTGCGGGTCACGCTCGGGCTGGCCGAACGCGCGGTGTCGCTCGGCGTGCGGCCGGACGGCATCATGATCGATCCGGGGCACGACTTCGGGAAGTCGACCCGGCACTCCCTGGAGGCCACCCGCAGGCTGGGCGAGATGACGGCCACAGGCTGGCCGGTCCTGGTCTCGCTGTCCAACAAGGACTTCGTCGGCGAGACGCTGGACAAGCCCGTGAAGGAGCGGCTGACCGGGACGCTCGCGACGACCGCGGTCTCCGCGTGGCTCGGCGCCCGGGTCTACCGCGTGCACGAGGTCGCCGAGACCCGGCAGGTGCTCGACATGGTGGCCTCCCTGGCGGGCCACCGTCCCCCCGCGGTCGCCCGGCGCGGGCTGGCCTGACGCGCGGGGCGCGCGCTGCGACCCGGCCGGCCCGGCCGGGTCAGCCCGCCTCCTTGGTGACCAGGGCCACCGCCTCCGACACGTCGTCCGTGACGTGGAAGAGCTCCAGGTCGTAGTCCGACGCCTTGCCCGTGCCGACCACGGAGGCGCGCAGCCAGTCGACCAGGCCCTGCCAGTACGCGGTGCCGAAGAGGACGATCGGGAAGCGGGTCACCTTCTTCGTCTGGACCAGGGTCAGCGCCTCGAACAGCTCGTCCAGCGTGCCCATGCCGCCAGGCAGCACGACGAAGCCCCGCGCGTACTTGACGAACATCGTCTTGCGCACGAAGAAGTACCGGAAGTTGACCCCGATGTCGACGTACGGGTTGAGCCCCTGCTCGAACGGCAGCTCGATGCCGAGCCCGACCGAGGTGCCGCCCGCCTCCAGCGCCCCCTTGTTGGCGGCCTCCATCGCCCCGGGCCCGCCGCCGGTGATCACCGCGAAACCGGCCTCCACCAGCCCGCGCCCGACCTCCACGCCCGCCGCGTACTCCGGCGAGTCCACCGGCGTGCGGGCCGACCCGAAGACGCTCACGGCCGGGCCGAGCTCGGCGAGCGCGCCGAAGCCCTCGACGAACTCCGACTGGATGCGCATGACCCGCCAGGGGTCCTTGTGGATGAAGTCGGACGGACCCGTCGTGTCCAGCAGCCGCTGGTCGGTCGTCTCGGTCTGCACCTGCCCCCGGCGGCGTACCACCGGCCCGAGACGCTGCTCCCTCGGCTCCCGCCGCTGCTCCGGTCCGCCCATGACGTGCGCTCCCTCCGCCTTCACTGTTCCGCCCCACAGTACGCAGGCGCAGGTGACGGACAAGGCAATTCCCGGCTACGCGCACCCGGCGCGCGAGCCCGCGGCGGCCGAGGGCGGCCCGTCGCCGCTCAGCCCGTCAGCCACGCCCGCAGGACCTCCTCGCAGCGCAGCACCTGCGCCGTCTCGACCCGCTCGTCCCGCTTGTGCGCGAGGTTGGGGTCACCGGGCCCGTAGTTGACGGCGGGGACGCCCAGCGCGCTGAACCGGGAGACGTCCGTCCAGCCGAACTTCGGCCGCGGCTCCCCGCCCACCGCCGCGACGAAGGCCGCCGCCGCCGGGTGCGAGAGACCGGGCAGGGCGCCGGGGGAGCTGTCGTCCACCGTGAGGTCCTCGGCCCCGCAGCCGGCGAAGACCTCGCGTACGTGGGCCAGGGCCTGCTGCTCGTCGCGGTCGGGCGCGTAGCGGTAGTTGACCGTCACCGTGCACGCGTCCGGGATGACGTTCCCCGCGACCCCGCCCTCGATGCGCACGGCATTCAGCCCTTCGCGGTACTCCAGCCCGTCGATCAGCACGCGCCGCGGCTCGTACCGGGCCAGCCGCTCCAGCACCGGCTGGGCGGCGTGGATGGCGTTCGAGCCGCGCCAGCTGCGCGCGGAGTGCGCGCGCTGCCCGGAGGTGCGCAGGTGGACGCGCAGGGTGCCCTGGCAGCCCCCCTCGACGTTCCCCGCGGACGGCTCCAGCAGGACCGCGAAGTCGCCTGCCAGCCAGTCCGGGTGCGCCTGGGCAACCCGGCCGAGGCCGTTGAGATGCGCGGCGACCTCCTCGTTGTCGTAGAAGACGAAGGTCAGGTCGCGCCGGGGCTCGGGCACCGTCGCGGCGATGCGCAGCTGCACGGCGACCCCGGACTTCATGTCCACCGTGCCGCAGCCCCACAGCACCCCGTCGTCGTCCAGCCGGGAGGGCACGTTGTCCGCGATGGGCACCGTGTCGATGTGGCCCGCCAGGATCACGCGCTCCGGGCGGCCCAGGTGCGTACGGGCCACCACGTTGTTCCCGTACCGGTCGACGGTCAGGTGGGGCAGCGGGCGCAGCGCCGCCTCGACCGCGTCGGCGAGCGGCTTCTCGCTGCCGCTCTCCGAGGGGAAGTCGACCAGCTGTGCGCTGAGCAGAGCTGCGTTCTGTCGCAGGTCAAGTCCGGTGGGAGGCATGGCTGCCACTCTACGTCCGGGCACCGGTACCTTGGTGCGCGTGCCAGCGTCCTCCTCCCCCTCCCCGAAGCGGCGCGGCCGGGGTCTGCGCGTCCTCGCCGCGTTCGTCGTACTGCTCGGCATCGCCGGGTACGTGGCGACGCAGTACGTCATGGGCGGTGCCGGTCCGGCCCGCTGCACCGTGCGCGCCCCCGAGGGCGGCGACGGCGAGAAGACCGTCGAGTACAAGGTGCATCCCGCGCAGGCGGCGAACGCGGCGACCATCGAGGCGGTCGCCTCCTCCCGGCGACTGCCGGAGCGCGCGGTGACGATAGCGCTGGCGACCGCGATGCAGGAGTCCGGGCTGCGCAACATCAGCTACGGCGACCGCGACTCGCTCGGCCTCTTCCAGCAGCGGCCCTCGCAGGGCTGGGGTACGCAGAAGCAGATCCTCGATCCGGTCTACTCGGCGGGGAAGTTCTACGACGGTCTGGTGAAGGTTCCCGGGTACTCGCGGCTGCCGCTGACCGTGGCGGCGCAGAAGGTGCAGCTCAGCGGCTTCCCGCAGGCGTACGCCAAGCACGAGACGAACGCGGCGCTCCTCACCTCGGCGCTCACCGGCCGCCGGGCCGCCGCCCTCAACTGCACGACCGGGCCCGGCGGCGTCGACCGGGCGGGCGATCCCGCGGAGGTGCGGGAGAAGCTGCGGCGGGAGTTCGGCGACGAGGTGCTCGCCGGTGCGGGCACCGCTCCGGCGGGCGGGCGGAGCAAGCCCCCCACCGAGGACCTGTCGATCCCGGCCGACGGCGGACAGCGCGGCTGGGAGCTGGCGCACTGGGCCGTGGCACACGCGGCCGACCTGCGCATCGCGCGCATCTCCTACGGGGACCAGGTGTGGAGCGCGGACCGTTCCGAGGAGGGCTGGCATACCTCGGACGAGTCGCCCTCGGACGGCTCCGCCGTCGTCCTGCGGCTGGCGACGGCTCCCTGAGGAGGGTCTCAGTCCGCTCGCTCAGCCGTCCGGGCGCCCACTCGTCGGAGGGAGCGCGACGCGCCCGCGCCGGCTGCGGTCACGCGGCTTCGCGGGGGCTCCCGGCCGCGCCGGACCGTTGCCGCGACCGGGCTGTGGCGCTTCCCCCGCCGCCCGGGGCCGGGCCGGAGCGCCCGTTCCCCCGAAACAGATAATGCGACGCATTGCCCATCCTTTACCGGAACGGCCCGCAACCTTCGGCGCGGCCGAGCCGATAGGCAGTGCGTTCCGAGCGGGCACGGCAGCCCGCACGGGGCCGACCTTCCGAAGCAGCATCCCCCCTCCGCCGAAGGAGCACTATGTCTCTCCCCCTCACCCGCCGGATCGCCCGAGTCGCCCTGCTGACCGCGGCGGGCGCCGCCTCCGTCGTCGGTGCGGCCGGTGCGGCGAGCGCCGCCCCCTCCCCGCAGGGGCCCGATCTGGGGGTGTCCAACGTGGACGGCGCGGACGTCCGGGGCACCGTCGCGGACACCGCGGCCAAGGCGGGCGAGCTGGGCCCGCAGGGCGGCAGCGCTCTCCCCGGGCACGCCGCGCACGGCGCCCAGGGCCAGAACCCGATGATGGGCGGCCTGCCGGCGAACGGTGCCGGGCTCCGCTGAGCCCCACGGCCACCGGCCCGCGGGCCGGGGCTCCGCAGCCGGTCATCCGGTGCGCGGGGCTCCGGCCCGCACCCGTGCGGGCCGGACAGCGCGCGGCCCGGTGCCGGGTCGGGCGTCAGGCCGTCAGCCGCCGCACGGCGGCTGCCACCCGCTCGTCCGTCGCCGTGAAGGCGACCCGCACGAAGCGCCCGCCCGCCGGGCCGTAGAAGTCGCCGGGCGCCACCAGGACACCCCGCTCGGACAGGGCACGCACGGTCTCCCAGCACGGCTCGTCACGCGTCGCCCACAGGTAGAGCGACGCCTCGCTGTGCTCGATCCGGAAGCCCGTCGCCTCCAGCGCACCCCGCAGCGCCGCGCGCCGGGCGGCGTACCGCTCGCGCTGGCTCGCCACATGGGCGTCGTCGCCCAGGGCCGCGATCGTGGCCGCCTGCACCGGGGCGGGCACCATCATCCCGCCGTGCTTGCGGATCTGGAGCAGGTCACCCAGCACCGCCGCGTCACCGACCGCGAAAGCCGAGCGGTATCCGGCCAGGTTGGAGCGCTTGGAGAGCGAGTGGACGGCGACGATCCCCTCGTACGAACCGCCGCACACCTCGGGGTGCAGCACGGACACCGGCTCGGCGTCCCAGCCCAGTTCGAGGTAGCACTCGTCGCTGAACACCAGCACGCCGTGCTCCCGCGCCCAGGCCACCGCCTCGCGCAGGGCCTCCTTGGAGAGCACCCGGCCGGTCGGGTTGGACGGCGAGTTGAGCCACAGCAGCCGCAGCCCCGACGGGTCCAGCTCGCCGACGCCGTCGTAGGCGACGGGCTCGGCACGGGCCAGCCGCGCGCCGACCTCGTAGGTCGGGTACGCCAGCCTCGGGTACGCCACCCGGTCGCCGGGACCGAGGCCGAGCTGCGTCGGCAGCCAGGCCACCAGCTCCTTGGAGCCGACCACGGGCAGCACGTGGGAGTGGGTGAGGTCACGGGCGCCGAGCCTGCGCGCGCACCAGCCGACGATCGCGTCGCGCAGCGCGGCGGTGCCCCACACCGTGGGGTAGCCCGGGCTGTCGGCCGCGGCCGACAGCGCCTCCCGGACCGGCTCGGGCACCGGGTCGACGGGCGTGCCCACCGACAGGTCCACGATGCCGTCGGGGTGCGCCGCGGCCGTCGCCTTGAAGGGCTCCAGCCGGTCCCAGGGGAACACCGGGAGCCGGGCGGACGCGGTGCGCGGCGGGGACGGCGACACGGGCGGGGACGAGGTCACGGCGACGGCTCACTCTCTCTCGTACAACACCTCGGTCCCGTGCGGCGCGGACACACCGCGCCGCACGGGACCGGGGACGGCACCGGTGCTATGCGGGCACCGGGCCGGCGGACCTCACAGCAGGTCCCGGCGACTCACTCGTCGTGCTCCTGCGGCGGAAGCGCGGAGATCACCGGGTGGTCCCGCTCGATCATGCCGAGTTTGGAAGCACCGCCGGGCGAACCGAGTTCGTCGAAGAACTCGACGTTCGCCTTGTAGTAGTCCTTCCACTCCTCCGGAGTGTCATCCTCATAGAAGATCGCCTCGACCGGGCACACCGGCTCGCAGGCGCCGCAGTCGACGCACTCGTCCGGATGGATGTACAAGGACCGCTGGCCCTCGTAGATACAGTCGACGGGGCACTCCTCGATGCAGGCCTTGTCCTTAAGGTCGACACAAGGCTCCGCGATGACGTAGGTCACGCTGTCGTTCCTCCTCGATAGGGCCGGCGGACCGAGTACGGCTCCGCCGAGGGCGCGCGGGAGCGCGGCGTCGTCGATGCCCGCATCTAGTATCTCCGTTCCCGGAGCCGAGACGAACAGGAGGGGCGATTCCTGACGTGGAATTCACCATTAGCGGACAACTCGAGGTCCGCATCAGTGCGGCCGATGTGGGGAAACGCGTCTCGGTGAGGTCTTTGACCGGTCCGGATGAGCCGGAGGCCACCTTCACCGACACGGTCGGGGTGCTCACATCCTGGACAGATGGTGTGTTGAAGATCACTCGGCGCACCGGTGAGAGTGTCGCGCTCCAGGAGTCCGCCGTCGTGGCGGGCAAGACCGTGCCCCCGCCGCCCGCCCGGCGGCACGGCGCCCCGGCCGCCTCGGTGTCCGAGTTGCAGCAGATCGCCGCACGGGGCTGGCCCGCGCTGGAAACGGAACGCCTCGGCGAGTGGACGCTGCGGGCCAGCCCAGTCGTCCCGTACGAAGCGGAAGCACCGCCACGCCCCCTGCGGGACGGGTTCACCGCGCGCGGCAACTCCGTTCTGCCGTGGGGCGACTCCGGGCTGGAGCCCGACGCGGCGCTGCGCGAGATCGTCCGCTGGTACGCCGTACGCGGCCTGCACGCGCGCGTCCAGGTCCTCCTGGGGCCCGTCGCGGACGCGTCCGCCGCCCGTACGGACCCCGGGCTCGTCGCCGCGCTCGACGCGCACGGCTGGCCCGCGGAACGCTCCACCCAGCTGCGCGTCGGAGCGCTGGCCCCGCTCGCCGACCGGGAGCCGGACGGCCGGGTGCGGCTGCACCGGGAGCCGGACGCGCGGTGGCTGCGCCGCTACAACCGCGCGAGCACGGCGGGCGCCGCGGACGGCACCGTGAGCGCGGCGGACAGCGCGGCGCACAGCACCGCGACACGGGTGCTGCGCGGCGGCCCCTCCGTGTGGTTCGCGACCGTGCCCTACCCCGGTGCGGCGGCGGACGGCGGCGAGGACCGCCCGCCCGCCGCGATCGGCCGCTGCGTGGTGGACGGCCGCTGGGCCGGATTCGCGGCGGTGGAGGTGGCCCCGGACTGCCGTCGGCAGGGCCTGGCGCGCGCCGTGATGGCCGAGCTGGCCCGCCGTGCGCTGGCGGAGGGCGCCTCGGCGGGCTACCTCCAGGTCCACGGGGACAACGCCGCGGCGGGTGCGCTGTACGACGCCCTCGGCTTCACCGTCCACCACCTCTACCACTACCGCCGGGCACCGCAGAGCTGAGCACCGCAGAGCTGAGCACAGCCCACCGCCCGGGCGCGGGCAGCCGGTGATGACGCACGCGCGGGAGCCGAGCGCTCCCGCGGAGGGACGACCGCGACGGGGAGCGCCGCATGACGACAGGCAGCTGGGAGAGCAGGCAGAGATTCCGCAGGGCGGCGGCCGAGGAGCGGCCGGACCTGGCCCTGCTGTGCCTGCTGATCGGCACGGAGGCCGCGGCCGACCCGCGTTCCGGCCCGCCCGCGGGAGCGGCGGCGCGGTCCGCACCGGAGGCAGACCCGGACGCGGGGCCGGTACCCGACTTCCTGATCGACGCGGCCGTCGACACCTCGCAGATCGAACTCGACCGGCTGGCCGGAGAACTCCCCGCGCAGTTGCGCGGCACCCGCGACCCGCGCGCCTGGGCGGAGGCGCTGCGGGGGCTGCTCGGCGAGAGGTACGGCTTCCACGGCACCGGCACCGACTACCAGCGGCTGGAGTCGTCCCTGCTCCAGGCCGTGCTGATCCGGCGGCGCGGGCTGCCGATCCTGCTCTCGGTGGTCTGGATGGAGGTGGCACGGCGGGCCGGTGCGCCCGTGTACGGGGTCGCGCTGCCGGGCCACTTCGTCGTCGGCTTCGGCGACCCGGCGGGCGAGCACGTGCTGGCCGACCCGTTCGCCGGCGGTCGGCTGCTCACCGAAGGCGAGCTGGAACTGCTGGTCACGGCGGCGACCGGGGCGAGCAGGCCGGTCTCGCACGCGATGCTCCAGCCCGCCGACCCGCTGGAGACCGTGCTGCGCGTCCTGAACAACATCCGGGCCTGGGCGGCGGCACGGCCGGAGCACACCGCCGTCCAGCTGTGGGCCCTCGACCTCTCCCTGCTGCTGCCCCATCACCCGATGCGGCTCCGGCTGGAGCGGTCGCAACTGCTGGTCGAGCGCGGCGACTTCGTGGGCGGCGCGCAGGGGCTGGAGGAGTACGCGGAGGTGATCGCCGCGATGGAGCCCAACGCGGCGGACACCGTACGCCGCCAGGCCCGCGCGGCCCGCGCCCGGCTCAACTGACGCAGGCCGCAGGGGCGGCACCGCCCCGGACCGGAGGCAACCCCCTGGCTGCCGCTGTCGCGGCTCGCTCCCGCCAACGGCTCCCGGTGCGCGGACGTCCAGCGCGGGCGCCACGCGTAGCGCCCCCCGCCCCGGCGTGGCCGGGAGGAGGGGCGCAGCGTGCCGGGCGAGCCGGGCCCGGCGGGAACTGTCAGACAGGCCCTACTGGCTGCGCGCGCCGTCGACCACTGCCGTACGCTTCCCCGGCTCCGCGGGCGCCGGCTTCTTGAGCGCCTGGATCATCGCCGCCGCCGCGTGCTTGGGCGTCATCTCGACCGTCCCGGTGCCCGCCTCGACGACGACGCCGTCGAACGCCGTGCCGTAGGTCTCCGCGAGCTTCTCCGTGTCGATGACCGGTTGGAGGCTGCTTCCGCCGGGCTTCATAGTGAGGAACTCGCCCATCGTCTCCTGACTGAACGGCACCTCCACATCACCCGCCTGGAGCCAGACCCAGCCCGACATGGCCGTCTTGCCGAACCCGCCGACCGCGCGGTCGAGTTCCCCCTTGCCGATCTTCGGCTGCTGGTTGCTGACGGGCAGCGTGACGGGGGTGTTCTTCCCACTGACGGCACGCTCCCGGTAGGCGGCCTCGACCACCTCCGACGCCTTGGCGACACTGACGCCCTTGAACGGCTTGCCGGGCACCGCGACGGCCTTGCCGCCCTCGAACGTGACCATGCCGTCCTTGGGCGCGCCCGAGCCGCCCGAGCCCGCACCGGCGGAGATCTCGGAGAGTGCCGCCTGGAGCTTCTCGTGATCGACCTCGAGCGCGGCTTCCGCTTCCCGGCTGCCGCCGAGCAGCGAGCCGATGACGGAGACGGGGTTGTAGTCCCGCCCGGCCACCTCGCGGACGGTCGCGTCGGTGTCTATGGTCAGACCCGCCACGCTCGGCTTCAGCTCGATCTTCTTACCGTCGGCGACGACGGTGAGCGCATCGGTCCCGCGGTTCCCGAGCGCGGCGTTCAGCGTGTCGACCGCCTCCTGCTTCTCCTTGCCGCCGATGTCGACGCCCAGCACCGTGGTGCCCTTGGGGACGTCGGCGTGGTCGAGGAGCAGCCCGGCGCCGTAGGCGACGCCCAGGATGCCGATCAGGCTCGCGCCGACGAGCACCAGCTTGGAGCGGCCCTTGGAGGCGGGCCGGCCACCGCTGCTGCGCGTCTCCGGCTGCTCCGGGGCGTCGTCGGCCGACGGCACGCCGGGAGCCGGGCCGGGGAAACCGCCCTCGGCCGAGGGCAGCCGGGGGATGCCGCTGATCAGCGTGTCGCTGGCGATCCGGTCGCCGCCCGGCGCACCCGCCCCGTCCCCGTCGTACGACAGGGACGCGCCGGGCTGCGTCATGCCGGAGAAGGCGGACGGCCCGGTGCCCAGTCCGAGCGTGGAGCTGGCGGCGGGCTCCGCTCCGGCCAGGGGACCCGCGGCGAGGTCGCCGGGCGCGCCCGTGCCCGGCGCCACGGGTGGTGCCGACGGAGGCGGTGGGGGCGGCGACAGCGGCATGTCGCCGTGCGCCGGGCCGCTCGTCGGGCCGGTGGGCGGCGGCGGAACCGCCGGACCGGCTCCCGGCGCCGGGGCGCGCCCCGCATCGCCCATCAGCTCGGCCAGTTCGGTGATCGCGCTGCGCTGCGCGTCACCCGCGGCTCCGCCCGGCGCCGGCTGGTCGCCGCCGAGCACCGGGAAACCGTCGGGCGGCGTCGCCGGGTGCTCCTGCGCCTCGCTGTCGGAGGGCGAGTCCGCGAAGTACGGGCGGTCCCCGGGCGAGGGCGCGCCGGGCGGGCCCGGCGGCGGCACGGCGGGCGGCGGGCTCTCACCGGACCCGCCCGGTCCGCCGGACTCCTGCTTCGGTGCCCTGCGCGGCGCGAACCAGTCGCTGGTGCTCTGGGTGCTCTCGCCTCCGGAGCCTCCGGGGGCTCCCGAGCCGCCGGCACCCCCGGCACCACCGCCGGGACCGCCCGCTCCGCCGCCGTCGGCGGCCATCGAGGCCGTCTGCGCGCCGCTCCCGGTGGCGGCGGGCACGCCGCTCGCCGCCCGGCGGGCCGCCGGTACCGCGGCCTCCGCCTCGGCGGCGCTCGCGGCGGCACCGGGCACCCGGGGGGAGTCGGCGCCGTCCGCCACCGGTGTCCGCATCACCACGGGCGGAATCGGCCGTGAACCGGGGATGTTGATCCGGATACGGGTCGTCAGCGTGGTCTCTGTCTTCGGTTCGTCCGCACGCGCGCCCGCGGCGGGGTCCGGTCCCGGGGCGCTGCGGTCGGCCTGCTCGCCCGGCCCGGAGGCGGAGCCGTACGGCTCCGATCCCGGCGCGGGGGCGGGACCGCCGCGCCCGTGGGGCCCGGAGGACGAACTGTCGGTTTCACGGCTCAAAACAGGTTCTCCCGGTTGGATTCGCCGCCGTCATGTTGTCCGAAAGCGGCTCGCCGGCGCGCACCACCATACTTGGGGCCGCTGACACTGACCCCGGCACCACTGAATCACCACATCAGAGCAGGTGTCAGCGACCCTTGTCCGGCCGCCGAACCGCTGGCACCGGCACCGCGGGCAGCGTGATGGTGGCACACATCACAGCCAGCAGCATCCCGCCGAACAGGAAGACATAGGACCCGATTCCGGTACCGAAGACGAAATCGCCCTCCGCCCGCGGCATGGTGAGCAGCACCACCGCCACCACCCATCCCGCCGCCGGGGCGACGGCCCCGAGCTTCGTACGGGTCAACTGACCGCCGCCCCAGAAGAGCCCCGCCGCCCCCGCGAGGGCGAGCAGCACTCCCCCCGCCGACCAGCCCGCCTGCACCAGCGCGCCCGCCGCGCCGGTCAGCAGACCGAGCACGGCCAGCCCCCCGTACGCCGCGACGCGGGCGCCGCTCACCGGCCGGCTCAGCGGCCCGCCCGGCATGCCGCTCACGGGATTACCCCGGCGAACAGGTCGTCGGCCGGGCCTCCGGCCGGTGCGGGTGAGCCCGCCAGGCGGTAGTGCTCGGCGCCGAAGAGAGGCTGCCCCAGGTCGTTCGAAAGAGCGAAGAAGGGACCGTCCACGGCGATCTGGGTCGCGTGCGCGCGCATGGCCGCGCTCTTGGCGGCGGAGTACCGCTCGCCGCCCTGGATCACCACGGCGACCTCCGCGTCGTCCACCACGCCCGGCACGTCGTCCGGTCCGGCGATGCCGGGGAAGGGGATCTCGCGGCCCGCCGCTCTGAGCCGGGCGAAACCGGCCTCTATCGCGGAGCGCTGCACGCAGTTCCAGTAGATCCGGGAGACGGTGTGCGGCACGCCCAGCTCGGGCCGGCCGTCCGCCGCCGCGAGTTCGGCCCCGCGCATCGCGACGCGGTGGGCCTGGATGTGGTCGGGGTGGCCGTAGCCGCCATCGGGGTCGTACGTCACCAGTACCTGCGGGCGGACCTCGCGGATCACCTCCGCCAGGTGCCACGCGGCCTCGTCGAGCGGAGCCCGCCAGAAGCAGTCCTCGCGGGCGTTCTGCTCCGCTCCCATCATGCCGGAGTCCCGGTAGCGGCCGGGGCCGCCCAGGAAGCGGTGGTCGGTGACGCCCAGCTCCCGCATCGCGGCGGCCAGCTCACCGACGCGGTACGCGCCGAGGGTGTCCTCCCGGTCCGGTGCCAGATGCGCCAGCTCCGGGGGGATCACCTCGCCTTCCTCGCCCAGCGTGCAGGTCACCAACGTGACGAGGGCGCCCTCGGCCGCGTACTTGGCCATCGTGGCGCCGTTGTTGATCGACTCGTCGTCAGGGTGCGCGTGCACCAGCAGCAGACGGCGGTCGGGTGCTTCGGTCATGCCCCGAGCCTACGACGCCCGGGGACGGCTCGTCGTCAGAACTGGATGTCGCCGATCAGCCGGGCCACGTTCGTCGTCACATCGGTGATCGTCGGCGCGGCGGTCGAACTGGCGAGGTAGAAGCCCAACAGCGTGCAGGCCAGGGCGTGTCCGCCCTTGAGCCCCGACTTCTTGATGAGCAGGTAGACGATGACTGCGAGCAGCACCACCGCCGAAATCGAGAGCGCCACGGCGGTTCACCTCCAAGTCCACGCGGTGGGAAAGCGGTTGGAACGAACAGGTATCCGGAAGAGTCATACCCCGGGACCCACCATCCGCAACGGATCATAACTATCCGTACGACGACATGGTTCGGAGCACTGGTGCAGATGAGGGGCGCATATTCGATTCAAGCCAGTCACGGGCAGGTCCGCCGCGTACGGGGACGCTCTACGCTCGGCACCATGCCTGAGACCTTCCCGCGGCAGTACGCGCGCACGAACCGCTTCACCCTGGGCGCCCCGCGCGCCTTCACCGTGGCCCCCGACGGGGAGCGCGTCGCCTTCCTGCGCTCGGGCGACGGCGGCGACCGGTCGCACGCCCTGTGGGTGCGCGAGCTGTCCGGCGGCCGGGAGTTCGCCGCCGCCGAGCCGGGCGCGCTGCTCGGCGGCCGGGCCGAGGAGTTGCCGCCGGAGGAGCGCGCCCGGCGGGAGCGCAGCCGCGAGGGCTCGGCGGGAATCGTCGCCTATGCCACTGACACGGCGGTCGAGCTGGCCGCGTTCGCCCTCTCCGGACGGCTGTTCACCGCCGAACTCCGGGCGGGCACGGCCCGCGAACTTCCCGCCGCCGGGCCGGTCGTGGACCCCCGCCCCTCCCCGGACGGCCGCCGCGTCGCCTACGTCGCGGGCGGCGCGCTGCGGACGATCGAGGCCGACGGAAGCGGCGACCGCGTCCTGGCGGGCCCCGAGTCGGGCACGGTCACCTACGGGCTGGCCGAGTTCATCGCCGCCGAGGAGATGGGCCGCTCCCGCGGCTACTGGTGGTCCCCGGACAGCGACCGCCTGCTGGTCGCCCGCGCCGACGACGCCCCGGTGACCCGCTGGTGGATCTCCGACCCCGCCAACCCCGACCGCGAGCCGGCCGAGACCGCCTACCCGGCGACGGGCACCGCGAACGCCGAGGTCACCCTCCACCTGGTCGACGCCGACGGGGAGCAGCGCACCGAGGTCACCTGGGACCGCGCCCGCTACCCGTACCTGGCGCGCGTGCACTGGTCCTCCTTCGGACCGCCGCTGGTGCTCGTACAGGCGCGGGACCAGCGCAGCCAGCTCTGCCTCACCGTCGACACCGCCACCGGGGCCACCTCGCCGCTGCACGCCGAAGATGATCCAGTATGGCTCGAACTCTTCGCCGGAGTCCCCGCCTGGACACCCGACGGGCGGCTGGTCCGGATCGAGGACGAGGGCGGCGCCCGGGTCCTGATGGCCGGGGACCGCCCGCTCACCTCGGCCGCCCTGCACGTGCGCGCGGTGCTGGACATCGGCGACGAGGACATCCTCTTCTCGGCCTCCCCCGGCGGCGAGTCGGGCCGTGCCGACGCGAACGCGGGCGACATCGGCGTCTACCGCGCGGCGTTCCGCGGAAGCGGCGACAAGGGCGGCTGGGAGCGGCTCGCCACCGCCCCGGCCCCGCACGCCGCCTCGGCGGTGCGCGGCGCGGACACCGTCGTCCTGACCACGGCCACCACGGAGCGGCCCGGTTCCGTCGTGAACGTGCTGCGCCTGCTGGCGGACGGGCGTACCGAGGCCCGGGGCACGGTGGCCTCGTACGCCGAGCGGCCGGTGCTCACCGCGGCGCCCCGCCTGCTGCACGTGGGCGAGCGGAGGATCCCGGCGGCCGTGCTGCTGCCCCACGGCTACCGGGAGGGCGACGGAAGGCTGCCGGTGCTGATGGACCCGTACGGCGGGCCGCACGGCCAGCGGGTGGTGGCGGCGCACAACCCGCACCTGATCTCGCAGTGGTTCGCCGACCAGGGCTTCGCCGTGGTGGTCGCGGACGGGCGGGGCACCCCCGGCTACTCCCCCGCCTGGGAGAAGGCGATCTCGCGCGACCTGGCCGGGGTCAACCTCACCGACCAGACCGACGCCCTGCACGCGCTCGCCGCAACCCATCCGCTGGACCTCGGCCGGGTCGGCATCCGCGGCTGGTCCTACGGCGGCTACCTCGCCGCGCTGGCCGTGCTGCGCCGCCCGGACGTCTACCACGCGGGCGTCGCCGGCGCCCCGGTCACCGACCTGCGGATGTACGACACGCACTACCAGGAGCGCTACCTGGGCACCCCGCAGGAGAACCCGGCGGTGTACGCGGCGAACTCGCTGATCACCGACGAGGGCCTGTCCGGCGCCGCGCCGCAGCACCGCCCGCTGATGATCATCCACGGGCTGGCCGACGACAACGTCGCCGTCGCCCACAGCCTCCGGCTCTCCTCCGCCCTGCTGGCGGAGGGCCGCCCGCACGAGGTGCTGCCGCTGTCCGGCGTGACGCACATGACCCCGCAGGAGGAGGTCGCGGAGAACCTGCTGCTGCTCCAGGTGGCCTTCCTGAAGCGGTCGCTGGGCATGCCGGCCGACGACCGGGCCTGAGCCCCGGCCCGGCGGCCCCGTACACACCGACGGGCGCCGGTGCGGCAGCGTCGCTGCCGCACCGGCGCCCGGACCGGGACGCGGTGCGCGTCCCCGGGGTGTCGCGGTGCCGCGTCAGTCGCTGTCGCGCTGCGCCGCCTTCTTGGCCACCGGAGCCTCGGTGACGTGCTTCCCCTCCAGCGAGGCGAGCGCCTCGTCCAGGACGATGTCCTTGCCCTTGTCCTCTATGGTGCCCTCCTCCGGGAAGTGGCAGGCCGTGAGGTGCCCGGCGGCGTTGCCCTCGATCTGGACCAGCGGCGGCACGTCCGTGGCGCACTTGTCCTGCGCCTTCCAGCAGCGGGTGCGGAAGCGGCAGCCCGAGGGCGGGTTGACCGGCGAGGGCACGTCACCGGCAAGCCGGATGCGCTCCCGGCCGCTGTTGTTCTCCACGTCCTCGTCCAGGGACGCCTCCGGCACCGCGGAGAGCAGCGCGTGGGTGTACGGGTGGCGCGGGCGGGTGTAGATGTCCTCCCGGTCTCCGACCTCCACGATCTTGCCCAGGTACATCACCGCGACGCGCTGCGAGAAGTGCCGCACGATGGCCAGGTCGTGCGCGATGAAGAGGAAGGCGATCCCCATCTCGCGCTGCACCTTCTGGAGCAGGTTGACGACCTGGGCCTGGATGGAGACGTCCAGCGCGGAGACCGGCTCGTCCGCGACGATCAGCTTGGGCTCCAGCGCGAGCGCCCGCGCCACTCCGATGCGCTGCCGCTGTCCGCCCGAGAACTCGTGCGGAAAGCGGTTGTAGTGCTCGGGGTTGAGACCGACCGTCTCCAGCAGCTCGCGGACCTTGCTCTCCCTCCCGCCGGGCGGGTTGATGCCGTTGACCTCCATCGGCCCGCCGACGATCGACCCGACGGTCTGCCGCGGGTTGAGCGACGAGTACGGGTCCTGGAAGATCATCTGGATCTCGGAGCGGATCGGTGCCATCTGCTTCCGCTTGGCGTGCGTGATGTCGTGCCCGCGGTAGGTGATCCGGCCGCTGGTCGGCTGCAACAGCCGGGTCAGCAGCCGCCCGGTGGTGGACTTGCCGCAGCCCGACTCGCCGACGAGGCCGAAGCTCTCGCCCGCGTGCACGGTGAGATCGACGCCGTCGACCGCCTGCACCGCACCGACGGTCCGCTTGATCGGGAAGCCGCCTTTGATCGGGAAGTGCTTCGTCAGCCCCTCGACCTGCATCAGCGGCTCGCCGGCGGCCGGCATGTCGCCGCCCGGTTTGGCCAGGGTGAGTTCCTCGCTCATGTTTCTTTCTCCCTAACCCAGCCTGGGCTTGATCTGCTCGACGAAGTAGGTGCGCTTCTGCTCTGCCGTCAGGTGGCAGGCCGCTCCCCGCCCGAGCGGCAGCTCGGGACGGTCGCCGGAACAGCTGTGCCCGCCCGCGACCTGGTCGACGAAGTCGCAGCGCGGGTGGAAGGGGCAGCCCGGGGGCGGGGTGAGCAGGCTGGGCGGCGTGCCCTCGATCGGGCGCAGGCCCTCGCTGACGTCCGAGGAGATCCGCGGCATCGAGCTGAGCAGACCCCAGGTGTAGGGGTGCTGCGGTGCGGTGAGCACCTCCTTGGTGCTGCCGCGCTCCACGGCACGGCCCGCATACATCACCAGGATGTCGTCGGCGACGTTGGCGATCACACCCAGGTCGTGCGTGATGAAGACGATGGCCGAGCCGAACTCCTGCTGGAGGTCCTTGAGCAGGTCCAGGATCTGCGCCTGGACGGTGACGTCGAGGGCCGTGGTCGGCTCGTCCGCGATCAGCAGGTCCGGGTCGCAGACCAGCGCCATGGCGATCATGGCGCGCTGCCGCATACCGCCGGAGAACTGGTGCGGATAGTCGTTGACCCGCAGCTTCGGGTTCGGGATGCCGACCCGGTCCAGCATCTCGATCGCCCGCAGGTGCGCCTCCCGCCGGGAGGCACCCGTGTGCTTGCGGTACGGCTCGCTGATCTGGCGCCCGATCGTGTAGAAGGGCGACAGCGCGGTGAGGGCGTCCTGGAAGATCATCGCCATCTTGTTGCCGCGGAGCTTCTCGAGTGTCTTCTCGCGCGCTCCGATCAGCTCCTGCCCGTCCAGCGCGATCTCGCCGGTGATCTCCGTCTGAGCCGGGTTGTGCAGACCCAGGATCGACATGTTGGTCACGGACTTGCCGGAGCCGGACTCGCCGACGATACCGAGCGTCTTACCGCGTTCCAGGTCGAAGGAGAGTCCGTCCACCGCCTTGACGATGCCGTCCTCGGTGGAGAAGCGGACATGCAGGTCGCGTACCTGGAGAAAGGCGCCCGACCCGGTCGGGGACGGCGCGTCCTCGGGTTTGGTGAGTGTGGTCACGGGTCGGTCTCCTAGGACAGCCGCACGCGCGGGTCGATGAAGGCGTACAACGCGTCCACGACGATGTTGCACGCCAGGATGAAGGCGGCGCTGACCAGCATCACGCCCATCGTCAGCGGCAGGTCCTGGTCGTTGACGGAATCCACCGCGAGCCGCCCGAGACCGGCGAGTCCGAAGGTGAACTCGGTGACGATGCCGCCACTGAGCAGGGAGCCCAGGTCGACACCGATGATGGTGACGATCGGGATCAGCGAACCGCGCCACGCGTAGCGGAAGAAGACGTACTTGCTGGACATGCCCTTCGCCTTGGCGGTGCGGACATGGTCCTCCTGCAACTGCTCGATCATCGTGGACCGCGCCATACGGGTGTAGTTCGCGGTGAAGATGAGCGACATCACGAACCAGGGGATCAGCAGTCCGGTCGCCCAGCCGATGGCGTCCTCGGAGATCGGCACGTACTTGGGCGCTTCCAGCCAGCCCGTGTTGTAGACCAGCAGACCCAGCACGATCGGACCGAGGAAGTAGATCTGCATCGAGCTGAAGGCCAGCGAGGCGGAGCTGACCGTCTTGTCGACCAGGGTGCCCTTGGTGCGGGCGGCGATCATGCCAAGGCCGATGCCGGTGACCAGGAAGATGACCAGGCCGCCCAGCGTGAGGGAGACCGTCAGCGGGAGACGGTCCATGATCGTGTCCCAGATCATGCGCTCGTCGTCGAAGGAGACCCCGAAGCACGGAGCGTCGCAGCGGCCGACGTTGAAGTCACGCCCGGCGACGATTCCCTTCATGAATTCCCAGTACTGCATGGGAATGGACTGATCAAGGCCCATCGCCTCGCGAATGACCTTGAGGTTGCTCTCCGTGCAGTTTCTGCCGCACGAGAGCAGCGCCGGGTCCTTCGGAATGGCGAAGAAGAGGAAGAAGGTGAAGGCACTGATCAGGATCAGGATGACTACTGCGCCGAGCAACCGGCGAGTCAGATATTTCAACATGGGAGTTAGCTGCTCTCAGCACGGCTGCTACGACGGGAGAGGAGGGGTGTGTCTCTGACCGGTCCCCGGAGGTGCGCGCCTTGTGAACGCGCACCTCCGGGGGCCCGGTGTGAAGCGGTGTTACTTCTTCAGGTACAGACGCGTGACGTCGATGTAGCTCCGCTCAGTGCTGTACCGGGCGCCGCCGATGTTCGAGCCGTAGATCTGCAGCTGCTTGGTGTAGTACAGCGGAGCGGCCGGGTTGACCTTCTCCACGATGTACTTGTGCAGCTTCGTCCACTCCGTGGTCGCCTTGTCCTGGTCCTGCATCTTCAGGATTCGGTCGATCTCGGAGTTGACGTGCTTGTCGTTGATGTGCGAGTAGTTCGACGAACCGTCCGCGATCGCGTCACCGTCGTAGGACGGCGGGATCACCGTGGAGGCGGTCGGGTAGTCCTGGCCCCAGCCGGTCATGTAGAGGTCGAAGCCGTTCTTGACCTTGCCCATCTGCTCGTACCAGGTGGCCTGGTCGACATCCTTCTTCTGGATGTCGAAGCCGATGTTCTCCAGGGCCTTGGTGATGATCTCGGCCTGCTTCTGGCGGTGCGGGACGTTGGCGTAGGCGTAGACGAGCTTCGTGCCCTCCTTGACGCCGGCCTCCTTGAGCAGCTTCTTGGCCTTCTCCGGGTCGCCGTTCGGCTTCTTCAGCTTGCCGTACGGGTCGTAGCCCTTCTCGTAGCCCGGCAGGGTCGGGGCGAGCAGGCCGCCGGCGGGCTCACCGGCGTAGGTGCCACCGTCGGGACGCAGCACCTGGGCGTTCGGCAGCGCGTAGGTGATCGCGTCACGGACGCGCTTGTCCTTGATGCGGTTCATGTTCATGTTCAGCTGCCACACGTAGGGCTGGTAGCCCTTGACGGTGCGGTCGTCCGCCTCGGTGATGACCTTCTTCACCTTGCTGGAGTCGACGGAGCCACTGAACTGCGTCGCGTTCTTGCCCTCACCGCGGTCGGAGAGAATCCGCTCGGTCTGGTCCGCGCGGCTGTGGTTGAACGTGATGTTCCAGCCGTCCACGTACTGGTGGCGCTTGGGGTCGGTCTTCTCGTCCCACTCCTCGTTGCGCACCAGCTTCAGCGACTTGCCGGGCTTGAGCTCGGCGATCTTGTACGGACCGAGGGCGACGAGGCCCTTGCCCTGGTCGTACTTGTCCTTCGTGTCGTTGTCCTTCGGCACGATGGAGTACCCGGCCATGGCGAGCGCCTGCGGCAGGTCCGGCTGCGCCTGCTTGAAGTGGAAGATGATCGTCTTGTCGTCCGGCGTCTCGAGCACGTCGTCGGGCAGGTGCTTGCCCTTGTACGGGCCGTCGGGCAGCGCCTTGCGGTAGGACGCGCCGCCGCCGGAGAGCCACTGCTGGACGTAGAGCGGTCCGTCGGTGATGACCGGGGAGTACAGGCGCTCGATGGTGTGCCGGACGTCCTCGGAGGTGATCTGGTCACCCTCCTGGTCCTTGACGCCGTCCTTGAGCGTGAACGTCCAGGTCTTGCCGCCGTCGGACATCTTGCCGGAGTCCGTGGCGAGGTCGCCGGCGACGGAGGTCTTGCCCTTGCCGTCCTCCTTGAACGTGGTCAGGCCGCGGTGGATGAGGCCGGCGAGCTGGCCCGCGTCGCTGACGTAGATCTCTCCCGGGTCCAGGTGCGAGATGTCGTCTTCCTGGTAAGAGCGGATCGTGCCGCCCTTCCGGGCTCCCTTGACAGCTTCCGCCGGCCCCTGGGAGGCGGCCGCGTCGAGGTACTCGACCGCTTTCGACTGGGACTTGGCGTCCTTCTGGGACTTCGACTTGTCCTTGCCGCCGCCGCCGCTGCCGTCACTGCAGCCCGTCAGCACCAGCGAGCCGGCCGCGAGAGCGATGACCGCTCCGCGGGCTCTGCGAGATCGGAAGAGATTCATGAGCCGAATGCACCTGCCTGTCAGTTGGGATCCATCTGCTGCCCTGTAGCGTCCGGTCTCCCGGTGCAGGGGTGGCAGCCCCCCTCAAGCTGGACGGATTAGCGTCCGGATTTGGGGTCGAAGGCGTCCCGCACGGAGTCGCCCAGAAGGTTGAAGGCCACCACGAAGATCACCATGGCGACGCCCGGGAAGAGCATGTACGTCGGGTTGTCCTCGTAGATTTCCCCGGCGATCGCGAACATGCGGCCCCAGTCGGGCGTGGGCTCCACGTAGCCGACGCCGATGAAGGACAGGAACGCCACGCTCAGCATCGAGGAGGGCAGCATGTACGTGCCCTGGACGAGGACCGGGGTGAAGGTGTTGGGCAGCAGCTCCTTGCGGATGATCCGCCAGGGCGAGGCGCCCGTGACCTTGGCCGCTTCGACGAACTCGCGCTCCCGCAGGCTCAGCACCTGACTGCGCACCAGCCGCGCCATGCTCATCCAGCCCAGGAACCAGAGCACGGTGATCATCGCCACCGCGCGTAGATAGGTCGGAGTCTCCTCCCCCGGCGACACGAAGACGGCGACGACCACGGGCATCGTGGCGATGAAGAAGAGCTGGCTGGGCAGCGACATCAGGAAGTCGGTGACCCGGCCGAGCCAGTAGTCGACCTTGCCGCCGAAGTAGCCGCCGACCAGCCCGATCAGCACGCCCGTGATCACCATCAAGATGGTCACGACGACGGCGGTGTAGAGCGAGGTCCGCATCCCGTACAGCAGCTGCATGAAGACGTCGCGCCCCAGCTGGGGCTCGATGCCGAACCAGTACTCCCCGGACATGCCGCCGTTGGCTCCGATGGGGTAGCCGAACTCGTCCAGCAGCCCCTCGTTCTGCCCGTACAGCGTGTACGGGTCCTTGCCGTACAGCCAGGAGATGACCGGCGCCAGCGCGGCGACGGCGAAGAAAGCGATCACCACGAAGGCGGAGATCACACCGGTGCGGTCGCGCTTGAAGCGCTTCCACATCAGCTGGCCGGGCGATCGGCCGGTGTGCTGGCCGGGCTCGCCTGCCTGTTCCGTGCTCAGGCCTTCTGCGTCCGGACCTGGGGTGTCGGTCCCGACCTTCGCAGCCTGGGATGGACTCGTCATCGCGTTGTGCCCCCGCGCTAGTGGTGCTCCGAACCCGTTCTGACTGGCACCGGGGTGTGCCGTGGGTTGAGCGGACTTTTGCAAGTGAATAAGTACGCAGTCAAGGGGTGTTGGTCCCGGCATGCGGACAGGACACGCATCTTGAGCGAAGATTTTGCAGATTGACGTGCCAGCGTGCTTGACATGCCGACGCCCAAGTGGACATAAGCCGACATTCTGACCGAAAGCGCCTTAACACACTCGCAACTCAGCTGTCGTTACACCGATATACGGACGGCACACTCTGAACTCCGTACGACCTCTCGGGAGCACTCGTGAGCACTCGTGTTCATAACCTTCGCATCAAGCATCTTGATAACAACGCGCAGCGCGGGTAATCCTTGGGGGTCGGCAGTGACGCCCGGGGGACACCTGTGCCCGGACACGGCTCCGCACACGCGTGAAGAAGGTGCAGCACCACACTCGGGGGGCCAGGCGCATGGGGCAGGAACAGGCGCTCGCGCGCGGTGCGCGCGTGTTCGGGGCGATCGGGCTGCTGGTCCTCGCCTTCATCAGTCTCGGCTGGATCATCCGGGACTTCACCGAGGCCGCCGAGGTCACCGACGTCTGGTGGGTGTGGGCCGGGCTCGGCCCCCGAGCCGACGGCGGCCTGTGGGTCAGCTCGCTGCTCGACCCGATCCTGCTGATCGCCTACGTCGTCGCCGCGGCCATGACCGTACGGGCGTCCTCCGCCGCGGGCATCCTCGCCTCGGTCGGCGCGCTGACGGCCGTGCTGCGCCTCCCCAGCCTGTGGAACCTCCAAGCCGACTGGATGCAGGGCGTCGACGACGACCTCAAGACCAAGGCGCTGCTGAGCGCCGTCGCTGCGCTGGTGATCGGGCTGGGCCTGGTGGTCGCCGCCCTCGCCGGGCGCCGCCCGGTGGACGCCGGCGGGTACGGCTACGCGCCGGTGCAGGACCCGGCCACGATGGCGCCCGGCCGCCCCTCGCACGGCGCGGCCATCACCGCCTTCCTCGTCCTGGGTGCCGCCGGGGTCCTGGTGGCCTCCTGGGAGATCTACTGGTGGAACCAGCAGGGCGGGGAGAGCTACGGGAACGGCTTCACCGGAGAGCGGACCCTCGTGACGCTGCTGTCCGCGCCGCACGGCTGGACGGCCTGGACGATGGTGATCCTGACGCTGGTCGGCTCCGTCGCCGCCGTCAGCCGGGCGACCTTCGCCCGTCCGCTGGGGATGCTGGCGGGCGGCCTGCTGACGGGCTTCGGCATCTTCTTCGTCTCCGCCTTCCTGAAGCAGGACCTTCTCGAACACTTCTCCGACCTCCCCACCAACGTCCAGCTCAACTTCCTGACCCAGGTCTTCTGCGTCGTGGCGGGGCTGATCGTGCTGGGCGCCCTGGCCCAGCGCGCCCAGCGGGACCAGCCGATGATGCCGCCACCGGGCCCGCCGGGCCCGTACGGCCCGCCGCCGCCGATGGCACCTCCGCCCGGCTGGTGACACCGCCCGGGCCGGCACCGGCCGTCCTGGCCCCACCAGTCGGCCGCTGACCCGCGCCCGCGCACGGGACCAGACAACACCCTGCGCCGCTCCCGGCGGCTTCACCCACCCCGTACGGGCGCGAGAACCGCCCGTACGCGTGAGCCCGTACGGGGGGGGCGGCTTCGCTGTCGCGAACACCGCCGTGCACGCCGCAGTGAACGCCGACGCGCGCCTTCCGCCAGGCGTGGGACGCGAGGAGGGGGCCTGCCACGGGCAGGCCCCCTCCTCGTGCGTCACGGCCCGCCGCGGGCCGTGCTCCCTGCTACCGCTTGGCGCGGGACGCCGCCCGTCCGCGCTCCCGCTGGTCGAGCACGACCTTGCGGATACGCACCGTCTCCGGTGTCACCTCGATGCACTCGTCCTCGCGGCAGAACTCCAGCGACTGCTCCAGCGAGAGCTTCCGCGGCGGCACCAGGTTCTCCGTGGTGTCGGCGGCAGCCGCCCGCATGTTGGTCATCTTCTTCTCCTTGGTGATGTTCACGTCCATGTCGTCGGAGCGCGAGTTCTCACCGACCAGCATGCCCTCGTACACCTCGGTGCCCGGCTCGATGAAGATCGTGCCGCGCTCCTGGAGGTTCATCATGGCGAAAGGCGTGGCCGATCCGGAGCGGTCCGCGACCAGGGAGCCGCTGTTGCGCGTCCGCAGATCGCCGAACCAGGGCTCGTGGCCCTCGGAGATGGAGTGGGCGATGCCGGTGCCGCGGGTGTCCGTCAGGAACTCCGTACGGAAGCCGATCAGGCCGCGCGAAGGAACGATCCACTCCATCCGGACCCAGCCCGAGCCGTGGTTGACCATCGTCTCCATGCGGCCCTTGCGCGACGCCATCAGCTGGGTGATCGCGCCGAGGTGCTCCTCGGGGGAGTCGATGGTCATGCGCTCGATCGGCTCGTGCAGCTTGCCGTCGATCTCGCGGGTGACGACCTCGGGCTTGCCGACCGTCAGCTCGAAGCCCTCCCGGCGCATCGTCTCGACCAGGATCGCGAGGGCCAGCTCACCGCGGCCCTGCACCTCCCAGGCGTCGGGACGCTCGGTGGGCAGCACGCGCAGCGAGACGTTGCCGATCAGCTCGCGGTCGAGCCGGTCCTTGACCTGGCGGGCGGTGACCTTGTGCTTGACGCCGCCCTTGGTGCTGCCCTTGCCGACCAGCGGCGAGGTGTTCGTGCCGATGGTCATGGAGATCGCGGGCTCGTCCACCGTGATCAGCGGCAGCGCGACCGGGTTCTCCGGGTCGGCCAGCGTCTCCCCGATCATGATCTCCGGGATGCCCGCCACGGCGCAGATGTCGCCCGGCCCGGCCGACTCGACGGGCTTGCGGGTGAGCGCCTCGGTCATCATCAGCTCGGTGAGGCGGACGCTCTGCACGCTGCCGTCGCGGCGCATCCAGGCGACAGTCTGCCCCTTCTTCAGGGTGCCGTTCTTCACGCGGCACAGCGCGATGCGGCCGAGGAAGTTGTCCGCGTCGAGGTTGGTGACGTGGGCCTGGAGCGGCGCGTCGTCCTCGTACGTGGGCGCGGGCACCGTCGAGAGCAGGGTGGTGAAGAAGGGCTCCAGGCTGTCGCTGTCCGGGGGCACCGAGCCGTCGGCGGGCTGGGTGAGCGAGGCGACGCCGTCCCGCGCGCAGGCGTAGATGATCGGGAACTCGATCTGCTCCTCGTCCGCGTCCAGGTCCAGGAAGAGGTCGTAGGTGTCGTCGACGACCGCGGAGATCCGCGCGTCCGAGCGGTCCGTCTTGTTGATGCAGAGGATCACCGGAAGCCGGGCCTCCAGCGCCTTGCGGAGCACGAAGCGGGTCTGCGGCAGCGGGCCCTCGGACGCGTCGACCAGCAGCACGACGGCGTCGACCATCGACAGGCCGCGCTCGACCTCGCCACCGAAGTCGGCGTGGCCGGGGGTGTCGATGATGTTGATGACGATCGGGTCGCCACCGCCCTTGGGGTGGTAACGGACCGCGGTGTTCTTCGCGAGAATGGTGATGCCCTTCTCGCGCTCCAGGTCGTTGGAGTCCATCATCCGGTCATCGACGGACTCGAGCTGGTGTGCCGCGAAGGCGCCCGCCTGCTTCAGCATGGCGTCGACGAGGGTCGTCTTGCCGTGGTCGACATGGGCGACGATGGCGACGTTACGGATGTCGTTGCGCGTGGGCATGCGAGGGCGCTTCTCCCGGGATCGTGGATGGCGGCGCGTCCGGTGCGGTACGCGCGCCCGCCGGGCTCATCTCCTGCTCTGCGCCGCGGCCTGTACACCTATCGTACGGGCCTCGGGCCCGGAAGGGCGCCCCGGGCCGTGGCGCAGCGGGCTCGCGAGACCGCTGCGCGGCCTACTTCCGGTAGCCGATGTCCTGGTAGCGGGGGGTCTGGAAGCCGAACGCGCCGACGTTCACGAGCTTGCGATCCGCCGCGACCAGCTGCGGGCGCTGATAGAGGGGTACGGACCCGGCGGCAGCCCAGATGCGCGCGTCGGCGCTGCTCAGCAGCTCGTGGCGGTCGTCGTCGTCCAGTTCCGCCGCCGCCTCCTCGAACAATTGATCGATTCGGTCGGTGCCGACCCTCGTGTAGTTCTGGTCGACCAGCAGCGTGCCGTCCGGCGCCGGGACCGGCTTGGCGAAGATGGGCTGGGCATCGGTGGCCGGATAGGCGCTGGCTGGCCACGAGTAGAGGGCCAGGTCGAACTCGCCGGAGGCGATGTGGTCCCGGAAGTAGCCCTCGTCCTCGACCTTCGTGATCTGCGTCCGGATGCCGATCGTGTTCAGCGTCCGGGCGATGCGCGCGCCGGTGCGCTGGATGGTCGCCGAGCCGTGGCCCGAGGGGAGGAGGAAGCGCAGCGAGAGGGGCATCCCCTCCTTCGTGCGTACGGCCGTGGCCCGGCCGGTGGAGAGCAGCCGCATCTCGTCGGCGCGGGCCTTGGCGGCCTCGGCCGCCTCGGCGGCGCGCCGGGCGGCGCGGTCCGGGACCTCGGCCTCTCCCTCGGCGCCGCTCTCGCCGTCCTGGGGGCTCTCGCCGTCCTGGGGGCGGGCCAGTTCGGCCACCTGGGCGAGCAGTCCGGCGCGCTGGTCCGCCGCCTGCGGGGCGAGGGTGAGCGGCACCCGCTGGATACGGGCCGCCTCGGCGGCGCTGACCGGTACGGCGACCCGGTCCCCACCCGAGGCGACCGCCCCGCCCGAGGCCCCGGCGGCACCCGTGCCGTCGCCCGCCCCGCGGCCGTCTTCCGGGGTGCTGCCGTCCGGGGCGCGGTCACCCGGGGCGCGGTCGTCCGTCTTGGCGTCGGCCGAGCCCTCCGACTCCGGCCGGCCCTCCGCGGCGCCCTGCCAGCCCGCGTCCGCGAGCAGCGACTGCGCCGACGCCACGTCCGGGCCGCCGAGCGCGCCGCTGCTGTCCCGATAGCCCTCCTGGTCGCGCACCCGAAGGTGGCTGCCGAGCGGCTTCGCCGGGAGCCCGGCGGGGATGAGCGCGTGGCGCGCCAGCGCCTTCCGGTCGAGGGCGCGGGCCACCGCGCGCCGTACCCGCTGGTCGACGAGGGGACCGGAGGCGCCGTTCATGGCGAGCTGGGTGTAGGCGGGCTCCAGCGCCCGGCGCACGGAGTAGCCGCGCAGGTTGCGGCGCTCCTCGGACTCCGCCGCCACCGCCTTCGCCTTCGGCGGCTGCGCCGCCTCCCCCGCCGCGGGCTTGCCGTCCGCCGGGCCGTCCTGCCGTCCCTTGCCGTCCCTGACCTCACGCCCGGCCGCGATTCCGGCCGCCTCGATGCGGTCCGCGACCGCCGTGTCGACCGGCGCCAGGTCCAGCCTGCCCGCCGCGAGCGCCGCCTCACGCCGCTCGGGTGCGACCTGGGTCAGCTCGATGCGCTCCAGCTTGGGGCGGGCGCCCCACCAGCGCGGATTGCGTACGAGCACCGCGGTCCGGGCCCCGGTGGCGATGCGCCGGACCTGGAACGGGCCGCCGGACGCGGGCAGTTCGGCGCGTACGCCGTCGTTGAAGGTCTTCGCGCCGCGCATCACGGAGCGGGGGTAGAGCGGGGTGAACAGTGACTTCCAGTCGGCGTACGGACGGCCGAAGGTGACGGTGACCTGGCGCGGCTCCGGGCCCTTGGCGACCTTGGTGATCCGGTCGTACCCGGAGTTGCGGGCGGACCAGTAGGCGCTGTCCGTGCCGTTGAGGGCCTTCCACTGCGCGGCGAAGTCCCCGGCGCCCAGCGCGCGGCCGTCGCTCCAGCGGGCCTTCGGGGCGAGGGTGTAGACGACGGTCTGCCGGGGGTCCTGGTCGGTGACCTCGGCGGACTCCAGGTAATCGCCGTTCAGCTGCGGACGGCCGCCGCTGTCGAGGGTGAAGAGCGCGGGCAGCGTGGCGGCGGCGATGCGCGCGGTGGCGTCCGTCGCGTCGGGCTGGAAGGCGTTGAGGGTGGGGGGCACCTCGTCCACGGCCCAGCGGAGCGTACCGCCGTCGGCCACGCGGGCGCGGGGCGCGGCGGGGACGTCGAGGGCGGCGCCGCTGGCACCCCGCAGGCCGCCGCTCCCTCCATCGCTCGTGCACCCCGCGAGGGGCAGCAGGAGAGCGGCGGTGAGTACGGCGGCACAGCGCCGGGCGCGGGTGCCGACGGCGGAGACGGCTGACATGTCGGGCACGTCGGGCACGGCTGGCATCGCTGAACCTCCGGGGCTGGCCGCCCGCCGCACCACCCTCGACGGCTTCTGCGACTCATCACATCAATCGCTCGACGGCACCACTGAAGGCGACCCGGCGCGGCGCAGCACGCCGACACGGCGAAATGGCCGAAGCACGCCACCCGTGCGGAGCAGGGAGCGTGCCGCGGCGCTCGGTGGCTGCCTGGCCGGCTACGGCTTGCGGCCGACGCCGCCCGCCTCGTCCAGCTGCTGACGCGCGGCCGACGAGATCCCCTCCGGCCGCCACAGCGGGACGGCCACGACCCCCGGCTCGACCAGCTCCAGCCCCTCGAAGTACCCGGCCAGCTCGTCCGGAGTGCGCAGCACGTACGGCAGAGCGCCGCTCTCGTTGTACTGCTCCTGGGCCTCGGCCATGCCGGTCGGTAGCACGTTCGTCCCGTCGGCGAGGACGAGGTGGCTGCCGGAGGGAAGGGCGGAGACCAGGCGCGCGGCGATGGACCGCGCCGCCTCGTACTCCGGGACGTGGCCGAGGATGTTCAGCATGATCAGGCCGACGGGCTGGTCGAAGTCCAGGGTCTTCGCCGCCTCGGCGACGATGGTCTCCGGGCTGCGCAGGTCGCTGTCGATGTAGGTGGTCACGCCCTCCGGTGTGCTGGTCAGCAGGGCGCGCGCGTGCACGAGGACCAGCGGGTCGTTGTCCACGTAGACGATGCGGCACTCGGGTGCCACCTGCTGGGCGATCTCGTGCGTGTTGACCACGGTGGGCAGCCCGGTACCGATGTCGAGGAACTGCCGGATGCCGACCTCGCCGACGAGGTAGCGCACGGCGCGGTGCAGGAAGTGCCGCGAGGCGCGGGCTATGTCCACGATCCCGGGCGAGACACGCACGTACGCGTCGCCCGCCTCGCGGTCCACGGGGTAGTTGTCCTTGCCGCCGAGCCAGTAGTTCCAGATGCGCGCCGAGTGCGGAACGCTCGTGTCGATCTTCTGCCGCTGACCGTGCGACTCCTGTGCCACCGGATGACTCCCGCCTTGCCGACCACCGCTTTCGGCGTTCAACGTATCCGAACACGCCCTGCCCGTAAGGCAGATGGGTGTTCACCGAGCATCCGTCAGAATTCGCTGGTGTCCAGGTCGAAGGCGAGCGGCTCCGGCAGCGAGAGCTTCTGCTCCACCGAGACCGTCTGCTGCCAGGTGTAGCGGTCCTCCGAGGGCTGCGCGAAGACTGTCGCCTGCCTGGCCTTGCGGTCGATGAGCAGGTAGAGGGGAATCCCTGCTCGTGCGTAGCCCCGCAGCTTGCGCGTGTGGTCGTTCTCCGCCGTGGAGTACGAGGTGACCTCGCCCACCAACAGGACGGCGGAGGGATCGTGGTAGTGCTCGCCGTCCTGGAAACTTCCCTTGGGGGCGATCACGAGATCGGGGATCACCTTGCCAGTGACGGACGCGTCGGGCACGGCCAGCCCGAGCCCCGTGTACACCCGAAGCGAGGCATTCGGGTGCCCCTTCGCCACCTGGTGCACAACTTCGGTGACAATCTCTTCGTGCTCGCCGTTCGCTGGTGGTGCCACGTGGATTTCTCCCTCGATCAGTTCCACGCGCCACCCCTCGGGGGCCGCCGCGCTCAGAGATTCGAAGGCTTCTTCCACGGGCACGGGCTGGGGCATCGGCTGATCCATAGGGACATCCTCGTACGCACACGACGTACGCTCCGGGAAAGTCAGTGCCATGGCGGGCCTCCTTCGTACGGAGCGATGGTCTCAGCGTAGGCCAGCGGAGTGCCCCGAATCCCGGCTTCGTTCATCCGAACGCGTGAGCGGATACGTTTCTGCTCGTCAGCCCCCCTCCGTCAGTGCCAGTTCCTCGGCCGCCCGCTTGAACTCGGCCAGGTCCTGGTGGGCCAGCACCGAGTCGAGGCCGGTGACGGAGCCCAGGTGCTCGACGAAGCCGCGCGGGTGGTAGTCGATCCGCAACGACACCCGCGTACCGGCCGGTTCGAGCCGGTGGAAGATGACCGCGCCCGCGTGCTCGACGCCGTCCACCGTCCGCCAGGCGATGCGCTCGTGCGGCACCACCTCGGTCAGTTCGGCCGTGAAGCTCTTGTCCGCGCCGGGCAGCGACAGCCACCAGGAGAAGGAGAGCCGGTCGATCCGGGTGACGTTCTGTACGTGGCTCAGGAACCTCGGCCACTGGGTCACGTCGCTCCACAGGGCCCAGCTCACCGCGACGGGGGCGTCGACATCGATGGTCTCCGCGACGGAGGACGACATGTTCCGGCACCTCTTCCCTTGTTCTCGTCCACTGCTGTCCGTTCCCCGCGTACCCGCGCGCACCACATTCATGACCGCGGCCGTACGCGCACCCGACGGCACACCCTCACGGCTCCCCGCGGCGTCAGCACGGCGCCCGGAAACCCACCCGCACGGGGCGCGGACACACTCCGTCGGGGGAATCCCGTGCAGCGCCCTTCACAACGGGGAGTGTGACGCGAAACACTCGCACCCGCGTGAGCCGAACCAGCCGCCCACCCGCGGAGGTGTCGCACATCATGTCATTGCAGGATGAGATGACCACCGTCCAACGCTGCCTGGACGAACTCGCACGCAGCGTGACCCGCCTGGAATCCCACATCGGCGGCGGTCTGGAGATACGACGCATGCGCAGCGACGCGGAGCACCTGCGGGAATCCCTCGCACTGCTGCGCGCGTCGACGCCCGGCGTGCCCGGCCCGTCCGACACCCCGCGCCCGGAGATGGTCACCATCCCGGACACGCCCTACGACAGCTCGCTGTGGACGGACGCGGAGGACGAGGGGCTGGGGGCGAAGGACCGGCACGCGCCCTGACCTCGGCCTCGGAGCGCCCGGCGGCCCCCGCCACCGGGCACCGCGCCACCCCCGGAGGGCACCGCGCCGCGCAAGCGCCGCACCCTCCCTACCTTCCCTCCCCTCGACGGAGTCCCCCTTGGCCACCACCACACAGCCCACGGAGCCGGACAGCTCCGACAGCCCCCCCGCGCCCGGCGGCGTCCACTCCGCCGGGCGCGCCTCCATCAGCGAGGGCCATCTGCGCGTCGACCGCTGGTGGCTCGCCCCCGCGGCCACCGCGCTGGCCCTGCTCGCGTTCATCGTCTACGCGACCTGGCGCGCCTTCGCCAACAGCGACTACTACGAGGCCCCCTACGTCTCGCCGTTCTACTCGCCCTGCCTGGCGGAGAACTGCGAGCCGATGAAGGGCGGGCCCAACTGGGAGATCCTCGGCAGCTGGTGGGGCCTGTCGCCCGCGGTGCTCATCCTGATCCTGCCGCTGGGCTTCCGGCTCACCTGCTACTACTACCGCAAGGCCTACTACCGCAGCTTCTGGGCCTCTCCCCCGGCGTGCGCGGTCGCCGAGCCGCACAAGAAGTACACGGGTGAGACGCGCTTCCCGCTCGTCATGCAGAACATCCACCGGTACTTCTTCTACGCCGGTGTGCTGGTCGCGCTGATCCTCTCGTACGACACCCTTCTCGGCTTCCGCAACGCGGAGTACGAGTGGGGGCACATGGGCCTGGGGACCGTGGTCTTCCTGGTCAACATCGTGCTGATCTGGCTCTACACCCTCTCGTGCCACTCCTGCCGGCACATCATCGGCGGCAAGCTCAAGCACTTCTCGAAGCATCCGGTCCGCTACCGCCTGTGGGGCCTGATCGGCCGGCTCACCGCGCGCCACATGCTGCTCGCCTGGGCTTCGCTGATCAGCGTGGCGCTGGCCGACTTCTATGTGTACCTGCTGGCCACCGGGGCGTTCGACGACCCGCAGCTGTTCTGAGCCGTGAGCTTCCGCAACGTGAGAGGGATGCACCAGAGATGACGCAAGTCGAACGCCAGCAGTGGGACGTCGTGATCGTGGGGGCCGGTGGTGCCGGTCTGCGCGCCGCCGTCGAGGCGCGCGAGCAGGGGCTGCGTACCGCGGTGATCTGCAAGTCCCTCTTCGGCAAGGCGCACACGGTGATGGCCGAGGGCGGCATCGCCGCCAGCATGGGCAACGTGAACGAGGGAGACAACTGGCAGGTCCACTTCCGGGACACCCTGCGCGGCGGGAAGTTCCTCAACCACTGGCGGATGGCGGAGCTGCACGCCAGGGAGGCGCCCGACCGGGTGTGGGAGCTGGAGACCTGGGGTGCGCTCTTCGACCGTACGAAGGACGGGAAGATCTCCCAGCGCAACTTCGGCGGCCACGAGTACCCCCGGCTCGCGCACGTCGGCGACCGCACCGGGCTGGAGCTGATCCGTACCCTCCAGCAGAAGATCGTCTCGCTCCAGCAGGAGGACTTCCGGGAGCACGGGGACTACGAGGCGCGGCTCAAGGTCTTCCAGGAGTGCACCGTCACCCGGGTCCTCAAGGACGAGGAGGGCGGCCAGGTCACGGGGACGTTCTGCTACGAGCGGGAGTCCGGCCGCTTCTTCGTGCTGGAGGCGCCCGCCGTCGTGCTCGCCACCGGCGGCATCGGCAAGTCCTTCAAGGTGACGTCCAACTCCTGGGAGTACACCGGGGACGGGCACGCGCTGGCGCTGCTCGCGGGGGCCGCGCTGATCAACATGGAGTTCGTCCAGTTCCATCCCACCGGCATGGTCTGGCCCCCGTCGGTGAAGGGCATCCTGGTCACCGAGTCGGTGCGCGGCGACGGCGGGGTGCTGCGCAACTCCGAGGGCAAGCGCTTCATGTTCGACTACGTGCCGGACGTCTTCAAGGAGAAGTACGCCAAGTCCGAGGAGGAGGCGGACGGCTGGTACGAGGACCCGGAGCACAACCGCCGCCCGCCCGAACTGCTGCCCCGTGACGAGGTGGCCCGGGCCATCAACTCCGAGGTGAAGGCGGGCCGCGGCTCCCCGCACGGCGGCGTCTTCCTGGATGTGTCGACCCGGATGCCCGCCGAGGTGATCAAGCGGCGGCTGCCGTCCATGCACCACCAGTTCAAGGAGCTGGCGGACGTGGACATCACCGCCCAGCCCATGGAGGTCGGCCCCACCTGCCACTACGTGATGGGCGGCATCGACGTCGACCCGGACACCGCCGAGGCGGTCGGCGTCCCCGGGCTCTTCGCCGCCGGCGAGGTGTCCGGCGGCATGCACGGCTCCAACCGGCTGGGCGGCAACTCCCTCTCCGACCTGCTGGTCTTCGGGCGGCGGGCCGGACTGTACGCGGCGCGGCGCGCGGCACAGAGCCCGGCGGCGGAGCGTCCCCCGGTCTCGGACGCGCAGATCGACGCCGCGGCCGTCGAGGCGCTCCGCCCGTTCACCCCGGAGGCGTCGCCGGAGGGCACCGCCGCCGAGAACCCGTACAGCGTGCACCAGGAGTTGCAGCAGTCCATGAACGACCTCGTCGGCATCATCCGGCGGGAGGAGGAGATGGCGCGGGCGCTGGTGCGGCTGGCCGAGCTGCGGGTACGGGCCCGGCGCGCCGGGGTGGAGGGGCACCGGCAGTTCAACCCCGGCTGGCACCTCGCGATCGACCTGCGCAACATGCTGCTGGTCAGCGAGTGCGTGGCGCGCGCGGCGCTGACCCGTACGGAGTCGCGCGGCGGGCACACCCGGGACGACCACCCGGCGATGGACCACGAGTGGCGCCGCTCGAACCTCGTGTGCACCCTCGCGCCCGAGGGCGCCGAGGCGGCCGAGGGGGAGGAAGGGCCCGGCGGGCAGATCGTGCTGCGGCGCCGCGACATGCCGCCGATCCGGCCCGACCTGCTGGCCCTCTTCGAGCGGGACGAGCTGACCAAGTACCTGACGGACGAGGAGCTGACGGCCGAGTGAGTACGAGCAGCACCGCGAGCAGCGCGGTGAGCAGCAGTTACGACGCGCACTTCCGGGTCTGGCGGGGCGACGCGGAGGGCGGCGGTCTCGCCGACTTCACCGTGGAGGTCCACGAGGGCGAGGTGGTGCTCGACATCATCCACCGGTTGCAGGCCACCCAGGCGCCGGACCTGGCGGTGCGGTGGAACTGCAAGGCGGGCAAGTGCGGCTCGTGCAGCGCCGAGATCAACGGGCGGCCCCGGCTGCTGTGCATGACGCGGATGTCGGTGTTCGCCCGCGAGGACACGATCACGGTGACGCCGCTGCGTGCGTTCCCGGTCGTGCGCGACCTGGTGACGGACGTCTCGTTCAACTACACCAAGGCACGCGAGATCCCCTCGTTCGCGGCGCCCGCGGAGCTGGGCCCGGGCGAGTACCGGATGCAGCAGGAGGACGTGGAGCGGTCGCAGGAGTTCCGCAAGTGCATCGAGTGCTTCCTGTGCCAGGACACCTGCCATGTCGTGCGCGACCATGAGGAGAACAAGCCCGCGTTCGCCGGGCCGCGCTTCCTGATGCGGGTCGCGGAGCTGGACATGCACCCGCTGGACGCGGCCGAGGAGCAGGGCCTGGACCGCAAGACGAGCGCGCAGGAGGAGCACGGGCTCGGCTACTGCAACATCACCAAGTGCTGTACGGAGGTCTGCCCGGAGGGCATCAAGATCACTGACAACGCGCTGATCCCGCTCAAGGAGCGTGCGGTGGACCGCAAGTACGACCCGCTGGTGTGGCTGGGGAGCAAGATCCGGCGCCGGCGGTAGCCGACGGGGCGCCGGCCGGGCGCGGACTCGCCTCCGCGCCCGGCCGGGCCGCGTACCGCCAGACCAGTCCGGTGCGCCACCGCGCCGGCGCGCCGCCCCTGCTCAGTACAGGCTGAGCAGCGCCTCCGCGTCCATCGGCTTCGTCCCGCCGTCCGGCAGCGGCAGTTCGAACCACACGGTCTTGCCGTGCGGTGTCCGCCTGCTCCCCCAGCCGGAGCTGAGCAGCCCGACCAGTTGCAGCCCCCGCCCGCCCTCGTCGGTGGCGCGGGCCCGCCGGCGCCGCGGCTGGACGAGCCCCGCGTCCCAGACCTCGCACACCAGCGTGCGATCGCGCAGCAGCCGGAGCCGTATACCGCCCTCGCCGTGCCGCAGGGCGTTCGTGACCAGCTCGCTGACCAGCAGTTCCGTGGTGTCCGCCAGAGCTGTCAGGTCCCATTCCGCCAGCTGGCGCCGGGCCAGTTCGCGGGCGCGGGCGACCGAGCGCGGGTGGGACGGCAGCCGCCAGTCCCCCACCGCGTCGCGGCTCAGGCCCTGCACCCGGGCCACCAGCAGGGCGATGTCGTCCTCGCCGTGGTGCACGTTGAGCGTGTCCAGCACCCGGTCCGCGATGTCCTCCAGCGCCTGCGGCGCCTCCGTCAGTGCCGTACGGAAGGCTTCCAGGCCCTCGTCCAGCGGGTGGTCGCGGGATTCGACGAGCCCGTCGGTGTAGAGGGCGAGCAGCGCGCCGTCCGGCAGTTCGACCTCGATCTGCTCGAACGGCTCGCCGCCGACGCCGAGCGGCACTCCGCGCGGCACCTCCAGCAGCCGCGCGCTGTCGTCCGTGTCGCGCAGGATGGGCGGCAGATGGCCCGCGTTCGCGAAGGTGCAGCGGCGGGTGACCGGGTCGTAGACGGCGTACACGCAGGTGGCCAGGTACACCTCGGCGAGGTCCTCGGTGCCGGTGCGCTGCGAGCGGGCCTGGCGTCCGCCGCGCTCGCCGAGGGGCGCGCCGAGTCCGAGCGCGATCTCGTCGAGCGCCGAGAGCACCTCGGCCGGTTCGAGGTCGAGCAGGGCCAGGGTCCGTACGGCGGTGCGCAGTTCGCCCATCGCGACGGCTGCCCGCAGGCCGCGGCCCATCACGTCGCCGACGACCAGCGCGGTGCGGTGGCCGGGCAGCTCGATCACGTCGAACCAGTCGCCGCCGACCTCGGTCGCCGTGGTGCCGGGCAGATAGCGCGCGGCGATGTCCAGCCCGGCGGCCTCGGGGTCGCCCGGGGGCAGCAGGCTGCGCTGGAGGATGAGCGCGCGCTCGTGCTCCCGGCGGTAGAGCCGCGCGTTGTCGATGCAGACGGCGGCGCGGGCGGCCAGTTCCGCAGCGAGCGCCGCGTCCCGTTCGCCGAAGGGCTGGCTGCCCTTGGCGCGCGAGAACTGGACGAGCCCGAGCACGCGCTCGCGCGCGACCATCGGCACCACGAGCGTGGACTGCACCACCGCGCCGAGCTGGGCGGGCGCCGAGTCGCCCGGGCCCCCGCCGTGCTGCACCCGGCCCGTACGGAGCGCCTCGGCGGCGGGGGACGAGGCGGCGTAGCAGTGCGTGGCGCCCACGGGCACCGGGCTCGCTCCGTAGGACTCGCCGGAGGGGAGGGAGACGTGAGCGTCGGAGACCGCGCTGGCGAAGGCGACGCGGCGCAGCTCGCCGTCACCGGGGCCGGCCGGATGCGGCTCGTCACCGGCCAGCACGTCCTGGAAGAGATCGACGGAGGCGAGGTCGCAGAACTGGGGCACGGCGACGTCCAGCAGCTCGCGCGCGGTGGTCTCCAGATCGAGGGAGTTCCCGATCCGGGCGCCCGCCGCGTTGAGCAGCGCGAGCGCCCGGCGCACATCGTCCGGCTTGCCCGCTGCCTCGACTGGGGTATCGCTCAACGCCGTCCCTTCCCGCTCCCGGTGTGGTTGCCGGTCGGGGCAGTCTCGCAGGCCGATGGCCGATGGGACATGCCCTCCCCGAACGCCGCACGTTTTCTGCCGGTTATGGCAAAATCCGCGCGCCCGCACACCTCTGTGCCTCCCCCCTGCCCGTCTCGTCAGGGTTCACCTCTCTCCTAACCAGGCAACGCCAGCTCGAACCAGACAGTTTTTCCGAGTGCACCGTGCCGGGTGCCCCAGCGGCGGGATTCCCGGGCGACCAGCTGGATACCGCGCCCGCCCTCGTCCTCGTACGTGGCGTCGCGCGGGCGCGGCGGATCGGGCAGCGGGTCGGACACCTCGACCAGGAGTGAGGTTCCGCGCACCATGCGGACGCCGACCGGCCCGGGTGCGTAGCGCAGCGAGTTGGTGACCAGTTCGCTCACCAGCAGCACCGTCTCATCGACCAGTGCGCCGAGACCCCAGCCGAGGAGGGTCTCCCGTACGACCTGCCGGGCCCGCCGCACCGCGTACGGCTCGGCGGCGAACCGCCAGGAGGCGGCGCTGCCCTCCGGCAGGCCGCCGAGCCGGGCCATCAACAGCGCGGTGTCGTCGGCGGGGGCGTCCAGCGGGGCCTGCGCGGCCGACTCGGCGGACCCGGTCGACCCGGCCGGTGGCCCGGGCGCGCCGATCACGGCGTCGCAGGCGTCCTCGAGCGAGTGCGCGGCCAGCTCGGCGCTGAGCAGGGTGCGGAGCCGGTCGACGCCGTCGGTGATGTCCTCGCCACGGTTCTCCACAAGCCCGTCCGTGTAGAGGACGAGGACGGCGCCCTCGCTCACGTCCAGCTCCAGCGACTCGAAGTCGACGCCCCCGACCCCCAGAGGCGCGCCCGAGGGCAGGTCGAGGGCGGTGCCCGTCCACTCCCCCAGACTGTCGGGGACCAGCAGCAGCGGCGGCAGGTGGCCCGCCTTGGCGAGGGTGCAGCGGCGGGTGGAGGGGTCGTAGACGGCGTAGAGGCAGGTGGCCATCAGCGGGTCGTCGGGGCCCTGGCCGAGGTCGTCGGCCAGGTCGTCGACGCGGCGCAGCAGCCGGTCGGGCGGCAGGTCCTGCCCGGCGAGGGTGCGTACGGCCGTGCGCAGCCGCCCCATCGTCGCCGCGGCCCGCAGTCCGTGGCCCATCACGTCGCCGACGACGAAGGCGACCCGGCCGCCGGCCAGCGGGATGACGTCGAACCAGTCGCCGCCCACCTCGGTGCCGCTGCTGCCCGGCACGTAGCGGTAGGCGAGGCTGACGCCCGGCGGTGAGGGGACGTGCTGGGGCAGCAGGCTGCGCTGGAGCATCAGCGCACCCTCGCGCTCCCGGACGTAGAGGCGAGCGTTGTCCAGCGAGGTGCCGGCGCGGTCGGCCAGCTCCATGGCGAGGGCGAGGTCGTCCTGGTCGAACGGCTCGCGGGGGGTCGCGCGGCTGATGACCAGCAGGCCGAGCGCGATCCCGCGGGCGCGCAGCGGCAGCACCATCAGGGAGTGGATGCCGAGGTCGAGCGCGGCCTGCACCTTCGGGTCGCCGGGGTAGGTGGCGGCGCGCAACTCGTCCTGGGAGGAGATGAGATGCGGCTCTCCGGTGGAGAGCGTCCGGCCGAAGGGGGAGCCGGACTCGAAGGCGATGTCCTGGCCGACCCGGAGCATCCGGTCGACCGCCGGGCCGCGGTCCTTCGCGTCGATGCCCAGTTGCAGCAGCGGCGCGCTCAGCAGTCCGGCGACGTCCGGCAGCTCACCGCCGCGTACGAGGGAACCGGCCAGCATCACGCCGGAGTAGTCGGCGAAGCGCGGCACCAGCGCGGTGGCGAAGGTCCGCGCGATGCGGCGTACGTCCAGGCTGTCGCCGAGGGCGACGCCCGCCCGGTCCAGCAGCGCGAGCCGCTGGCGGGCCAGCTCGATCTTCTGCAGCGCGTCGCGGCGTTCGGAGACGTCCATCACGACGCAGCTCAGCCCGAGCACGCGCCCCGAGTCGTCGGTCAGCCTGCTGTACGAGATCGAACGGGCGCCGGTGCCGTTCGGGGCGGCGGTGACCACGTCGATGACGCTCCGGCCGGTGCGCAGCACCCCGGTCTGCAACTCGTAGATCTCGCCCGCCATCCAGGGCGGCAGGATGTCGTGGACCGTACGGCCGGGGTGGTCGCGTGCGGGGACGCCGTTGAGCCGGGCCAGCGCCTCGTTGACCCGGACGTAGCGCTGCTCGGTGTCGAGGAGGGCGATGCCCAGCGGGGAGGAGCCGAAGAGCGCGTGCAGCGCGGCGAGGTCGTGGTCCACCGCGCGCAGAGCGCTGACCTCGGTGAGGCTGGCGACGATGTACTCGGTGCCCTCACCGTCGGAGAGCAGTGAGGCGCGGCTCTCGACCTCGACGGTGCGGCCGTCCAGGTGGCGGGCGCGCAGGATGCCCTGCCAGTTGCGGTCCCGGCGCAGCACGCCGCAGATCCGGAGGGACTGGGTGCTGGCGGTTTCGGCGGGGGTGCCGCGCAGCAGCGTGTCGATGTGGCGGCCGGCGAGCCGGTCGGCGGGCCAGCCGAGGACCTCCTCGGCGGCGGGGCTCCAGAGGAGGACCCGGCCCTGGACGTCGAGGATGGCGAGCCCGACGTGCACGGTGTCCAGGAGGGAGGAGACCGACTGGTGGGCGAAGACGGGAACGCGCCCGTCCGTGTCCGGGGCGGTGCGCTCCGCCCGGCCCCCGGGTTCCGCGGTCTGTGCCACACCGCCCACGTCCCTGCTCGGGTACATACCTGGCCGAAAAGGACCTGCCAAGTAGGACTAATGCCTACATACCCGATTTTGCCCGGCGTCAGCCGCGGACGCCTTCACCCGGGGCCCGGCACTCGACCAGATAGCTGTCCGTGCCGCCCTGCCCGCCACCGGCGCCGCTGCCGCCGGTACTGCCGCCGCGGAGGCGGTCCGCGATCTGCTGCGCCTCCAGACGGGAGGCGTAGCTGCCGACACGGTAGCGGTTCCCGTGCCCGTCCTGGCGTATGAGGAGCCAGGGCAGCACGGCATTGCTGTCGCCGCTCACACTTCGCATATGCCGGAGCCTACGCTGCGCAACTCACGCAGCGCATTCATCTTTGCACAAAGGGCAATCACTTTCGGCCAATTGTCCGCCCCACATCGCCATACTCCGCCGCACCGGAGGAGCCCGGGACGCACCGGAGCCCGGGACGCCGCCGAGGCCCCGCTATCTCACCGGCAGGTGGTACGCGAGCCGGAAGCGGTCGGCGGGCACCACCACGTCCGCCGTCTCGACCGGCTGGCCACCCGCGAAGTACGTACGCTCGACGACCAGCACCGCATGACCCGGCACCCCGCCCATGATCATGGTCTCCTCCGCCAGACCGGGCCGGGCACCGACCTCCTCCATGACGTTGTCCACCACGACGTCGATGGCGGCCATCCGGTCGACCACCCCGCGCCCCGCCAGCGGCCCCTCCTCCGGCAGCATCACCGGCGTACGCCCCGTCAGGGACAGCGGCTCCCAGGAGGTGGAGATCATCGACGCCTCCCCCTCCCACCGGTAGACGTACCGCGTGCGCATCACCCGGGCACCAGGCTCGGTCCGCAGCCGCTCCGCGATCCCCCGCGAGGCCGCCTCCTGCTCGCTGCGCGACTCCCAGCTGCCCTTGATCCGCTCGTCGGACTGCTCCTGGCGGAACGGGCTGGGGTCCCCCGCCGTGCGGTAGCCCGTACGGGCGACGCGGCGGCGCACCCGCTGCTCGCGCACGTAGGTGCCCGAGCCCGAGCGGCCCTCGACCAGACCCTCCGCCATCAGCACCTTGCGCGCCTCCAGCGCGACGGTGTCCGACACCCCGTACTCCTCGCGGATACGGGCCTGGGAGGGCAGCCTGGTGTGTGGCGCCAGCTTGCCGTCGGCGATCTTCTGACGCAGATCACCGGCCACGCGCAGATACGCGGGCTGCTCACCGAAGGACACAAGCCCCTCCCAACAGGTTGACAGTGTGCAACACCCTGACAACTGTACGTGGTGAGCGCAGCACTCGACCAAGCATTCACCCGAAGTGATGAGTTACTGCTCAGAGGGCCTCTTCGCGGGGCTCTTCCGCGGCCCGCTCAGCGGGCCCGGTCGAAGTCGACCGCGCTGTACGCGCGCAGCTTGGAGAGCTGGTGCGTGGAGTCGATCTGCCGGATGGTGCCGGACTTGGAGCGCATCACGAGCGACTGCGTGTAGGCGGTCTCCGCGCGGTAGCGCACCCCGCGCAGCAGATCACCGTCGGTGATGCCGGTGGCGACGAAGAAGACGTTCTCCCCGCCGACCAGGTCGGTGATCTCCAGCACCCGGTCCAGGTCGTGCCCGGCGTCCAGCGCCCGCCGGCGCTCCGCCTCGTCCTTGGGCCACAGCTTGCCCTGGAGGGTGCCGCCCAGGCACTTGATCGCGCATGCGGTGATGATGCCCTCCGGGGTACCGCCGACACCCAGCAGCAGATCGACGCCCGTCCCCTCGCGCACCGCCATGATCGCGCCCGCGACGTCGCCGTCCGAGATGAACTTGATACGGGCGCCCGCCTCCCGGATCTCCTTGACGATGCCGTCGTGCCGCGGCCGGTCCAGCACCACGACCGTGACGTCCTCCGGCGCACAGCCCTTCGCCTTGGCGACCCGGCGCACGTTCACCGAGGCGGGCGCGTTGATGTCCACGAACTCGGCCGCCTCCGGGCCGGTGACGAGCTTGTCCATGTAGAAGACCGCGGACGGGTCGAACATCGCGCCGCGCTCCGCCACCGCCAGCACGGAGACGGCGTTCCCCATGCCCTTCGCGGTCAGCGTGGTGCCGTCCACCGGGTCGACGGCGACATCGCACTCGGCGCCCGTGCCGTCGCCGACGCGCTCGCCGTTGAACAGCATCGGCGCCTCGTCCTTCTCCCCCTCGCCGATGACGACCACGCCGTTCATCGAGACGGTGGAGACCAGGGTGCGCATCGCCTTGACGGCGGCTCCGTCCGCGCCGTTCTTGTCCCCGCGGCCGACCCAGCGGCCGGAGGCCATGGCGCCCGCCTCGGTGACCCGGACAAGCTCCAGCGCGAGGTTGCGGTCCGGGGCCTCCGGGCTGACCTCGAGCGGGGCGGGGAGGTGGTGGTGGTCGGTCATCGGACGCACCTTTCTGAACGGCCACGGCCGCGCGGGGGTGTCGAGGGTGAGGGTTGCCCTCGACTCTATCGAGAGTTCGAAAGAATGAGCAGTGCGCCCCACGTTTGAGCGGACGCACGCGGGCGGCACCCCGCACGCCCCCGGACACCCCCTCGGCCGGACGCGGGAGGGCATAGGGGACGATGGGGACGTGGCAGCAGACAAGAAGCGCGGCACTCAGACAGTGCGGGACATGGTGCTCTCGCTCATCGTCATCACCCTCGCCGCCGGCGTGATCTATCTGTTCATCCCCCACGAGGAGGACGACGACCCGGTCCGGACGGTCAGCTACGAGGTCGAGCTGAACACGGCGCGGCGCGCGGCACCGTACCCGGTGGCGGCGCCCGAGGGCCTCTCGAAGCAGTGGCGCGCGACGTCCGTGAGCTACGAGGCCGACGAGGCGGGCAAGATCGCCTGGCACCTGGGCTTCCTCGACCCCGACCAGGAGTACGTGGCGGTCGAGCAGAGCGACGGCCAGGTGGGCCCGTTTGTCGAGAAGGTCACCCGGGGCGCGGCGGAGACGGGGAAGTCGGTCCGGATCAACGGCGACGAGTGGGCGCGCTACGAGGGCGCGAAGTACGACGCGCTGGTGCGTACGGAGGCCGGGTCGACGACCGTGGTCACCGGGACGGCGCCCTGGGGGCAGCTGCGGAAGATGGCCGGGGCGCTCGAGGCGGAGAAGACCAGCCCCAGCCCGGCACCGAGCGCGAGCGGCGCCACGGCGGAGCCGAGCGCCGGCCAGGAGGTCTGACCCGGGGCGGACGCGCGTCCGCCCCGGCCGTGGACCCGCGCGCCGCCAGGTGCCCGCCGTCCGCCGTCCCGGCGCCGCCGCTCAGACGGTGGTGACGGCGTCCTCGTAGGACAGCCGGGGCGAGCGCGGCCGGTAGGCGTCCGGACCGGGCTTGCCGATGTTGACGACGACCAGCGTCCGCTGCCTGCCGTCGCCGAAGAACTCCTTGTCGATGCCGGCGGCGTCGAAACCGGTCATCGGACCGGCGGCGAGCCCGGCGGCCCGTACACCGAGGATGAAGTACCCCGCCTGGAGCGAGGCGTTGAAGGTGCCGGCGGCCTCGCGCGGGCCCTGTTCGCCGAAGACCGCGTCCTTGAGGTGCGGCGCGGCGGGGAACAGCTCCGGCAGGCGCTCGTGGAAGTCGAGGTCGACCGAGAGGATGGCGGTCAGCGGCGCGGTGGACGTCTTGGGCCGGTTGCCCTCCGCCATCTGCCGCACCAGCCGCTCGCGCGCCTCCGGGCTGCGGACCAGGGTGACCCGCAGGGGCGACTGGTTGAACGCCGTGGGGGCGAACTTCACCAGGTCGTGCACCGCCCGGAGCTGCTCGTCGGTCACCGGCTCGTCGGTGAACGTGTTGGCGGTGCGGGCCTCCCGGAAGAGCAGATCCTGGGCGGCGGGGTCGAGGGCGAGTGCCATGCTGTGCTGCCTCACGCGTGGGGGTAGTTCAAATTGGCACCACTCACCCTAGAGGAACTTAGTTAAGATTTCAATCAACTAGGACCCATGCCCTGCCGCGCATCCCGGCCACAGCCCTGCTCGCCCCGCGCCCTGCTCACCCCGCATCGGGCTCCCCGTCGCCGCCCTCCCCCGCACCGGCCGCGCCCGCCTCCAGCACCGCGTCCAGCCGCGCCCGCGCGCCCTCCAGCCACTCGCGGCAGATCCGCGCCAGCTCCTCGCCCCGCTCCCACAGGGCCAGCGACTCCTCCAGCGTCGAACCGCCCGCCTCCAGCCGCTGCACCACCTCCACCAGCTCGCCGCGCGCCTGCTCGTAACTCAGCGTGGACCCGGGCGCGGGCCCGGCCGCCTCATCCGTCACCGCTTCATCCGTCGTCATCCGCCCAGGCTAAAGGCTGCCTCTGTCATCCCCGACGCACTCGCGAGCCCACGGCCTGCCCGCACCGCGGAGCCGCCCAAGGGCTGCACACCGGGCAGTCAGGCACCCGGCTCCACCGTCACCCCGAACTCGCCCTCGGCCACCCGCGCCCGCAGCCGCTCGCCGGGCCCGGCCTCGGCCGGCTTGCGGATCACCGCGCCGTCCGCCCGCTGGAGCACCGCGTACCCCCGCTCCAGCGTCGCCGCCGGTGACAGCGCCACCACCCGGGCCCTGGTGTGCGCGAGATCGTCCTCCGCACGCTCCAGCCGGTGGCCGAACGTACGGCGCGCCCGGTCCGTGAGGAAGCCGGTCTCCGCCTCCCTGTCCTCGATCACCCGGTGCGGATCGGCCAGCGCGGGACGGCTGCGCACCTCCGCGAGCGCCCGCTCCTCCCGCTCCAGGAAGCCGGTCATCACGCGCCAGCCCCGCTCCCGCAGCACCCGCACCCGCTCGCGCTCCTCCTCCACGTCCGGCACCGTCCGCTTCGCGGCGTCGGTCGGGGTGGACGCCCGCAGGTCCGCGACGTGGTCGAGCAGCGGGGCGTCCCGCTCGTGCCCGATCGCGGAGACCACCGGCGTACGGCAGGCCGCCACCGCGCGCACCAGCCCTTCGTCCGAGAACGGCAGCAGGTCCTCCAGGCTGCCGCCCCCGCGCGCCACGATGATGAGGTCCACCTGCGGATTCTCGTCCAGCTCCCGCAGCGCGCCGATCACCTGCGGCACCGCGTGCACCCCCTGGACGGCGACCTGCCGCACCTCGAAGCGGACGGCGGGCCAGCGCAGCGTGGCGTTCCGCAGGACATCCCGCTCGGCGTCCGAGGCGCGGCCGGTCACCAGCCCGATGCACTGCGGCAGGAACGGCAGCGCCGTCTTGCGCCCGGCATCGAACAGCCCTTCGGCCTCCAGCGCGCGCTTGAGCCGCTCCAGTCGTACGAGCAGCTCGCCCACCCCCACCGGGCGGATCTGCGAGGCGCGCAGCGAGAGGGTGCCGCGCGGCGCGTACCAGGAGGGTTTCGCCGCGACGACGACCCGGGACCCCTGTGTCACGGTCTCGGCCACCTCCGCGAAGACGTCCGGCGGGCAGACGACGTTGACCGAGATCTCCTGCGCGGGGTCGCGCAGGGTCAGGTAGACCCAGCTCTTGGGGGAGCGCCGGTTGAGCTGGGTGATCTGCCCCTCCGTCCAGACCGTGCCGAGCCGGTGCACCCAGTCACCGATGAGCTGCGAGACCTTGCCGACGGGAATCGGCGCGTCGGCCGACGTGTGCAGAGCCATCCTCCGAGGCTACGGCCTGTCACCGACACCCGGCCCCGCCCGGTCGCCGCGCTGGGCGAGGAGCACCAGCAGACCGGCCGCCAGCCAGGCGCAGCCCAGCAGCTGCGCGTGCCGGTCGGCCGTGGCGATCACGGCGACCGTGATCGCCAGGCCCAGCAGCGGCACCACCCAGTCCCGCACCACGCTCACCGGGCCGTCGCCGAGCCGCCGCACCCCGAAGTAGCCCATCACCGAGAGGTGCAGCATGCCGAACGCCGTCAGCGCGCCGATGTCCACCAGGGAGACCAGCTGGTCCAGCCCGTTCACCGCCCGCGACGCCCACACCGCGGCGGTCATCGTCACCACGGCGGACAGCAGCAGCGCCCGGCGCGGCACGTGGCTCGACGGGTCCACCCGCGACAGCGGCCGGGGCAGCCTGCCGTCCCGCGCCATCGCGAAGAGCAGCCGCCCCGCCGCCGCCTGCCCGGCCAGCGCGGCGAAGGCCGCGCCCAGCGCCTTGCTTGCCGCGACCGCGGTGTGCAGCCACCCGCCGACCGCCTCCTCCACCGCCACGTAGAAGGCCGCGCCCTGCTCCTGGGGATGCTCGGCCAGCCGGCGCGAGGAGTCCTCGGCCAGCAGCGTCACCAGGTACGTCTGCACGACGAACAGCACCCCGGCCAGCACCAGGCAGCCCACCAGCGCACGCGCCACCGGCGAGGGCGACGTGCGCGCGCCCTGGCCGTCGGCGCCTCCCCCGCCGGCCGCCCCGCCCCTGGCCTCCTCCGCGAAGTTCGCGATCGCGTCGAAGCCCAGGTAGGAGAGGACCGCGACCGAGACCGCGCTGAGCACCGCGCGCGGCGAGAAGTCCCGGTCCCCGCTGAACGGGGTCAGCCAGTCCCGCTCCGGCCCCTCGCGCACCAGCACCACCAGCGCCGCCGCCACGAAGAGCACCAGCACCGCGATCTCCAGCAGCAGCACCACGAAGCCGACGGCGGCCGCCGTACGCACCCCGGCGAGGTTGAGCGCCGTCGTCACCAGGACCGCGAGCACCGTCCACACCCACTGGTCGACGGCGGGCACCAGCTCCTCCATGGCGATCCCCGCGAAGAGGTACGCCACGGCCGGGATCAGCAGGTAGTCCAGCAGCGCCATCCAGCCCGCCGTGAAACCGGCGCCCTTCCCCAGCCCCTGGCCCGCGTACGCGTAGACGGACCCCGCCTGCGGCACGACCCGCACCATGCGGGCGTACGAGTACGCGGTGAAGGCCATCGCCACCGTCGCCACGACGTACACCAGCGGCACCACGCCGTGGCTCTTGGCGTCCAGCGCGCCGAAGACCCCGACCGGGGCCATGGGCGCGATGAACAGTAGCCCGTAGACCACGAGGTCCCGGAAAGTGAGCGAGCGGCGCAGACCCTCGTCCGGCCCGGACTTCGCGTCTTCGGACATGATGTCCACATTGCCGCAGAAAGTCCCCCCGCTACGGCAGAGAGGCCCGGACACTCCGGTACGCACGGCCCGTACGATGGACGGCATGACTGCAACTCCCGCCCGCCGGCCCGCCGCCGCCCAGGCCGGGGACGCCACGCGTCACTCCTCCGGCCGCCGTGTCCTGCTCGCCGCTCCCCGCGGGTACTGCGCCGGGGTGGACCGCGCCGTGATCGCCGTGGAGAAGGCGCTGGAGCAGTACGGCGCCCCCATCTACGTCCGGCACGAGATCGTGCACAACAAGTACGTGGTCCAGACGCTGGAGAAGAAGGGCGCCATCTTCGTCGAGGAGACGGAGGAGGTGCCCAAGGGCGAGATCGTCATCTTCTCCGCGCACGGCGTGTCCCCCGAGGTCCACCGGGAGGCCGAGCGCGTCGGCCTCGCCACCATCGACGCCACCTGCCCCCTGGTCACCAAGGTGCACAAGGAAGCCGTCCGCTACGCCGCCGACGACTACGACATCCTGCTGATCGGCCACGAGGGCCACGAGGAGGTCATCGGCACCAGCGGCGAGGCGCCCGACCACATCACGCTGGTCGACGGCCCCGAGGACGTGCGGAACGTCGAGGTGCGGGACCCGGACAAGGTCGTCTGGCTCTCCCAGACCACCCTCTCGGTCGACGAGACCATGGAGACGGTCAACGCGCTCCAGAGCCGCTACCCGAACCTGCTCAGCCCGCCCAGCGACGACATCTGCTACGCCACGCAGAACCGCCAGACCGCGATCAAGCAGGTGGCGGCCGGGTCGGACCTCGTCCTGATCGTCGGCTCCAAGAACTCCTCGAACTCCGTGCGGCTCGTGGAGACCGCACTCCAGCACGGCGCGCGGGCGGGCCACCTCATCGACGACGCGAGCGAGATCGACGAGGCGTGGCTCGACGGCGTCGGGACCGTCGGCCTCTCCTCCGGCGCCTCCGTGCCGGACGTGCTGATCGACGGCGTGCTGGAGTGGCTCAAGGAGCGCGGCTGGGACGACCTGGAGCTCGTCCAGCCCGTCGACGAGCACGTGCAGTTCTCGCTCCCCAAGGAGCTGCGCCGGGACCTGCGCGCCGAAGCCGCCGAGAAGACGGGCTCCCGCGCCTGAGCCTGGTCGCGCGGACGCACGCCGCGGCGCGAGCCGCCACGGCTGCCCCGCCCGGGGGCCAGGTACCCGGACCTCCCCGGCCCCCGGCGGCGCACCGCGTACGCGCGGCGCCCGCCCGAGCTGGACGACTCCGGCAGCACAGCGAGACAGGCCCCTGCCCGAGACCTGGTGCCGCGTCGGGCAGGGTCACCCCGCGCGACGCCCCGCACGCACGCCGCCTGGCTGTGGATGTGGGAGGTGTGCGGAGGTTCCCGACAACGCCGGGGCCCCGCCCGACGAAGCCAGGAGGTGAGAGGTGCCCTACCTGCCATCGCCCGCCCGCCAGGCATGGCGGGACAGCCGTCAGGGAACGTGCGCCGTCCCGGACGCCCCCGGCACCGCCGGACGTGCGGTCCCCGTGCCCGGCGGCGGGCTGCCCGCCGCGCTGCGCACCCGCCGCTCCGCCCGCCGTCGGCGCACGTACGCCACCCGCCGCACCAACGCGATCAGCCCCGCGAGCAGCGTCCCGCCGTAGACCCAGCCCGCCTGGAGGGACAGCCCGGAGACGAGCCCCATCATCGTGCCGCCGAAGCCGTCCGAGCCGGGGCTGGTGAAGAGCAGCCCGGCGGCGAAGGCCAGCGGTGCCGAGACGGGTGCGGCCAGCAGGTCCGCAGGGCGCACCCACAGCGTGCTGGCGGCGCTGACCAGCAGGAAGAAGACGCCGTACGTGGCCGGGGAGTCGAGCAGCAACGCGTCCAGGCCGCCGATGAGCAGCATCGCCAGCACGGCGAGCAGCCCGCAGCCCAGCGCCGTGAGCCGCGGGCTCGGCAGCCGGGAGAACGCGTCGGCGAGTCGCTCGCCATGGGGCAGGCGGGACAGCGTGCGGTAGGCCGGGGACCCAGCACGCAGCCCGGCACTCCCGGCCCGCGCCGGGCCGCGGGACGACGCCCGCGCCGCGGCGGGACGCGGTGGGCGGGGCGCGCGTGGCCGCCGGGTCGCCTCGCCGACCCGTGCCGCGTCGCCGGTCTCCCCGCCCTCACGGCCGGCCCGTCCGTCACGGTCAGCGCCGCCGCCCGCGCCCGCCCCGCCCCGCACCGCCCGTACGGGGCGCGGAAGCCACGGCGGTCTCGGCCGGCGGGCGGCGGGCACCGCCTGCGGCTCGCTCTGCTGGGACACGCCTGTGCTGTGCTGCTCCACCGCACCAACCTAGGCCGCAACCCCCGTGAAACCTCGGCATGAACACGCAGGAGTTGCCCGCCGGGCACCCGTTCGACAGATCGTGACCGTGTCCTGCGGGCCGCACCGCGTCGGAGACCGCCTCGGCCGGGCGCCTGATCCGTCGTGGGCGTGCGGACGACGCCCGTAGACTGGTGGATCGGCTCGCCTACGCTGGGCCGGTCCGCCCAGTTCCATCCGCTACGGGAAGTCGTCACGTGTCGCTCACGATCGGAATCGTCGGTCTGCCGAATGTCGGCAAGTCGACCATGTTCAACGCTCTGACCAAGAACAACGTGCTGGCGGCCAACTACCCGTTCGCCACCATCGACCCGCACGTCGGGGTCGTCGGCATCCCGGACGCCCGGCTGACGCAGCTGGCCGAGATCTTCGGTTCGCAGAAGATCCTGCCCGCCACCGTCGACTTCGTCGACATCGCCGGAATCGTGCGCGGGGCGAGCAAGGGCGAGGGGATGGGCAACAAGTTCCTGGCGAACATCCGCGAGGCGGACGCGATCTGCCAGGTCATCCGGGCGTTCAAGGACGACAACGTCGTGCACGTGGACGGCAAGATCTCCCCGCGCGACGACATCGAGACGATCAACACCGAGCTGATCCTCGCCGACCTCCAGACGATCGAGAAGGCCCTCCCCCGGCTCCAGAAAGAGTCCCGGGTGAAGAAGGACCGGCAGGCCGAGGTGAAGGCCGTCGAGGAGGCCCAGGCCATCCTGGAGGACGGCCGCACCCTCTTCTCCGCAGGCATCGCCCAGGGCACGGAGGCCGCCGCCGCCCTGTACGAACTGCACCTGCTCACGACCAAGCCGTTCATCTACGTCTTCAACGTCGACGAGGACGAACTGGTGGACGAAGCGTTCAAGGACGAGCAGCGCGCCCTGATCGCCCCCGCCGAGGCGGTCTTCCTGAACGCCAAACTGGAGGCCGACCTCGCGGAACTGGACGACGACGAGGCCCTCGAACTCCTCCAGACCGTCGGCCAGCACGAGCCGGGCCTGGCCACCCTCGCCCGCGTCGGCTTCAACACCCTGGGCCTCCAGACCTACCTGACGGCAGGCCCCAAGGAGTCCCGCGCCTGGACCATCAAGCAGGGCGCCACCGCCCCGGAGGCCGCCGGTGTGATCCACACGGACTTCCAGAAGGGCTTCATCAAGGCCGAGGTCATCTCCTTCCCCGACCTGGTCGAAACGGGCTCCGTCGCCGAGGCCCGCGCCAAGGGCAAGGCCCGCATGGAGGGCAAGGACTACGTGATGCAGGACGGCGACGTGGTGGAGTTCCGCTTCAACGTGTAGCGGGAGCGGGTGACGGCGGCGCGGGTGATGGGACGCCTGCCGGGCAGGGGGCCACCGACCCGGCCCAGCCCAGGGTCGGTGGCAGACCGGTCGTGCCAGGTTTCGTGCTGTGGCGTGTTTCGTCCTGCTGATCAGACCCGATGGTGCAGTCGAGGCCGAGCCGAAGCCCGGGGAATGCCCCAGAGTGCCGGAGTCCCTCACTCCGTCGGGGCTGCGCGGAGGAGAGCGAGGACCTCCGCGCGGGCGGGCTCCGCCTGCGGCTGCACCCGGCGGGCCGGGTCAGGCGGCTTGCTCGGCCGGGGCGGAAGGCTTGTGCGCGGAGAACGTCAGCCGCCCGCCCACGCCGAGGGTGATGTCGACGTAGCCCAGCGTCTGAAGGCGTACGAGGAGTACGGCCGGCTCCACCGGGTTGTAGGTGTCGCCCTCGTGGAAGGCGTGCAGTGACAGGCTCGCCAGGCTGTCGGCCCCGACCAGGACCCCGCCTGGCTTGAGTACCCGGAGGACCTCTGCGAGCAGGAGGTTCTGGAGAGCCGCTGTCGGTACGTGATGCAGCATCGTGAACGACGCGGCGGAGTCGAAGGAGTCGTCGGCAAACTCCAGCGCGGTGCCGCTCCCTCGGCGAACCTCTACGTTCGTACCGGCGAATCGATCGGCAAGGAGCGACGCCGCCTCGGTTTCGATCTCCACAGCCACCAGGCGGTCGACCTTGGTCCGCAGCCATTCGGTCGCCGCTCCCGGGCCGGGGCCGACCTCCAGCAGCTCGTTCCCGAGATCGGCACGCGCGACGGCCAGCGGCAGTACCTCGTCGTGCAGATGGGCGGCCCACTCCGGGCTCGCGCACAGTTCAGCGTGGTTGGTGTTCATGACGAGAACGCTAGGGAGCGGTGCCACTGTCCAGAAGGCCGTAACCTTCCAACTTATGTCGCGAAACGGACAGGTTGGCGCGCTCGTCTCCATCAGTACGTTCCTCATGCCGGCGGGGACGCGGTTCACCCAGCACAGCCACCGGACACATCAGCTGGCCTGGGCCTCCCGAGGTGCCTTGACGGTCGACGTGGAATCCCGACGGTGGGTCCTGCCCACCACGCGCGCCCTGTGGATTCCGCCGGGAGTGCCGCACGTCGTCATCTCGGCCAGCCACACCACGATGACCTCGCTGTACCTGCCGACATCGCCGCCTGCCGGTCCGGGGCAATGGGCCTCGGTCCAGCCGGTCCACGTCTCGCTGCTGCTCGCCGAGTTGATCGACTACCTGGACGATCCGGACCTCGGCGCCGAGCACCGGGCGCGCGGTGAGGCGGTGCTCCTCGACTTGCTCCGGCCGGTGACGGCTACCGCCCTCGATGCTCCGCTCCCCGCAGACCCGCGCGCCCGTCAGGTCGCCGAGGAGCTGCTCGATGATCCGGCCTGCGGGCTGGCGGTGGATGCGTGGGGGCGCCGGGTCGGCACCTCCGGGCGCACACTCGCCAGGCTGTTCCTGTCCGAGACAGGCATGCCGTTCGGCCGCTGGCGCACCCTCGTTCGCATCCAGGCGGCGCTGCCCGCCCTGGCCGCCGGGGAGCCGCTCCATCGCGTGTCGCGCGGAGTCGGCTACGAGACGGTCAGCGCGTTCGTCGCGGCGTTCCGACGTGAGACCGGCACCACCCCGGGCGCGTACTTCAGTCGCAGATCAGATCGGGCGGCGCGCTGAGGGGCATGGCGGCCGTCTCGGCCGGGGGCACGTGCGCGACCGGTGACCCCGAGCCACAGTCGGCCGGACAGAGGGTGAGCATGATACTCACCTGCACGTTACCAACATGCGCGTTGTGTCATGAGCAATCGCCCTTCGACCGGCACGACATGGCAGCGCTTCATCGCCACCGGGCCGCTCTCACCGCCGAACCCGTACCAGTCGTGGCGGTCTCGCGAAGCGGTGTGGACTCTCCGGGCCTCGATGCCGCCTACGGCCCCGGCGATTTGTTCAGTGCCTGGCCGTTGTGAGCGGCGGGCTGTGAGCGGCGGGCTCCGCGCACGAACGGCTGGTCGCCCCAGGGAACGGCTCCTGAACCTCGTCTCCTGTCAGACAGAACCCGGCCTCCAGGCCGCGAGGTGATCGCCGGTGCGCGGTGGTGGGGCGGCGTAGGGTGGCCGCGTGATTGACGGCGTCGCGGCTCAGGCCATCGTGGATGACATCGCCGATCGGCTCGGTGTCCGGGTGAACGTCATGGACGACCAGGGCGTCATCATCGCCAGCAGCGACCGCTCGCGGGTGGGCGGCCTGCACGAGGGCGCGCTGCGGGTGCTGCGGGCGGGACGCCTCCTGTCCGTGACCAGTGAGGAGGCGCGCGGCCTCACGGGGACCCAGGCCGGGGTCAACCTGCCACTGCGGCTGGGCGACGAGGTCGTGGGCGTCGTCGGGGTGAGCGGTGAGCCCGCGCAGGTGGGCGAGATCGCGCAGGCCATCGCGAGGATGGCCGAGCTGATGGTGATACAGCAAGCGTTCCTGGGGGAGGCGGGCTGGCGGCACCGCGTGCGGCTCCAGATCGTGGAGGACCTGCGTGCCGGGCAGCTGACCGAGGCGGGCTGGCGGCAGCGGCAGCAGCTCGCGGGCTGCCGGGTCGATCCTCCCTACTACCTGTTCGTGGTCGACGGGGTGGCGGCGCGACCGGGCCAGGAGCCCCCGGGCGAGCGCGGGGACCCCTCGGAGCGGTACCGCTGGCTGGAGGCGAACGAGGCGGCGACGCTCATCGCCCCCGACACGAACGGCGTGCTGTGGGTGCTGGCGGGCGGCAGTGCGGGGGTCGCGCTGCGGCACCGGCTCTCGGCGCTGTGCGCGGCGGAGCGTGACACCGGCTTCCTGGACACCGGGCGTGCCGACGACTTCCCCGCGCTCCTGGAGCTGGCCGCGCAGGCCCGGTTCGCGCTGCGGCGGCGGCTGCGCGGCGAGGTGCGTCTGTCGGACCTGGAGCTGCCCGTCCTGCTGGCCCGGCTCGACCCCGAGGCGCGGCAGGGCGCGGCGGCGCGCATCCTGGGCCCGCTGACCGAGGAGCTGCGGCACACGCTGCGGGTGTACTTCGCGCACGACCGGAACGTCGGCGACGCGGCGACCGCGCTGAACGTGCACCGCAACACCCTCGCCTACCGCCTGGGGCGGGTGGAGTACCTCACCCGGCGGGACCCGCGCGCCTTCCAGGACGCGGTGGTGCTCCAGGTCGCGCTGCATCTGCTGGAGCTGTCCGAGCCCGACTGACACCGCCGCTCCGGCGTTCTTCCGCGAGCGGTTGTGCACCGCGCACAGGCGCACCGGACAAAGCGCGGGTGAACTTTGTCTGCCGAGCCAATGTCCTGCACGCGGGGCGGTTCCTACAGTGCTCACACGGCTCATTCGTCTCCGGAGTGTGCTGGTTCCTCCTGTTTCCCGAAGGGCCTCATCCACTGTGCGCGTCGTCATCGCTCCCGACTCATTCAAGGGCAGTCTCCCCGCCGCGGCTGTGTGTGCCGCGATCGAGAGGGGGGTGCGCCGGGCCCGTCCGGACGCCGAGGTCACCCGCGTGCCGATGGCGGACGGGGGCGAGGGCACGCTGGACTGCGTCCTGGACGCCACCGGGGGACGCGAGGTGTCCCTGCACGTCACCGGGCCGCTGCGGCGTACCGTTCCGGCGCGCTACGTGCTGTCGGCGGACGGCCGGTCCGCCGTCGTCGAACTGGCCGCCGCGTCGGGCCTGCCGCTGGTGGAACCGCACGAGCTGGACCCGCTGGGCGCCCACACCGCGGGTACGGGCGAACTGGTCGCCGACGCGATCCGCCGGGGCGCCCGCGACGTGCTGATCTGCGTGGGCGGCAGCGCGAGCACCGACGGCGGCACCGGCCTGCTCCGGGCGCTGGGCTTCCGCTTCCTGGCCGGGGACGGCTCCGAACTGGCGGCGGGCGGCGCCGCCCTGGCCGCTCTCGCCCGGATCGACAGCGGCTCCGTACCGGCTTCCGTCCTGGAGACCCGGTTCCGGATCGCCTGCGACGTCACCAACCCGCTGCTCGGCGCGGACGGCGCCGCCGCGGTCTTCGGGCCGCAGAAGGGCGCCACCTCGGAGCAGGTGCGGCAGCTCGACGCCGCGCTGGGCCGGTATGCGGACGTGCTCGCCGACCAGTTCGGCGTCCGGGTGCACGACCTGCCCGGTGCCGGGGCGGCCGGCGGCACCTGCGGCGGCCTGGTCGCCGCGCTGGGGGCGGAGCCCGTACGCGGCTGCGACCTGGTGGCGGAGACCGTCGGACTGGCCGCGGCACTGGAGGGCGCCGACCTGGTCATCACGGGCGAGGGCCGGCTGGACCGGCAGAGCGCCGCCGGGAAGGTCGTCTCCGTCGTGGCGCGGCTCGCCCGGCGGCGCGGCATCGCCGCCGTGGCGCTCGCCGGCCAGGTGGCGCTGCCCGCCGAGGAGTTGCACGCGGCCGGACTGACCGCCGCGTTCAGCATCGCGGACGGCCCGCGCACGCTGGCCGCGATGACCGGGGCGGTGGAGCCCCTGCTGTCGGACGCGGCGGAGCAGGTCGTACGGCTCCGCCTCGGCTGACCGGCACGGCTGCACCCGCCCGCCCCTTCCCGTCCCCCGTCCCCTCGTTCCCCGTCCCCCGCCCGTGTTGTCCGGAAGGTCCCCCTCCGGACACTCGGCCCCGGCCGTCGGCCCCGGCCACCACGGACACACCCCGTCCCGCACGCAAGGAGTTCCATGAGCACCGCAGGACCGTTCCTGCTCGTCGCCCTCGCGATGAGTATCGGCTTGATCATCCTCCTGTGCGGCCGCTTCCGGCTGCACCCCTTCCTGGCCATCGTCATCGCCTCGTACGGCTTCGGACTCGCGGCGATGGGCATCGGTGCCGCGACCGGCGCGGACAAGCCCTTCGTCGACAATCTCGGCGGCACCGTCGCCCAGGGGTTCGGCGACATCCTCGCGAGCATCGGCCTGGTGATCCTCTTCGGGACCATCATCGGCAAGGTGCTGGAGCGCACGGGTGCCGCCGTCACCCTGGCCGAGGCCGTGCTCAAGGTCGTGGGCAAACGGCACCCGGCCCTCGCCATGTCGGTGATGGGCTGGACGGTCTCCATCCCCGTCTTCTGCGACTCCGGCTACGTGGTGCTCTCGCCGCTCCAGCGCTCCATCGCGCGCAAGACCGGCAAGAACCCGGTCGTGCTGGGCACGGCGCTGGCCACCGGGCTGTACGCGTCGCACACCTTCGTACCGCCCACGCCCGGCCCGATCGCCGCCGCCGGCAACGTCGGCATCGGGGCGGACGGCCTGGTGTGGGTCATCCTCTTCAGCATCCCCGTCTCGCTGGCCGCCGCGCTGGCCGGGCTGTACTGGGCGCTGCGCCACACCAAGAACCTGGAGAGCGCGCTGCCCGAACTGCACGAGTCGTTCGAGGAGTACAAGGAGCAGTTCGAGCGGCTGCCGGGGCTCGGCCGGGCGCTGGCCCCGATCCTCGTACCGATCGCCCTGATGGCCGCCGGGTCCGTCGCCGCCTTCCCCTCCGGGGACTCCACGCTGGTCGACGGCGCCTTCGGCAGTCTGCTCAAGGACCTGGGTGCGCCGGTGAACGCGCTGCTGATCGGCGTCGTCCTGGCGCTCACGCTGCTCCCGCCCCGGCTGGACGCCAAGGCGCTCACCACCTGGGTCTCGGAGGGGCTGGTGGACGCGGCGCCGATCCTCGTCATCACGGGCGCGGGCGGCGCGTTCGGCGCGGTGATCAAGGGCACCCCGCTGGCCGACTACATCGGCACGCTGATCGGGGACGGCTCGGCGCTGGGCGGCGTGACCTCGCTGCTGGTGCTGTTCGGGATCGCGGCGTTGCTCAAGACCGCACAGGGCAGCAGCACCGCCGCGCTCATCATCACCTCCACCCTCGCGCAGCCGCTGCTGCCCGCGCTGGGCCTGGACGGGACGCTCGGCGCCATCCCCATCGGCCAGGTGATGGCCGTGATGGCCATCGGAGCCGGTGCCATGGTGGTGAGCCACGTCAACGACTCCTACTTCTGGGTCGTCTCGCAGTTCTCCGGCATGGACGTCAAGACCGCGTACCGCGCCCATACGGCGGCCACGCTGATCCAGGGGCTCACCGCACTGGCCGTCGTCCTCGCGCTCGGCGCCGTGCTGCTCTGAGGGCCTGTCCGGCAGCGGGCATCAGGAGGCGGAGGGCGGCTCGGCGAACTGCGCGGCGAAGGACTCCGCCGGGGGGATCGGGGTGATGACGTCGACGAGCACGCCCTCCGGGGCCGCCACGATGAAGTGTCGCTGGCCGAAGTCCTCGCTGCGCAGCGGGAGCGCCTCGGTGAGCCCGGCCGCGCCGACGAGGCGGCGGTGCTCGGCGTCCACGTCGGTTACCTCGAAGTTGAGGAGCAGCCCGCCGACGGGGGCACGGAAGCCCTCGGGGAGCGTCGGGTGGGTGTGGTCGAGCAGCGCCAGTTCGTAGTGCGGCGGTTCGGGGCGGCGGAGGCTGACGTACCAGTCCGCCTCGAAGACCACCTCGAACCCGAAGTGCTCCGTGTAGAAGGCGCGGGACCGGGCGACCTCGCGCACGCAGATCACAGGATAGAAGCTGTCGAGCTGGGTGTGCATGGGACTCTCCTCCGCAGGTTTCACATACCTTGGGTATGTGAAAGAGGCTAGTAACATACCCCGGGTATGTCAACGGGCGCGCCGACCGGCCCCGAGGCTCGGACGAGAGGGGACCGCAGGTGGCGAGCAGGGCGGAGCAGCGGGCCGAGACCCGGCGGGCACTGCTGGCGGAGGGGCGGCGGCGCTTCGCCGAGGACGGCTACCACGGGGTCGTGCTGGAGGAGGTCGCCCGCGCCGTCGGGGTCACGAAGGGCGCCGCGTACCACCACTTCGGCAGCAAGGCCGGTCTCTTCCGCGCGGTATTCGCGGAAGCACAGGAAGACGTGGCCGAACGGGTGGCGCGCGCCGCCGACGCACGGGACGACCCCTGGGAGCAACTCCTCGCGGGCTGCCAGGCCTTCCTGGCCGCCGGCTCGGACCCGGCGATCCAGCGCATCACCCTCGTCGACGCGCCCACCGTGCTGGGCTGGAACGAGTGGCGCGCGGCCGACGAGGCGTCCTCCGCACGCCACCTCGCGGAGGCGCTGGCAGCCCTGATCGACTCCGGGGTGATCGCGCCTCAGCCGGTGGAGCCGCTGACCCGGCTGCTGTCCGGTGCGATGAACGAGGCGGCCGTATGGCTCGCCCGCTCCCCCGCCGCCGAGCCGGACACCGAGCCGGGCGCCGCACCGGAGGCCGAGGCGCCTACGGGCACCCCCGCGCTGGATGCCACCACGCACGCCCTGCGCCTGCTCCTCGACGGCCTCCGCCGCCGCTGACGCACGGCCGCTCGCACGGCAGGGCCCGCACGCGCACCAGGGCCTGTCCGATGGATCTTTGCGGAGCGGCCCGCGGCGCCCGCGACGCCCACGGCGCGGCAGGGCACAGGCACCGGGCGACGCCCGCCCGGGAAGACCCACCGGACAGCCCCGAGCCCCAGGTCGGGGCGGGGGTCCGTACGGGCGCGCCGGGAAGCCGGGCGGCGGCAGGCGCCGTCAGGCGATCAGCGGGCCGACGTCAGGCGATCCGGCGAACGGGCGGTGCCTCCACCGCCGCAGCCGCCGCCGCAGCCGCCGCCCGCCGTCTGCGCGCCTGCACCACCCGCCGCTCGGCCGCCGTCAGGCCGCCCCAGACGCCGTACGGCTCGGGCTGGACGAGCGCGTGCTCACGGCACTCGACGAGCACCGGGCACCCGGCGCACACCCGCTTGGCCGCCTGCTCGCGCGAGAGCCGGGCGGCGGTCGGTTCCTTGGACGGGGCGAAGAAGAGCCCCGCCTCGTCCCGGCGGCAGACAGCCTCCGTGTGCCAGGGACCAGCGTGATCGCCACGCGCGGGAGCGCTCGGGGCGGTCACTCTGGCGGCCTGCAGTGACTGATGCGGCGGTTGCAGCACGGTCTACTCCTGACGAGACGGCTACGGCGGGTCGATCTGTCGATTGAGGCACCTTCACCCGTCCTGCTGCGCACGGCAGATCGCACTGCTGCCGTACGAGAGACGATGCCCGAGCCCTACCCGCTGTGCGCACGCTTATGCACACGGTGGCGGCCCACGCGCCGCCCACCGCCGGGGAGTTCACTTCCGCGACCGGTCACCGGGCGCCGCCGGGAACGGGGCCCGCGAACCTTCAGGTGTCGCACGCCCGCCGCCCGCTCCGCGTGCGCGCAAGTGCTCCGGAGCGCCGCCGGGAGCCGCGCGCCGCAGCGCGCCCCCGCACCCCGCCGCGGCCGGTCAGTGCCCCCTGTGCAGGTTGCGCAGCCGCTTGCCCCGCTTGGGCCGCGCCTCGACGCCGCCGAAGATCGCGAAGCCCTTCACGAGCACCACCGGCGCGTCCACGTCCGTCGAATCCTGCGACTTCACGTCGAAGCCGCCGAAGATCCCCGTCCCCTTGCCGCGCAGCGTGACGTTCTCCGGAACCTTGATCTCGACCCCGCCGAAGATCGCGGTGGCGTTGATCACGATCTCCCGCTGCTCGAAGATCGCCTCGCTCAGGTCGATCTCGATCCCGCCGAAGCAGGCGAAGGCGTTGGTCTTGCGCCCGATACGCCAACGGCCCCGGCGCGTCGCACCGCTGAAGATGGCCACCGCGTTGTCGCTGGCCGCACCCGCGGCCGGGGAGTCGCTCGTGAGCGGTGGCGCCTGGGCGGCGCCCACACCCGCCTCGGGCAGGTCGCGGACGAGCGGCTCAAGCTCGCCCATCGTCTTGGCGGAGTAGGCCGCGTCGATCCGCTCGGAGTGCTCCTCCGTGTCCAGCCGCCCCTGGGCCAGCGCCTCCCGCAGGATGTCGGCGACGCGGTCGCGGTCGGCGTCCGACGCGCGTACGTCCGCCGCGGCGGCGCGGCCGGAGCCGCCCGCCGGCGCGGGGGCCGGGGCGGGCGCGGCCACCGGCGCGGGGGCGGCTGCCCCCTGCTGCTTCTCGGGCGCCGCCTCCGCCGCCTTCTCGAGGCTGGCGGCAGGGCCCTGGTCGGGCGGAGAGTCATTCACCCGGCCAGCGTACCCAGACGCGATAGATCGCGACTACCCCGGATCACGCTTTGTCGCCCGGCCGTTCTACGCTTCCCTCCTGTGAGACGCGCTCACCGCCGAGAGGAAGATGCCTGATGCCCGCCACCCCCAGCCCGGCCCGGCCGGCGTTCGCCTACACGGAGCTGCTGCCGCAGGGCCCGGACAGCACGCCGTACCGGCTGGTCACCTCGGAGGGCGTCCGTACCTTCCAGGCGGACGGGCGCACCTTCCTCAGCGTCGAGCCGCAGGCGCTGCGCACCCTCGCCGCGGAGGCGATGCACGACATCTCGCACTACCTGCGCCCCGCCCACCTCAGCCAGCTGCGCCGCATCCTGGACGACCCGGAGGCCAGCGCCAACGACCGCTTCGTCGCGCTCGACCTGCTCAAGAACGCCAACATCGCCGCCGCCGGCGTGCTCCCGATGTGCCAGGACACCGGCACCGCCATCGTGATGGGCAAGCGCGGCCAGCAGGTCCTGACCGGGGGCGGTGACGAGGAAGCCCTCTCGCACGGCATCCACGACGCCTACACCAGGCTCAACCTGCGCTACTCCCAGCTGGCCCCGCTGACCATGTGGGAGGAGAAGAACACCGGCACCAACCTGCCCGCCCAGATCGAGCTGTACGCGGCCGACGGCGACGCCTACAAGTTCCTGTTCATGGCGAAGGGCGGCGGCAGCGCCAACAAGTCCTTCCTCTACCAGGAGACGAAGGCGGTGCTGAACGAGGCGTCGATGATGAGGTTCCTGGAGGAGAAGATCCGCTCCCTGGGCACCGCCGCCTGCCCCCCGTACCACCTGGCGATCGTGGTGGGCGGCACCAGCGCCGAATACGCGCTCAAGACCGCCAAGTACGCCTCCGCCCACTACCTCGACGAGCTGCCCGCCGAGGGCTCCGCCGCCGGGCACGGCTTCCGCGACAAGGAGCTGGAGCAGCAGGTCTTCGAGCTGACCCAGCGCATCGGCATCGGCGCGCAGTTCGGCGGCAAGTACTTCTGCCACGACGTGCGCGTGGTGCGGCTGCCCCGGCACGGCGCGTCCTGCCCGGTCGCGATCGCCGTGTCCTGCTCCGCAGACCGGCAGGCGCTCGCGAAGATCACGGCGGAGGGCGTGTTCCTGGAGCAGCTGGAGACCGACCCGGCGCGCTTCCTGCCGGAGACCACGGCGTCCGACCTGACCGGCGCGTCCGGCGCGACGGGCGCCGCCGAGGCGGCAGCCGCCGAGCGGGACGTGGTGCGCATCGACCTCACCCGGCCGATGGACGAGATCCGCGCCGAGCTGTCCCGGCACCCGGTCAAGACCCGCCTCTCCCTCACCGGCCCGCTGGTCGTCGCCCGCGACATCGCGCACGCCAAGATCAAGGAGCGGCTCGACGCGGGCGAGGGCATGCCGCAGTACCTGCGCGACCACGCCGTCTACTACGCAGGTCCGGCCAAGACCCCCGAGGGCTACGCCTCCGGCTCCTTCGGGCCGACGACGGCGGGGCGGATGGACGCGTACGTGGAGCAGTTCCAGGCCGCGGGCGGCTCCTTCGTCATGCTCGCCAAGGGCAACCGCAGCAAGCAGGTCACCGACGCCTGCGCCGCGCACGGCGGCTTCTACCTCGGCTCCATCGGCGGTCCGGCCGCCCGGCTGGCCCAGGACTGCATCAAGAAGGTGGAGGTGCTGGAGTACGAGGAGCTGGGCATGGAGGCGGTCTGGCGCATCGAGGTGGCGGACTTCCCGGCGTTCGTCGTGGTCGACGACAAGGGCAACGACTTCTTCACCGACCCCGGCCCCGCGCAGCCGTTCGTGACCTCCATCCCCGTCCGTCCGGCCGGGTAGGCCCGCGGGCGGCGAGTGCGGTACGGGCCCCCGGCGGCGGCGCGGTTGTCGGACCCGGCAAGTAGATTCGGGTCATGACCGATCACGACCAGCGTGCCCGGCAGGGCAGCCCCGCAGCCCCACCCGCACCCGTCGCCGCGGCCACCGCCCCGGGCGGATTCCGTACGGAGCACGACTCCATGGGCGAGGTCCAGGTGCCCGCGCACGCCAAGTGGCGGGCGCAGACGCAGCGGGCCGTGGAGAACTTCCCCATCAGCGGGCAGCGCCTGGAGCGCGCGCACATCGAGGCCCTGGCGCGGATCAAGGCGGCGGCGGCCGTGGTCAACGCCGAGCTGGGCGTGCTGGACGCGGAGCTGGCCGAGGCGGTGCGGTCGGCGGCCGAGGAGGTCGCCGTCGGCCGGTGGGACGAGCACTTCCCCGTCGACGTGTTCCAGACCGGCTCCGGCACCTCGTCCAACATGAACATGAACGAGGTCGTCGCCACGCTCGCCACCGAGCGGCTCGGCGCCCCCGTCCACCCCAACGACCATGTGAACGCCAGCCAGTCCTCCAACGACGTCTTTCCCTCCTCCCTGCACATCGCGGCGACGGCAGCCGTCACCCGCGACCTGATCCCCGCGCTGGACCACCTGGCGGCGGCGCTGGAGCGCAAGTCCGGCGAGTTCGCGTCCGTGGTGAAGTCGGGGCGTACGCACCTGATGGACGCCACCCCGGTCACCCTCGGCCAGGAGTTCGGCGGTTACGCCGCCCAGGTGCGGTACGGCGTGGAGCGGCTGCTCTCCGCCCTCCCCCGGCTCGCCGAGCTGCCGCTGGGCGGCACGGCGGTCGGCACCGGCATCAACACCCCGCCCGGCTTCTCCGCCGCCGTGATCGCGGAGACCGCCCGCAGCACCGGCCTGCCGCTGACCGAGGCGCGGGACCACTTCGAGGCGCAGGGCGCACGGGACGCCCTGGTCGAGACGTCCGGGCAGCTGCGGACGATCGCGGTGGGCCTTACCAAGATCTGCAACGACCTGCGCTGGATGGCCTCGGGCCCCCGTACGGGCCTGGCCGAGATCGCCCTGCCGGACCTCCAGCCCGGCTCCTCGATCATGCCGGGCAAGGTCAACCCGGTGGTCCCGGAGGCCGCCCTGATGGTCGCGGCGCAGGTCACGGGCAACGACGCGACGGTCGCGGCAGCCGGCGCGGCGGGCAACTTCGAGCTGAACGTGATGCTCCCGGTGATGGCCCGGAACCTCCTGGAATCCGTCCGGCTGCTGGCGAACGTCTCCCGGCTGCTCGCGGACCGCACCGTCGACGGCATCACGGCGAACGCCGAGCGCGCCCGCGAGTACGCCGAGTCCTCGCCCTCCGTGGTCACCCCGCTGAACCGCTTCATCGGGTACGAGAGCGCCGCCGCCGTGGCGAAGAAGGCGCTGGCCGAGCGGAAGACCATCCGCCAGGCCGTGCTGGACGCGGGCCATGTCGAGCGGGGCGAGCTGACGCTGGCCGAGTTGGACGAGGCGCTGGACGTGCTGGGTATGACGCGTCCATGAGGCTCACGTCAGGCGCGGGCGGGGCCCGGAAGCACCGCGGGTGACTCCTCCCTCACGCGCCGCGTCGCCCCCATACCGCACTCCGCCGCGCGACGTGCCGTACCAGCCCGGCTCCCGCACCCGAACGGGTGCCCTGCGGCACGGGTCACGGCGGGCGCCCGCGGGTCCTACTAGGCTCTGCTCATGACAGCGGACACGGTGGGACCCCGGGCGGACGGTCCGGGCGATTCGCCCGCCGCCGGCTGGCAGCCCGGCGAGCACGTGCTGTGGCGCTACCGCGCGAACGGCGCCGGCCATCCGCACATCTGCCGCCCCGTGACGGTCGTCCAGGACACCGCGCAGCTGCTCGCGGTCTGGCTGGCGCCCGGCACCATGTGCGTGCGGCCGGAGATGGCGGACGGCACCCCGGTGCACCGGGAGCCGCTCGCCACGCGCTACACCAGGCCCCGCCGGAGCGCGCGTGCGTGGTGGCTCGGCACCGGGGTGCTGAAGCTGGCCCGCCCCGGCGCCCCGTGGTCGGTCTGGCTGTTCTGGGAGCATGGCTGGCGGTTCAAGAACTACTACGTGAATCTGGAGGAGCCACGCGAGCGCTGGTCGGGGGGCGTCGACTCCGAGGACCACTTCCTGGACATCACCGTCACCCCGGACGGCGCCTGGGAGTGGCAGGACGAGGACGAGTTCGCCCAGGCCCAGCAGGCCGGCCTGCTGGACGCGGCGCAGGCCGCGCGGATACGGGCGGCGGGGCAGGCCGCCGTCGCGGAGATCCGCGCCTGGCGGTCGCCCTTCCCCGACGGCTGGGAGCACTGGCGCCCCGACCCGCGCTGGCCGGTGCCCCGGCTCCCGGAGGACTGGGACCGCTCCCCGGCCGCGGCGCCGCGAGCGGAGCCGCCGGATCTGGGAGCGCTCCCGGCGCCGGAAGGAAGGTCCGGACCATGAGCCGCTTCCCCGATCACAGCCGTGCGACAACCTCACGGCACCTCTTGATGCGCCCCCCTCAAGGAAACGTAGGATCAACCTCCGGAAGAAAGCTGCCGCACAACTCCCTTCCCCGCCCGGGGACTTGGCATGTGGCCAGAGAGGAGCCCTCCCATGGGCAGCACTGACGGACCGGGAGCGTACGACGACTACGACCGGTCCGAGTTGGACCGCAGCGGGCAGGCGGAGGCGTTCGACGCGATCGGCGACCGCTACGACGAGGCCTTCCCGCACAAGGAGGGCCAGCTCCTCGCGGGCACCTGGCTGGCCAAGCAGCTTCCGCCCGGCTCCCGGGTGCTCGACCTCGGCTGCGGTACGGGCCTGCCCACCGCGCGTCAGCTCGTCGACGCCGGACACCACGTCGTCGGTACGGACCTCTCGCCCGTCATGCTGGACCTCGCCCGCCGGCACGTGCCGGAGGCGGAGTTCCACCGCGTGGACATCGCGGATCTGGAACGCCGGGACCTCGGCCCGTTCGACGGCATCGCCGCTTTCTTCGCCCTGCTCATGCTCCCCCAGGTGGAGATCCCCTACGCGCTGCGTATGCTCCACGGGCAGCTGCGCGCGGGTGGTCCGCTGGCGCTGGGGATGGTGGAAGCGGATGTGAACGATTTCTCGATACCGTTCCTGGGTAACACGATCCGGGTGTCCGGTTATCTTCGGGACGATTTGCGCCGGATCGTACGCGACGCGGGCTTCGAGATCGCGGGTGAGGAGTCCTATGCCTTTGCCCCGGCCAGCACGGAAGTACCTCCAGAGATCCAGCTCTTCCTGCACTGTCGACGACGCCCCTAGGCCGCGAGCACCAAGCTCTGGGTGCGCCTGACGCGCAGCCCCGGACGGACGGAAACCCAACGCGTGACGGAGCACGAATCGCCAGCGGCGAGCAGAGCCCAGCCGCCGAACGCCTCGACGGAACCGCCCAGCGGTCCGCCCGCCGCCTCCCCTGCGGCCGGCCGGTCCGGCAGTGGGGCGGCACCGAGTGGTGCGCCGGACCGGTCGCCGCCGCGCGCGGAGGAGGCGGCAGCGCACGCGGCCGTCCCGGACCCGCGCGAGCAGAAGACCGCGCCTGCCCGGGGCAACGGGCGGCGGCGCGCGGCCGAGCCCACGGGCACCACCGCCGCCGCCGCGCACTCCGGCGCGGGCGGCACCGGTGGCGCGGCGGGCAGCCGTAGGAGCGGCGCCGCACAGGGCACCGCGAAGGGCGGCGAGAAGGGCGGCGAGAAGAACGCGAAAGGTGCGGCGAAGGGGAACGTGAAGCGGAAGGGGCCCGTGAAGAGCACCGCCAAGGACGCCGGCGCCCCGGGCACCGCCGGGACAGGGACCGGGACCGGCTCCGGTTCCCCGGCGGCGGCGACCGGCCGCCGCCGCCCCGACGACCCGGTGGACCCGGACCACGGCGGCGGCGCCGCCCGCGCCGCTTCCCGCCGCCGCAAGCCCGGCCCGAACCCGCCGGTCGACCCGGCGGCACCGCCGCCGGACACGCGCACCCCGGCCGGCCCCTCCGGCTCCCCGGACGGCGCCGTGCCGCCCTCGGCCGTGCCCGGCACGCCCCCGCCCGCCACCACCTCCGGTCCGCCCTCGGACGCCGAGGGGGAGATCGCCGAGCGGGAGCGGCGCGGCGGTGACCGGCTGCGCTTCGTCGGCGCCGCCACCCGGCGCATCGCACGCGGCGTCGACCTGGACGAGACCGTGCTCGGGCTGTGCCGGGCCAGCGTGCCCGCGTACTCCGACGCGATCCTCGTCTATCTGCGCGACCCGCTGCCCGTCGGCGACGAGCGGCCGGCGAGCCCCGTCGTGCTGCGGCTGCGGCGCAGCGACCGCATCCCGGAGGAGCGCCGGGACGGCGGGCTGGGGCTGGCGGCTTCCAGACAGCCGGGCATGACGGCGGAGAGCGCCGCGGAGCACACGGAGGTGCGGCCGGGCGGCCCGCTGTCCGAGGTGCTGCGCGGCGTCCGGCCGGTCTTCGCGGCGTCCGACGCCGTGAACGCCGCCCTGCCCGAGCTGCTGGGCCCCGACTGCACGCTCCCGGACGGCTACCGCGCCATCCTCGCCCCGCTGCGCGGCCGGCGGCGCGTCATCGGAGCGGCGGTCTTCCTGCGCCGCCCCGAGCGCTCACCGTTCGACGCGGAGGACCTGCTCGTCGCGGCGCAGCTGGCCACCCACACCGCGCTCGGCGTGGACAAGGCCGTGCTGTACGGGCGGGAGGCGTACATCGCCGACGAGCTCCAGCGCACGATGCTGCCCGACGCCCTGCCGCAGCCCACCGGCTGCACGCTGGCCAGCCGCTATCTGCCTGCGGCCGAGACCGCCCGGGTCGGCGGCGACTGGTACGACGCGATCCCGCTGCCCGGCAGCCGGGTCGCCCTGGTCGTCGGCGACGTGATGGGCCACTCGATGACCTCGGCCGCCATCATGGGCCAGCTGCGGACGACGGCGCAGACCCTGGCCGGTCTCGACCTGCCGCCGCAGGAGGTGCTGCACCACCTCGACGAGCAGGCCCAGCGGCTCGGCAGCGACCGCATGGCCACCTGCCTCTACGCGGTCTACGATCCCGTCGCGCACCGCATCCTGATCGCGAACGCGGGGCACCCGCCGCCCGTCCTGCTGCACCGGGACGGCCGTGCGGAGGTGCTGCGGATACCGGCAGGAGCGCCGATCGGCGTCGGCGGGGTCGACTTCGAGGCGGTGGAGCTGGACGCGCCGGAGGGCGCCACGCTGATCCTCTACACCGACGGGCTCGTCGAGTCGCGGACGCGTGACGTGTGGACTGGTATCGATTTCCTGCGCCAGAAGCTGGCCGAGACCGCCCGGCTGACCCGGCCGGGCACCGCGCCGCCGCTGGAGCCGCTGTGCGACGAGGTGCTGGACATCCTCGGCCCCGGCGACCGGGACGACGACATCGCGCTGCTCGCCGCCCGCTTCGACGGGATAACGCCCAGCGACGTCGCGTACTGGTATCTGGACCCGCGTGCCCAGACGGCCGGCCAGGCGCGGCGCCTCGCCCGGCGCGCGCTGGCCCGCTGGGGTCTGGAGGAGCTGACGGACGCGGCCGAGCTGCTGGTCAGCGAGGTGGTGACCAACGCGGTCCGGTACGCGGAGCGGCCGATCACGCTGCGGCTGCTGCGTACGGACATGCTGCGGTGCGAGGTCGGCGACGACGTACCTCAGCTGCCGAGGCTGCGCCAGGCCCGCGCGACGGACGAGGGCGGGCGCGGGCTGTACCTGGTCAACCGCATCGCCAGCCGCTGGGGTGCGACGCGGCTCTCGACAGGCAAGGTCGTGTGGTTCGAGCTGGCCCTGCCGTCCGGCTCCGCGTCCGGGTCCGGGCCTGGGAGCGCCGGCCCGATGATGTAGCGGCGACGGCGCCCCGGCTCGACGGTCGAGCCGGGGACGCCGGGCCTGGCCTGGCCGAGCGGGCCGTCAGTCCCCGCCCGGCACCGGCCGCTCCCCCGGCACCGCCTCCGGCACGGCCGCCTCCAGCACCGCCTCCGCCTCCAGCGTCGCCGCCACCGCCTGGAGCACCGCCGCGATCTTGAACGCCTCCTGCACCGCCTCCCGGTCCGTCCCCGCCGCGCGCAGCGCCCGCTCGTGCGCGTCCAGGCACCGGCCGCAGGCGTTGACCGCCGAGACGGCCAGCGCCCACAGCTCGTGGTCGGCCCTCGGCACGCCCGGGTCGCCCATGACGTTCATCCGCAGCCCGGCGCGCAACCCGTCGTATCCGGGGTCGGAGAGCAGGTGGCGGGTGCGGTGGAAGACGTTGCTCATCGTCATGGCCGCCGCCGCGGCCTTGGCCGCCGTGTACGCCTCGGCGGAGAGGTGCCCCCGCGCGTCCGGGCCCACCGCGCGCAGCAGGACGGGTGAGCGGAGGGCGATCGCGCAGCCGAGCACCGCGCCCCACAGGCGCTGCCGGGGCAGCGGGGAGTCGCCGATCACCGCACCGAGGTTGCGTCTGAGGTCGTTCGCGTACGCGGGGAGCGCGGCCGTCAGGTCGGCGAGTGCCATGCGGGGTCCTCCTCGTACCGCTTCGGACACCCACCACGGTGCCACAACGCCCCCGCACGTCAGCTCGGCGTCCCGCAGGTCGCTCATATGAAGGAATCAACGGCGCCGAAGACGCCTCCGCACGCTCCGGCCTACGATGATGCTCTCGACACCATCGCCAGGAGGCACGACATGTCCGCAGCAGCAGTCGAGCGTCCCTGCTCCGCGGAGCGGTCTTTGCTGGAGCAGGCCCAGCGTCTGTGGCAGGAGCTGCCCGAGGGCTATCGCGTCGAGGTCATCGAGGGACAGATCACCGTGACACCACCGCCGGACGGCCCTCATGGTGAGGTCCTCACCGATCTCCTGCTCGGCTTCAGCGCTCTGCACGGCGGGCAGAGCCGAGTGATCCAGGGAATGGGGGTATGGCTGCCCTCCGGGCCGTACGACTTCGCCGTCCCCGACCTCGCGGTGGTCGACGCCGACTACCGGAGCCATCAGCTGGAGAACAACTGTTACGACCCGGCCGCCTTCCGCCTGGTGCTGGAGGTCACCTCGTCGAACTTCGCGAACGATCTGCGGGCCAAGGTGGTCGTGTACGCGACGGCCCAGATCCCGGTCTACGTGATCGTCGACCGGAAGCACCAGCGCCTGCACGTGCTGAGCGAGCCGGTGATCAGCGAGTACCGCAGCCATCGCGTGCACGCGCCCGGTGAGACGGTCACGCTGCCCTCCTCGATCGGTGCGGAGATCACCCTCTCCGTCGACGAGGTGCTCGCGGCCGGGCACCGGGGGAAGTGACGCCGGGCTGCTCACAGCCCGCCTGCTGAGGGTCCGCCCGCGTTCGCGGATGCACCCGGTTGCCGATGTGTCGTCGGAGCGTTCTCCTGGGAAGAGCGATATCCCGGATTCCGTACCGCACCCACGCAGCGGGAGGCCGCTCCAGATGACCGACCACACGACCAACAACGTCGGAATCCCGGTGGAGAGCGACGAGCACTCGCTCACCGTCGGCTCCGACGGTCCGATTCTTCTCCAGGACCACTATCTGATCGAGAAGATGGCCCAGTTCAACCGCGAGCGGGTCCCCGAGCGGGTGGTCCACGCCAAGGGCGCCGGCGCGTACGGCACCTTCGAGGTGACCAACGACGTCAGCCAGTTCACCCGGGCCGACTTCCTCCAGCCGGGCAGGCGGACTCAGATGCTGGCCCGCTTCTCGACCGTCGCGGGCGAGCAGGGCAGCCCGGACACCTGGCGGGACCCGCGCGGTTTCGCGCTGAAGTTCTACACGGAGCAGGGCAACTACGACATGGTCGGCAACAACACGCCGGTCTTCTTCGTACGGGACCCGCAGAAGTTCCAGGACTTCATCCGCAGCCAGAAGCGGCGCCCGGACAGCGGGCTGCGCGACAACGACATGCAGTGGGACTTCTGGACGCTCTCGCCGGAGTCCGCGCACATGGTCACCTGGCTGATGGGCGACCGCGGCATCCCGAAGTCCTGGCGGCACATGAACGGCTACAGCTCGCACACCTACATGTGGGTGAACGGCGGCGGCGAGAAGTTCTGGGTGAAGTACCACTTCAAGACGGACCAGGGCATCGACTTCCTGCCGCAGGCCGACGCCGACGAGCTGGCCGGTTCGGACGGCGACTACCACCGCCGGGACCTGTTCGAGTCGATCGAGCGCGGCGACGCGCCCACCTGGACGGCGTATGTGCAGGTCATGCCCTTCGCGGACGCCCCCGACTACCGCTTCAACCCGTTCGACCTCACGAAGGTGTGGCCGCACGGCGACTACCCGCTGATCGAGGTCGGCCGGATGACGCTGAACCGGAATCCGGAGGACTACTTCGTCCACATCGAGCAGGCCGCCTTCGAGCCCTCGAACCTGGTGCCGGGCATCGGGCCGTCCCCGGACAAGATGCTGCTCGGCCGCCTCCACTCCTACCCGGACACCCACCGGTACCGGATCGGCGCCAACTACGCGCAGCTGCCGCCGAACCGGCCGCACGTGGAGGTGCGTTCGTACGCCAAGGACGGCGCGATGCGGTACGAGCCCGCGCACACCGCGCGGCCGTACGCGCCCAACTCGTACGGCGGGCCGGCCGCCGACACCACTCGTTTCGGTGAACCAGCGGGCTGGGCCACCGAGGGTGAAATGGTGCGCGAGGCGTACCGGCCGCGGCGCGAGGACGACGACTGGGGGCAGCCGGGCACCATGGTCCGCAAGGTGCTGGACGACGCGGAGCGCGAGCGGCTGGCCGGGAACGTCGCGGGGCACCTGCTGAACGGCGTGAGCAGGCCGGTGCTGGAGCGCGCGTTCCAGTACTGGCGGCACATCGACAAGGCGTTGGGCGACCGGATCGTCAAGAAGGTGGAGAGCGAGGCGGTGCCGCCGCGCTGAGGCCGCGGCGCCTGGCTGGGACGGCAGCGCCGCTGGCAGGCGCGGGTACACCATGCGTATACACAAGGTGTATACGCATGGTGTACAGTCTGCCGTATGTCCATCAGCCACACCCTTCTCGGTCTGCTCGAAGCCGGCCCCCGCCACGGGTACGACCTCAAGCGCGCCTTCGACGAGCGCTTCGGTCATGACCGCCAGCTGCACTACGGCCAGGTCTACTCGACGATGTCCCGGCTGCTCAAGCACGGCCTCGTCGAGGTGGACGGCATAGAGGCTGGCGGCGGCCCGGAGCGCAAGCGGTACGCGATCACCGACGCAGGTGTCACCGATGTGGCGGCGTGGCTCGCGCGCCCCGAGAAGCCCGAGCCCTATCTCCAGAGCACCCTCTACACCAAGGTCGTCCTCGCGCTGCTGACCGAGCGGGACGCCGCCGAACTGCTGGACGTCCAGCGCTCCGAGCACCTGCGGCTGATGCGCGAGCTGACGCGCCGCAAGAAGGACGGCGACTTCGCGGACCAACTGATCTGCGATCACGCGCTCTTCCACCTCGAGGCGGATCTGCGCTGGCTGGAGACGGCCGCCGCCCGTCTCGACCGGCTCGCCAGCGTGGTGCGCCCGTGACGGCCCCCGCACTCCGCGCCACCTCCGGCGCGCCCGGGGCGAGCACCGACACCGACAGCACTGCCGCGGGCTCCGGCGCCCTGCTCTCCGCCCACGGACTGCACAAGACGTACGGCAGCACGCCCGCACTGGCGGGCGCCGACTTCACCATCCACCCCGGCGAGGTGGTGGCCGTGATGGGCCCCTCCGGGTCCGGGAAGTCCACGCTGCTGCACTGCCTGGCGGGCATCGTGCCGCCCGACTCGGGCTCGGTGCACTACCGGGGCCGGGAGCTGTCCGCCCTGTCGGACGCCCGCCGCAGCGCGCTGCGCCGGGCGGACTTCGGCTTCGTCTTCCAGTTCGGCCAGCTGGTGCCCGAGCTGACCTGCACGGAGAACGTCGCACTGCCGCTGCGCCTGGTCGGCATGGGCCGCAAGGAGGCCGACGCCCGTGCCACCCGGTGGCTGGAGCGGCTCGAGGTGGCCGACGTCCGGCACCACCGCCCCGGCCAGGTGTCCGGCGGCCAGGGCCAGCGGGTGGCCATCGCCCGCGCGCTGGTGGGCACCCCGAGCGTGATCTTCGCCGACGAGCCGACGGGCGCGCTCGACTCGCTCAACGGCGAGCGGGTCATGGAGCTGCTGACCGACGCCGCCCGCGAGTCGCGCGCGGCCGTCGTGCTGGTGACGCACGAGTCGCGGGTCGCTGCCTACTCCGACCGCGAGGTCGTCGTACGGGACGGCAAAGCCCGGGACATGGCCGGTGCCAGGTGGTGATTCCGCGCCGCTGGTTCGCCGATCTGGCCATGGGTGCCCGCTTCGCGCTGGGCGGCGGCCGGGAGGGCTGGACGCGCACGGCGCTCACGTCCGTCGGCGTCGGGCTCGGGGTCGCGGTACTGCTGCTGGCCACCTCGGTCCCGCACCTGCTCGACGCCCGCGAGGCGCGCGGCGAGGCCCGGGAGAGCGCCGCACTGGTGAAGCAGCCCGCCAAGTCCGACCGCTCCGCCCTCTACCTGCACAGCGACACCGAGTACCGGGGCGAGGAGGTGCGCGGCCGACTGCTCCAGCCGGAGGGCGCGCACCCGCCCGTGCCACCCGGGCTGGCGGAGTTGCCCGGCCCCGGCGAGATGGCCGTCTCGCCGGCGCTGCGGGAGCTGCTGGAGTCACCGGACGGCGAGCTGCTGCGGGAGCGGCTGCCCGGCGCGATCACCGGCACGATCACCGACGAGGGCCTGCTCGACCCCTTCGAGCTGGCCTACTACGCGGGCAGCGACACCCTCACCGAGGGCGAAACGGTGTACCGGATCGACGCGTTCGCCAAGGTCCCCGAGCCCGAACCGATGGATGCGGTGCTGCTGCTGCTCATCATCGTCATCTGCGTGGTGCTGCTGGTGCCGGTGGCCGCCTTCGTGGGCGCCGCCGTGCGCTTCGGCGGCGAGCGCCGCGACCGGCGGCTGGCGGCACTGCGGCTGGTCGGCGCCGACGCCCGGATGACCAAACGCATCGCCGCCGGCGAGGCGGCGACCGGCGCGCTGCTCGGCCTGCTCGTCAGCGGGCTGGTCTTCCTGCCGCTGCGGCAGCTGGTGGGCCGCGTGGAGTTGTGGGACACCGGCGTCTTCGCCGCCGACATACGCCCGAGCACCGGGCTGGTCGTGGCCATCGCGTGCGCGGTGCCCGTGAGCGCCGTCCTGGTGTCGCTACTGGCATTGCGCGGGGTGACGATCGAACCGCTGGGGGTCGTCCGCCGCGCTGAGGCGCGGCGGCGCAGGCTGTGGTGGCGGCTGCTGCCCCTGGCGGCCGGGGGCGTGCTGCTCGGCCCGCTGGCCGACCGCCTGGAGGACGCGCACAGCACGGTGGACAGCTACCGGATCACGGCCGGCCTGGTGCTGATCCTCGCCGGCGTCAACGCACTGCTCCCCTGGCTCGTCGAGAGAGGGGCGCGGCGGCTGCGGGGTGGCAGGCTGCCCTTCCAGCTCGCGGTGCGGCGGCTCCAGCTGGACAGCGGCATGGCCGCGCGGGCGGTGGGCGGCATCACGGTGGCGGTCGCCGGGGCGATCGCGCTCCACATGCTCTTCACTGCCGTCGCGGACAACCAGACCATGGCCACCGGGCAGTCCCCGGAGCGCGCGGATCTGATGGTGAGCGTGCCCGTCACGGACGGGTCGCTGGCGCCGAGGGCCACCGCGGAACTGTCCGCGACCCAGGGCGTGCAGGAGGCGTTCGGACTCACCACGACCGACGCGTTCCGGGCCGGCCAGAATCCGGCCGACGCCGGCTTCGAATCCGTGACCGTGGCGGACTGCGCCGCACTGCGCGAGGTGGCCCGGCTGGGCTCCTGCACGAACGGCGACGTGTTCGTGATCCCGCCCCTCGGCCTGGCGGAGGACGAGCGGCGCTCCGGCAGCGCTGCGGGCGTCCGGTTCAACTTCGCCGTCCCGGACTACGGCAAGCCGGAGGGGAGGCAGCATCGCGAGCCCGTGCTGTGGACGGTGCCCAAGGACGCGCGTACGGTGCAGGGCCGCGAGAACCCGCTGGGAGTGGCGACCGACGGCATCCTGGCCACACCCGGGGCGCTCGATGTGCCCCACCTGCCCGGCGCCATTGCCCACATCTACGTGCGGACGGACGACGGCACGCCGGACGCCGTCGAGCACGTACGCAACGCCGCCGCGGCCCACGGGCCGCAGGCATCAACCATGCCGCTCGAGGCCACCCGCACCACGCAGGACTTCGCCTCGATCGAGCGCGGCCTGTACGCCGGGGCGATCTGCATCCTGCTGCTCATAGGAGCCAGCATGGTGGTCGCCACGCTGGAACAGCTGCGGGAGCGCAAGCGGCTGTTGTCGGTACTGGTCGCCTTCGGCACCCGGCGGTCCACACTCGCCTGGTCCGTGCTCTGGCAGACCGCGCTGCCGGTGGCGGTCGGCCTGGCGCTGGCGGCTGCCGTGGGAGTGGGCCTGGGTGCGCTGCTGCTGCGGATGAGCGAGCTGCCGCTGGTCGTGGACTGGTGGAACCTGGCGGGGCTCACCGGGTTGGGCGGCGCTCTGGTCGTGCTCGTGGCCCTGGCCAGCATGCCCGTGCTGTGGCGCCTCATGCGGCCGGACGGGCTGCGTACGGAGTGAGCGGCGCGGACGAGCAGTGCGGGGAGGCAACCCGGGCGCGGCGGCCACCCGTACTGCCCGCCCGCTCATAATCTGATATCACTTTGATAGACTCACGGCGAACCGGAGGAACGCAGAGAATCCGAGAGAACCAGCAGAACGGGGCCCGCCGCATGACCGCTGACTCGCAGGACCACCGCCCGACCTCGCCGACGGCCACCGCCGAGGTGCCGGAGATGCCCGCACCCCAGGTGCGCGAGACCCCCGCCCGCAGCATCCCCGGCGGACTCGCCCTGCTGCTGGGACTGGTCGGCATCCTCCTCGGAGGCGTAGTCACCGCCCTGGGCGGCATCCTGAGCGACGACGGCCCGATCGGCGCGGTACTGGTCGTACTGGGCATCCTCACGCTCACGGCCTCGGGCTTCAGCATGGCCGGCCTCAACATGGTCGCCCCCGGCGAGGCGCGCGTGGTCCAGCTCTTCGGCCGCTACACGGGCACCATCCGCACCGACGGGCTCCGCTGGGTCAACCCGCTCACCACCCGGTCCCGGATATCCACCAGAGTCCGCAACCACGAGACGGCCGTCCTGAAGGTCAACGACGCCTACGGCAACCCGATCGAACTGGCGGCCGTCGTCGTCTGGCAGGTCTCGGACACCGCACAGGCCACCTTCGAGGTCGACGACTACCTCGAGTTCGTCTCCACCCAGACCGAGGCGGCCGTCCGGCACATCGCCATCGAGTACCCGTACGACGCGCACGAGGAGGCCGGGCTGTCGCTGCGCGGCAACGCCGAGGAGATCACCGAAAAGCTCGCCACCGAGCTGACCGCCCGGGTGCAGGCGGCCGGCGTGACCATCGTCGAGTCCCGCTTCACCCACCTCGCGTACGCGCCGGAGATCGCCGCCGCGATGCTCCAGCGGCAGCAGGCGGGCGCCGTGGTGGCCGCCCGCAAGACGATCGTCGACGGCGCCTGCGGCATGGTGGAGGACGCCGTGGCCCGTATCACCGCGCAGGACTTCGTACAGCTGGACGAGGAGCGCAAGGCGGCCATGGTGAGCAACCTGCTGGTCGTGCTGTGCGGTGACCGCTCGCCGCAGCCCGTGCTGAACACCGGGACGCTCTACCAGTGACCGAGCGGCCTGCCCCCGGCACGGACGGCGCGGACGAGGCGGATGGCGCCGACGGCACCACGGGCGGAGGCCGAGCCGCGCCGCCCCGGCGGGCGGCGGCGCGCAAGCAGGTGCTGCTGCGTCTGGACCCCGCAGTGCACGACGCACTCGCCCGGTGGGCCGCCGCCGAACTGCGCTCGACCAACGCGCAGATCGACTTCCTGCTGCGCAGAGCCCTCGCCGACGCGGACAGACTGCCCGGGGAGGCGCGCCCGCACCCGCGCCGCGGGCGCCCGCCACGCGGCCCCGACACCGGGACCGGCACGCCGCCCGGCACCGGTGCACCGCAGGACTGAACCGCAGCCGCGCCTCACCTCGCTCGGCTCCGGCCACGAAGGACGGCGGTACGCGGCCCGGGGCCGCCGTACGCGCCCGGGCAGCCCCGTGCGTCAGTCCGGGTCCGAGCGGCCCGGGTCGGAGCCGGACGGCGCGGGCGCGTCGGCCGGTGCCGGGTCGTCGGCGGGCGGTGCCGCGCTGCCTCCCGCATCGGGCGGCCCGGTGGCGCCGCCCGCAGCCACCGGCACCGACGTGGGCGCGAGCGAGGCGACCGTGGCCCCGTGCGGTCCGGGCAACTGGCGCATCGTCTGTTCGTGTGCGTAAGCCCGCAGGTAGCAGACCACCGTGTTGGTCACCGCCACCAGCGGTACGGAGACGACCGCACCGGGGATGCCCGCGATCAGGCTGCCGCCGGTGACGGCCAGCACCACGCCCAGCGGGTGCACCCGCACGAGCCGGCCGAGGATGAACGGCTGGAGCACGTGGCTCTCCAGCTGCTGCACCGCCAGCACCACCACCAGCACCATCAGCGAGGTGAACACCCCGTTGGTGACCAGCGCGACCACCACCGCCAGCGCGCCCGACATCACCGCGCCGACAATCGGGATGAAGGCGAACAGGAAGATGAAGACGGCCAGCGGCACCGCCATCGGGACATCCAGGAAGTAGATGCCGATGCCGATGAAGAACGCGTCGATGAACGCGACTATGACCGTGCCGCGCACATAGCCGGTGAGCGTGACCCAGGCGCGCGGCCCGGCCCCCGCCACACCCTCACGGGCGGAGGCGGGGACGAACTTCAGCGTCCACTGCCAGATCCGCGGCCCGTCATAGAGCAGGAAGAGCGTCACGAACATCGCCAGCAGCGCACCGGTCAGGAACTCGAAGATCACCGTCACGCCTTCGAGCCCGGCGGAGGTGACCTCCTCGCTGTTGTCGTTGAGCCAGACGGTCAGGTTGTTGGCGATGTCGTTGATCTGGTCCTCGGAGACGTGGAACGGGCCGTCGACGGCCCAGTCCTGCAACTCCTTGATGCCGTCCTGGACGCGGGAGGTGAGGGTGGGCAGGTTCTCCATGACCTGCCAGACCACGAACCAGCCGACCAGCCCCATGATGACGAAGCCGCCGATGAAGGTGACGGCCGTCGCCAGCCCGCGGCCGAGTCCCAGGCGTCGAAGCCGGGTGACGGTCGGCTGCATCAGCGCAGTGATCAGCAGGCCGGCGGAGAAGGCCATGATGAGCAGGCCGATGGAGCTGACCGCCCGCATCAGCACGTAGATGACCCCGGCCAGGACCAGCAGGCGCCAGCCGGCCTCGGCCGCGACGCGGATGCCCCAGGGGACGACCGCCGCGGGCTCCGGCTGCTTCGTTATCGCGGGGGCGTAGTCGGGCGGCGCGGGCACCCGCGACGCGGGCTCCGGCTCGGCACCCGGCTCCGCCTCCGTTCCGGCGCCCGGCACCAGCCCGGTGTCCCGCGCCGCGCGTGCCGTACGCCCGGCCCGCGCCAGGCGCCCGGGCCGCTCCGGCTCCGTGTCGCCACTGCCGCCGTCCGCGTCCTCCACCGCGTCCCGGTGGCTCGTGGAACCGTCGGCCGCACCGGAACGTGCCCGGCGCTCGGCCAACCGGCCCGCCCAGCGCTCCACTTTGTACAGGAACTTCTCCACCCTGCCCGCCATCCGCTTCCTCCGCCCCCTGGCCGCTCAACCACTCTGCGCTGCCGTGTGGGGGACGACGTTACCGGCGCGCGTGGTTGCTTTGGTTCTCGTACACGCGACGGTGAGATGGCCGACACGCGTCCAAGGAGCACACAGCTGCCCCTGGTCCTGTCCGGGCCAGGGGCAGCTGAGAGTCTTCCGTGTGGCGGTGAACCGCGGTGGTGCTCAGTACCAGCGGTTGGCCTGCCAGAACTCCCACGCGCCGCAGGGGCTGTCGTAGCGCTCGTTCATGTAGTTGAGGCCCCACTTGATCTGGGTGGCCGGGTTGGTCCGCCAGTCGGCTCCCGCGGAGGCCATCTTGGAGCCGGGCAGCGCCTGCACCAGTCCGTACGCCCCCGAGGAGGGGTTCTCGGCCTGGTAGTTCCACGTCGACTCGTGGTCGACGATGTTCGAGAAGCACTGGAACTGCCCGGAGCCGACGATCTGCCGGGCCATCGCCTTGACCTCGGCGACCGTGTACGAGCTCTGCTGCGAGAAGTCCGGTGTCTCGGACGCCTCGGGCGTCTCCGTGCGCTCGGCCGAACGGCTGGCGGCCTCCTTCTTCAGCTTGGCCCGCTCCGCAGCCGCCTTCTTCTCGGCTGCCGCCTTGTCGGCGGCCTCCTTCTTGGCGGAGGCGTCCTTGGCCGCCTGCTTGCGCGCCTGCTCCTGCGCGGACTGCTTCGCCGCCGACTCCGCCGCCGCGGACTGCACGTCCGCCTGCTGCGTCACGGATGCGGTCTGGACCTGGGTGTTGTCACCCGCGGGAATGTCTGCGAGAAGCGTCGTGTCAGCGGCAGTCGCCTCGACGTCGCTCGTCGAGTTCTCCTGCTCGCTGCCCGAGGCCACTCCGACGACAGCGCCGACGGTGGTGACCGCGGTGGCTGACGCCACGGCGAATCCCCGAACCGAGATCCGACTCACACGGTTTCCTTCCAGGACCGCCCGCTGGGGTGACCTCGCGGGCGCAATCGTGCCCCTGGCACTGACCTCCCTCGTGCATGGCCACGGGAGGTACGGGCCCGGCTGGCTCCCTCGGAGAGGTAGCCCGCGTGGTAATTCGGGCGGCATACGGCGAACTGCTGTTGACTTGTGGGGTGCTGCACCTTCGGAGGTGCGGGTGTGCCGTATGCGGGGCCTGACAGAAACCACACCCTGCCGGACGGCGGCGGGTTGAGGCAATTCCATGCTGAGTGGGAAAGCTCACACGGCGTTTGGCCCCGATGATTTTCGGAAATACGGGCGCGGCCGGGACCGCCGCGAGTAGGGTGCTGCGCCCACCCGCACCGGTCCCGGCCGTCGGCAGCCGGTCAGGATCTCGGGAGTACTCCTAGATCCTGCCTTCCTCGAGCATTTCGGTCACCAGCGCCGCGATCGGCGACCGCTCGGACCGGGTCAGGGTGACGTGCGAGAAGAGCGGGTGGCCCTTCAGCTTCTCCACGACGGCGACCACTCCGTCGTACCGGCCCACCCGCAGATTGTCCCGCTGCGCCACGTCATGGGTGAGAACGACACGCGAGTCCTGCCCGATCCGGGAGAGGACCGTCAGCAGGACGTTCCGCTCCAGCGACTGGGCCTCGTCGACGATGACGAACGCGTCGTGCAGCGAGCGGCCCCGGATGTGGGTCAGCGGCAGCACCTCCAGCATGCCCCGGCTGACCACCTCCTCCAGCACCTCGCGGCCCGCCACGGCCGAGAGCGTGTCGAAGACCGCCTGCGCCCACGGGTTCATCTTCTCGTCGTGCGTGCCGGGCAGATAGCCCAGATCCTGGCCGCCCACCGCGTACAGCGGCCGGAAGACCATCACCTTGCGGTGCTGGCGCCGCTCCAGGACGGCCTCCAGCCCGGCGCACAGCGCCAGCGCGCTCTTGCCCGTACCCGCCCGGCCGCCCATCGAGATGATGCCGATCTCCGGGTCCAGCAGGAGGTCCAGCGCGATGCGCTGCTCCGCGCTGCGCCCCTTGATGCCGAACGCCTCGCGGTCCCCGCGCACCAGCCGGACCCGCCCCTCGGGGGTCACCCGGCCCAGGGCCTTGCCCTTCTCCGACTGGAGGACGAGTCCGGTGTGCACCGGCATCTCCGCCGCCTCGGGCACGAAGACGCTCTCGGCGGCGAAGAGTTCGTCGATGTCGTCGCCGGGGAGGGTCAGCTCGGCCATGCCCGTCCAGCCGGAGTCCGTGATCGCCAGCTCCGCGCGGTACTCCTCGGCGAGCAGGCCGACGGACGACGCCTTGATGCGCAGCGGCAGGTCCTTGGAGACGACCGTGACGTCGTACCCCTCGGCCTGGAGGTTCCGGGCCACCGCCAGGATGCGTGTGTCGTTGTCGTCCAGCCGGAAGCCCGCGGGCAGCACCATCGGGTCGGTGTGGTTCAGCTCCACCCGGAGGGAGCCGCCCAGGTCGCCGATCGGGATGGGCGCGTCGAGTCTGCCGTACTGGACGCGGTACCCGTCCAGCCGGCGGAGTGCCTGACGGGCGAAGTAGCCCAGTTCCGGATGCTGGCGTTTGGCCTCCAGTTCGGTGACGACCACCACGGGGAGCACCACTTCGTGCTCCTCGAAACGGGACATGGCCGACGGGTCGGCGAGCAGCACACTGGTGTCGATGACGTATGTGCGCCGGCCGGGAGCGTTGCGCTTCTTGCTGTTCACCACGGGTGGACGTACCCCCTCGGATGAGGTTGGGGTGCGACGGCGTCGCGGGGGAAGTGACCGGGCCCGGTCCGTGCAGCACGGGCCGGACTCCGGCCCTCCGCATGGTCCGCCGCGACGATGCCGCGGCCGTCCGTGGTGTGCAACGGGCCTCCCGGGGCCGGAGCCCTGGGAAGGGCACGGCCAAGTGGGATATTCCCGCGATCGGGCCCGGCCATGCCATGGCATATGACGCCGGTCCGGTGAACCCGCCGGTCCACCCGTCCGCGAAAGGGTCAGCGGGCGGGCTCGCGCCGCGTGTCCGTGCCGGGGAGAAGCGGCCCCTCAGGTGCCGTAGCGGCGGCCTCGGGCGGAGTAGTCACGCAGGGCGCGGAGGAAGTCGACCTTGCGGAAGGCCGGCCAGAAGACCTCGCAGAAGTAGTACTCCGAATGGGCGCTCTGCCAGAGCATGAAGCCCGAGAGGCGCTGCTCGCCGCTGGTGCGGATGACGAGGTCCGGGTCGGGCTGGCCGCGGGTGTAGAGGTGCTCGGAGATGTCCTCGACGGTCAGCGTGTCGGCCAGGTCCTCCAGGCTCGCGCCGCGCGTCGCCCGGTCGGCCAGCAGGGAGCGTACGGCGTCGGTGATCTCCTGCCGTCCGCCGTAGCCGACGGCGACGTTCACGAGTATCCCCTTGTTGTCACCGGCCCGCTGCTCCGCCTCCTTGAGCACCTTCTGGGTGTTGCCCGGCAGCATGTCGAGCTGCCCCACGTGGTGCACCCGCCAGCGGCCGTCCGCCGCCAGGTCGCGCACGGTGCCCTCGATGATGCCCAGCAGGGGGCGAAGCTGCTCCTCGGGGCGGTTGAGGTTGTCCGTGGAGAGCATCCACAGCGTGACGACCTCCACGTCCGTCTCGGCGCACCAGCCGAGCAGCTCCTGGATCTTCTCGGCACCGGCCTGGTGTCCCTGCTCCGTGGTGCCGCCGGAGGCCCGCGCCCAGCGGCGGTTGCCGTCCAGGATCACACCGATGTGCTTGGGCACCCGGTCGTGATCGAGACGGTCCTCCACACGGCGCGCGTAGAGCCTGTACACCAGGTCACGAAGCTTCATGGGAATGCCCAGTCCCTCCATACCGAATCCGGGAACGCCAGAACCTTACGCCCGCTCGCCCGACCGGGCGAAGTCGAGACGCAAAACGGACACGGGCGGCGGTGGCGGGCCGCGTGGGCGGGGTGAGGGGAACCAGCCGCGGTCGCTACGCGCGGGAGTTCTCTTGATAGGAAAGTCTCATGACTGACGACTCCTCTCCCTTCCGTGCCGCGGGCTCCCGCTACGACTCGATGGAGTACCGCCGCACCGGCCGCAGCGGCCTGCTGCTGCCCGCCATCTCCCTGGGCCTGTGGCACAACTTCGGCGACGACCGGTCGATCGGCTCCCAGCGCGCGATCCTGCGCCGCGCCTTCGACCTGGGCGTCACGCACTTCGACCTGGCCAACAACTACGGCCCGCCCGCCGGTTCGGCAGAGATCAATTTCGGCCGGATCTTCGCCGAGGACTTCCGCGCCTACCGGGACGAGCTCGTCATCTCGACGAAGGCGGGCTACCTGATGCACCCGGGCCCGTACGGCGAATGGGGCTCGCGGAAGTACCTGCTCTCCTCGCTGGACGCCTCGCTGCGGCGGACGGGCCTGGAGTACGTCGACATCTTCTACTCGCACCGCTTCGACCCGGACACCCCGCTGGAGGAGACGATGGGCGCGCTGGCCTCCGCCGTCCAGCAGGGGAAGGCGCTGTACGTGGGGCTGTCCTCGTACAACTCGGAGCGCACCCGCGAGGCCGTCCGGCTGCTGCGCTCGATGGGCGTGCGCCCGCTGATCCACCAGCCGTCCTACTCCATGATCAACCGCTGGACGGAGGAGGACGGCCTGCTGGACTCGCTGGAGGAGGAGGGCATGGGCTGCATCTCCTTCGCACCGCTCCAGCAGGGCATGCTCACCGACAAGTACCTGAACGGCATCCCGGAGGGCTCGCGGGCCTCGCAGGGCAAGTCGCTCAACCCGGAGTGGCTGAACGACGAGGTACGGCGGCGGCTGCGCGGCCTGAACGACCTGGCGGAGCGGCGCGGCCAGTCCCTGGCGCAGCTGGCACTGTGCTGGGTGCTGCGGGACAGCCGGATGACCTCGGCCCTGATCGGCGCGAGCAGCGTGGCCCAGCTGGAGGCGAACGTCGCCGCACTGGGCGGGCCGGAGCTGACGGCGGCGGAGCTGGCCGAGATCGACGCGTACGCGACGTCGGAGCCGGGCGTGAACATCTGGTCCCGCAGCAGCACCAGCTAGGCCGGTCCGGGGGGTGCCCCCGGAGGGGCGTGCCCGGCACAGGTGGGCGCGCAAGGGGGCGCTCAGGCAAAAGCGGGCCGGTCCGTGGGGGGGATACGGACCGGCCCGAGGGGGGGCTTCCACCATAGCGCCTACAGCGGCTCCGTTCGTGCATCTCCGGCAGTGTTCACACATCCGGTGTGCGATCCCGTGCGCCGGGGGCTACGCCGCCGCCCCCGCGGCGAGCACCCCGGCCAGCGCGCCGAGCAGCATGAAGGGGCCGAAGGAGACCGCCGTGCCGCGTTCCGCGCGCCCGGTGACCAGCAGCGCCGCGCCGTGCAGCGCCAGCAGGAGCGAGCCGAGGAAGGCACCGGCGAGCAGCACGTCCCAGCCGTACCAGCCCAGGGCCGTGCCGGTGCCGAGCCCGAGCTTGACGTCCCCGAAGCCCAGCCCGCGCGGGTGGGCGAGGAAGAGGAGGAAGTAGAAGCCGCCCAGCGCCACGCCCCCCAACAGCGCCCGCGGCCAGCTGCCCGCCGCGCCCGGCAGCAGCGCCGCCGCGCCGAGCAGGGCGCCGGTGGCGGCGGCGAGCGGCAGGGTGAGCAGGTCGGGCAGCCGGTGCACGGCTCGGTCGACGGCGGCCAGCAGCAGGGCGACAGGTGCGGCCAGCAGCCACACCGCCAGCTCCGGCCGCAGGCCGACGGCCGCGGTGAGCGCGCCGCACAGCACCGCGCCGGCGAGTCCGTAGCGGCGGGCGGACGGGCCGTACGGCGGCGCGGGGCGCGCGCAGTCGCGGCAGCGGGCCGGGCCCAGCCAGCCGCGGGCACCGCCGCCCAGCGGATGGCCGTACGGGCAGGCGGCGCGGCGCGGCTCGCCCGGCTCGACCGCGAAGCGGTAGACGGCGCGCGGCAGCAACAGGCCGGCCACGGCGCCGTATCCGGCGGCGAGCACCGTCCACAGCATCAGCACCCGCCGAGCGTACGCGGCCGACTGCCCGCGCCCCTACCGCGCCGGGGAGCCGTGGGGGCCGTCCGGCGCGTACACGCCCGCCAGGGACGCGGCCAGCGCCGAGGGGACGGAGATGCGCGGCTCCGCCCCGTCGACCAGGGTGTCCCGGAAGGCCGCCACCACCAGCGCGGCGCCCTCCTCGGCCCGGTCGACCTCCAGTCCGGCCAGCCGCAGCGGCGGCGGCGGCGCCTGCGTCTCGTCCTTCAACGCGCCGCCTCCGATCCAGGGTTCGGCCCGCGTACGCACGGACCACGCAGCCTCGCCCGGCGCGCGCAGCAACTCGGCGAGCCCCTCGGTGCCGCGTACGCATCCACGACCAGTGGCTGTCGGGCTCCCCCTGGAGGAAGGTCTGCCGAGTCAGCGCCGGCGCCCCGCTGGGGAGGCGGACCACCAGCACGACCGCGCCGGGCCGCGCGCCCGGCTGCACGCCGAAGACGGAGACCTCCACGGGCCGGTCCGACGCCGTGTCCAGGATCGGGGACAGGGTGTGCGTGCAGTTCGCGGCGGGCTCGATACGGCCGCGCCGGTGCGCGGGATCGCCGGTGAGCGCGTGGACGTCCTCGGGCGCGAGCGCGTGCAGGTAGTCGGCCTCGGTCAGCTCGATCTCGCCGGTCCGGCCCTCGGCCACCAGGCCGCTCATCCTTTGGAGGTGCGGATGCAGCACGTAGTTCTCGGCGAACGGGGGTAGCCGGCGGGACCGGCGGCGTCGGCCGCGACCAGCGCGCGGCCCTCCTCCTCGCTGCGGCAGGCGGCCACCTCGCTCGGCACGTGCACACCGCGCTCCAGGAAGCGGAGCGCGGGCTCCACGTACGCGTCGAAGTCGTGCGCCAGCACCACGGCGGCGAGTTGCGCCGGGTATCAGGCTCGCACAGGGCCACCACGTCCAACCCGCCGTGCCCACCCTCACCTGACATCCTGTGTCAGGTATCCGGAGGCGCTGAGGCACCCTGGACAGGTGAAGTCCGACCGGCTGCTCTCCCTCCTCCTGCTCCTCCAGACCCGGGGCCGCGTCCCGGCCGCCGACCTGGCGGACCGCCTGGAGGTCTCCGTCCGCACCATCTACCGGGACGTCGAGTCGCTCTCGGCCGCCGGTGTCCCCGTCTACGCGGAGCGCGGCCGGCACGGCGGCATCGCGCTGCTGCCCGGCTTCCGCACCGACGTCACGGGGCTGACCTCGGACGAGTCGCGGGCGCTGTTCGTCCTGGCCGCCCAGAGCGCGCACTCCGCACTCGGCCTGGAGAAGGCGCTCGGCTCGGCACTGCGCAAGGTGATGGCCGCCCTGCCCGCACCGCACCGGCCCGCGGCCGAGCTGACCAGCCGCCGCATCCTCGTCGATCCGCAGCGGTGGCTGAGCGGCCCGCGCGCCGACGGCACGGCACGCCGGGAGACAGCCGTCGACCTGGACGTCCTGCACACCGCCGTCTTCGCCGACCAGCGGCTGCGGCTGCGCTACCGGCACAGCGGCCGGAGCACCTCACGCACGTACACCGTCGACCCGTACGGTCTCGTCGCGAAGGCCGGAGTCTGGTACCTGGTCGCGGACCGGGGCGGGCGCCCGCGGCTCTTCCGCGCCGAGCGGGTCCGGTCGGCGACCGTCACCGACGCGCCGGTGCGGCGCCGGGCGGGCGTGGAGCTGGCCGACGCGTGGGAGGTGCTGCGCCGCGAGGTGGAGCACCGGCCGGAGGGCGTACGGGTGCGGGCGCGCGTACAGCGCTCCCGGTTCGACCTGTTCGCCCGCATCGTGGGGCCCACCTTGACCGCCGTACCGCCGGAGGCGGGCGAGGAGGCGGCGCATGCCGGCGGGGAAGCCGACTGGGTGCCGGTGGTGCTGAACTTCCCCGTGCTGACGGCCGTCCGGCAGCTCCTCCAGTTCGGCACGGTGGTCGAAGTCCTCTCGCCGCCGGAGGCCCGCACCGAACTCGCCCACGCGGGACGTCAGATCACCGCGTTGTACGCAACGCGCCCACCCTCGCCACCTCACCCGTCGTCCTGACCCCGCCCTCAGACGGACTGACGCCCGGGCCCGAACTGGCGGCGGTAGGCAGACGGCGTCAGCCCCGTGCGTCGCCGCAGCTGTGCGCGCAGGTTGGACGCGGAGCCGAGGCCGCTCAGCCGGGCAACCACCTCCAGCCGCCGCTCACCGCGTTCGATCAGCCGACGGGCCAGCGCCACCCGCTCGTTGGTGAGCCAGGCCAGCGGAGTGGTACCCAGTTCCGCCTGGAAGCGACGGTGCAGGGTGGAAGGGCTGACCGCCAGCCGCGCCGCCAGGTCCTCGACCGTCAGCGGCCCGTCCAGCCGCTCCCGGGCCCAGGCGGCGAGCGGGGCGAGCGAGGTGTCCGGCACGGCGGGCAGCGGGCGCGCCACGAACTGACGCTGTCCGCCCTCACGGTGCCCGGCGAACACGAGGCGTCGGCTCACCAGGTTCGCCACGTGAACACCGTGGTCGCGACCGATCAGGTGAAGCCCGAGATCCAGCGCCGCGGCGCTGCCCGCCGCCGTGAGCACCACCGGCGCGCGGTGGCCGTCCCCGCCCAGGCCCCCGTCCCCGGTGTCCTCCACGAACAGCACGTCCGGTTCCAGCCGCACGGCGGGGTACAGGTCCTCGAACAGCTCCGCCCATCGCCAGTGTGTGGTGGCCCGGCGGCCGTCGAGCACACCGGCGGCGGCCAGCGTGAAGGCCCCGGTGCAGAAGCTGACCAGCCGTGCACCACGGGCTGCCGCCGCCCGGATCGTGCGCAGCACTGCGGGCGACGGCGGCACCTCCGGGTCCGGGCGGTTCGGCACGATCACCGTGTCAGCGGTGTCCACAGTGTCGAGCCCGGCCAGCCCGGTCATGGCGAAGAAGCCCTCGTGCATCCGTACGGACGACACAGCGGCGCACAGCGTGAAGGTGTACCACTCACGGTCCAGCTCAGGGCGTCGCAGACCGAAAAGCTCAGTGGCGACACCCAGTTCGAACGGGTTGGAGCCCTCATCCACGATGAGGGCCACGCGGTGCGAGAATCCAGGCGGCATATGCGATTCCTAGCACTCGTGTGACGGGAGCACCAGCGCGACGATGCACGGGTGAACAGTGACCCGATCGACCTCGCCAGCGCACTCGACCGCTTCGACCAGCTGTGGAGCCCCCGCATCGTCGCCGGGGTGAACGACTACGACGTCCGCATCGCCAAAGTCGCCGGAGAGCACGTCTGGCACAGCCACGCCGATACCGACGAGTTCTTCCTCGTCCTCGACGGCGAACTGCGCATCGCCCTGCGCGACGCCGGGAACAGCACCGGAAACAGCGCCGGGACCGACACCGGGACCGGCACCAAGGGCACCGCCGAACGGACCGTGGTGCTCCCCCGGGGGTCGATCTACGTCGTGCCGCGCGGAGTCGAGCACAAACCGTCCTCGGCCGACGGCGCGGCGATCCTGATGTTCGAGCCCACGGGCACCTCCACCGTCGGCGACCTGCGCGGCGACGTGCCCGCCCACGTGGACGCCGGCACGGGACACGTACTGGAACACTGACCGGCGCCCCTTGAGGCGCCCCGCAGCGTCACCGCCGCGCCACGGGTGCGCGCCTCGCCCGCGGAGACGATGGCCCGGAGCGAGCGTCAGGCGCAGCGCGGCTACTCGCCGCGCGGGAAGGACACCTCGACGCGGCGGTTCTTCTTGCGGCCTTCCTCCGTGCCGTTGTCGGCGATGGGGTAGTCCTCGCTGTAGCCGCGCACCTGGAAGGTGACGCCGGGGTCCAGCTTCGAGGACAGCTCCTTCTGCACCGCCGTGGCGCGCTTCTTGGACAGCTCCTTGCCATGCTCGTAGGAGCCGAGGTCGTCGGTGAAGCCGAAGACGTTCACCTCGGTGGCCGACTGCTTGTCCGCCTCGGTGGCGATCTCCGCGATGCGGTCCTTGGCCGTGCCGTTCAGCTTCGAGCTGTCCCGCGGGAAGAGGACCTCGGCCTGAAGGGTGAACTTCGTCTTCTTGTTGCTGTCCTCCCGGCGTTCCTCACCGCCCATGTCCTCGGTGACGAACTTGATGTCCAGCACCTTCGACGGCGCCAGGTCGGCCCCGTCCGCGAGTTTCAGCCCGGACGCCTCGGCGTCCACCTCGGTCGGCGGCTTGGAGTCCCCGATGCTGTCGGGCGCCTCGCTGTACTCGGGCTTCGGCCCACCCTCACCGGGGAGGGAGGGGGCGCCTGTCGGGATGGTCGTCGGGTCGCCGTCGCCGGGGAGGGAGGGCCCCGGAGGGGGCGAGGGAAGCGGCGAGGGGTCAGCGTGGGCGGCGGTGGCGGCGAGCCCGGTCAGGACTACGGCGGACGTCGTCGTACACGCGGCGAACCGCAGGGCGCGCGTTCTTTTCCGGATCATGGAGGGCGCTCACCCTTCGGAGATGGTGATACTGGCGGGGGGCATGTCGGCGATCTGGAAGTCGACCTTGTTGTTCCCTTCGGGCGGGGCCGGAAACTGAGTGAACCAGGTAACCGTCTTGCCTGCCTGGACACCACCCCGGAACACGGTGCAGAGACAGCGGCCATCGGTATCACGGAGAATGAAGTACCGCTTCCGCCCTTCCTTGTCGATCAAGTTCGCCCCCGCCATGGAAGCCGAGTTCTTCGCCCTCAACTCCGATTCCTCGCCGGACCAGCCGAACTTCATCCAGAGTTTTCCACTCCCGTTCTCGACCTTGCCAGAGATGGTGACGAACCCGCCCTCGTCCCTGGTGGCGGACGTGATGGTCAGGGTGATGTTCTCGCCCCCCTTCACCTCCGCGAGCACCTGGCCGTCCTTCGATTCGCCGGAGCCCCCGCCCTCGTCGTCGTTCTTGCCGCCGTCCTGCTCCGACTGGCCCGAGGAGGACTCACTCTTCGGCTCGTCGTCGTCGCTGCCTCCGCTACAGCCGACCGCCGCGAGGGCCAAGCCCGTCGTGATCGCCACAGCGGTCACCGCCCTACGGGCCTTCATGGTGCGCCGAATGCTCATGACTTGCGCTTCCTTCACTCGTCTCTCGCTCATCAGTCGACCAGCACCACGGAAAAGAGGTCGGCTGGCTCCAGGTCGATCTCGTCATCGGGGTCGATCTCGAACTCTTCGCCGTCACAGTCGATTTCGATCTTCTTCGCATCAGCGTCGGAGTCGACATCGCAGAGCGGCTGGACGACTGCCGTCGCTGTCGCCGTCGCACGGCGGTTCTCCGCACCGGGAATGATAGAACTGCCGGTGTCGAACCGGGTCTTAATGCGGACGGAGTAGCCAGGGTCGGAATCCCGGACAACGGCACCGCAGTCCAGCACATCGGAATCGTTCTTTCCGGCGAATTCCGCCGCCGCACCGCAGCCGTCTCCGTTCAGGGGGGCCGTGAGGTCGAGCCAGTCCTGCCAACCGTCCTTGTCCCCCGCAGATGCCATGAAGCCGTCGAAGAACGCGTCCCGGTCATCCCGAGCAGCCGCGAGGGCCGCCGCGTCTGCTGCGGACTGTCCCCCGTTCCGGACCGTAGCGGCCTGTGCGACGGCGAAGAACGCCAAGGCGAGAAAGAGAAGACCCGACATCACCACGCCGTACAGGATGACGGTCTGCCCGCTGTCACCTCGGGCGTGCCTCAGCCACCGATGACGGCGTCGACCCACCCCGAGATGGCCCCGGAGATCCTCCCGTCCAACCCCAGCCCGCGAATCGCCAGGATGATGCCCGCTACCAGGATCACGATGCCCGCGTACTCGATGGAGGACGCGCCTCGGTCGGATGCGCGGGCGCGCAGGCGGGTGATGGTCGTGGTGGTCCAGTTGCGGATGGGCTTCATCTCGGGCTCCTCTGGTGTCGGCCGACCCTGTATCCGCCGACGTGCTCGTCCACATGCCAGTGGCACACTCCGGAACGTACTGTCCCACGCACTCTCCGCGCATGGGCCCGTGGGCCCAAACCCTGGACCAACGGCCCTCGTGGCAGCAGCGTTTCAGGTCGTTCACCGCGCACCGCCGGGGCCGCCGGGGCGGGAGGTGCCCAGCCAGTGTGCGATGGCCTCGCTGCGGGTGGTCACGCGCAGCTTGGTGAAGATGCGGTTGATGTGGTTCTTCACGGTCTTCTCGCTGATGAAGCACGTGGCGGCGATCTGGGTGTTGTTCATGCCGGATGCGATCAACTCCATGATCTCCTCCTCGCGTTCGCTCAGCACCCGCGCCCCGCGGTGTGCGTGGCGGGCGCCCGTCGCCCACCGTCGCGGCTCAACTCCTGACTTTTTCATGCCCGTTGGAGGCAGCCCAGAGTTTCGGTGCTCCTGCGACGCTTTCGATACCGGGCGTGCTGCGCCGGAGCCTGTGGCGGGGGTGAGGGCGAGGAGGGCGGCGGAGGCGGTGGCGCTGAAGGGAGTGCGGCCCTCGGTGAGGTCCCTTACGGAGGCCACCAGCTGGTCGGCGGTGAACTCGCCGTGCACGAGGTAGCCGCGCGCCCCGAGCCGTAACGACTCGTGGACGATGGCGCTCTCCCCGCTGTACGTCAGCATCATCACCGGTGCCAGCCGGGCCAGGTGCGGGAGCGCGGAGATGCCGTCCATGCCGGGCATCCGCACGTCCAGCAGGACGGCGTCCGGCCGGGTCCGCCGGGCGGCCTCGCACGCCTGCCTGCCGTCCGCGGCCTCGGCCACCACCTGGATGTCCGTACGGCTCGCCAGCAGGGCGTGCACCCCGGCCCTCACCACCGGGTTGTCGTCGGCGACCAGGACCCGGACGGCGGCCAGCGGCGCGCGGCTGCTCGGGGTGGTCTCCACCGAGTGCAGGTCGGCGGAGTGGGCCGAGGTGTGCTGGGACGGCATGGGCGGGGTCTCCTCTCGGTACGCGGACGGGCGGGCGCCGGGGCGGGCGGGTACGGGCAGGGCGGCGGGGTCAGTCGGGCGGCGGATGTGGCAGCCGGGGAGGCGGCAGCGGCGGGGGTGCACCGCTGTACGGGGCATCCCCCGGTGGCGAGCGGGTAATCGCCGTCGGGGGGAGTTCGAGCCGTACCTCGGTACCCACGGCCGTGTCCCCCCGTCCGATGCGGAGGCGGGCGCCGATCTGGGCGGCCCGCTCCGCCATGCCGAGCAGCCCGAAGTGGCCCGCCCTGCTGAGGTCTCCGAGCACGGTGTGCGGAGGCAGGCCACGGCCGTCGTCCTGGACGCTCAGCAGGTAGCCGGTGCCGGTCGGGCCCGCCGAGACGGTGAGGCGGGTGGCGTGGGCGTGCCGGTGGGCGTTCTCCAGGGCCTCGGCGGCGATGGTCAGCGCCTGTCGCGCCGTCTGGCGGGATACGGCGGCGCGCGGCCCGTCGGCGGCGCGCCCTGCCGCGCCCGGTTCGCGCAGGGCGCGCAGCGGCCGGAACTCCGCCGGGAGGCCGGTGCGTTCGCCGAACTCCGCCGCGTACCGGGCGACTTCGGCGGTGAGAGCGGCCAGAGGCACGAGGCCGTGGGGCTGCCCCGGGCCCCCCGGGCCCCCCAGTCCGTCGAGGCCGTCGAGGCCACGCAGGCGGGCCGGAGCCCTCTCAGTCACGTCCCCCACCGGTGCCCCCGCGCCCCGCAGCCCCGTCAGCAGTTCGCGCGACTCGGCCGCCGCCCGCCGCGCCGAGCGCGCGACGAGTTCGGCCTGCCGCCGCAGCGACCCCGCTTCCGCGTCGGTGCCCTCAACGGAGGCGGACGCGGCCAGGCCGTCGGCGGCCAGCGCCAGGCCGTACAGGGTCTTGGCCACCGAGTCGTGCATCTCCCGGGCCAGCCGGGCGCGTTCGGACTCGACGGCCTCGCCGACCGCTATCCGGGCCCGTGCCTGGGTGAGCGCCTCGCTGGCGGTGCCGAAGTGGAACATCAGGTTGCGCAGGGTCACGCCCACCACGCCCACGGCCACGCAGAATCCGGCGAGCAGCAACGTGGTGGCCGGTGAGCCCAGCCGTTCGCTCCACGCGCTGTAGGCGGCGGCGAGGACGAGCAGCTGGAGCCCGGTGAACAGGCCCGCGCCGCGCCAGCCGTACAGCAGGCCCGCGAGCATCGGCGTGCTCACGACCGCGTATCCGACGGGTGAGTTGGGGGTGGCGGTCAGCAGCGGCAGGGCGAGCAGGAGGACGTCCAGGGCCAGCAGCGCGGGGTGCCGCAGCAGCAGGGGGCCGAAGCGCTCCCAGTCCCGCAGCAGGGCGTACGAGACGAGCACGGTGACGAGGATGGCCGTGCCGACCAGCCAGCCCGCCGGGCCGTCGGCGGCGCGGGCGAGGGCGAACGGCGTGCCTAACGCGATCATGGCGAGGCGGAAGCCGATGACCTGGCGGCAGAGCGCCTGGAGGGCGCTGCGCTGGACCTGGATGCTGGGCGCGGGGGCGTCGTCCGCGATCAGCCCGGGGGGCGCGTCGGGCCAGGACGGCGGCGCGGCGGACGGCCCGGCGGGCGATTCGGCGGACGCCCCGCTCCGGAGGCTCATGTGCGGAGCCTCATCCGTCGAGGATCGAGCCGAAGTCCGTGTCCGAGCCCAGTATGAAGGTCGCGACGATCAGGATCAGCGTGCCCGGAAGCAGGAAGGCGATGGTGGCGATGGTGGCCTTGGGCACCGTCTTGGCAGCCTTGCGGCGTGCGTTCTGCGCGTCGGTACGGCGCATGTCGGTGGCGATCTGCACCAGCGTGTCGGCGATCGGCGCGCCCAGTTCCTCGCCCTGCTGGAGCGCGGTGACGAACTGGTCCACCTGGTCGGAGGCGTTGCGCTTGCGCAGCTGGGTGAACGCCTCGCGGCGGCTGACGCCCATGTCCATCTGGCGCAGGGTGATGCGCAGTTCGTCGGCCCACGGGCCCTCGTACCGTTCGGCGACGCGGTCGAGCGCCTGGCGGAAGCTGAGTCCGGCGGAGACGACGACGGCCAGTACGTCGAGGAAGTCGGGCAGGGTCCGTTCGATGACGCGCTTGCGGTCCTTGATGGCCTGGGCGAGGGAGAGGTCGGCGGCGATCCAGCCGAAGGCGAGGGTGAGCCCCGCGAACAGCAGGCTGTCGGCGGCCAGTCCGACCAGTGCCATCAGCGCGCCGAAGATGCCGTAGACGGCGCGGCGTGCGGCGTAGCGGTCCAGGGTGAGGCCGCCCGGGTTGCCCGCCTGGTCGATCTTGCGGCGCTTCTTGTCGATCAGCTTGGGCCCCATGAGCCGCAGGACGGCCGGGGCGAACCGCATGCCGAGCCGGTCGACGGCCTGGTCCCTGGCCGTGGCGCGGCTCGCGCCGACCTCCAGGGCGAGCGCGAGGTCGCGCGGCAGTTCCGCCTCGTGGCGGTAGAGGCGGACGCCGGTGATCAGGCCGAGCGCCGAGACGGCGGCGAGGAGGCCGAGGAGGAGCGGAACCATCGTGTGTCTCCTCAGACTTCGATCTTGCCCAGGCGGCGGATGACGGCGAAGCCGAGGGCGAAGAGGCCCACCGCCAGCAGCATCGCGATCTGCCCGAGCGGGGAGCCGGTGACCTTGTCGAGCGCGCCCGGTGACATGGAGTTCATCATCAGCATCGCGCCGAGGCCCAGTACGGGGATGGTGTACGCGGTGGCGTTGACCTCGGCCAGCATCGTACGGACCTCGCGGCGGGTCTCCTTGCGCTCCTCCAGGGTGGTGGTGAGGTTGCGCAGGGAGCTGACGATCGTGCCGCCCGCCCGGTTGGAGAGGACCAGCGTGGTGACCAGGACGACCAGTTCGCGCGAGGGGAGGCGTTCGGCCAGCTCGTTGAGCGCGTCCTCGATGGAGCGGCCGACGGCCAGCTGGTTGGTGACCACCGTCAGTTCGTCCCCGGCGGGCGCCTCCAGCTCCTCGGCGGCGATGCCCAGAGCGGTGCGCAGGGCGAGGCCCGCCGAAGTGGCGTTGGCCAGGATGCGGGACAGCTCGGGCAGTTGGTTGATGAACGCCTCGATGCGTTTCTGGCGCTGCCAGTTGAGGAAGGCGTTTCCGGCGACCAGGCTGGTGATCGCGGCGATGGGGCCGAAGAAGGGCGCGAGCAGCGAGGCCGCGACGAACCACAGCCCGGCGCACGCGGCGGTGACGTAGACGAAGAACTCGCCGGGGGTCAGGTCCAGTCCGGTCGCCGCCAGCTTCCGCTGGATGCGGCGGCCCAGTCCGGTGCCGCGCAGCCGCCGGTCCACGGCGGCGAAGTTGCGGCGCCGCCCGTCGGGCAGGGCGATCTCACCGGTGGTGCTGGAGAGCCGGTCCAGCAGCTCCTGGCGCTGTGCGCGGCCGGAGGCGAACGTGTGCACGCCCGCGACGGCCAGCACGCCGGCGAGGAGCGTGGCGCCGAGCGTGATCTGGGCGAGTCTGTCCATGAGGGTCGGTCCTCGGTTCGGTGGGCGCGGGGAGGGGCTCAGGGCTGCGGGGCCTTGGCGCTGCGGGGCTCGGGGCTACGGGGCGGTGCGGGCGGTGAACTGCGCGTCCCCTCTCGCCACCCCGAACGCGGGCGGCACCGGCTCACCGGCCATCGCCAGCCGCGCGCCCGTACGCCGGGGCAGCGGCAGGTGGACGAAGGCCCCGTGCACCCGCCCGTCCGAGGACATCGGCCGGGCGTCGAAGCGGCACACCGGCGCCAGTGAGAACGACTCGCGGCCGTGCGAAGCCAGCAGCGAGATCTCCACGATCCGCCGGGAGCCGTCGGCGAGCCGGGCGAGCTGGACGAGGACGTCGACGGCGGAGTTGATCTGGTCCTGGAGCGCGGCGAAGGGCACCTCGACCTCCGACATGGACGCCAGCGTCTGGAGCCGCATCAGCGCGTCCTCCGCGCTGTTGGCGTGCACGGTGGCGAGGGAGCCGTCGTGGCCGGTGGACATGGCCTGGAGCATGTCGAGGGTCTCGCCGCCGCGCACCTCGCCGACGATGATCCGGTCCGGCCGCATCCGCAGCGAGTTGCGTACGAGGTCGCGTACGGTGATCCGCCCCTTGCCCTCGACGTTCGGCGGGCGGGTCTCCAGGCGGATGACGTGACGCTGCTGGAGCTGGAGTTCGGCGGCGTCCTCGACGGTGATGATGCGCTCCCGCTCCGGGATGAGCCCGGAGAGGGCGTTGAGCAGGGTGGTCTTGCCGGAGCCGGTGCCGCCGGAGACGATCAGGTTGAACCGGGCGCGGATGAAGGACGACAGGAGCAGCAGCATCTGGTCGTCCAGGGTGCGCAGCCCGATCAGCTCGTCCAGCTTGTAGGCGCGGGGAAAGCGGCGGATGGTGAGGGTCGCGCCGGTCAGCGAGAGCGGCGGGATGATGACGTTGACGCGCTCGCCGGAGGGGAGGCGGGCGTCCACCATCGGGTTGGACTCGTCCACCCGGCGGTTCACGGTCGAGACGATGCGCTCGATCGTCTGCATCAGCTGCTCGTGCGAGGCGAACCGGACGGGCACCTGCTCCACGCGCCCCGCCCGCTCCACGAACACCTGGTCGGGCCCGTTCACCATGATCTCGGTGATGGAGGGGTCCTCGAGCAGCGGTTCCAGCACGCCGAGGCCGAGCGCCTCGTCCACGACGCGGCGGATCAGCAGCTCGCGGTCGTGCGTCGCCAGCACCGGGCCCTCGCGGCTGATGATGTGCCCGAGCACCCGCTCCAGCCGGGCGCGGCGCTCGGCGGGCGCGAGGGCCGACATCTCGGCGAGGTCGATCTCCTCCAGCAGCTTGGTGCGGTACGCGGGCACCAGGTGGCCGGTGGTGTCGGGGGCGAGGCCCCCGGCGTGGGTGCCGCCGGCGGCCCCGTTGCCTCGGGGGTCACCGTCGGGGGTGGTCATGCGGGAGCGCAGACTCACGGGTCGGTCCCTTCCGGGTCGGGGGCGGGCAGCTGGTCGGGTCGGGGTCGGGGCTAGTCGCTGGGCATGGTGACGGTGCGGGTGGCGGAGCCGAAGCCGCCGATGCCGGGGATGATCGACGGTATCGAGACCGAGGTGGTCACGGTCACCTCCTCGTCGGAACGGGCGCAGCTGAACGAGGAGCGGTTCGCCGTCCAGCCGCTCATCGCCGCCTGCCCGGCACCGGCGCACTGCCCGGCCAGCTCCTCGTGGCTGGCCGTACGGGCCGCCGCGCGGGCGCCCGTACCTGCCTGCTGTACGGCGTAGCCCGCCACGCCGAGCTGGATCGCGCCGAGCGCCACGATCAGCAGCAGCGGCAGCATCCCGGCGAACTCGATGCTGGACGCCCCCCGCTGGAGGTCGCGGCGCAGCGCGCGGCGCCGGAGTGCCTGGCACGTACGCCGTACGGGACGCATGGTCACCCACCTTCCGATTCCAGCGCCGCACCGGCGCTGCCGTGCACCGTGAACGGGAGGTTGGCGGCGCCCGGGAAGAGGACAGGGGTGGCGAGGTCCACGTCCGCCTTCCACACGTGCCCCGAGACGTAGCAGTTGATGCTGGCCTCCGCTCCCCAGGCGGACGGGAGGTGCTCGCGCGCGGCCGACTCGCAGGCGCCGGCCGGGTCGCCGTACGCGGCGGCGGAGGCGGCGGCCCGGGCGCCCTCGTCGGCGGCGTTGCCCGCGAGGGTGAAGGTGTAGCCGATCAGGACGCACTGCCACAGCAGGGCCAGCACCACCGCGACGATCGGCACCATGCCCGCGAACTCGACGGTCAGCGCGCCCCGTTCGTCCCGCAGGTTGCGCCGGGGCGGGTCACCGGGGCCGTCGCGCCCGGCCGGGGCAGGACCTGGGGCAGGCGTGCCGGGGACAGCCGCTAAGGCACCGGTGCTGTCGCGCCCGGGCCCCCGCGCACCGAGGACGGCGGTCTCGCCGCCCCTACCCGCGGCACGCCGCCGCCGTGTGCGGGCCGTACGGGCGAAGGGGGCGGGCAGCGCGGGCAGGTGTACGGACCCCCGGTCGTCCCACTGGCGGTCGCCGCCCGTGGCGGGGCTGCCCGGTGGCAGTGCGGGGGGCCGGGTGCCGCCGCCGACCGCCCCCTTGGCGCCGTTCGGCTGCCGGCCCGAGCCGGAGGGCTTGGCCTGCCGGGCGGTCCTGCCCGGCTTCGACGGCTTGGACGCCTTCGCGGACTTGCCCGTCCGGGAGTGCTTGGACCCCTTCCCCTGCCTGCCCCCCTTGGGCGCCTCCAGCGGTGCGGCGGCGCCGAGTTCGGCCGCGAGCGACCACAGGGCCTGCTTGACCGTGCTGCGGTGGTCGAGGTCGTGGATGCGGCCGGCGTCCAGCGCGGTGTGGAGTTCCTTGAAGTTGGCCGGGACGGTGGCCTGCGCCACCGGTGTGCCGACGATGCGGGAGATCAGCGCGGGCTGTATCTCGGTGTGCCGCGAGGCCCGGTTGACCGTGGTGACGGTCTCCTCCGCCTTGCGGATCTGGAGCCGCTCCCAGAGCCGGACCATGCGTTTGGCCGCGCGTACGGAGAGCACGTCCGGGGTGGTCAGGAGGACGGCGCGGTCGGCCAGTTCGACGGCGGCGGCGTTCGCGGCGTGCATCTGGGTGCCGCAGTCGATGACGACGACCTCGTAGCGCGCGCGCATGGCGGCGACGATCTGGCGGGCCGCCCGGTCGTCGACCTCCTCGCCGCGCTCGCCCTCGCCGGGGGCGAGCAGCAGCGCGAGCCCCGTCTCATGGGTGTAGACGGCGTCCTCCAGGACGCGCGGCGTCAGGTCACTGATCCCGGCGAGGTCCACGGCCGACCGGCGGAACTGGACGTCCAGGAAGGCGGCGACGTCACCGGACTGGAGGTTCATGTCGATCAGCGCCGCGTGCCGCCCGGAGGCGCGGGCGGCCAGCGCCACCTGGACGGCGGTCAGGGTGCAGCCGACCCCGCCCTTGGCCCCGGTGACCGCCAGCACCATGCCGCCGGGGGTCCCGGGCCCGCCGGGGGCCTCCGGTACGGCGCCGAGGTGGCGCCGTACGCCCGCCGCCCAGCTGGCCGCGGCGCCGATCCGGGCGGCGAGTTCGTCGTACCCCAGCGGAAGGCCGACGACGCCGCGGGCGCCCGCGTCCATGGCGGCGGAGTAGAGCGCGGGCGAGGTGTCGCGGGTGACGAGGATGACGCCCACCGCCGGGAAGCGGAGCGCGACGTCCCGGATCAGTTCGAGCGCGGGCACCGGCCCGATCAGCTCGTGGACCAGGACCGCCTCGGGCAGGTCGGCGACGGAGCCCGCGGCGGCATGCGCGAGGGTGTCGAGCAGCTGCGTCGAGTCCGCCGCGGGCGGCAGCGGCTCGCACTCCGGCAGCTGGCCGAGCAGCGTGACCAGTGCGCGGGCCGCGTCCTGGTCGCTGACGGCGGGCAGGACGCGGGTGATTCCGGGCTGCGGGGGCGGTAGGGGCTGCATCGGGTGCCTCACTTGTCCCGGGCGAGGGTGTAGGTGCGCTCGTCCTCCGGTACCGCCTCGCTGCCGGGGGCGACGAGCGCGAGCCGTACGTGCTCGGCGAAGGACTCGGCGTACGCGACGCGCTGGGCGTCGGCGGTGGAGAGGGCGAAGGTGATGGGCACGCCCTCGCGTTCGCGCTCGCGGGTGCGCGCGTCGTCGTCGCCGCCCTCCTTGAACGGGGTCAGCTCGCCGACGTCGATGACCTTCGCGTTGTTGACGATCAGCTTGGACTGCGAGGGCTCGGCCTTCTCGCCCGAACGGTCGCCCTCGAAGGTGGCGTAGATGTTGACCTTGTTGCCCGGGTTGATCTTTCCCGCGACACCCGTGGCCGAGTCGATCATGATGGCGATCTCCTGCTGGCCCGGCTCCAGGGCGGGGCGCTCGGCCATCATGTCGCGTTGCAGCAGCGAGCCCTTGCGCAGCGGGTTGACCGCGATCTTGCCGCGCAGCGCGCCGAGGTCGGTGACGGCCGTGTCGGGGAGCCAGCGCTCGGGCATGGAGACCTTCTTGAACTGCCCGGCGTCCAGCGGCTCGTAGGCCGGTATGTCGCCCTTCAGCTCGTACGCCGTCGTCTCGGGGCCGACCTTGGACTCCACGTCCCGGACCACCACGACGACGCCCGTGAGGGCCCCCAGGGCGCACAGGGCGGAGATCACGATCAGGATGACGCCGCGGCGCTGGCGTGAGTTCATGGACAAGAGTCCCCTTGGTGGACGGCGACTGCGGTGCTCGGCGGGTGCTGCGGGTACGTCGGGTGCTGCGGCTGGTGGACGGGCGGGGGCTGCTGCTGCGGCAGCGGCTGAGACCGTACGGCCCGGGGCGGGGCCGCGGCGGACGGGGGCGCGGACGGCGGCTGCGACTCGGCGGACGGGACGGGCGGCTCGGCGGACGGGACGGGCGGCTCGGCGGACGGCCGCGGCATCGACGCCGGTACGGGCGCGACCGGGGGCGCCGCCATCGGCGCGGCCCGCTGCCCGGACCGGCGCGACGCGCCGCGCGCAGGCCCGGCCCGCCCGGCGCGCGGTCCCGGCACACCGGCCGGCACGGAGGCGGAGCAGAACGCGCAGCGGTCGCCGATGAGTTCGAGCCCGCACCAGTGGCACTCGTCCCGCCGCACCGACGCGACCAGCTGGTAGAGGACGGACAGGTCGGGGATCGCGGCGGCGAACTCCGTCAGCTTGGCCGTGCCCCACCAGCGGGCCGAGTCCTCCGGAAGGTACGCCTCCTGCACCTCGGAGGCCCCCCACTGCGGGGCGAGGGTCTGGGTGACCCAGTCGGCGCCGACGGCGCCCGGGGCGACGGTGAGGCGGGTGCCGTACTCGGGCGCGGGCAGCCCCCCGCCGCTCGTACCGCCACCGCCACCGCCACCGCCGGCGCCACCGCTGCCGAGCCGGATCAGCCGGGGCACTGGGGCGGCCAGCACCGCGAACTGCGCGCCCGGCATCCAGGACTTGGCGTGCGCGGTGAGCGAGACCGGCACCCGGTCCAGCTTGGTGACCGAGTTGAGCACCGCCCCCGCGTGGATGTAGTGCGCCAGCAGCCGGGCCGCCGCCGCCAGGACGCCGGGGCTGAAGTCGCACAGGGAGAGCTGCCGAAGCTGTCGCACCAGCACGCCCGTGGCCAGCGGCGGCAGACCGGTGGGCAGCAGCGCGATGCGGTCGCTCTCCAGCAGGGCGCGCAGCGTGTGCAGCCGGTGCAGGAAGGGGGTCGGGAGCGGCTCGGGGTAGAGCGCGACGAGGTGGCCGTGCTGCTCCAGCAGAGTCTGGACCTCGTCGAGCGCGGCGTCCAGGGGCTGTTCGCCGGGGGGCTTGAGGAGGTGCGCGCGGGGCGTGTGGCGGTCGGGGGGCGACAGCATGTGCCCATGGCTGGTGACCGCTAGGGCGGTAGTCACGTCCCGCTCCCCCCGTCCTCAACGGTGTGTGGACACAGCCTTCGCCGGCGCCGGAGCCCGCGGGCTCCGCACCCCGCCCGACTGCTCCGCATCCGCTTCAACTGCTGTGTCCCAGTGTGCTGGTGGTCGGCCGCCGCGTCCCGGATTCCGCTGGTCCGGGGAACTGACTGCGACATAACACCTTATCGGCGCGGCTCCTGACAGAGAACCAGTTCCCACACAGCGGCTCCGGACACCACCCGCGCCGGATCTGCCGCCCGCGCCTGTGCCCTACCCCGCTGCCACCTGCGGTCAAGCACGGGCAGGAGGCGGGAGTCGGACGAGAACGCGCGCGAAGTCTTGACACAGCTATTGGTCTGGACCAGTCTTCCGGCTCAGTACCACGGTGGCCACCGTGTCGGAAACACCCGCAAGAACCGCATGCGCCCTCAACACCGCATACCCCGCACCGCACCGCACCGCACACCGCAGAGCGTTTCCTCCCCCAACCCCCCGACGCCGGAGGCAGCCAGTGGAACGCAGCACACGTACGAGACGGAAACGGACGACCGGCCCCACGAGAGGCCGCGCCCACGGCGCCCGGCTCGGCGGGGTGGTGCTGGCCACGGTGGCCGCGCTGCTCACCGCCGGGCTCAGCAGCGCCTCGGCCGGCGCCGCCGAGAGCGGCGACCGGGCCGCCGCCAGGAGCGGCACCAGTGCCACCGCCCAGACCAGCGCCGCGGCGGCGAACCTCGTGAAGAACCCCGGCTTCGAGGCCGGGCTCAGCAGCTGGACCTGTTCGGGCGGCAACGGCACCGCGGACACCACCACCGTGCACAGCGGCACGAGCGCGCTGAAGTCGGCCCCCGCCGGGCAGGACAACGGCCGGTGCGCCCAGGTGGTCTCCGTACTGCCCAACTCCGACTACGAGCTGTCGTCCTGGGTGAAGGGCAGCTACGTCTACCTGGGCGCCAGCGGCACCGGCACCACGGACGCCACGGCGTGGACCGGCTCCGCCCCCGACTGGAAGCAGCTCAAGACCACCTTCTCCACCGGCCCCAACACCACCTCCGTGACGGTCTACACGCACGGCTGGTACGGCCAGCCCGCCTACTTCGCGGACGACGTGAACCTGGCCGGACCGGGCAGCGGCCCGGGCGAGCCCCAGATCCCGGCCAAGCCTGCGGGCCTGGCGGTCGGCACGGTCACCGCCAACTCCGTCGAGCTGTCCTGGACGGCGGTCGCCGACGCGGAGGCGTACAACGTCTACCAGAACGGCCAGAAGGTGCAGTCCGCTCCGGGCGCGAGCGCGCGCCTGACCGGGCTCACCCCCTCCACCTCGTACGACTACCAGGTGACTGCCGTCAACGGCGCCGGTGAGTCGCCGAAGTCGGCGACCGTGAACGCGCGTACCTCGGCGGACAACGGCGGCGGCGGCAACAAGGTGCCCAAGCACGCGGTCACCGGCTACGTGCAGAACTTCAACAACGGCGCCAAGACGCAGCGGATCAGCGAAGTGCAGAACGCCTACGACATCATCGCCGTGGCGTTCGCGGACTCGACGGCCAGCCCCGGCGAGATCGTCTTCAACCTGGACCCGGCGCTCGCTCCCTCGGAGGCCGATTTCAAGGCGGACATCGCCGCGAAGCAGGCGGCGGGCAAGTCGGTGATCATCTCGGTCGGCGGTGAGCTGGGCAACGTCTCGGTGGCCGACGACGCCTCCGCGACGCGGTTCGCCAACAGCACCTACGCGCTGATGCAGAAGTACGGGTTCGACGGCGTCGACATCGACCTCGAGCACGGCATCAACTCCGTTTACATGAGCAAGGCACTGCGGCAGCTGTCGGCCAAGGCCGGGTCCGACCTGGTGATCACCATGGCGCCGCAGACGCTGGACATGCAGTCCACGGGCACCCAGTACTTCCAGCTCGCGCTGAACATCAAGGACATCCTGACCGTCGTCAACACGCAGTACTACAACAGTGGTGCGATGCTCGGCTGCGACCAGAAGGTCTACAGCCAGGGCACGGTCGACTTCCTGACCGGCCTGGCCTGCATCCAGCTCCAGGGCGGCCTGGACGCCTCCCAGGTGGGCCTGGGCACCCCGGCCTCACCGCGCGGCGCCGGCGGCGGCTACGTCAGCCCGTCGGTCGTCAACGCGGCGCTCGACTGCCTGGCCAAGGGTACGAACTGCGGGCAGTTCACCCCCGCGAAGACCTACCCGGCACTGCGCGGCGCGATGACCTGGTCGACGAACTGGGACGCGCTGAACGGCAACGCCTGGTCCAACGCGGTCGGACCGCACGTGCACGGCCTGCCGTAACCGCACACCGATCCGGGTGACGGGCTCCGGCCCCCGCCCGGCACGAGCCGGTGCCCACGGGCCGGACGGGCTGCACCCCCGTCCGGCCGGTGGCACCCGCCGGGCCCGTCCCAGGTCCGGCGCCCCGGCCCCGCCTCCTGCTGGACGCCTCCTGCTGGACGGGGCCGGGGCTCAGCTCTGTCCGCGTCACCACGGCAGGTCGCGCACCTGCTCGACGCACAGCACCAGGAACAGCACCCCCGAGGCCGCCAGCACCGAGTTGCTCAGCAGGCCGCTGCGCCAAGGACCGGGTGTGCGGGAGGTGTTGAGCAGCCACAGCAGGGTGACGGCGAGGAAGGGCATGAAGAACGCGCCGAGCACCCCGTAGGCGATGACCAGCCCGAACGGCTGGTCGAGCCAGAGCAGCGCCATCGGCGGGAAGGTCAGCCACAGGACGTAGCCCCGGAAGGGCAGCGAACGCTCCTGGCCGCCGCGCGCGACGGCGCGCACCCCCTCGCCGCCCGCAGCCGCGCGCCCGCTCCGGATGCGGGCCACGAAGTCCGCGAAGAGCAGGCTCACGCCGTGCCACACGCCGACCAGCGAGGAGAACGAGGCGGCGAAGAAGCCGACGAGGAAGAGCTTGGCGGTGAAGCCGCCGAAGCGGTCCTCCAGGACGTCTCCGAGGTCGAGCAGCCCCCGGTCCCCCTCGGTGAGCGAGATGCGGCTCGCGTGCAGCAGCTCCGCGCCCACGATCAGCATCGCCACCACGAAGATCCCGGTCGTCACGTACGCGACCCGGTTGTCGAAGCGCATCATGCGCATCCAGCCGGGGCCCGTCCACCCCTTGGCGTTGATCCAGTAGCCGTACGCGGCCATGGTGATCGTGCCACCGACGCCGCCGACCAGGCCGAGGGTGTAGATGAGCGAGCCGTCCGGGAGGACCGGGAGCAGTCCGGCGAAGGAGTCGCCGAGCTGGGGCGAGACCCGGATCGCGACGAAGACGACGACCACGAACATCACGCCGACGAAGGCCATCATGACCTTCTCGACGACCGCGTACCGGTTGAACCACACGAAGGCCAGCCCGAGCAGCCCGGTGGCGATCGCCCAGTACTTGAGGTCGGGGCCGCCGGGGAAGAGGGCCTGGAGGGGCAGCGCGCTGGAGGTCATGGCGGCGGCGCCGTAGACGAACCCCCAGACGGTGACGTACACGGCGAAGTAGCCGGTGGTCCAGGAGCCGAGGCTGCGCCAGCCGTCCAGCAGGGTGCGGCCGGTGGCCAGGTGCCAGCGGCCCACCGCCTCGGCCAGCGCGATCTTGACGACGCAGCCCAGCACGGCCGCCCACAGCAGCGTGTAGCCGAACTTGCTGCCCGCCAGCAGGGTGGAGACGAGGTCGCCCGCGCCCACGCCGGTCGCCGCGACGACCATGCCCGGTCCCAGGTGGCGCCAGCTCGGCTTCGGGCCGGTCCCCGCCTGCCCGGTGTCCGCCGAGCCGGTGTCCGCCTGCCCGGAGGCGCCGCCTTCGGCGCCCGCAGGGGTGCTGTGCTCGGGCTCTGCCGCCATGTCCGGCCTCCGCGCTCGTCGCCACAGGATGCCCGGCGTATGAAACAGGCGGGCGGCGGCGTGCACAAGGGGGCCTGCGGAGACGGGGCGTGCCCGGACCCCGTGGTCCGGGTACGCCCCGCCCCGCTCAGGAAGCGCCGACCACCGTCACGGCTTGGGCAGTTGACACCCGGGCAGGTTCAGGTCGACCTTGTTGCCGGTGCCTATGCAGTCCGTGAGGAGATACGTCTGCTGGGCGTACCCGATGCCCGGATGGACGGTGACGTTGCCGCTCTCGTCCACCTCGCAGGGGTTGTTGAGGGTGCAGCGCTGGCCGCTCTCGTTCATGGTGTTGTTCACCCCGACGACCTGGCCGGTGGCGTCGTCCACCAGCGGCGACCCGGAGGTGCCGCCGATGATGCGGCACGGGGAGGTGTAGCGGATGGAGTCCTCCATGGTCCATCCGGCCTCCTTCAGCTGGTGCGCGAAGCCGTCGATCTGGCAGCTGTAGGTCCGCTTCCAGTAGCCGGAGACGACGGTGACGTCGGTGCCCGCCGTGGGGTGCTCGGGCGCGATGTCGAGCGGCTGGATGCCGTACTGGGACTCGATCTCCTGGTAGGTGGTGTTCAGTTCGTACACGGACATGTCCGTCTTGGTCATCGTCCCGTACGCCACCTTGGTGGCCCGCAGGGTGCCGAGGTCGTTCGCCTGGGCGCCGAGCAGGGTGAAGGTGCGGCTGGAGGGCTGGTCGGTGATGACCGTGCCCGGCCCGGGCATGCCGCTCTCCAGGCAGTGTCCGTTGGAGAGCACCAGGGCGGGATCGGTGGGCTCGGACTGGGGTACGCGGACGACGGAGCCCGAACAGTTACTCAGTGCCACCGTCCCCGCGAAGTCCGGGGCCGCCTGCGACTGCTGCGCGGTGTCCGCGCCTTTCCCCGCCTGGGGGCTTGTGGCCGCGGCGGGGGTCGCGGCGATGCCCGTGAGGGCGGCGGCTCCGAAGAGCGCCGCCGACAGGGCACCGACGAGAGGTCTTTTCATGGGGGGAGTTCCTCTCTGAACCGAAGGTCCTTTCGGTTTGACGCACCGCATTGTTCGGTTCGGAGAGCGGCCTGGCAAGAGGGCGTGGCGGGCCTGCGGCTACACGGCCAGGCTGACCAGCGCGGCGACCGCGAAGCCCGCGACGGAGAGCACCGATTCCAGCACCGTCCACGACTTGAGGGTGTCGCGCTCGGAGATCCCGAAGTACTTGGCCACGATCCAGAAGCCGCCGTCGTTGACGTGCGAGGCGAAGATCGAGCCCGCCGAGATCGCCATGATGACCAGCGCGGTGGACGCCTGCGAGTAGTCGCCCTCCAGGAGCAGCGGGGCGACGATGCCCGCCGTCGTCACGATCGCGACGGTGGCCGAACCCTGCGCGACCCGCAGGACCAGCGAGATCAGGTAGGCGAGCACGATGACCGGCAGGCCCATGTCGTTGAACGTGTCGGCCAGCGCCTCCGCGATGCCGCTGCCCTTGAGGACGGCGCCGAACACGCCGCCCGCGCCGACCACGAGCAGGATGTTGCCGACGGGCTTGAGGGAGGCGGTGCAGACCGTCTCCAGCGAGTTGCGGGACCAGCCGCGCCGGATGCCCAGCACGTAGAAGGCCACGAACAAGGTGATCGTCAGCGCGACGAAGGGGTGGCCCAGGAACTCCACCACCGAGCGGAAGGTGGAGGGGTCCAGTGCGATGGAGGAGAAGGTCGCGGCGAGGATCAGCACCAGCGGCGTACCGATGATGGCGAGGACGGTGCCCACCGCCACCGGCTCCTCGGTCGGCTTGACGCCCGAGGCGCGCTGCTCGTCGGCGATGGCCTTCTTGGACTCCTCGACCGCCTCGACCATGTCCTGCGGCACCGCGACGAAGATGCGCTCGCCGATCCACGCCGAGTACGCCCACGCGGCCAGCACGGCGGGGATGCCGCAGACCACGCCCATCAGGATGACCCAGCCCAGGTCCACGTCCAGCAGTCCGGCGGCGGCCACCGGGCCGGGGTGCGGCGGCAGGAAGGCGTGCGTCATCGACAGGCCCGCCAGCAGCGGCATGGCGTAGAGGAGGACGGACTTGCCGGAGCGCTTGGCCGCCGCGTACACGATCGGCGCCAGCACGAAGATGCCGACGTCGAAGAAGACGGGGATGCCGAAGATGAGTCCGGTCAGACCCATCGCCAGCGGTGCGCGCTTCTCGCCGAACATGCCCAGCAGCCGGACGGAGAGGGCCTCGGCGCCGCCGGAGACCTCCAGGATCGCGCCGAGCATGGTGCCCAGTCCGATGATGATCGCGACATGGCCCAGGATGCCGCCCATCCCGGACTCGATGAGCGAGACGGCCTCGGACTTCTGGACGGTGCCGAAGAGTTCGGTGACCGAGAGGCCCGCGCCGAGGCCGACGGCTATGGAGACCGCGAGCAGCGCGACGAAGGGCTGAAGGCGGACCTTGATGATGAGGTAGAGGAGCAGCGCGATACCGAGCGCGGCGACGGTCAGCAGGCCGCCGGTGCCGTCGATCAGCATCAGCAGGCCACCGGTGTGGGGTTGTTCGTCGGGGGGCGTGGCGGCTGTCAGCATGCGAAAAACTCCGTTGTTTCCGTGCGTTGCCGTGTGGGTCGGGGGGTGCGCCGGAGGTGCGTGGAGGTGCGTGCGGGAGGGGGGCGTGCCGGGAGTGTGCGGGCAGCACGGAGCACGGCACGGCGCCCCGGGGCGAGGCGGGCGTCGTGCCGGGCGGGTGCGGCGGAGGTCGGGCCGGGGTCAGCCGAGGACGGCGAGCGCGTCGATCTCGATGAGCAGGCCGGCGGGCAGTCCGACGTAGACCGTCGTGCGCGCCGCCGGGGGCGCCTGGAGCCCCTGCTCCTCGAAGTAGGCGTTGTAGATCTCGTTCATCTCGGCGAAGTGCGCGGTGTCGGTGAGGTAGACGCGCAGCATCAGCACGTCGTCCCAGCTCGCGCCGCCCTCCTGGAGGATCGCCGCGACGTTGGCGAAGGTCTGGAGGGTCTGCTCGCGCAGGGTCGGCCCGGCGACGGTGGGCGCCTGGCCCTCGACGGCAGGCAGGAAGCCGACCTGTCCGGCGACCTGGAGGACGTTGCCCTTGCGGACGCCGTGCGAGAACTTCGCGGGGGGCGTGGTGTGGGTGCTCGGGGTGAGGGCGGTCTTCTCGGTCATCTCGTGGTCCCTGGTCTCTCTCGTGCGGGTGCGGGTGCGGATCGGTCGGTCAGGTCGGTCAGGTCGGGTCGGGGCGGTCAGATCGGGGGCGGGTGCCGCGCCGCGGGGCGGCCCGGGTCACTTGGGCTTTCCGGCGTACTCGGCGCTGATGGCCTCGGCCGTACGGCGCACGAGCGGCAGCAGGGTGAGGAGTTCGTCGGCGGTGACCACCACGTTGGGCGCGGACACCGACATCGCGGCGATGACCCGTCCGTTGGCGCCCCGGATGGGCGCGCCGATGCAGTTGATGGACTCCTCGTGTCCACCGAGGTCGGTGGCCCAGCCCTGCTCGCGCACCTTCGCCAGCTCGACGAGGAACGCCGCGGCGTTCGGGGTCGAGCGCGCGGTGTACATGGGGAAGTCGAGGCCCTCGGCGACCGCGCGCCGCTGCGCCTCCGGGAGGTCGGCCAGCAGCAGCTTGGCGACGGCGGCGACGGTGATCGCGACGGGCTTGCCGATGCGGGAGTACATCCGCACCGGGTAGCGGCTCTCGACCTTGTCGATGTAGAGGACCTCGTTCTCCTCGTACACGGCGAGGTGCACGGTGTGGCCGGTCTTCTCGTTGATCCGGACCAGATACGGGTGGGCGATCTCCCGGATGTCGAGGTTCTCGATCGCCTCCTGTGCGAGCGCGAAGAGGCGGGCCCCCAGCCGGTAGCGCTGGTCCTGCTGCCGGTAGACGATGCCGTGCTCGTGGAGCGTACGCAGCAGGCGCAGCGCTGTGGACTTGTGGACGCCGAGCCGCTGGGAGACCTGCTCCAGGTTGGCGGGTCCCTCCGCCAGGAGGGGCAGGATGTTCAGTGCTCGATCGACGGTCTGACTCATGGGGCGGTTGCCTTCTCTGTGGTCCAGCCGGGGCCGAGTCGCAGTGTGCCCCACTCCTCGGACCCGAGAGCGGCAAGGCGGTCCGCGTGCGCGCGGGCGGGAGGTTCCGCCAGGTCACCGGGTGCGGTGAGGGCCGCCGCGGCCAGCAGGTGGCCGTGCCGCAGGCGCTGGCGCAGCGGCAGTGCGCGCAGGCTCGCCGAGAGGAACCCGGCGGCGAAGGCGTCTCCGGCTCCGACGTGCGCCACCACCTCGACCCGCAGGCCGGGCGCGTACGCGGCCTCGTCCGCGGCACCGTCCGCCCCCCGTACGAAGGCGCACGCCCCGGCGGCGCCCTGCTTGACCACCAGGGTGTCCGGTTCCGGGAGCGCGGCCCGGATCGCTTCCGGGCCGCCGGTGACGCCCCAGGCGGCCTCCGCCTCGTCCTCGCCGACGAAGACCAGGTCGCAGCCGCGTGCGAGGTCGAGGAGTACGGCGGGGTCGGCCGGCTCGCGCCACAGTGCGACCCGGTAGTTGACGTCGAAGGAGACCAGCGGACGGGTGCGTTCGGGGTGCCGCGCGGTGAGCGTGCGCACCAGGCCGAGGCAGTCGTCGGAGAGTGCGGGGGTGATGCCGGTGAGGTGCAGGACGCGCCCGGCGAGCACGGCGTCCAGGTCGACGCTGTCGGCGGACATCGCGGAGGCGGCCGAACCGGCCCGGTAGTAGGCCACCTCGGCCACGGATCTGGACGCCTCGGCGGACGCCCCCTCGGCGGACCCTCCCCCGGCGCCGCCGTCCCCGCCGCCGTCGCCGTCGCCCGGCGAAGTCGTCGCCCGTTCCCCGTCGGTGCGGAAGTACACCCCTGTCGGCCGGTGCGGGTCCTGCCGCACAGCCGAGGTGTCCACCCCGGCCGCGGCGATCGTACGGACCAGGTGGTCGCCGAAGCCGTCCGCCCCGACCCGGCTGACCCACCGCGTGGGGTGCCCGGCGCGCGCGAGGGTGCAGGCGACATTGGACTCGGCGCCGCCGATGGCCCGTTCGAAGGACGGCACGTCGGCGAGGCGCCCCGGTCGGGAGGGGAGGAACGTGACCATGGACTCGCCCAGGCAGACGACGTCGATGTGCGGGGTACTGGTCACGATCTGAGTCGCTCCTCAACCTGGGGGTGTACCGGCGAGCTTTCCATTGACCGGGCGTTCGCCGGGATGCTAGACAGCAGTAAGCGTTATGCGCAATGACTGTTGCACCATGCGCAACAAGAACTTTTCTGGAGCCGCCATGCCGCCCACCGCAGACCTCGCCCCGGCCGGGCTCGCCGCCCTCGCGGCCCTCGCCGACGAAGTGGTCGACCACCGCTTCAAGGGCCTGCCCCCGGACGCCGCCGGACGTACGGTCGGCGCGCTGGCGGCCGAGCGCCGCGACCTGTTCACCGGCGGCTTCACCACCCCCGTGCTGGCGCTCTCCGCCGACGCGCTGGAGCACAACCTCCGCCTGCTGGAGACCTACACCGAGCGGCACGGGCTCCGCTTCGCCCCGCACGGCAAGACCTCCATGGCCCCGCAGCTCTTCGCCCGCCAGCTGGCACACGGCGCCTGGGGCGTCACCGTGGCCGTACCGCACCAGGCGCGCGTGTGCCGGGCGTTCGGGGTGCGGCGGATCTTCCTCGCCAACGAACTGGTCGACGCCGCCGCGCTGCGCTGGCTCGCCGCCGAACTCTCCGCCGACGAGGACTTCACCTTCCTGTGCTACGTCGACTCGGTGCCCGGCGTCCAGCTGATGGACGAGGTGCTGCGCGCGGCGGGCGCGTCCCGCCGGGTGGATGTGGTCGTCGAACTGGCGGCGGGCGAGGGCGCGCGCACCGGGGCCCGTACGGAGGCGGACTGCGCGGCGGTCGCCGACGCGGTGGCGGCCACCGGCACGCTGCGGCTGGTCGGCGTCGCGGGCTACGAGGGCGAGGTGCCGGACGCCGACAGCGAGCGGGTCGCCGCCTGGCTGCACCGGCTCGCCGCGCTGACCGCCGCCTTCGACGCGGCGGGCCGCTTCGGCGCGGACGTCGCGGAGATCGTGCTGAGCGCGGGCGGCAGCGCCTGGTTCGACGTGGTCGCGGAGGTCTTCGCCCAGGTGCCCGAGCTGTCCCGGCCGGTGCTGAAGCTGCTGCGCTCGGGCGCGTACGTCTCGCACGACGACGGGCACTACAAGAAGCTCACCCCCTTCAACCGGGTGCCCCAGGAGGGCGCGCTGCGGCCCGCGTTCACGCTGTGGGCCCAGGTCGTCTCCCGCCCCGATCCGGCCCAGGCGTTCCTGAACGCGGGCAAGCGGGACGCCGCGTACGACCTGCACCTGCCGCAGGCGCAGCGCGTGCGTCCCGCCCGCGGCGGCGCCGAGCGGGACGCGGCGGGCATCACCCTGACCGCCCTCTCCGACCAGCACTCCTGGGTGCGCACCGAGCCCGGCGCCCAGCTGGAGGTCGGCGACTGGGTGGGGCTGGGCATGTCGCACCCGTGCACGATCTTCGACAAGTGGCAGCTGATCCCGCTGGCGGAGGCGGACGGCACGGTCACCGACTACGTCCGCACGTTCTTCTGAGCCACGGCACCGGCCCGTCCCGGCAGCCCGCACCCTCCCCTCCCACCCGTCGGCGGCCCCGCACCGGCAGCCCGGAAAGGCAGCGCACACCATGGACAGCGTGATCCGCGGCGCCCGCGTCATCGACGGCTCGGGCGCACCCGCCCAGCGCGCCGACGTCGGCCTCACCGACGGCCGTATCACCGAGATACACCGGGAGGACGGCGGCACCGGGCCGCGGCTCACCGCCCCGCACACGCTCGACGCCGACGGGCTCGCCCTCGCCCCCGGCTTCATCGACATGCACGCCCACAGCGACCTCGCGCTGCTCCGCGACCCCGACCACTCGGCCAAGGCCGCCCAGGGCGTCACCCTGGAGGTCATCGGGCAGGACGGGCTCTCCTACGCCCCGGTCGACGACCGCACCCTGGCCGAGGTGCGCCGCGCCATCACCGGCTGGAACGGCGCGGGCGACGACATCGACTTCGACTGGCGCACCGTCGGCGGCTACCTCGACCGGCTCGACCGGCAGGGCACCGCCGTCAACGCCGCCTACCTCATCCCGCAGGGCACCGTACGGGCCCTCGCCGTCGGCTGGGACGACCGCCCCGCGACCGATGCCGAGCTGGACCGGATGCGGCAGCTGGTCGCCCAGGGCATGGCCGAGGGCGCCGTCGGCATGTCCTCCGGGCTCACCTACACCCCCGGCATGTACGCGCCGACGGCCGAGCTGACCGAGCTGTGCCGGGTCGTCGCGGCGCACGGCGGCTACTACTGCCCGCACCACCGCTCCTACGGGGCGGGCGCGCTGGAGGCGTACGAGGAGATGGTCGGCCTCACCCGCGAGGCGGGCTGCGCGCTGCACCTGGCCCACGCCACCATGAACTTCGGCGTCAACAAGGGCCGCGCGCCCGAACTGCTGGCCCTGCTGGACCAGGCCCTCGCTGAGGGCGCCGACATCTCCCTGGACACCTACCCCTACACCCCCGGCTGCACCACGCTGGTCGCGATGCTGCCCAGCTGGGCGAGCGAGGGCGGCCCCGAGGCGATCCTGGAGCGGCTGGCGGACCCGGCGGCCCGCGGACGCATCCGGCACGCGCTGGAGGTCGAGGGCTCGGACGGCTGCCACGGCGTGCCCATCGAGTGGGACACCATCGAGATCTCCGGCGTCTCCGACCCGGCGCTGCGCGAGTATGTGGGGCACACGGTGGCGGCCTCGGCGCAGGCGCGCGGCGAGGAGCCGTTCGTCACCGCGCACCGGCTGCTGACCGGGGACCGGCTGGGCACCACGATCCTCCAGCACGTCGGCCACGAGGAGAACGTCCGCGCGATCATGCGGCACCCGGTGCACACCGGCGGCAGCGACGGCATCCTCCAGGGCGACAAGCCGCACCCCCGCGCGTACGGCACGTTCCCGCAGTACCTGGGCCGGTACGTGCGGGAGCTGGGTGTGCTGTCCCTGGAGGAGTGCGTGGCCCACCTCACCTCCCGCCCGGCCGCCCGGCTGCGGCTGGCCGACCGGGGCCTGGTGCGCGAGGGCTACCGCGCGGACCTGGTCCTCTTCGACCCGGACACGGTGGCGGCGGGCTCCACCTTCGAGACACCGCGCACCCTGGCGACGGGCATCCCGCACGTGCTGATCGACGGAAAGCCGGTCATCCGCGACGGGCACCGCACGGACGTACTGGCCGGCCGCTCCGTCCGCGGCACCGGCGCCGGCGGCGGGCCGCGCGTCTGATCAAGGTCGCCGGTAAGGGTGCCAGCCCGCCGTCCGCACCGGGAAGCCGAGCGGCTCGGGCAGCGGGATCTCCTGCCCGAAGACCCCCTTGCCGGTTTCCACGTACTGGCTGCCGTCCAGTTCCAGCACGTGCCAGGTGGCGTCGTTCGGGTCGATGACCAGGTAGACCGGGATACCGGCGGCGGCGTAGCGCAGTCGTTTGTCCTCCCAGTCGCGCTTGATCGCGGTCCGGGTGGTGGAGACCGTCTCCACCACGGCGAGCACGATCCCGGCGGGCCAGTCGGCGTCGGCGTCATCGCCGGGGACGTCCTCGGAGCGGATGATGACGGCGTCGGCACGCGGCCGGTAGTCGTCGGCGAGGAACAGCCCGCGTTCGTACCACGTCTCGAACGGCGGCGGCGTGTGCCGCACCAGGCTTCGGACGGGGAGGTCATGCAGGTGGCCGGGATTGGCCTGCGCGACCAGCTCACCGTCCAGCAGTTCGACCTTCAGCCCGTCCGGCACGTCCATCTCGTGCCACGCCTTGATGAGCGCGTTCATTCTGGTCACGGCAGCCTCCCGAGGTCGCGTCAGTTCTGACCGTACGCCACCAGGGAGATGCCCACGTAGTGCACGACGAAGGCGGCCAGTGTGAAGGAGTGGAACACCTCGTGAAAGCCGAACCAGCGCGGTGACGGGTTCGGGCGCTTGATGCCGTAGACGACGCCGCCCGCGCTGTACAGCACGCCGCCGACGACCACGCAGACGAGCACCGCGATGCCGCCGTTGCGCAGGAAGTCGGGCAGGAAGAAGACCGCGGCCCAGCCCATCGCGATGTAGCACGGGGTGTAGAGCCAGCGCGGGGCGCCGACCCAGAAGACCCGGAAGGCGATCCCCAGCAGGGCGGCGGCCCAGATGCCCCACAGCAGCAGGTCACCGCGGCCGTCCGGCAGCAGCAGGATGGTCAGCGGGGTGTAGGTGCCCGCGATGATCAGGAAGATGTTCGCGTGGTCGAGCCGCCGCAGCACGGCCATGGCCCGCGGGCTCCAGTCGCCGCGGTGGTAGAGCGCGCTGACGCCGAAGAGCAGGCAGGCGGTCAGCGTGTAGACGGCGCAGGCGATCCGGCCGCTGGTGCTGCCCGCCAGTGCGGTCAGGAAGACCCCGGAGACCAGCACGGCCGGGAACATGCCCGCGTGCAGCCAGCCCCGCAGTCTCGGCTTGACCGGGGGCACGGCCACCCGGGACGGCGCCTCCGCCGCGGGCACGCCCGCGGGGCCGTCGGATTCGGACACGGCAGCAGTCATGCCTCTCAGGCTACCCAGGCCACCCCGCCGCTCGGCCGTCCGGCACCACGGACTACGTCACTCCCCCGACGCCGTGGCGTCACGTGTCCGACGACCCCAGAACCCCCGTACGTGGCGATGCTCACCCGAGCGCCCCTCTGGACACAGGAGAATCAGCGCGCAATGATCAGATGAGCGAACACGGCACCGGATGAGCGTAGCCACGATTGCATCCGGGTCGTTGCCCCCAAGGGGCGAGCTGAGAGACACGGCAGCAGCGGATATATGTGCCTGTATCCGTACAACCCACACCCTCAAACCTGTCTGGAGCGATCGTGGCGCGCAGCATTGCGGCTCCCACCACCCCACCGACCCGTCACCAGGAGCTGATCGCCTGGGTCGACGAGATCGCCGCCCTCACCGAGCCGGACCGGATCGTCTGGTGTGACGGTTCGGAGGCGGAGTACGAGCGCCTGAGCGAGCAGCTCGTCGAGAAGGGCACCTTCACGAAACTCGACCCCATCAAACGCCCGAACTCCTACTACGCCGCCTCGGACCCGACCGACGTGGCGCGGGTCGAGGACCGTACGTTCATCTGCTCCGAGAAGGAGGAGGACGCGGGCCCGACCAACCACTGGAAGGCCCCCGCCGAGATGCGCGAGGTCTTCCAGGGCAAGAACGGCGTCTTCCGGGGCGCGATGCGCGGCCGGACGATGTACGTGGTGCCGTTCTGCATGGGCCCCCTCGGCTCGCCGCTGTCCGCGCTGGGCGTGGAGATCACCGACTCCGCCTACGTCGCCGTCTCCATGCGCACCATGACCCGGATGGGCCAGCCCGTCCTGGAGGAGCTGGGCAGCGACGGCTTCTTCGTCAAGGCCGTGCACAGCGTCGGCGCCCCGCTCGCGCCCGGCGAGCGCGACGTGCCGTGGCCGTGCAACAGCACGAAGTACATCTCGCACTTCCCCGAGGCGCGCGAGATCTGGTCGTACGGATCGGGCTACGGCGGCAACGCGCTGCTCGGCAAGAAGTGCTACGCCCTGCGGATCGCCTCCGTCATGGCGCGGGACGAGGGCTGGCTCGCCGAGCACATGCTGATCCTCAAGCTGACGCCGCCGCGCGGGGGCACGGAGGCCATCAAGTACATTGCCGCCGCGTTCCCGAGCGCCTGCGGCAAGACGAACCTGGCCATGCTGGAGCCGACCGTGCCGGGCTGGACGGTCGAGACCATCGGCGACGACATCGCGTGGATGCGCTTCGGCGAGGACGGCCGGCTGTACGCCATCAACCCGGAGGCCGGGTTCTTCGGCGTCGCGCCGGGCACCGGCGAGCACACCAACGCCAACGCGATGAAGACCCTCTGGGGCAACTCCGTCTTCACCAACGTCGCGCTCACCGACGACGGCGACGTGTGGTGGGAGGGCATGACGGAGGAGACCCCGAAGCGCCTCACGGACTGGAAGGGCAACGAGTGGACGCCCGAGTCCGGCGTGCCCGCCGCACACCCCAACGCCCGTTTCACCACCCCGGCCGGGCAGTGCCCGATCATCGCGCCGGAGTGGGAGGACCCGCGGGGCGTGCCGATCTCGGCCATCCTCTTCGGCGGCCGGCGCGCGACCGCCGTGCCGCTGGTGACCGAGTCCTTCTCCTGGCAGCACGGCGTCTTCCTGGGCGCGAACGTCGCCAGCGAAAAGACGGCCGCCGCCGAGGGCAAGGTGGGCGAGCTGCGCCGCGACCCGTTCGCGATGCTGCCGTTCTGCGGCTACAACATGGGCGACTACTTCGCCCACTGGGTGAAGGTGGGCGCGGACGCCGACCCGGCGAAGCTGCCCAAGATCTACTACGTCAACTGGTTCAAGAAGGACGCGGACGGCCGCTTCGTGTGGCCGGGCTTCGGCGAGAACAGCCGGGTGCTCAAGTGGGTCGTGCAGCGGCTGAACGGCGAGGCGTACGGCGTCGAGACGCCGATCGGCGTGCTGCCCACCAAGGAGTCGCTGGACACGGAGGGGCTGAAGATCTCCGAGAGCGACCTGGACTTCCTGCTCGCCGTCGACAAGGACGTCTGGCGTGACGAGGCGTCCCTGGTGCCCGAGCACCTGAACACCTTCGGTGAGCACACGCCGCCGGAGCTGTGGGAGGAGTACCGCGCCCTGGTCGAGCGACTGGGCTGACCCGGGCCGGCACAGCACGGGTAGGCGCACCCGGCCCCGCCGCCTCCGCCCTCCGCTCCGGGGGCGGAGGCGGCGGGGGCCGTACGGGGTGGGTGCGCGGTGGTCGGGTGATCAGGCGGATTCGGTGATGCCGAGCGCCGACGCGTGGACCTCCAGCCGCTCGGCGGCCAGCTCCGCGGCGGCGCTGTCCTCCCGTGCGGTGGCGATCACCAGCGCCATGCCGGCGAGCGTGTGCGCCCGCTGGTGGAGCCCGGTGACGTGCGACGCGCTGGCGTCGCGCGCGGACGGCACCGCACGCTGCGGTGCGCGTCCGCCGCCCAGCCGCTTGGACTGGGCGGCGAGCAGCTGAGCCGCCTCGTCGAGCGCGGGCGCCGGAGTGAGCGCGCGCAGCTCGTCCGTGACCGTCAGCAGGGCGGTGAGATGGCCGGCGAGCCGGATGTCCAGTTCTTCGTCACGGGAGCGGCGCGGCACATCCGTCTCAGCCATGGTGTGGACCGACTGCGTGCGGATCGATTCGTACATGGATGGCCTCCTGGCACGTTACAGGAAACCATCCTAGCTTAGACATTGTCTAAAGTTGATCGGTTACCACTGCTTTGCCGTCGCTGCACCGCACGAATCTTCCCGGCCGGACCTCGCCTACGACTGGCTGTAGCCGTCCAGGAAGGTGCCGATCCGGGTGACCGCGTCGGCCAGCTCCTGCACCGCGGGCAGCGTCACGATCCGGAAGTGGTCGGGCTCGGGCCAGTTGAAGCCGGTGCCGTGCACGACCATGATCTGCTCCGCCCGCAGCAGGTCGAGGACCAGCTGCCGGTCGTCCTTGACCTTGAAGACCTTCGGATCGAGCCGGGGGAAGAGGTACAGCGCCCCCTTGGGCTTGACGCAGGTGACGCCGGGGATCTGCGTGAGCAGCTCGTACGCCGTGTCGCGCTGCTCCAGGATGCGGCCGCCGGGCAGCACCAGGTCGTCGATGGACTGGCGGCCGCCCAGCGCGGTGGCCACCGCGTGCTGCGCGGGCATGTTCGCGCACAGGCGCATGTTGGCGAGGATGGTCAGGCCCTCGATGTAGCTCTGCGCGTGCGACTTGGGGCCGCACACCGCCAGCCAGCCGCTGCGGTAACCGGCCACCCGGTAGTTCTTCGAGAGGCCGTTGAAGGTGAGGGTGAGCAGGTCGGGGGCGATGGCGGCGGTGGGCGTGTGGGTCGCGCCGTCGTAGAGGATGCGGTCGTAGATCTCGTCGGAGCAGACGATCAGCTGGTGCCTGCGGGCGATGTCCGTCAGGCCGCGCAGCATCTCCTCGTCGTAGACCGCACCCGTCGGGTTGTTCGGGTTGATGACGACGAGCGCCTTCGTACGGTCGGTGATCTTCCGCTCGAGATCCGCCAGGTCCGGCATCCAGTCGGACTGCTCGTCGCAGCGGTAGTGCACCGCGACGCCGCCCGCGAGGGAGACGGAGGCCGTCCACAGCGGGTAGTCGGGTGCGGGGACGAGGACCTCGTCCCCGTCGTCCAGCAGCGCCTGCATCGACATCTGGATCAGCTCGGAGGCGCCGTTGCCCAGGTAGACGTCCTCCACGGACAGCTCGATGCCCTTGGTCTGGTAGTGCTGCATCACCGCGCGGCGGGCGGCGGGCAGCCCCTTGGCGTCGCCGTAGCCGTGCGCGTCGCCGACGTTGCGGAGCATGTCCTCGAGGATCTCGGGCGGGCACTCGAAGCCGAAGGCCGCCGGATTGCCGGTGTTCAGCTTGAGTACGCGGTGACCCGCCGCCTCCAGCCGCATGGCCTCCTCGAGCACCGGGCCACGGATCTCGTAGCAGACATTGGCGAGCTTCGTCGACTGGATCACCTGCATGCGGCAACTGTACGGGCGGCGCATTCCGGGCGCCTGGTGTTTTCGGTCACGGTGAGCCACCCGGGGTGAATGCGGGAATCGCACGCCCGTCCGTGTGCGCAGGCATGGGCGCAGTCCCCGTGGACAGGGATACGGGACAATGAAAGCCATGACCTCCACGCGCTCCCACCCCGTGACAGTCCCCCGGCCAGGGCTGCGTGAGCGGAAGAAGATCCAGACCCGCGAGGCCATCCGGGAGGCCGCGTACCGCCTCTTCGCCGAGCAGGGCTACGACGCCACACCGGTGGGCCAGATCGCCGAAGTCGCGGAGGTCTCCCCCAGCACGGTCTTCCGCTACTTCCCCACCAAGGAGGACATCGTCCTCACGGACGAGTACGACCCGGAGTTCGCGGACGAGTTGCGCAACCGGCCGCGCGACGAGCCGCCCGTCACCGCGCTGCGGCACGCGCTGCGCACCGTGATGGCGCGGATGTACGAGCTGGAGGGCGGCGTGGCCATCCAGCGGCTCCACCTCATCTGCGACGTCCCCGCCATCCGCGCCCGCATGAACGAGCACGGCGCGGTCACCGGCAGGCTGCTCACGGAGGTGCTCTCGGAGCGCACGGGGCGCCCGGTGGGGGACCTGGAGCTGCGGGTGGTGACGGGCGCGGCCATGGGCGCGCTGACCGAGGCGTTCCTCCACTGGGTGGAGAACGGCACGGGCGAGGACGGCACGGGCGGGGACGGCACCGCGCTGGACATGGACGCGCTGGTGGACGGCGCGCTGCGGGTGCTGGAGCGCGGCCTGACGCTGTGAGGCGCGCGGGCGCCGGGGGGCACGGGGGCCGCGGCGGGAGAGCCGCGTCCGGGGGTCGTGGCACCGCCCCGGTACGCCCGGGTCAGGCCAGGTCTCGTCCGCCGCCCGCCGCCGCCCCCGCCGCGCCGCCGCCCAGTGCCCGGCGCAGCGTCTCCGGGTCCCCCGTCGGCGCGGCGCACGTGAACCGTCGGCAGACGTAGGCCGCCGGGCGGCCGTCCAGCAGCGGGCGCTCCCGCAGGAGCGGCACGGCCGCTGCCTCCTCAGCCGCCTCCGCGGCCCCCGGGTCGCCGGTGGCCACCACCGCGCCGGGCGCCGTCGCCAGCAGCGCCGTACGGTGCAGCTCGCGGGTCACCGGATCGTCGTACGGGCCGACCACCGCGACCTCGCGCGGCCCGTCGAGCGCCGCCTCCGCCGCCGCCAAGCCCCAGCCGATGAAGCGCGGCGCACGGGGCGCAAGCGCGTCCACGATGCCCAGCCCCCGCTCGGCCGCCTCCCGGTGCCGGGCGCTGCCGGTGTACGCGGCGTAGCCGAGCAGCGCGGCGACGGCGGCGGTCCAGCCGGAGGGGGTGGCGCCGTCGGTCGGGTCCTGAGGCCGCCGGATGAGCTTCTCGGCGTCGTCCGCGGTGTCGAAGAAGGCGCCGTCGGCGGCGGTGAAGTGGCGCAGCACCGAATCCAGCAGGGTGCCGGACAGCTCCAGCCAGCTGCTCTCGCCGGTCACCGCGCACAGCGCGAGCAGGCCCTCGGCGACGTCCGCGTAGTCCTCCAGCACTCCGGCTCCGGTGCCCGCGCGCCCGTCCCGGGAGGTGCGCACCAGGCGTCCGCGGTCGTCGGTGTGCACGGTGAGCAGCAGGTCGGCGGCGCTCTCGGCGGCCTCGACCAGGTCGGGGCGGCCGAAGTAGGCGCCGGTCTCGGCGAGCGCGGCGACGGCGAGGCCGTTCCAGGCGGCGACGACCTTCTCGTCCCGCGCGGGGCGGGGGCGCCGTGCACGGGCCGCCAGCAGCCGCTCCCGCACGGACGCGGCCCGCTCGCGCCCGGCCTCGCCCTCGTGCTCGGTCAGGTCGGGGGCCACGGGGAGCTGGAGCACCGAGGCGCCCTCCTCGAACGTGCCCTCCCGGGTCACCCCGAAGTACCGCGCGGCGAAGGCCCCGTCCGCCTCCCCCAGCACCTCGGTGAGCTGCTCCGGCGTCCAGACGTAGTACGCGCCCTCCCGGTGCCCGCCCCCGCTGTCCACACCGGCCGCGCTGCCCGGCACCTCGCTGTCCGCGTCCAGCGCGGAGGCGAACCCGCCCTGCTCGGTGCGCAGTTCGCGGACCATGAAGTCGGCGGTGCCCAGGGCGACCCGGCGCGCCAGCGGGGAGCCGGTGGCCCGCCACAGGTGCGCGTACACCCGGCACAGCAGCGCGTTGTCGTAGAGCATCTTCTCGAAGTGCGGGACGACCCAGCCCGCGTCGACCGAGTAGCGCGCGAAGCCGCCGCCCAACTGGTCGTAGATGCCGCCGCGCGCCATCGCCTCACAGCTCGCCTCGACCATCTGGAGCGCGCCGGCCGAGCCGGTGCGCGCGTGGTGGCGCAGCAGGAACTCCAGCACCATGGACGGCGGGAACTTCGGCGCCCCGCCGAACCCGCCGTTGGCCGCGTCGAATTCGCGGGTCAGCCCGAGCAGCGCCTCGGCCAGCACCTGCTCGTCCGGCGGCTGCGGCCGGTCGTAGGCGAGGCCGCGCCCCGCGAGGTCGCGCACGATCCGCCCGGCCGCCTCGGCCACCTCGCCCCGCCGATCGCGCCACGCGACGCGTACGGCGTCCAGCACCTGGGGGAATGCGGGCATGCCGTGCCGGGGCTCGGGCGGGAAGTAGGTACCGAAGTAGAACGGCTCGGCGTCGGGGGTCAGGAAGACGGTCATCGGCCAGCCCCCCTGCCCGGTCGCCGCCTGCACCGCCTCCATGTACACAGCATCCACATCGGGCCGCTCCTCGCGGTCCACCTTCACGGCCACGAAGTGCTCGTTGAGAAAGGCCGCGATCTCCTCACTCTCGAACGACTCGTGCGCCATCACATGACACCAGTGGCACGCCGAGTAGCCGACCGACAGCAGCACGGGCACGTCACGCCGTTTCGCTTCCTCGAACGCCTCGGGCTCCCACGGCCACCAGTCGACGGGGTTGTCCGCGTGCTGGAGCAGATAAGGCGAGGTCACACCCACGAGTCGATTCGGCATGTCCCCAACCTATGCCCCCGCCCGCCTCGACCCACCTGCCAGTCGGGAACGGCGTACCGCGGTCAGGCGGGGGTGCGTCCGGGTACGGCGGGCTCGCCGTCGGGTTGCCGGACCGGCAGGACGTTCAACAGTCCGCAGCCGTAGGACTTGCCCCTTCCGATCCCCTCCGACATGGCTCGCCGCGGGGCGGGCACGTCGTGGATCTCCGCCTCCCCGTCGAACTGTGCAAGGTGGAGTTGGAGGCCGCAGGCATAGATCGAACAACTGGAACGCCACTTCGGCAGTGTCCAACGCATGACAGATGAGGGGGTGCGGCCGGGAACCGTTGCCCAGCTTCCCCCAGATCGGACGGATGTCGACAGGCACGCGGAATTCACCGTTCGAGAGGGCCACGGCGCCCACGCAACCAAATGCCGGACATCGGCGGGCGGGAATTCCGCTCCTCAGCCCCTACGAACCGCCGCTCCATCTACCCCACGTGCCGGCCTCGCGACGGGCCGAGAGGGCTCCCCCGCCATGTCGACCTCAGAGCACGCGGAGCACCGCAAGCTCCCGCTCCCCCACAAACCCTCTCCCTATAATAGACAATGTATTACACTAGAGCCATGAAGCCGACCCGAGCCGGGACCACCGAGAACATCTCCGTGTCCATGCCCGCCGAGCTGGTCAGTGAGCTCCGCTCCCGAACCGGCCGCCGCGGGCTGTCCAGCTACATCACCGAGGCTGTCAAGCACCAGCTCGCCATGGACGGGCTCGCCGAGATCGTCGCGGCTCATGAAGAGGAGCACGGCGCGCTCACGGAGCAGGAGATCGAAGCCGCTCGTCGCGAGCTGTTCGGAGACGTGAACGCCGAGGATGTCCAGCGGGGCGCTGCGTGAAGGATCAGCCGGTTCGCTCGCTGGTGCTCGACTGCGAGGCGCTCTCCCTGCTCCTGCGCAACGACCGCGGTATGGCGGCTCGCATCGAGGCATCCCGGCAGGCTGGGGTTCCCGTCCTCGTGTCCGCGCTGACCATCGTTGAAGCCGTACATGGGAAGACCGATCTCGCGCGCTTGAAGTGGGTGCTCTCCCGGCTGCGGGTAGAACCGGTCAGCCAGGAGGACTCCCTGACCGCGGTGGCGTTGCTTCAGGACGCGGGCGGGCTGCATGGGCACCAGTACGCGATCGACGCCCTCGTCGCCGCGCTCGCGCTCCGCGCCCCGTCCCCCGTGATCGTCCTGACCTCCGACCGGGACGACTGGTCGAAGCTCTGCGGGAAGCACGTGCTCATCAGAGAGGTATAAGCACCGCCGACTACTGGGTCTGTGCATTCACTGGCACCAGTGGCACGCCGAGTAGCCGACCGACAGCACCACGGGCACGTCTCGCCGTTCTGCTTCCTCGAACGCCCCAGGCTCCCACGGCCACCAGCCGACACCAGCCAGCCGGTCACGTTCCCCGGTGTGACCGTGGCGCAGAGGCGGCGGTGGCGTCCGCGGCCGCGAGTCCGTACGTCTGGCCGTGCGCCCGATGTTCACGCAGTGGGCCATCCGGTCCGCTGGTTGACGTGCAGATTCAGCGCTTGCCGTGAGTGGGGCTGTACGGCAAGAACGGCGGGGCCACCGGTGCTCGCGGTCGGTGGGCGATGTCGGGTGTCGGTGCTGGTCGCGAAGTCGCGGGGAGTGTTCAGGCGCGGCCGAGGCGGGTGAGGAGTCCCCGATGGGCCCACCCGGTCCTGCGCAGGCCCGCCCAGACCGACCAGGCGGCCATGCCCAGCGCGGCCAGGGCCCCACCGGTCGCGGTCGGCATCTCGTTCATCACGAGGATGCCGACCAGTACGACGACGAGGCCGTCGAACTGCCAGACGAAGACCCGGAGTCCGGAGAGGTCGCCCAGGGGCGTGATGATGGGGAGCAGCAGTTCGGTCGGCAGGTTCATCTTCATCTCGCGCAGGAACCTGGCCCCGAGGACGAGCACCACCGACGCCGCGCCGAGCAGCGGTACCTCGGCCGTCGTGCCGTCCTGGAGCGGCCACCGTGTCAGGGCCGTGACGGCGCCCGCCGCCCCGGCCGCGGCGGTCACCGCGACGACCGGCCAGGCCAGGGTGCGGGCGAGCATCCCGCCCCAGTGCTCGCCGAACAGCGGGGCCAGCGTCAGCTCGTCGCGCAGGCCGCGCCAGGTCTCGCCGACCCAGCCCGAGCCCCAGTACACGGCCGCCGCACCGGCCGCCCAGGAGAACGTCGCGAGGCGGGCGTCCGGCTCCGCGAGGCCGAGCGTCAGGAGGGAGCCGCCGGCCAGCAGGAACACCACGGAGGCGAGCGCACGGCCCCGGGTGCGCAGGGCACGGACCGCCCCCTGCGCGAGGTGTCCGCGCAGGCGGCCGTCGGGACGTACCAGGGCCGAGGTGTGCCCGCGCGGGTCGGGGCGGTACAGGTCGAGCGCGTCGTGGAGCGTGCCGGTCCAGGCGAAGGTCTGGGCCTGGGCGGCACGTGCCGACTCACGGGCGAGCCGGGCGAGGTCGACCGTGCGGACGGACCGGAAGGCGGCTCTGCCGAGCAGCGCCGCCGAGACGACCAGGACACCGGCGGCGAGCCACAGGCCGCCCCCGCCGAGGAGCCCGCCTCCGCCGAGCAGCGCGACGACGCCGGCTGCGGCGGCCACGCCGCCCGAGAGCAGGAGGTTGTCGCGCACCGTCCGGACCTGACCCCACAGCCACGCCCCCGGGACGACGGCGCCGATGCCCGCCGAGACGGCCACGCCCTGCGCCGCGAGCACGGCTTCCGAGTGGTCGAAGACGTCGGTCAGCAAGAACGCCGCCGTGCACACCGCGAGCAGCGTGCCGAGTCCCGCGTACGTGAGGCGGCGGCGGGCGATCGTAGCGAGGTAGTGCGAAGGGGACAGGTCCGTGGACATGAACACGTGCAGCAGGAACGGCTTGAGGACCAGCGGCCCCCAGAACCGGCCGGCCAGCTGCGCGCCCCAGACCACCGCCGCCGCGACCAGGCACGCCGCGGGCGTCGCCGCCTCGGAGGAGTCCAGGGAGACCAGCGCCCGCGAGGTCCTGGCCAGATAGACGACCGGCACCACGTAGACGAGGCCGAGGAGGGCGGCGACGTAGATCAGGTACGCCCGGTCGTGGACCGTGGCGCGGTCGCCGCGGCGGGCGTACCGCTGGCGTACGGCGTGGACGCGGGCCCTGGGGTCGGCCGCCACCTCTCTGGTGCGCTCCGTCGTCATCCCAACTCCACGACGCCGTCGCAGGCGTCCACGACGGCGGACTCGTGGGTGGCGACGAGGAACGCGGTGCCCTCCTCCGCACGCTCGGCGAGCAGCTCGGCGACGAGGGCGACGCGGTCGGTGTCGAGATGCCGCTCGGGCTCGTCGAGCAGGACGACGTCGGCGGGGCGGACCAGAGTCAGCGCGAGGCTGAAGAGTTGCAGCTGGCCGGAGGAGAGCTGCGAGGGGAACCGCTCGCCCAGGTCGAAGAGGCCGAGGCGCCCGATGACCTCCTCGGCGCGCTCGGCGGTCGCCGCCGTGTTGCCGTACCAGGAGGCGGCGACCAGCGTCACCTGCTCGCGCAGCGTCATGTCCCGTGCGACGGGCACCGGTTCGACGAGCGAGGCCACGATCCGCCGGTGCCGGGGCCTGGCCAGATCGACGGTCTCGCCCTGCACGCGGACGGCGCCGTCCGTCAGCCGCCGACCGCCCAGGAAGGCGCGCAGGAGGGTCGTCTTGCCGGAGCCGTTGCTGCCGGTGAGACACCAGAACTCGCCCGGCATCACCTCGAACGTCGTCGGCGCGAGCAGCGTGGTCTCGTTCAGGACGACCGTGGCGCCCTCCGCCTCGATCGCGGGCACTGTGTTCACTGCCGCTCCAGAACTCCCAGCATCTCCCGGGAGCGCGCGTCGTACGGCTCTCCCGCGTACGGTCCGTCGACGGCCGCCACCTTCAGGCCCGCGGCACGCGGCCCGCGGTCCGTGCCCTCAGCCGAAGCTCTGTGAGCGTAACCCAGGCGGTTTGCTCGTGGAACGCCGCCAGGTCCGGGACGGTGCACCCGGCCCCCCCCGGGGGGAGAGCATCGGGCGCGGGAGGGCGTAGGCCTCGATCACCGCCTTCCGCGACCACACCCTTGTCCCCGAAGATGAGGACGACGTGCTCTTCGACGGATGGCCCGACAGCGCGAAGGTTGGTGGGCGATGAGGAACAGGCACTCCGGCAAGCGGTCCCGGACGGCCGAGGGTCACCTCGCCGTCGGCGTCATCGATGACGCGGTCGAGGATGCTCCCGGCGAGGTGCAGGCGCAGGACCTGCTGCTCATCAAGGCCGAGGTTCCGGGGCAGGGGACTCTGCGCCGGAGGGTCTCCTGCCCGCTGTCGACGCCCGGAAGCGGTCGCCTCCTGATCGGACAGGCCCTCGTCTTCCGCCACGACGGGGTCGATTCCGACGACGTGGACGACATCTTCGTCACCCGGTGGCCCCCCAGAGTCAGGGAAGCTCTGGAACCCTTTCGGCCGGTGGGCCCCGGAGCCCTGCGCGCACGAGCCTGGAAATTCCTGGCCAGGTCCAGCGCGGTGGCCACGGTCGGCGGAATCCTGCTGACCATGGTGATGCTCGTCGGCGTCGTCTTCACCGGCGGGGAGCTGTTCGCCGGTCTTCCCTCATGGTTCCGGCCCGGCGTCGCGCTGGCGGGAAGCGCGGGTGCCGCGGTGCTGGGGGCGTTCGCGTTCGCTGTCTGTGAAGCGCGGGTGGGGAAAGCTGCGTCCCGCCCGCAGGCCGGCCTCTCCACGGCCGGCCGGGGGTGATCGGCGTGCATGAAGGTGAGGGGCAGCCGGACGGCCTGGACGGCGTCTTGTCCGACAGGTTCCCCGGCAGAGGCGCAGACGGGCGAGTCGCATGACACGGCAGGAGAAGAAAGAGCCGCTCATCGAGCGGGTCGCGGAGAGGCTGCTGATCGGCACCGGACCCGAAGCGCCGTTCCTGCTGCGGCACGGCTGGGCCATCCCGGCGCTGGTCTTCGGCGGCTGCGGCCTCTTCGCCGTCCTTGTGCTGTGGCTGTCCTGGGCGGGATGGGGAGATGTGCTGATCTGGGTATGGGCCGGGATCATGGCGCTCACCGTGGTGCTGCTGACCCGGCTGTTCGTGCAGCTGTCGAGAACGACGCGAGGCCCGCTCCCGGCGCTCGACCGGACCGCGCGCACCGCGAGGGTGGTCGTCAACACCGAGGACGGCGAAGGGCATACGATCCTGCTCCGGTACCGGGGCGTCGACGGCGCACGGCACACGGCTCAGCTGGCCGACCTCCCGGACCACACCTGGCTGGAGGCGTTCGCGCCGGGCAGCACGTGGCAGGTCTACGCCTTCCAGGACGAGGGCCTCGCCGAAAGCGTCGTGTTCCTCACCGAAGCACACGAGGAGGTGTGGCGCGCCGGCTACATACTCGACGGCGTGCGCCTCGGCGGCGAACACGGACCTCTCAAGCCCGGCCCGGGATCGCCGTTCCTGCGCGAGGACTCGAAGTGGGGCTTCGCGTCCTGAGCCTGCGGGACGAGGAGTCGGTCGGGGGCGAGCAGTCGGTCGGGGACAAGCACCGGCACGGCGAACCGGGCGTCCGAACCGCTCCGCGTCCCCCGCGCCCGCGGCCTCAGCCTCAGATGGCCATCGCCTCCTGTATCCACCGCCGCACCCGGTACGGGAGCCACCACGACATCGGGCCGACGTCGCCCACCAGCCGCTCGGACCGGAAGTCGTCGAGGATCGCCGCCGGTATCGCGGAGGCGGGCGCTCCTTCGGTGAGCAGGCCGATGGCCTCCTGGTAGTCGGGTTCGTCCACGGTGAAGCGGTACAGCTCGCCCCACCGCCGGTCCCGGATCTGGACGAAGCCCGGCCCCTGCCGCCAGAGGCACTTGCACAGGTAGTGCTCCCCGCGCCAGGTACGCAGGGCGTCCTCCGCCTCGGGCGGCCCGGAGAGGGCCAGCGGCGGCTGGAGGTGGTTGAGCGGGCGCCACGCGTCGGCGTCGGGCTCCGTGCGCAGCTCCCACTCGACGTACACGGCGTGCGCCGTCAGCTCCCGTACCAGGCACAGCGTGCGCACCGTACGGGCGGCGGCGTCGGGGTCCTCGTTGGCGGCGGCGCGCAGGTCGGTGGTGCCGGGCAGGCGGACGCGGCGGGCGCCGTTCCGCCACAGGCGGGCGGCGGTTTCGGCGGCCGGGCCACTCGCCGCCAGTTCGCCGAGTGACATGCCGGGCAGGCCGGCGGCCTCGAGTTCGTAGTCGCGCCAGGCGGTGACGGTCTCCATCGTGCTCCTCGGTGCCGGTGGGACGGGGGAACGGGGGAACGGGGGACGGGTGCGCGGCGGTGCGGTGCGGCGTGCGGTGCGCGGTGTGCGGTGTGCGGTGTCAGGAGACGGGGAGGGCGGGCCGGTTGCGGGACTCCTCCGGGGCCGCCGGGCCGGGCTCCGGCTGTTCGTCCGGCTCCGCTGCGGCCGCCACGCGGCGCATGAACTCCAGGCGCAGCAGGTCCTCGTTGACGGCCGCCGGTGCGACGTGCACGTACTGGTCGGCGTCCGTGAACACCACGCCCCACTCCAGCCAGCGTGCCAGCAGCGCCCGGACCGCCGCCTCGTCCACGGCGGGCTCCTCCCCTCCCGCGTCGCCGCTCCCGCCGGTCTCCCCCGCGAACTGCTCGGTGAGCTTCCGGGTCAGGGCGGCAGGATGGTGCGGCTGGTCCAGCAGCCGGAAGGCGGCCAGCTCCAGCGGACGGGTCAGCTCCCGGGTGCGCCAGTTGAACGCGCGGCGGCGGCTGACCAGCACGATCCGGTCGCCCAGGTCGGTCTGGGTGAGCCGGCTGGACGCGTACCCCTCGCGCCAGGCCTTGATGCCCTGGTTGAGCCGTTTCGCCGTCTGCTCCCCGATGCCGCGCTCGGGCGCCTCGAACACGTAGGCCAGGTCGTAGAGTTCGGATTCCGGCAGGTCGTAGGTGAAGCGGTAGTGGATGTCCGGGCGGAGCGTCTCGTATCCCAGTTCGGGGCGGTTGAAGTAGGGGCTGAAGCGCTCGATGGCAATGCGGGCCGAGAGGTCCACGGGCGGCATGAGGTGTTCCAAGGCCGGGAGTTGGGCGATCACCGGGTCGTAGTCCTCGTCGCGTTCGTCCGGGAAGCCGTGCAGGTAGTTCCAGGAGACGGCCAGGCCGGTCTCGGCGCCGTCGCGCAGCATCCGGACGTTCTGGCAGCCGCTCACTCCCTTGTCCATCAGGTCCAGCACGCGGCTGTTGAGGCTCTCGATGCCCGGCTGGACGTAGATCATTCCCGCGTCGGCGAGAGCCTGGAGCTGGGAGCGGCGCATGTTGGCCTTGATCTCGATGTGCAGGCGCAGGTCGTAGCCGCTGTCCACGATGCGCGGCAGCACCGTCCGTACGTAGCCCATGTCGAGGATGTTGTCGACGACGTACATGTCCAGCACCTGGTGTTTGCGCGCGAGTTCCATGATCTCGTCGTAGAACCGTTCCGGGGCTTTGCTGCGGAACTCCATGAAGGTGCCGTTGAGGCCGCAGAAGGTGCAGTGGTGCTTCTCCCCCCACCAGCAGCCCCGGGCGCCCTCCACGACGAGCTTGGGTTCCACCCAGTGCCGTGCCGCGGAGGCGGCGAGCCGCTCGAAGTAGCCCGAGTAGTCGGGGGAGGTGATGGCGGCGGGCGGCAGGGGTGAGGTGGCCATCGGGTTGGCCACCGAGGCGCCCTCGGCGTCCCGCCAGCACAGCCCCGGTATCGCACGGGGGCGGCCCGAGCCCTCCAGGACGTCGAGCAGCCGCGGGAAGGCGGCCTCGCCCTCGCCGCGCACCACGTAGTCGACGAACGGGAAGTTGCGGTGCGCCGCGTGCCCCTGCTCCGCGTCGCAGTTGGCGCCGCCCATCACGGTGGTGATGTGCGGGGCGAGCCGCTTGACGTACTTGGCCGCCGCCAGGGCGGCGGTGTTCTGCTGGAACGTCGAGCAGAACCCCACCACGTCGGGCTCCCACGCCACGATCTCGCGAGCGGTCCGCTCCACGAACTCCGGTGCTAAGCCGTGGAGTTCGTGGCTCATGCGCATCCGCGCGGCGGAGAGCTTGCCGCGCATCGCGGCGGTGAACTCCTCGCTGCGCCACTCCGGGTCGTCGTAGAGCGCCGAGGAGAAGACCCAGTCGCCGCAGCCCAGGAAGTAGGACGAGAGGGAGTAGTAGACGTAGTCGTCCTTGCCGAACTCGGTGCGCTCGGTGATCCAGTCCGTGTACTCGAGGTTGGCGTGGTAGACCTCGGCGGTCGTGCCCGGCCGGTTCTCGGTGGCGCTGCGCTTGAGGATGCCCAGCGCGAGGGAGGGTACGTCGATCGGGGACCAGGGCATGTTGACCAGCAGCACACGCATGGGCGGACTCCTCGGGGCGGTCGCTCTCGGACGGGACGGAGCAGGACGGCGGGCACGGCGGGTGGCGGGCGGCGATCCCGGCCCGGTGTTCCAGGCACCGGGCCGGGATACCGGATCAGATCTCCTCGGTCTCCTCCGCGTTGCGGATCGGAACCGTGATGGTGATCATGACGCTGGGACTCCGGTTCTCCTCGTCGTCGTGGAGCGGGTTGTTGTGGATCACGTCCTTCTGCATGGTCATGGCCTCCCTTCGAGGTGTCGACGGCCGGTGGCAGGGGCGCTTGGGCCGCCGGCCTGACGGGCCCCGCTCCGGTCGGAGCGGGGAGCTGTAGGGGCCGTCCGGCGCGTCGCCGCGCCCAGATGGCCGTGCAGGAACTCCAGGGCGCGGCGCAGGGTGGCCACGTGGTCGGAGCCCCGGTAGCCGTCGTGGCCGGACTCCAGCCACTGGGACTCGTGCGGTACGCCGGCCGCCCGCAGCGCCGCCAGGTAGTCGGCGACCTGCTGGGGCGGGCACTTGCTGTCCCGGGTGGCGGCGACGACCAGCACGGGGGCGGTGACGCGGGCCGCGTAGGTCACCGGCGAGCTGCGCGCGTAGCGCTGCGGTACGTCCGCCGGGGTGCCGCCGAACAGCCGCTCGTCCAGGGCGCGCAGGGCGGGCAGACCGGTGCGGTGTGCCGCGGCGAAGTCGGCGATCGGCTTGACGGCGACTCCGGCCTGCCACAGCTCCGGCCGCACCCCGAGCGCCAGCAGCGCCAGCGCCCCGCCCCACGACGTGCCCCACAGGCCGACGGCCTCCTCGCGCGCCAGGCCGCGCCGCAGCAGGTCGGCGCGTACCGCCGCCAGGTCGTCGACCTGCGTGAGACCGACACCGCCGCCGAAGGCGGCGCGCCAGCGGGGTCCGTAGCCGGTGGAGCCGCGGTAGTTGACGCGGGCGACGCCGAGGCCGGAGGCCACCAGGGAGTGGACGACGCCGTCGTAGGCGTCCCGGTCGTGGTCCGCGGGGCCGCCGTGCAGCAGGAACACCAGGGGCGCGGGGCGTGCGCCGGTGCGCTCCGGGAGGCTGAGCAGCGTGTGCACCGGGCCGTCGGGCCCCGGCGTCCACAGCTCGCTGTGCACACCCGGTACGCGCTCAGGCAGCGCGCCGAGCACCGGCGGGCGCGTACGGGCCGTGCTGTCCGCCGCCATGGTGCACAGCCGGGGCGGGGTGGCGCTGTCCGTCCACACGTAGTGGACCTCGCCGCCGGTGCGCGGGGCGGCATCGGGGATGCTGCCGGGCGGGGTGGTCAGGGTGGTGAGCGTGCGCCGGTCCAGGTCGGCGGTGTGCAGCAGGCTGCGTCCGTGCCGGTCCTGGCGGATCAGCACCCGGCGGGCGTCCGGGTACCAGAGGGCGTCGATCTCGGTGTCGAAGGCGCACCAGCCGTGCTCGCGGAGTCCGTGCCGGGTGTCCCAGGTGGCGAGCCGGTAGCGGTCGCCGTGCTCGGTGACCAGCAGGAGTTCGGCCGGACCGGAGTGGGCGGCGGCGGGGGCGAAGCCCCGTACCCAGACGCGGGCCGAGCCGGGGGCGGCGGGGGTGCCGGGGGCTCCGGCGGCCGGACGCGGCAGGTCCGCGCCGCCGAACTCCGCCACGGTGCGGCCGTCCGGCGTCAGCACCGTCACCGCGCGGTCGGCGTAGGGCGGCCCGCCGACGGCGAGCAGGCCGCCGTCCGGGGAGAGTCCGGCCAGCCGCCGCGGCCCCGGCGCACGGTGGACCGTACGCGCCGGGCCGCCGCGGCGTCCGAGCCAGACGGTCAGCCCGTCCGGGCCGCCCACCCCGGCGGCGACCTGCCCGGCGGCGTTCATCGCCAGCCCGCGCGGGGTGCCGGCCGGGGCTGGCGGCAGTCCGGCAGTGTCCGGACCGCCGTCGAAGTCCTGCACCCGCCATACGCCGCGGCCGGCCAGGTCCTCGTCGAACCACCACACCGCACCGTCCCGGTCCAGGGTGCCGTGCAGCGTGCCGTGCGGCCGGTCGGTCACCTGGCGCGTACGTCCGGTCCCGGCGTCATGGGCGAACACCTCGCAGCGCCCGCCCGCGTCGGCGGTCAGCACCATGCGGTGCGGGTCGGTGGGACAGACCTCCGGGATGACGGGGCGGTAGACGCGGTAGCCGAGCTCGGTCTCCGCTCCCGTACCACTGGACGTCATGCGGACTCCTTCCCCAGCACCGCGGGTGCCCGAGTCGTGGACCACAGGGCGAGCACGGTCAGCGCCCCCGCGCAGCACAGCGCCGTACCACCGGTGCCCGCGGCCCCGGCGAGCCCTCCCGCCGCGACGGGCCCCGCGGCGGCGGCGAGTCCGGTGGCGGTGGCGAGCACCGTGCCGGTGCGGGACTGGAGTTCCTGCGGTGTCACCTCGATCGCCCGGGACTGGAGGACGATGGCCGCCGCGGGCAGCAGCAGCGAGATGGCCCCGAACAGCAGCGCGTACGCCCACACCCGGGTGGTCAGCGCGAGGCCGAGCGTGGGCGCCACCATCAGCCAGGACACCGCGACCACCAGGCGCGCCCCGGGCAGCGCGCCCGCCAGGCGGGGCGCGAGCAGCGCACCGGCCAGCCCGGCGGCCCCGGCCACCGCGAGCACGGCCCCGACCGGCCCGCCGCCCGCGCCCGCGTCCTGGAGGGTGAAGATCGTGCCGTACGAGAGGGCCGCCAGCAGGAGGCTCATCACCGCCGACCAGAGCACCACGAAGCGCAGGAACGGCTCCCGGCGGGCGAAGGCGGCCCCGGCGCCCAGTTCCCGGAGGAAGCCGCGGCCGGCGTCGGCGAGCCCGACGGCGGGGGCGGGCGGCCGTACGGGCTCCGGTGCGCCGTCGCGGCGCGGGCGGAGGTCCGAGCGCATCGACGCCACGCAGAGCGCGGAGATCAGGTACGAGAGGGCGTCCGCCAGGAAGGGCAGCCAGCGGCCGAGTTGGAAGAGCGCTCCGCCCAGGGCCGGGCCCACCACGAGTCCGGCCTGCTCACCGGCTTGGAGGCGGGAGACGGCCCAGGGGTAGCGGCCGGCCGGGACGAGGACGGCCACCGTGCCCGCCGAGGCGGCCTCATGGCAGGAGGTCGCGACGCGCTCCACGATCACCGCGGCGAAGAGCTGCCACAGGGACGGCTCGCCGAGCAGCGTACCCACCGCGACCGAGGCCATGGCACCGGCGGAGACCAGGGCGGCGTACACCATCACTCTTCGGCGGGCCCCGCGGTCGGCCAGGACGGCGGCGAACGGGGCGACGAGGATGCCGCAGCCGGCCGACACCCCGGCCACCACGCCGACGGCGGCGGGCGAGGTGCCCAGGGCGAGCAGCAGCAGCGGGAGGGCCAGCCCGGAGGTCTGGGTGCCCAGGGCGTCCGTGGTCCTGGCCCACCAGAAGCGGCGGAAGTCCCCGTCCGCCACGGTGCTCGGAGGCGTCGCCCGCCTGCGGAGGCGGGCGCGTACCGGGCTCAACAGGCCGCAGGGGTGCGCCGGAGTGCGGAGGGCGGTGCGGAGGGTATGGGCGTGCGGGGTAAGCAGCCTCTGCCGTGGTGCACCATGGGTCGTTCCCCCAGTTCACGAATCGGGATCCTGTGAAGGTTTCGTGACTCCTCTGTGCGCACCCTGAGAAATATCAGCCACTCCCAACTCCGCGCAATACGCAGGACGCAGCAACCTCCACCGCCCCGGCACCGCGCACCCGCGGCCCACCGCGCGACCTGAGCCGGTGTCAGCACGCAGTGGGTCCACCTGGCCGAGGCCGCCCCGTACCGCCTCGGCGACCGACTCCTGGACCGGTGCGGCGATCCGCACGTGCAACCATGCCCGGCGCCGCGGCTGAGGCCCGCCACGCACGCCGTCGACGCCTCCACCGGCATTCGACACCGGGAAGCCTCACTCCCCGTCAGGGGGTGCATTCGACTCCGACCACCTCCGAGAGCACCGCCTACGTCGCGAGCGCGAACGGCACACCGCAGGCCGCCGACACCGCCACGGGGCGCCGGTCCTGGCGGTACAAGTCGGATATCTCGACTGCCGTCAGGCCGGTGGTCGACAACGGCACGCGCTGCTTCGGCACCCCGGGCGACGCACGGGACGACCTGCACGCCGCGACCGTCCGGCTGCCGGGCCGGGCTCCACCCGTCTCCCCGTCAGGCGATGGCCGCGATGTCGCCGTCGTCGAAGTAGATCGCCTGGTGCAGCCGCCCGCCCAGCGCGGCGGCGAAGCGGGCGAGCACGTCCTGACCGGAGACGTGGCCCCGTTCGATCTGCGACACCCGTCCCTTGGTGACCCCCATCCGGTCGGCCACCGCCTGCTGCGTGAGCCCTCTCGCCTTCCGCAGCTCCGCGAGCCGACGCCCGGTCATCTCCGCGAGCAGCTCTTCCTTCCCCGCCCGCACGGCCTCCTCACCACCGGCACGGGCGACATGCCCGGCACGGATGTCCTGCCATCGCGTGTACCCGCTCACGTTCCTCCTCCTTCGCCTCGGGTCCGTTCCTTGAGGTAGATCTTGTAGCGTTGCTCGGCCAGGGGAATCGACACCCGATACCACTCGTTCCACTGCTTCGACTTGTCGCCCGCGACCAGCAGAATGCTGGAGCGCCACGGGTCGAAGGCGAACAGAATCCGTACGCTACCGGGGCGTAACTCCTTCAGGTTCGCCATGGACGAGCCGTGCAGGGTGTCCACGAGCGGACGCCCCAGCCCGGGACCTCCCTCCGCCAGTGCGTCCAGCGCCTGCACCACTCGGGCGTGCGCCTCACCGTCGAGGCCGCCGATCCAGTCACGCACCTCTTCGACGAGGAAGATCTCCCACTCAACTCTCCACACATCAAGTATAGCGAAAGCTATGCCTTCGGCGAGGACTCCCAGCCCGCGATCGCGAGGGCGCGGTAGGCCGCGTAGGCCGCGGCCGGGTCCTGCTCGCTCGCCCACGGCTGCGCGCCGACGTAGCCGTCGACCACGCGCAGGGCGTCCATCGCCTCGCCGTAGCGCTCGGCGCGCACCAGGAAGCACACGAGCAGGTGCAGGACGTGGGGGCGCACCGGGTCGTCCTCGTCGGCGTGGTCCACGGCGAACTCCGCGGCCTCGATGGCCGTCTCGATCTCCGCGCTCTGGTAGAGCCCGCGCACCACGTTCACCTCCGGCAGGTGGTCGAGCACCGCGAACAGCGGCAGCGCGGCGAGCAGCGTGCCCTCGGGCGCGTGCGCGGCGGCCGTACGGGCGAAGGCGTCCGCTTCGGCCTTGGAGCCGTGCCCCTTCTGCGACCAGTACGGCAGCGCCGCCAGGTGAGCGCCCATGTGGTGCGGGGCGCGGCGGCTGACCTCGGACCACAGGGCCTCGAAGTCGGCCTTGCGGTAGCCGAGGGCGCGGGCGATGTGCAGTTCGGTGAGGTGCGGGGTGGGGTCGGACGGGGCCAGCGCGGCGGCGTCGCGGCAGACGGTGCGGGCCTCCTCCAGCACGATGCGCCGCTCGTCCGAGTCCGGTTCGGAGAGCGCCTGCCAGACCAGGAATTGTGCGTAGACCTGGGCGGCGCCCGGGTCGTCGGGCCGCGCTGCGCGCCAGGCGCGCAGCCAGCGCGCGTCCCCGGCGGCGGACTCCAGGCCCGGCGCCCCCTTGCTGAACGAGATTCCCTCAGCCACGGCCTGGCCCCCGGCAACGGCACCGGCCCCGGCACCGGCGGGGTCGGTGTGGTCTGCGGCGAACCGCTTCCGCTTGCGCCCCTGCTCGCGCTCCGCCTCCCGCTCGCGCTCCCGCCGCCGTCCGGCCGCCAGTTCCAGCGCCGCCGCGCCCGCCACCGACTGGACGCGCTGCCAGCGCAGCTCCCACTCGTCCGAGGTCAGCGCGAGCAGGCGGGCGACCGGCTCCCAGTCGCCGGAGCGCTGCGTCTCCTCCAGGGCGTCGACGAGTTGCTGGTCGGGGCCCGGCAGGCGTACGTCGAGCTGGTCGGCCGGCACGAAGCCGTATCCGGCCGCCGGCGAGACCGCCCTGGCGAGGCCGCCCTCGCCCTCGCGGCGCAGCCTGCGGCGGCGCAGCGCCGGGGCCACCAGGACGCCGAAGACGGCGGTGAGGGCGATCAGCAGGAGCAGGGCTTCCATGACTACGGTCTCCGGTCGCTGTGGGCTGACTACTTTCGGGTACTGCGCCCCGCCCTGCGGCCACGGTGGGCCACCCGCAGGCTACCGTGCGCCACGGTGGACGAAACGGGACGGGCGGTACGCTCGGCCGCCTCCGTCACCACGGTACGGCCCATTACGGTGGCGGCATGAACGATCAGAGTTTCGAGACCCTCGCCATCCACGCCGGGCAGGCGGCCGACGCCGCCACGGGGGCGGTCGTACCGCCGATCTACCAGGTCTCCACCTACAAGCAGGACGGCGTCGGCGGGCTGCGCGGCGGCTACGAGTACAGCCGCTCGGCGAACCCGACGCGCACCGCGCTGGAGGAGAACCTCGCCGCGCTGGAGGGCGGCCGGCGCGGGCTCGCCTTCGCGTCCGGGCTGGCGGCCGAGGACTGCCTGCTGCGCACCCTGCTGCGTCCGGGCGACCACGTGGTGATCCCCAACGACGCCTACGGCGGCACGTTCCGGCTCTTCGCCCGGGTCGTGGAGCAGTGGGGCGTGGAGTGGTCGGTCGCGGACACCTCCGACCCGGCGTCGGTGCGCGCCGCGCTGCGCGACCGTACGAAGGCGATCTGGGTGGAGACCCCGTCCAACCCGCTGATGGGGATCAGCGACATCGCGGCCCTCGCGGACGTGGCCCGTACGGCCGGGGTGCGGCTGGTCGTCGACAACACCTTCGCCAGCCCCTACCTCCAGCAGCCGCTGGCGCTGGGCGCGGACGTGGTGGTGCACTCCACGACCAAGTACATGGGCGGCCACTCGGACGTCGTGGGCGGCGCGCTGGTGACCTCCGACGCCGAGCTGGGCGAGCAACTGGCCTTCCACCAGAACGCGATGGGCGCGATCGCCGGGCCGTTCGACTGCTGGCTGGTGCTGCGCGGCATCAAGACGCTCGCCGTGCGCATGGACCGGCACAGCGCCAACGCCACCCGCGTCACCGAACTGCTCACCGGGCACCCCTCGGTCACCCGCGTCCACTACCCGGGCCTGCCCGAGCACCCCGGCCACGAGACGGCGGCCAAGCAGATGCGGGCCTTCGGCGGGATGGTGTCCTTCCAGGTGGCCGGCGGCGAGGAGGCGGCGATCCGGGTGTGCGACCGGGCGCGGCTGTTCACGCTGGGCGAGTCGCTGGGCGGCGTCGAGTCGCTGATCGAGCACCCGGGCCGGATGACGCACGCCTCGGTGGCCGGGTCGGCCCTGGAGGTGCCCGCCGACCTGGTGCGGCTGTCCGTCGGGATCGAGGCGGTGGACGATCTGCTCGCCGACCTGACGGCCGCGCTGGGCTGACCGGGCTCGGCCGCGCGCAGCGGCAGTACGGGCCGGGCACGCCAGGCGTGACGGCCCGTCACCACCCCTCGAGCGGCGGCGTGGTCTCCGAGGGCGGCACGTGCCACGGTTCCACCGCCAGGGCCCAGGCTGCGAAGGCGACAGCCGCCAGGACGGCGAGCGCCCACAGCGTCGTACGCAGCGCCAGCCGCCACCGCAGCAGGCGCCCGCCCCGCAGCGCCGCGCGGGCGCCGAGGTCGGCGGGCAGGGGCGCGCCGTCCGCCTCCAGCATCCGGCGGACCTCGTCCTGTCTGCGGTCGGGGAAGCTCACCACGCGCCCTCCACCCTGCGGCGCAGGCCCGCCGCACCGGCCGCGCGCTTCGGCGGCGCGGCCTTTGCGTGGGACAGCCGGGACCGCATGGTGGCCGTCGCCCGCAGGCACAGCGCCCGCACCCGCTCCACGGGCAGCCCGAGCGCGGCGGCGATCTGCCCCTCGGCGACGCCCTCGTACAGCCGCAGCACCAGGATCAGCCGCTCCTGCGGCGGCAGTACGCCCAGCAGGCCGCCGCGCGGGCGCCGGTAGCGCCAGGCGGCGTGCGCGAAGCGGTCGGCCAGCTCCTGCCGGGTGTACTCGTACGGGTCTCCGCCGCGCAGCGCGTCCCACCTGGCGTAGGTACGGGAGAGCGCGGCCAGCAGCAGCCGCTCGGCCGCCGGGGCGGCGCCGGGGCACTCGGCGGTGAGCAGTGTGGCGGTGTGCAGCAGCCGCCCGCCCGCGCCCGCGACGAACGCGTCGAATTCCCGGCCACGACGACGGCGGCCCTCCCCAGCTGCCTGCCGCTCTCGCACGGTGCGCGCCTCCCTCCCCCATGGAACGGCAGGCGCACTGGTCAAATCAAGACGCGGGAGTGACCTGACCTGCGTGCTGTACGCCGTGCAGCGCGACGTTGAAGCGCGTGAGCAGCGTGCAGAAGGCCGTCCGGTCCTCCTCGCTCCAGCCGTCGGTGAGCAGTTCCATCAGCTCGCGCCGCGAGGAGCGGACCTGTTCGAGCCGGGAGGCGCCGCGCGGGGAGAGCTGGAGGACCACGGCGCGGCCGTCCTCGGGGTGCGAGGTGCGTTTGACCAGGCCCGAGTCGACCAGGGGGGCGACCTGCCGGGTGACCGTGGAGGAGTCGATGCCCATCCCTGCGGCGAGCGCCTTGACGCCCATCGGGCCTTCCAGGTCCAGTCTGTTGAGCAGCAGGTAGGCCGCGCGGTCCATGGAGTTGCGGGCCTGTCCGACTCCGCCGAGGCGGGTCTGCTCGGCACGCCGCGCGAAGACCGCGACTTGGTGCTGCATGGCTTCCAGGACCGCGCTGCCGGTGAGTTCCCTCTCGGGCGCGGGAGGCTGGTCGGGGTTGAGTTCTGTCGTCATGTCCGGGTGCGTGGGCATGGCCGGGATGCTCGCTTCTTTGGGGAAGTCCAACTACGTACGACCGAAGTGTGGGGACAGGTTACGCGCCCCTGGGGCGCCCGCGTACCGTCCTGCGCGAACCGGCCGTTCCCCTGGGGTGACGCTCCGCGTTCCGCGCGCCTCGGCGGCGCGGGCTGCCAGACTGGCGGCATGGCCGACCGCACTGCCGAGGGCGACACCCCGGCCCTCCCCGTCTCCGTCGACGACATCCGCAACGCTCAGAAGACGCTGTCCGGCGTCTCCCGGACCACCGCACTGGAGGGCAGCAGGCACCTGACCGGTCTCCTGGGCGCCCCGGTGCACTTCAAGTGCGAGAACCTCCAGCGCACCGGCTCGTTCAAGCTGCGCGGCGCGTACGTGCGCATCGCCGCGATGCCCCCGGAGGAACGCGCGCGCGGCGTCGTCGCCGCCAGCGCCGGGAACCACGCGCAGGGCGTCGCCCTGGCCGCCTCCCTGCTCGGCGTGCGCGCCACGGTGTTCATGCCGGTGGGCGCACCGCTGCCGAAGGTCGCCGCGACCCGGGACTACGGCGCCGAGGTGCGGATGCACGGCCAGGTCGTGGACGAGACGCTGGCCGCCGCGCAGACGTACGCGGAGGAGACCGGCGCCGTCTTCATCCACCCCTTCGACCACCCCGACGTGGTGGCCGGGCAGGGCACGGTGGGGCTGGAGATCCTGGAGCAGTGTCCGGAGGTGCGGACGATCGTCGTCGGGATCGGCGGCGGCGGGCTGGCGGCCGGGATCGCGGTCGCCGTCAAGCAACTGCGGCCGGACGTACGGGTGATCGGCGTGCAGGCAGCGGGCGCGGCGGCCTATCCGCCGTCGCTGGCGGCCGGGCGGCCGGTGGCGCTGGACTCGGTCGCCACGATGGCGGACGGCATCAAGGTGGGCCGCCCCGGGGACGTGCCGTTCCGTATCGTCGGCGCACTGGTGGACGAGGTGCGCACGGTCTCCGAGGACGCGCTCTCCAGCGCGCTGCTGCTCTGCCTGGAGCGGGCCAAGATGGTGGTCGAACCGGCAGGCGCGAGCCCGGTGGCGGCGCTGCTGGCCGACCCGGGCCACTTCGAGGGGCCGGTGGTGGCCGTGCTCTCGGGCGGGAACGTCGACCCGCTCGTCCTCCAGCAGACGCTGCGGCACGGGATGGCGGCGGCGGGGCGCTACCTCTCGCTGCGGCTGCTGCTCACCGACCGGCCGGGCGCCCTGGCGGCGCTGCTGGCGGAGCTGTCCGTGGTCGACGCCAACGTCCTGGACGTACGGCACGTGCGGACCGATCCGCGGCTGGGGCTGGAGGAGGCCGAGGTGGAGCTGCATCTGGAGACGAAGGGGCGGGAGCACTGCGCCGAGGTCGCGGAGGCGCTGCGCGCGGCGGGCTTCACGGTACGGGGCTGAGCGGCGGGGGCGGCGGGCGCTGCGGGCACGACGGGGGCTTCCGGGGGCGACGGGCCACGGCGGGCGCGGCAATGCCTGTTCGCGACAGTCGCGACAGTCGCGAACAGGCATTGACGCGATATATCGCGTCGTGCGAGAGTGGGGCCCGCCGGGATCACCGACGGGCGCGCCCGTGGCACATGCCGGACTCTTCCGGCATACGTAAAATTCCAGGCAGCCCGCGTCCGCTCCGCCGAGCCCCACCCCAGCCACCCCAGCCCGCCACCCACTCCACCCGCAGGGGAGCCGCCACATGCCAGGCGCCATCCACGCAGAGGGTCTCGTCAAGACCTTCGGCGACGTCAAAGCGCTGGACGGCGTCGATCTCGATGTCCCGGAAGGCACCGTCCTCGGCCTTCTAGGGCCGAACGGCGCGGGCAAGACCACCGCCGTGCGCGTACTGACCACGCTGCTCAAACCCGACCGGGGCAAGGCCGTCGTGGCCGGGATCGACGTCCTCCGGCATCCGAACGAGGTGCGCCGCTCGATCGGGCTGTCCGGCCAGTTCGCCGCCGTCGACGAATACCTGACGGGCCGGGAGAACCTCCGGATGGTCGGCCAGCTCTACCAGCTCTCCGGCCGCGACGCGAAGGCGCGCGCCGATGCGCTGCTGGAGCGCTTCCACCTCGCCGACGCGGCCGACCGCACGGCCAAGACCTACTCCGGCGGCATGCGCCGCCGGCTCGACCTGGCCGCCGCGCTGGTCGTCAGCCCGCCGGTGATGTTCATGGACGAGCCGACGACGGGCCTCGACCCGCGCAACCGGCAGGAGCTGTGGGTCGTCATCGAGGAGCTGGTGGCCGGCGGTACGACACTGCTGCTCACCACCCAGTACCTGGAGGAGGCGGACCGCCTCGCGCACGACATCGCGGTCGTCGACCACGGCAAGGTCATCGCCCGCGGCACCTCCGACCAGCTCAAGGCGCGTACGGGCGGCGAGCGGGTCGAGGTCGTCGTGCACGAGCGCGACCACATCCCGCGCGCGGACGGCGTCCTGCACCGCTTCGGCGAGGGGGACACCATGATCGAGGAGCACACCCGCAGGATCACCGTCCCCGTCTCCGGCGGCGCCCGGCTGCTGGCCGAGGTGATCCGCGAACTGGACGCGCAGGGCGTGGAGATCGACGACATCGGGCTGCGCCGCCCCACCCTCGACGACGTCTTCATCTCCCTGACCGGCCACCTCGCCGAGACCACCGGTCCGGCGCCGGACGAGCAGCGGGGCAAGAAGGGCAAGGGGCGCAGGGCGGAGAAGAAGGAGGCCTCGAAGTGACCGTCACCGACAGCCCGAACGCCGCTCCCCAGCGGCCCGTCCCGCTGGCGAAGGGCGGCTTCGGACAGGCCGTCTCCGACTCGCTGATCATCGCCCGGCGCAACCTGCTTCGCATGCGCCGCATCCCCGAGGTCGTCATCTTCGGCCTCATCCAGCCCATCATGTTCGTGGTGCTGTTCAGCTACGTCTTCGGCGGCTCCATCAACATCCCCGGCGCCGGCCTGGACGCGGGCGCCTACCGCGAGTTCCTGATGGGCGGCATCTTCGCGCAGACCGTCACCTTCGCCACGGCGGGCGCGGGCGCGGGCATCGCGGAGGACATGCACAAGGGGCTCATCGACCGCTTCCGCTCACTGCCCATGTCACGCGGCGCGGTGCTCACCGGCCGTACGATCGCCGACCTGGCGCAGACGGCGCTGACCCTGGTCGTGATGGCCGTCGTCGCCCTGATCGTGGGCTGGCGTGCGCACGAGAACCTCCTCAAGGTGCTGGCCGGTTTCGGCCTGCTGCTCCTGCTGGGGTACGCGTTCACCTGGATCGGCGCGCTGATCGGGCTCACGGTGCGCACGCCGGAGGCGGCGACCTCGGGCGGGCTGATCTGGCTCTTCCCGCTCACGTTCATCTCGAACGCCTTCGTGCCCTCGCAGAACATGCCGACCTTCCTCCAGCACATCGCCGACTGGAACCCGTTCAGCGCGACCGTGCAGGCCGCACGCGAGCTGTTCGGCAACATCCCGCCGAACTACCCGGTGCCGGACGCCTGGCCGATGCAGCACCCGGTGCTGGCGTCACTGATCTGGTCGGTCCTGATCATCGCCTTCTTCCGGACGCTGGCGGTGCGCAAGTACAAGTCGGCCACGGCCTGACCGGATGCTGCCCCTGACGCGCCTGCGGCCCCTGCGCCCCCTGACGCACCGGGACGTGCTCGCGGGTCCGGGTGCGTCAGGGGGCGTAGCCCGAGATGACCGTGCCGTCGGCGTAGGAGAGGAAGACCACGCCGCCGACGACCAGCATCGCGGGGTCTCCCGCTGCCTCCTCGGCGCCGTCCTCGTAGCCCCGGTACTCCTTGGTCTGCGCCTGCTGCGCGCCCTCGCGCGCCTCGTTGGCGGTCACCCGGAAGCCGTCGGCCGTCATGGCCCCGTCCCCCACCCGGAACGGCTGCCCCTCGGTGTCCCCGGCGGCGCTGGCCCACAGCCGGTCGCCGGTGCGCACGTCGTAGCCGTACAGCGTCTCCCGGTCCGCCACCATCAGCACGCCCTCGCCGGCGAAGACCGGGTCGGTGAGGATCTCCAGGTCCGGTGCGATGACCTGCTGCCGCTCCAGCGTGGCGCCGTCCAGCACCACCACCCCGCCCCCGCCGTCCGTGGCCGTGCACAGCACCCGGCCGTCGCGGGCCACGGGCGTGTAGCAGCCGCCGGTGTCGGTGCCGCCGCGTGCCGTGCGCTCTCCCGTACGGGCGTCCAGCGCCGTCAGCCTGCCCCCGGCCACCAGGTACACCCGCTCCCCGGACACCACCGGCTGCTGCGGGACCGCGCCGACCGGCACGCTCCACAACTGCTTCCGGTCACCGTCCAGCCGCTGGGCGACCACCCGGCCCGCCGCTTCCTCGTCTCCGCCGAGATAGCTGGTGTAGCGGACGCCGCCGCTGGTCTCCGCGCCCTTGGGCAGGTAGCCGCCGGACGGGTGTGCCTGCCGCCAGACGCGGCTGCCGTCCTTCAGCCGGTAGCCGGTCAGCGCCTGCGGGCCGGTCGCGTAGGCGACGCCGTCCAGTACGGCCGGCGGGTGCGCCGTCATCGGCGTCCCGTCGCCCTGCCCCTCGTGCGTCCACAACTCCTCACCGTCGTCCGCCCGCAGAGCCGTGAGGCCGCCGTCGGTGGCCGCGCAGACGAGGGTGCTCTCGGCGAGGGTGCACGGTCCGGTGCCCTCGGGGGCCGTCGCCCGCCACGGCGACCAGCCTGGCGGGCGGGCGGCTCGGTCGGCGCCCGCGGCACCGAAGTCCCGTGCGTGGCCCGGCCCGCCCAGGGGCAGCACGCGGCGCGCGGTGCCCTGCTCCCCGTCCGCCCCGGCCTCGCCCGCCTCGGGCCCGTCGCCGTCCGTACCGGCGGTGTCCGCGCCTCCGGTCTCCGTGCCTCCGGTGCCGCCGGACTGGCCGGAGCCGCCACCCCGGGGCGCGCCGTCCGGGCCGTCGTCCAGCACGGGCTTCAGCAGTACCGCGCCCAGTACACCCACCAGCACGGCGGCCACCGCGATGAGGGCGACGAGCACCGTACGGCGCGTACCGCCGCGGGAGGCGGGCGGGGTGCCGACCGCGGTGGGCGGGTGGTGCGGCGCGGGCACGACGGTCGGCAGCCCGGCCACGGCCCCGGCGCCCGGGGCGGCGGGCGCGGCGGGTGCGGCCGCGGGCGTGGCCGGTTCGGCTGGGCCTGCCTCACCGCTCGCCTCACCGCCCGCCTCACCCGCAGCTTCGTCAGCTGCTTCGTCGGCTGTGTCCCCGGCTGCGTCCTCGCCGTCCGCCCCGTCCTCGGCCGCCGCCGCGCAGGCCCGCGCCGCGTCCCGGTGCTCCGCGATCAGCGCCAGCACCCCGCCGGGCCAGGGGAACACCTCCGCCGCCCGCTCCGTACCGCCGAAGCTCGCGGTCAGTTCCTCCGCCGTGGGCCGCTCCGCCGGGTCGAGCCGCAGGCAGGCGGCTGCCACCTCCCGCAACTCCTCGGGCATGGCGTCGAGTTCGGCGTCGGCTTGGGTGATCCGGTAGAGGACGGCGCCCATCTCCTCGTCGTCGAACGGCCCCCGCCCCGTCGCCGCGAAGCACAGCACTGCTCCGAGGCAGAAGACGTCGCTGGCGGGCACGATCGCGGCGCTGCCGTCGATGTGCTCGGGCGCCATGAAGCCGGGGCTGCCGACGATGAGGCCGGTCGAGGTCAGTGCCGTCGCGTCGAAGGCGTGCGCGATACCGAAGTCGATGACGCGCGGCCCCTCCGTGGCCAGCAGCACGTTCCCCGGCTTCAGGTCCCGGTGCAGCACCCGCGCGGCGTGGATGGCCGCCAGTGCGCGGGCCAGCGCCTCCCCCAGCGCCCGTACGGCGGGCACCGGCAGCGGCCCGGCCCGCTCCACCGCCTCCGCCAGCGAGGGGCCCGCTACGTACTCGGTGGCCAGCCAGGGGCTCTCGCCCTCCGCGTCCCCGCCCAGCAGCGCGGCGGTGTACGGGCCGCGCACCGCGCGGGCCGCCGCCAGTTCGCGGCGGAAGCGGGTGCGGAAGCCCGCATCCAGGTCGAGGCCCTCGCGGACGGTCTTGACCGCCACCAGCCGCGCCACGTCCGGGCCGTCGGTGCCACCAGCGCCGCCACCGCCACCACCACCGCCACCGGCTGCGGCAGCTTCGGCGTCGTCCGTCGCGCGGATGGCGAGGTGGACCTCGCCCATGCCGCCCGCGCCGAGGCTGCCCAGCAGCCGGTACGGCCCGACGTGCCGGGGTGGCAGGCCGGGCGGGAAGGGTTCCAGCACGGTCGGTTCCTCTCTGGGGCGGTCAGCTCTGGCATGCGGTCTTCGGTCGAGGGCTTCGCGTGCCCGGGCGGCGCACGGGGCCCGCGGCGAGCGGCCGTCGGGCGTGCACCACCCGGGAGAGGCGTGCGCCGCGTACCGCCCGGGCGGCCCGGTGCTCGTGCGGCCGTGCCGGCCGTCAGCCGGGGATCTCCACCGAGGCGGCGGCCCCGTGGTCGTAGACGAGGTGGGCGACGCCCCCGACCGGCAGCACGGCGGGCGGGCGCTGCTCGCGGGCGAGGTCCAGCCCGTCCTTCGGGTCGTACTCGTCCTTGGCCCGGTCACCGGGCGCACCGGGCACCTTGGTGGTGCGCAGGGGTCCGAGGCCGCCGTCCTCGCGGATCGGGATGGTGTACAGGTGCGTGTTGTCCGCGTAGACGATCGTGTCGCCCGCGATCACCGGGCTGGAGGTGGTGGCGGCGTGGTCCAGTCCCGGCGGACGGTGCATCTCGTAGCGGCCGAGGCGTTGGCCGTTCTGCGGGTCGCACACGAGCACCTCGTCCTTGAGGCGGTTGAGGGCGACGATGACCCGCTCGTCGACGGCGGCGACCTCGGAGCCGTCGGGAAGTCCGGCACCGGTCAGCCGCACCTCGCCCCGGGTCGCGAGCGTGGCGGGGTCGAGTTCGTGCAGGGTGAAGGGCAGCCCCTCGGCGGAGCCGACGCCCGGCGCGAGGGTGAACTCCGGGCAGTACGCGGCCTTCTGGCGGACCAGCACGGTGCCGCACCCCCGTGCGGCCTCGCCCACCTGCCCCGTGCTCCGGCCGTCCTGCTGGGCGTAGCCGACGAGCCCCTCCTCGCTCAGCGCGAAGACCCGCCCGTCGGCGAGGGCGACCGGTTCGAACGGGCGCTGCTCGGCGCGGGAGAGGAACGCGTTGCTGAGGGTCTTGCTCCACAGCTTGTCGCCGTCGGCGAGGTCGAACGCGGTGAAGCCGCTGCTCTCCCCCTGCGCGGTCGCCGCGAACACCTTGCCGCCGGCGACCAGCGGCCTGCTCTGCAACCCCATGGAACCACTCGCCGGAGCCTCCCAGCGCTGGTCGCCGGTACGGGCGTCGCGCACCTGGAGGCGGCCGTCGGTCGCGAAGACCACCACGTCGTCGTGGACGGTGGGCTCCGTGCTGCCCGCAGGGACGAAGATGCCGCCCGTCGGGCCGATCTTGATCGACGGGGGGCCGGGGTCTTCGCCGATGTCGTCGAAGCGCCAGAGGCGTTTCCCGTCGGCCGCGTCGCGCACCTCGTACGTACCGTCCACGGCACGGCAGGCGACAACCGACGGTCCGGCCGAGCAGCCCATCACCGGTCCGGAGAAACGGCCCCGCCACGCCTGCCAGCCCTCGGGGCGCTGCGCGCGGCTCTGCGGGACGGTGCCGGAGGAATCGGCCGTGCCCTGGTCGTCGACGCCCGCGATCTCGGCGTCCGGGGAGTCGCCGCCCTTCGGGCCGTCCTCCGCCGAGTCCGCGCCCGCCGCGGGGCTCGCGCCCCCGGCCTGTCCGCCCCCACCGCCACCGCTGTCCCTGGCCGCTACGTACACGCCCACCCCGCCGAGGAGCGCGCCCGCCAAGCACGCGGCGAGGAGCACCGTACGGCGCCGGCGGCGGGCCGGTACGGCGGGGGCGGGCGGCAGGGGCGGTACGGATGCGGCGGGGGCGGGCGGCACTGGTACGGGTACGGGTACGGGCGTCGGTGGTGCCGCCGGGGCGGACATGGTCGGCTGCCGGTGCAGGTCCTCCCCCGCGCCCTCGGTGGGCGTCCGCACCGGCCCGGCGGGCGCCTCCGGCACGGGCAGCAACGGCACCCCGGCCGCCCGCAACTGCTCGGCGTCCCGCCGGAACTCCCCGATGTGGCGGCGCACCGGCTCCGGCCAGACGAAGCTGCTCGGCCCCTCCTCGGCCTCATCCGTGTCCGTACCGCCCGTGTCGGTACCGCCCGCCGCCGTCGCACCCGCGCCGCCGAACAGCTCCCACAGCTCCCCGGCGGACGGCCGGCCCGCCGGATCGACGCTCAGGCAGTCCGCGAGGACCGCGCGCAGCCCCTCGGGTACGGCGCTCAGGTCGGTCTCGGCGCGGGCGACGCGGTAGAGCACGGCGGCCACCGGCCCGTCGCCGAACGGGTCGTCGCCGGTCGCCGCGAAGCACAGCAGCGAGGCCAGGCAGAAGACGTCGGAAGCAGGGCCGACCTTGCGGCTGCCCGCGAGGTGCTCCGGCGACATGAAGCCGGGGGTGCCGACCATCAGGCCCGTCGCGGTCATGGTGGTCGCGCCCTGCGGGCGGGCGATGCCGAAGTCGATCAGCTTGGGCCCGTCGCCGTCCAGCAGCACGTTGCCGGGCTTGAGGTCCCGGTGCAGTATCCGCGCGGCGTGCAGGTCGCGCAGCGCGCCCGCCAGGTGGCGGCCGACGCCCCGTACGACCGTCTCCGGGAGCGGGCCGTCCCGCCGGACGGCCACCCCCAGCGTCGGACCGGGCACGTAGGCGGTGGCCAGCCAGGGGGTCGGCGCGTCGGCGTCGGCGTCCAGGGACGCCGCGACGTAGCGGCTGCGCACCGCGCGGACCACGGCGCTCTCGCGGCGGAAGCGGGTGCGGAAGCTCTCCTCGCGGGCTAGCTCGCGGCGCACGGTCTTGATCGCGACGAACTCGTCCGAGCCGGCGCTGCCCGCGCCGCCCGCAGCACCGCCCGCGCCGCGCGCCCCGTCTGCGTCCCGGTCCCGGTCCCCGCCCCCGGCCGCCGGGCGGCCGAGGAAGACCTCGCCCATGCCGCCCGAGCCCAGCCTGGCCAGCACCTCGTACGGGCCGATCCGCCGCGGTGACGTCTCACGCAACTGCCCCAGCACGCAAAGCCCCCTGTCCACGCGACGCCCACCGCACGGGCGTGTCGCGGCATTTTGGCACAGCGCGGCCAACTGGGCGCACCTCGCACGGCGTTGGCGAGCCACCGCCGGGAAAGGGGCGGTCAGGACAGGCCAGGGGCCGGGTGCGCGTCGCACCCGGCCCCTGTTCGTCCTGCTGCCGGACCGCGCCGGGCGGCCCGGCCGCGGTCAGCTCTGGTAGGGCTTGGTCTCCAGGATCTTCACCGAAGCCAGCTTGCCGTTCGGCAGTTCGTACTGCGCGTCGGCACCGACCTTCTTGCCGTTCACCGCGCTGCCCAGCGGCGACTGCGGCGAATAGGTCTCGATGTTCGAACTCGCGTACTCGCGCGAGGCGAGCAGGAAGGTCAGGGGGTCGTCCTCGTCGCCGTCGAAGGCGATCTTGACGACCATCCCGGGCTCGACGATGCCGTCGTCCGCCAGGGCTCCGCCGACCTGCGCGGACTCGAGCAGCTGCGTCAGCTGCCGCACGCGCAGCTCCTGCTTGCCCTGCTCCTCCTTGGCCGCGTGGTACCCGCCGTTCTCCCGGAGGTCGCCCTCCTCCCGAGCCGCCTCGATCTTCTTGGCGATCTCGGTGCGTGCAGGACCCGACAGGTACTCCAGCTCGGCCTTGAGCTGGTCGTACGCCTCCTGAGTAAGCCAGGTGACGTTGTCGCTGGTCTGGGTCACAGGTCGCTCCTCGTCGGTGCTGGGATATAAAGCAACGCCCTACCCATCAGGCTGCGCCTGGATGGGCGGGCGGAAACTACGAGCCTAACAATTACGGCGGAAAAGGGAAGAAGGACAAACAGACAGTCCGTATCTGGTCGCTGTCTGTCAGGTCCGGAGGCTTCCGGGCGGACCGGTCAGCTCTCGGCGCTCTCGCAGCCGACCAGCTCGGCCGTCGCCGCGCGCGCGGTGGTGCGCACGGTGATCACCGTGTCCACGCGGCTCTCCCCGGCGTCGATCGTGGCGGACTTGCGGCCGACCTCCCGGCCGCTCTCCTCCATGGCGCGCAGCGTGCACACGCCCGGCGTGTCCTGATCCTTGCGGACCTCCACGTGCACCTCCACCGCCTCCGCCGAGACCACCTTGAACTTGATCAACTCGCCGCTGACGTCCGTCCCGGTGATGTACGAGACCCCGAACCAGCCGATCAGACCGAGCATCGCGGCGCCCAGCACCGTACCGATGATCTTCAGCCTGCGGTCCGCGGCGGCGTCGCCGGAGCGGCCGTAGCGGCCCTCGGGCGGCCTCTGCTGCACGGAAACCATGGCTTCTTCCTGTCGGCTGCGGGGCGGGGGCGGATAGGGGAATAGACGAGGGTGCCGCTTGGGTCACTATAGGAGGCGCCTGAAGCGACGAGATGACGAGGACCGGGTCTTGACTGAGCAACTGCGACTGATGGCCGTGCACGCACACCCCGACGACGAGTCGAGCAAGGGCGCGGCGACCATGGCGAAGTACGTGTCCGAGGGGGTGGACGTGCTGGTCGCGACCTGCACCGGTGGTGAGCGCGGCTCCATCCTCAACCCCAAGCTCCAGGGCGACTCCTACATCGAGGAGCACATCCACGAGGTCCGCAAGAAGGAGATGGACGAGGCCCGCGAGATCCTGGGCGTCAAGCAGGCGTGGCTGGGCTTCGTCGACTCCGGTCTCCCCGAGGGCGACCCGCTGCCGCCGCTGCCGGAGGGCTGTTTCGCCCTCCAGGACGTCGAGACGGCGGCGGAACCGCTGGTGAAGCTGATCCGCGAGTTCCGCCCGCAGGTCATCACCACCTACGACGAGAACGGCGGGTACCCGCACCCGGACCACATCATGACGTACAAGATCTCGGTGGAGGCGTTCGACGCCGCGGGCGACCCCGAGCGCTATCCGGACGCCGGGCCCGCCTGGCAGCCGCAGAAGCTCTACTACAACCAGGGCTTCAACCGGCCGCGCACGGTGGCCCTGCACAAAGGGCTGCTGGAGCGGGGCATGGAGTCCCCCTACGGCGAGTGGCTGGAGCGCTGGAAGTCCTTCCAGGCCCGTGAGCGCACGCTCACCACCTACGTACCGTGCGGCGACTTCTTCGAGATCCGCGACAAGGCGCTGATCGCCCACGCCACGCAGATCGACCCGGACGGTGGCTGGTTCCGCGTCCCGATCGACGTGCAGCGGGAGATCTGGCCGACCGAGGAGTACGAGCTGGCGAAGTCCCTCGTGGACACTTCCCTCCCCGAGGACGACCTCTTCGCGGGCATCCGCGAGAATTGACGTATGAGCGCGACACAGAACATGATCCACCTCCTTCCGCTGGCGAAGGAAGTGGACGACAACAAGGTGACGCCGGGCGTGCTGGGCTTCCTCGTCTTCGCGGTCATGGGTCTGGCGGTGTGGATGCTGCTGAGGTCCATGACCAGGGAGATGAAGAAGATCGACTTCGAGGAGGCCCCGGAGCCGGAGCGGACTTCTCCGCAGCGGGGCCGCGTCCCGGCGCCCTCGGGCGCGTCGGCCGCCTCCCGCCCGGACTCCACGAGCCGGGGCACGGACTCGCCCGACGAGCGGCCCTGACCCGGCCCGCCCTGCCCCGGCCCCGTCGGCGGGGGCGGCGGCCCGGTGCGCCTTGATGCGGGCGGGAATTCGGTGACGGCGGCGGACGTTGTGCGGGTGTTGCGGGTGTACCGCGCCACGACCGTGTACGTCCTCTGCCTCTGGAGTTCCGGATGCTCTTCGGCCGCCAAGAAAGCCGCCTCCCCACCTCCGCCGAGGCCCTCCCGGGCCGCTCCGAGCGCCCGTACCAGGTGCCGGACCGGCACACGGTGCTCGGCAACCCGCTGCTCGGCCCCTACCCGCAGGGCCTGGAGACCGCCGACTTCGGCCTCGGCTGCTTCTGGGGCGCCGAGCGCAAGTTCTGGCAGACCGACGGCGTCTGGACGACGCTCGCCGGATACCAGGGCGGCCACACCGAGCACCCGACGTACGACGAGGTGTGTTCCGGCCTGACGGGCCACACGGAGGCGGTCCGCGTCGTCTTCGACCCGTCGAAGGTGTCGTACGACGCGCTGCTGAAGCTCTTCTGGGAGTCGCACGACCCGACCCAGGGCCACCGCCAGGGCAACGACGTCGGCACGCAGTACCGCTCCGCGATCTACACCCACTCCCCCGCGCAGGCGGAGGCCGTCGCCGCGTCCCGCGAGGCGTTCCAGCGGGCCCTGACCACCGCGGGCCACGGCGAGATCACCACGGAGATCCGCCCCGCCGCCGACCTCCCCTTCTACCCGGCCGAGGCGTATCACCAGCAGTACCTGGACAAGCAGCCCGGCGGCTACTGCGGCATCGGCGGGACTGGCGTGAGCTGCCCGACGGGGATCGCGGGGGCCGGCGGCGCCTGAGCCTGGGTTCCCGCACCTCCGGCCGGGGTGCGGGGAGCGCGAGACGGAGAGACGATGGAGGAGTTCACATCATCGCCTCAGGGAAGTGCCGTCATGGCTGGCCTCATCCGCAAAAATCTTGACGCACCCGAGGAAGTCCGCCCGTTCGAAGGCGGCAAAGGCAGGCTTGACCTGGTCAATCTCGAAGCGGGGGCCGTCGGCCGGGGGACGTTCGAACCGGGTTGGCGGTGGTCCGAGCACGTCAAGCCGATCGCTCAGACCGACAGCTGCCAGGCCGCTCACCTGGCGTACTTCGTCTCAGGCCGCATGAAGGTCGTGATGGACGACGGCGAAGAGATGGAGTACGGCCCGGGAGACTTCGCCATCATGCCGCCGGGCCACGATGCCTGGGTCATCGGTGACGAGCCGTGCGTGGTCATCGACTGGCAGGGCTACGCGGACTACGCCAAGCCGTAGCAGCTCCATCCCCCGCGCCGAGCCCTGCCCCGGACCGCGAACGCGAAGTGCTCATGCTGGTCGGGCTCGGCCTGTCCAACCCGGAGATCGCCGCCCGCCTGCACCTGAGCACCGCTACCGCCAAGACCTACCTGACGCGGCTGCTGGCCAAACTGGACGCCCGCGACCGGCTGCACCTGGTCATCCTCGCCTATGAGGCGGGGCTGGTGCCGACTCCTCGGTGAGGAGGCGGAATTCGGGTGGCGCCCCCGGTCACGGAGTGTGCATGCTCGGGGACATGACACATCACGCGGATGCCGGCGCGGAGTCGGCGCCCCAGCACGAGGCAGTGCCCGTGCCCGTGCCCGTGCGGCAGTTCGTCTGGCGGAACATGTTCGCCCACCCCGATGAGGACCCCCGGAGCCAGGGCGGCTTCGCCGACGAGCGTGCGACCCTCGTCGGCTACCTGCGCGACCAGCGGCTGACGCTGGAGATGAAGTGTGCCGGGCTCGGCGCGGAGGCGATGGCCCGACGCTCGGTGCCGCCGTCCACCCTGTCGCTGCTGGGGCTGGTGCGCCACCTGGCCGACGTGGAGCACGGCTGGTTCCGCCGGGTGCTGGCCGGGCAGGGCGGGCCGTGGCCGTACCGTACGGAGGCCGACGGCGACGCCTGCTTCCACGGCGCCGTGCCCGAGCCCGAGGTGGTCTCTGAGGCGTGGCGTACGTGGCGCGCGGAGGTCGCCTTCGCCGAGCGGTTCGTGGCCGAGGCACCGGGGCTCGACCTCACCGGCACGCACAAGGGCGGCGGCACGTACCCGGACGAGCAGGTCTCGCTCCGCGAGGTCCTGGTGCACATGATCGAGGAGTACGCCCGGCACAACGGCCACGCCGACCTCCTGCGCGAGCGGATCGACGGCAGGGTCGGGCAGTAGGTTCCGATCACCCGCTGTCTTCGCAGGTGTGGAGACGTCTCGTACGCTGGCCCCGTGGAGCGGGGAAGCTCACGAGAGGGTTCACCGGGTTGGTGGTCGCCACGGTTGGATGCGCGCTGACGTCCCGCAAGGACCACACCAACGCCCGCCACCTCGGCGTACTCGCCGCCCCGATGGCTCAAGAGGCGGACGGTTCGATCTCCCCCGCGAAGACGATGACCTGGTCGATGAGGCTCCGTCGCAGATGGACGATGTCCGTTCCCGCCAGGCGGGGGCCTCCGTCAGGCGTGGTGAAGACCCACCGGTACCGGGCCCATTCGTCAGGCATGTCCACCGCTGAGCAGCGCACCATCGTGCCGGTCCCCGCCGGGTGGCGCCGGATGTCCAGCACGAACCGCTCGACCGCCGCGATGCCTTCGCTGCGACCCAGCGGTCCCCAGAAGACCACGTCCGAGGTGAGGGCCTGGGAGAGCAGGGCAGTCACGTAGCTGTCGTCCGAGGCGTTGAACGCGGAGATGAACATGTCGATCGCGGAGCGTGCGGTCTCTTCCTGCATGCCCCAGTAATACCAGCCGTTTCGCATGCGTCCGTCCCACGCGCCGCCTTCCGGTCACGGTCAGCCGTCCCGGTCACTGCCCCAGGGTGTGTCAGGCAACGTGCGCCCTGTCCCGGTGATGCACGGTCCTGGTGCCGTGCCGGCCGACGCTGCCCGCTGCCCGCTGCCGGGCTCGTCGTTCACCGGCTGCTCAGCCATGCCCGCCGACCCGTGGTGATGAGTTCTCGCGACCGCACCCGTCACATGTACGACCGGACAGAGTGAGACGGAAGGATGACGTGATGAGCACGGACACCATGCTGGAGGAGCTGGGGATGAGCGGGCTGGGCGAGATCGACGAGTCGGAGTTCTCGGGGCTGGCCGAGCGGCACCGGCGGGAGCTGCACGTGCACTGCTACCGGATGCTCGGGTCGTTCGAGGACGCCGAAGACACCGTGCAGGAGACGTTCCTGCGTGCCTGGCGGCGGCGGGAGACCTTCCAGGGGCGGTCGACGTTCCGGGCCTGGCTCTACCGGATCGCCACCAACGCCTGCCTGGACCTGCTCGCCAAGCGCCGCCCCGAGCCCGCGACCGGCGGCGAGGCGCGCTGGCTCCAGCCCTACCCGGACCGGCTGCTCGACGAACTGCCCGCGGATGACGCGGACGAGCCGGAGACCGCCGCCGTCGCGCGGGAGACGATCGAGCTGGCGTACCTGGTCGCGGTCCAGCACCTCGCGCCGCGCCCGCGGGCCGTGCTGATCCTGCGGGACGTGCTCGGCTGGCCGGCGAAGGACGTCGCGGAACTCCTCGGCGACTCCGTCAACTCCGTGAACAGCGCGCTGCAGCGCGCCCGGGCCGGGTTGCGGGAGCACCTGCCCGCGGAGCGGCAGGACTGGACCGGCAGCGAGGAGGACGCCGGCATGCGTGAGCTGGTGCACCGCTACACCGAGGCCAGCGTGGCCACGGACGTCAAGGCGCTCGCCACGATGCTGCGGGACGACGTCCGCTGCTCGATGCCGCCCACACCCGGCCTGTACGTCGGCCGCGACGCCGTGGTGAACTTCATGATCGAGAGCGGCTTCGAGGGCATGACCGGCCTGCGCGCCGTTCCCACCTCGGTGAACCGGCAGCCCGCCCTGGCCTTCTACCTCTGGCAGCGCTCCCAGGGCGCGTACCTGCCGCTGACGCTCGACGTCCTGCGCGTCACCGGCGGGACGATCACCGAGATCACCACGTTCCACAACGACCAGTTCCCGCGGCTCGGACTGCCGGAGCGCCTGCCGGCCGACGGCACCGAGTAGACCCGGTGCACACGCTCGCGCTGCGCGTCGGCGCACGTATCGCCGTGATCGAGGAGGAGTGGCACGAGGCGTTCTGCGTCGTCACCCGTGGCCGGGTGCAGCTGGAGCTACGTGGCGGCGAGCCGGGGCCGGTTCTCGGACACGACGCCGCGTTCTGGCTCCGCGGCACCGGCGTCCGCGCCCTGCGCAACCCCGACCGCCGCACGGCCGAGGTGCGCATCATCACTCCGCCTTCTCGGGCTGCACCTCGTCCCCGCAGCGGTGATGATCCCGACCCTGACCCGGAGTCTGGCACCCGCGTCAGGCCGTGGCGGTGACTTCGTCGACGGCGGCCCCGACCCCGGGATGGACGGCGCGGACGGTGGCCAGCACGGCCACCGCTCTGCTGTAGATGACCTCTTCGAGTTCGCTGATGTAGATCTCGTCGTGCGGCTTGCGGGCGAACAGGTCGGCGGCCACGGCGACGAGGGCATCCCTGCTCTGACCGCCGCGGTGCTGTTCCAGGCCGAACTGGCCTTTGTCAGGCGCTTGTTGTCGCAGGACTGCTGAGGAAGCCAGCGCAACTGAGGGGCCAGGCACGGCAGTTCCAAGTCCGTGAGATTCGGAGGCCGCCCCCTCCGGCGGCCCCCGGCCCGGCAAAACAGGCCCTAGCCCCAGGTGAGCGGGTCCAGGTGGAGGTAGAAGCGCAGGCGGTCGTCGTCCAGGGCGATGCCGTACCTCTCGGCGAACGCCTTGTCCGCGGCTTGCGCCCCTTCCTCGTCCGTCCAGGTCTCCCGCGAGTTGGCGAGGAGCAGCGCCAAGTCGGCGTAGCGGTCGGCCAGTCCGAGGCGGCCCAGGTCGATGAAGCCTGACACGTCCAGGGTGCGCGGGTCGAGGATGATGTTGGGCAGGCACAGGTCCCCGTGGCAGACGACCGTGTCGGAGGCTTCCTGCTCCCGTCGCTGCGGGACGTGCCGGGTGAGGCGGTCCAGCAGCTCCGCGCCGGGTGTGTCGCGCTGCTCGTCGGGGAGGAACTCCGGGTTGACGGCGTCCCGGGCCACGACGTCGCGCGCCACGGCGAGCATCGCGTCCAGGCCCCGTTGGAACGGGCAGTCGGACACGGGCAGTTCGTGCAGCCGGCGGACCGCGTCCGCGATGCGGTCCCAGGCGGCCCGCAGATCCGCTGCGTCCACCTGGTCGGCAGGGACGCCGGAGACGGCACTGGTCACCAGGCAGGCGCCCGCGTCGCCGGAGTGCCAGTCGAGCGCTCGGGGGCCGGGCACACCCTGGCCGTTCAGCCAGGCGACGCGGTCACGCTCGGCCTTCAGCTCGGCCGCGCCCGCGGCGGTGACGCACTTGGCGTAGCGGGTGCCGTCCGCGCTGCGAAAGACGGCGGCTCCCGACTCGCCCGCGGTGACGGGCGACCAGCCGCCGTCCTCCACGCTCAGGAGTACGGACGGGACGGCCTGAGGCTCGGGTTGATCGTGCATGGCGTCCACTCTAGTACCGCGTCGGGCAAGGTTTGCCTGGTGGCGAGGGGTCCTGGTGCGTTGCGTCCGCGCCCACCCGGCCCTGTGGGCTGAGGCGGCTCCCGCTCCTTGCGTCCCGGTCGCCTTCCGGGGACCGCCCGGTCCTGTCGGCACCCGTGCCGGTGGCACGGCAAGGCGTGGTCCGCACGGGAGGACACCGCGCAGGTACCGCGTCAACTCCCGGCTCCGGTACGGGAGTCGGCGGCAACGGGAGCAGGCGGTTCCGGACGCGCATCGGCCGGGGAGCCGTGGGTCACACGGGTGTCCTGGCCGTTCGCCACCGCGCGCGGAGGCACGGCGGGAGCGCCGACGGCCCCACGCGCCGCAGCCCGTCGCGCCGTGCCCCGTCGCGGTCAGGCCGCCCGGTCAGCCCGTGGCGGGCTGCGGCGGGCCGGGGCGGGAGAAGTCGGGCTCCGCCAGGCGCCCGCCCCTCAGTTCGCGGAAGCCCGGCACCGCCGCGAGCGCCCGCAGCCCGTCCCAGAGCCGCCCGGCCGCCTCCCCCGCCGGGGCCGGGGAGACGACCGGCCCGAAAAAGGCCGCCCGCTCCCCCGCCGGGCCGTCGAGCGCGATCACCGGCGTGCCCAGGCCCGGCCCGACGCGCGCGACCGCCTCGGCGTGCGAGGCGCGCACCGCCCCGTCGTACGCCTCGTCGCCGAACGCCTCCGCGAGCGCCGTCGGCAGCCCCAGTGCCCGCAACGCGCCCTCCGCACCGGCCCAGTCGCCGCGCTCGTGCAGCCGTACGCCCAGTTCGGTGAGGTAGCGGCCCAGCATGGCGGAGCCGTAGCGCTCGGCCACCGCCGCGCACACCCGCACCGGGCCCCACAGATAGTCGCCCCACTCGCCGTCCGGGTCCTCCGGGTTGACCTCCAGCCCCTCGTTGAGGACCTGGAGGCTCATCACCCGCCAGCACACCGCCACCGGGCGGACCCGGGTCACCTCGGTCAGCCAGCGCGAGGTGATCCAGGTGTACGGGCACACCGGGTCGAACCAGAAGTCGGCCTGCGCCGTACGCCCGTCGCCGCTCATCGGGGCCGTTCGGCCACTGCCAGGAACCGGCGGGACATCAGCGGGTTCTGGTGCGCCATCTGGTGCCGCAGCGAGGCGACCACCGCGTCGGCTGCCTCCGCGCCCTCCTCCGCCGCCAACTCGTCGCGCCGCTCGATCAGCCCTTGGCTGACCGCTTCGATCCGCTGCCGCCAGTCGCGGGTCTCCTCGTAGGCGCACACGCGGAAGCCCGCCCGCTCCAGCAGCGGCCGGTGGTCGGGGACCTGGGGCGGGCGGTCCTCGGGGGTGCGGTGGTAGTCCCAGCTGGTGAAGACGAGTCGGCCGCCGGGTGCCAGGACGCGGTGGATCTCCTCCAGCGCCTGCTGCTTGTCGAGGGCAAAGGTGAGCGCGTCCACGCTCATCACGGCGTGCGCGGCGCCGTCCGGTACGCCGGTCTCCGCGAACTCGCCGCGCCGGAAGGCGAACCGGTCCGGCTCGGCGGCCTCCGCGCCCAGGGCCCGCGCGGCTGCCGCCCGTGCCTCCGCCAGGGCCACTTCGGAGATGTCCAGCCCCAGCAGCCGCGCGCCGGTGCGCTCCGCGACCGCCAGGCCGGAGCCGCCCCGCCCGCAACCCAGGTCGAGCAACAGCTCGCCCTCGGCGAGCCGCGACTCGGCGGCGAAGAGGCCGAGTTCGGTCTCGGATATGTAGCTGTACGGGTCGGCCTGCTCGGCGTAGTCGTCGCCGTACACCTCCCGCCACACCCGCTTGCGGGTCTCGCGGTGCTGCTGGCGGGTGTAGCTGGCGTCGAAGACGGCGGGCCAGTCGGTCTGGGTCATGGGGGCGCTGCTCCGTTCCTGGGGGACGCCATTGTGCACGTACCTCGCGTCGGACCGCAGAGGGATTGGACGTCCCGGCCGTATCATCGGAGGTATGAGTGCTGAGTTTCCGCAGTCCGAACTGCGCGCTTCCCACGCGGACCGCGACGCGGTGGTGGAGCGGCTGCGTGAGGCCGCGGCGGACGGCCGTCTCGACCTCCCGGAACTCGAGGACAGGGTCGAACAGGCGCTCACGGCCAAGACGCACGGCCAGCTCGCGCCGCTGACGGCCGACCTCGCGCCGGTGATCCCCGCGTACGCGCACGAGCCGCTGGTGCTCAAGGGCGGGCTGCACGGCGTCTCGCGCCGCGGGCGCTGGCAGGTGCCCGCACGCATCACGGTGCACGGCGGGGTGGGCGGCGCCCAACTCGACTTCACCCGCACCGAGTGCGGCCTGCCGGAGATAGAGGTGGAGGCGCACGGGGAGCTGGCCGGGGTCACCGTCGTCATCCCCGACGGCTGGGCCGCCGAGACCGGCGGACTGTACCCGGACGTCGGCGGTCTGACCGACCGGACCACCCCCGACCGGCTGCCGGGCACGCCCCTGCTCCGGCTCATCGGCACGGGCGGCATGGCGGGCGTCACCATCCGTCACCGCAACGCGTGGGAGCGCCGCCGGGCCCGCCGCGCACAGCCGGGCTGACCGCGGCACGCAGGCGCGGTCACGCGGTCACGCGGTCACGCGGTCACGCGGTCACGCCGCAGGCTACCGCTGCCCGCCCGGGGCGCCCCACAGCACGCGGCACGTGCCGGCACGCGCCCCGCGCCGGCCGCGGGTCAGGTGTGCGTGAGCGCCGTCGCCGCCTCGCGGACCACCGCCATGTCGCTGAACGGCACCAGTTCCTCCCCGATCACCTGGTGCGGCTCGCTGCCCTTGCCCGCGATCAGCACGACGTCCCCCGGCCGCGCCGCCTCCAGCGCCCGCCGGATCGCCGTACGCCGGTCGGTGATCCGCTCGTACGGGGTGCCGGTCGCGGTGAGGCCGGGGACGATGTGGTCGAGGATCGCCTCCGGGTCCTCCGTGCGCGGGTTGTCGGAGGTGAGCACGCACAGGTCGGACAGCTCCCCCGCGATCCGTCCCATCGCGGCGCGCTTGGTCTCGTCGCGGTCGCCGCCGCAGCCGAAGACGGTGAGGACGCGCTCGGGCGCGAAGCCGCGGATGACGGTGAGGACCTTCTCCAGGGAGTCAGGCGAGTGCGCGTAGTCGACGACCACGGAGGTGCCGTCGGGCGTCTCGTACGTCTCGAACCGGCCGGGCACGGTCGCCACCCGGTCGAGCGCGGAGACCAGCGCCTCCAGGTCGTGGCCCAGCGTGTGGCAGGCGGCGACGGCCGCGAGCGCGTTGGATACCGAGTAGCGGCCCGGGGTGGGGATCGCGACGGGGTACTTGCGGTCGCCGTGGCAGAGCGTGAAGCGGCTGCCGGAGGCGTCGAAGACGAGGTCGGCGGCCGTGTAGTCGGCGTCCCGGTCGAGCGCGTAGGTGACCACCGCGTCCGGCATGAGCGCCTGGACCTCGCGGCCCACCGGGTCGTCGGCGTTGGTCACGGCACGGCGGCAGAGGCCCTGGAAGAGCAGCAGTTTGGCGTTCTTGTAGTTCTCCATCGTGCCGTGGTCGTCCAGGTGGTCCTGGGTCAGGTTGGTGAACACCCCGACGTCCAGGAACACCCGCTCGACGCGGTGCGTGAGCAGGCCGACCGAGGTGGCCTCCAGCACCACGCTGTCCGCGCCGCCGTCGCGCATGCGGCCCAGCACGTACTGGAGGTCCGGCGGTTCCGGGGTGGACAGCCCCGTCCACGGCATCGGGATGTGCTCGCCCCCGATCCGGCTGCCCGAGGTGCCGATGACGCCGACGCGGGCGCCGCCGGTCAGCGACAGCAGCGACTCCACCAGGGAGGACACGGACGTCTTGCCGTTCGTCCCGGTGACCGCGACCATGTCCATCGACCGGCCCGGCTCGCCGTAGTAGCGCGAGGCCACCACGGGCGCGGCCGTACGCGTGTCCGGCACGCGCACCGCGCACACCTCCGTCGGCACGCCCCCCACCGGGCCGCCCCCGGACGCCGCGCCGGCGGCCGTACGTTCGCAGAGCACCGCCGACGCACCCCGGCGCAGCGCCTCCGGGACGCCCTCGGGGCCGCCGCCCTCGTGTCCGGGTACGGCGACGTACAGCGCGCCGGGCGTCACCCGGCGGGCGTCGAAGCTCACGCCCGAGGTGATCTCGGTCCCGCCGGGATCGCCCTGGAGCACCTGATGCTCGTGCCCGTCCAGCAGTTCACTCAGTCGCACAACTGTCCCCTCGGAGGCGGCACCGGGACAGCACGGACGGGCCGCCCGCGTACGGCGGGGGCCGGATGCGCTGGTGCCGGACACCGCGGTGGTGGCCATGGCCTGGTCGGTCCGGCACCTCGTACACCGGTACCCGACCGTCGGAAATGTCGCTGTGTGCTGGTGGAGTTCCGGCAGACGGGGCCGCGCTCACGACGGGCGGCCCGCGGACAGATCGCTGGGCGAGCCCCTGCGGCCCGCCAGGCGCAAGGTGTTGTCTCGCTGTCTCAAGGTGACGCGGCGCGATCCGGTCTGCTCCGGACCGGCATCCGGCCGGGCCCGCAGACGCCCGGAACAGCGTTTCGCTCGCATGTCACGGGCCGTCGAGCGCGGGAGGCACACCCTCACCGCGCTCTTGGAGCATACATCCGTTCAGCATGTCACCGGTCGGCTACGGTGCGCGACCGGTTGACCGGCGGCGGACCGCCGCCGCACACCCCACCCACACCGCATGTCGGTTGCCACGTCCGCCGACGGTCGTCGTCAGCCCCGAGCGATCCACCGTGCCGCGCGCAGCGCAGGTGCCGACGCGGCGAGGGGCGGGGGCCAGGCCCCCGCCCCTCGCACAAAACCGGCGCAACGCGTCAGCGCAGGGACGCGTTCCACTCGTCGGCCAGCACCGCCAGCACCGCGAAGTCGCGCCGCTTGCCCCGGTACGTGAACGCCTCACGCCGTGTCCCCTCGTACGTCATCCCGAGCCGCTCGGCCGCCGCGATGCTGCGGAGGTTGTCCGTGAAGGAGTACCACTCGACCCGGTTCATGGCGCGTTCCTCGAAGGCCCAACGCATGAGTTCCCGCACGGCGCGGTGGACCAGCCCGTGCCCCTCGGCCTCCGGGGAGAGCCAGGCGCCGATCTCGCAGACGCCGACACGGGCGTCGAAGGTCCGGAAGACGAGGCCGCCCACCAGGGTGTTCTCCAGCCAGATGCCGTAGATGCGGCCCGTGTCGGCCGCCTGGTGGTCGGCGTAGGTCTGGAGCCACGCGCTCGCGGTTTCCTCGTCGGTGATCCTGTTGACCCAGGGCAGCCACGGGTCCAGGTGGTCGCGCGAGCGCTCTATGAACTCGGCGAACTCGGCACCCTGCCAGGGCTCCAGCGGGCGGAGCTGCGCGGTGTCGGTCAACGGAAGCGCGTACATGGTGTCCCCGATCGCGAGTATGCGTACCAAACGTTTGTTACGTAGCTTAGGCTAGCGAATCCGACGCCAGCCAGCCAGGCCCGCCCGTCGCCGGCGGGAGGGAAGGGGGACGCATGCCGCCCGCACGGGGAGATCATGAGGCGCGCCGCGCCGACGTGTCCGAAGCGGTGTGGCAGGTGCTCGCCGCGAAGGGGCTCAGCGGGCTGACCCTGCGCGCCGTCGCGGCCCAGATGAGCGCCTCCACCGGCCTGTTGACCCACTATTTCCCCACAAAGCGGGCGCTCGTACGTCACGCACTCGCCGTCGCCGAGGAGCGCACCGCCGCCCGTGCGCGGCGCAGGCCCGAGGCCGACGGGCTGGCCGCGCTGCGGGTCACACTGCTGGACGTGCTGCCACTCACACCCGAGGGCATCGTGATGAACCGCGTCTGGGTCAGCTCCTGGGGCGCCTCGCTCACCGATCCGGAGCTGGGGCGCGTCGAATCGGCGCGGCTGGCCCGCTGGCGCACCACGCTGCACGCGCACGCGGTGGCCGCCCGGGAGCTGGGCGAGCTGCCGGAGGCGTCCGACCCGGCCGACGTGGTCGCGTCCGCCACCGCGTTCACGCACGGGCTCGTCGTGCACGCGCTGTTCGACCCGGAGGGCTTCCCGCCGGAGCGGCAGACCGCGCTCCTGGAGGAGTTCCTGCACGGGCTGCGCGGCTGAGGGACCTGCCCGCGCCCGCCCCGCATCCGCGTCGACAACCCTGCGGATCAACGCGCGTGGGCCGCACCGTTCCGGGCCTTGCCCGCCCCGCATCCGTGACGTCTACTTCCTGCCATGGACGCACAAGCTGGCAGACCCGGGGCCCGAGCGGCGTACTGGTGGTCCGCGCTGCGGGCCCCGGACGGTACGGAGCCGCCGCCGAGCGTCATCGAGCGCCTGGGCTGGTACGAGCGGCAGAAGCGCCGCGCCCGCATCGGTTTCTACGCCTCCGAGGTCGTGATCGTGCTGCTCTCCGCCTCCGTCCCGGCGGCCGTGGCGATGGGCGCCTCCGGCGCGGTGACCGGCGCGCTGGGTGCCGGGGTCGCGGCGGCGGTGGGCCTGCGCCAGCTGTTCCGGTGGGGCGAGAACTGGATTCGTACGAGCGCCTCGATGGTGGCGCTCCAGCAGCATCTGATCGCGTGGAGCCTGGGCGGCGCGCCGTACGACGGGCCGGGGGCCGGTCAGTTGCTGGCGCACCGGGTGGAGGAGCTGGTCCTCGCGGACACCGCGACGTGGTCGGCGATGCGCAGCCCCGTACCCGCCGGGCCGGAGCCCGCGCCCTCGGGACCGCCGCCCGTGCCGGAGCCCGCGCCGCCAGCACCGCGCGCTTCGGCCTGAAGACCTCCGGGCGCGGCGCGGCGCGGGCAGGGGCCGGGCGCGGTCAGGGGCGGGCGGCCAGCGCCGCCGCGATTCCCTCGCGCAGGTCGTTGACGAAGTACTCGGGAACCTCCAGCGACGGGAAGTGTCCCCCGGTTTCGGGCTCGTTCCACCGGACGATCTGCCGGTACCGCACCTGCGCCCAGGGGCGCGGGCACTTCTCGATGTCGTGCGGATACACACTGAGCGCCGACGGGACGTCGACCCGGAGTTCAGGGTCCAGCGAGTCGTGGCTCTCGTAGTAGATGCGGGCCGAGGACGCGCCGGTCCGCGTCAGCCAGTACAGGGTGACGTTGTCCAGAATCCTGTCCCGGGAAATCGTCTCGAACGGGCTGTCCTTCGTATCGGTCCACTCGGCGAACTTGTCGAGAATCCAGGCGAGAAGCCCCACCGGTGAGTCGGCGAGCGAGTAGCCGATGGTCTGCGGACGGGCCGCCTGCTGCTTCGCGAACGCCGCGCGGGGGCCGTGCCAGAAGTCGCGGGTCTCCTGGGTCCATACGCGCTCGGCCGCCGTCAGGCCGTCCGTCGGCAATCCGGGCGGTGCCTGCGGGGTCAGGTTGTGGATACCGAGAACGTGCGCGGGGAACCTGCCGCCGAGGATGGTGGTGATCACGCCTCCCCAGTCACCGCCGTGGGCCGCGAACTTGTCGTACCCGAGCCTTCCCATCAGCTCGACCCAGGCGGCAGCGATCTTTTCGAGCCCCCATCCTGTGACAGTCGGCTTGTCGCTGTAACCGAATCCCGGCAGCGACGGGGCCACGACGTGGAACGCGGGCGCGTCGGCGTCCTGCGGATCTGCCAGTTCGTCGATGACCTCGCTGAACTCGGCGATGCTGCCCGGCCAGCCGTGCGTCATGATCAGCGGCGTCGCGTCCGCACGAGCGGACCGGCGGTGCAGGAAGTGGATTCCCAGACCGTCGATGGTCGTACGGAACTGCCCGATCCGGTGCAGGCGCTCCTCGAACGCCCGCCAGTCGTACTCGGTGCGCCAGTAGTTCACGACGTCCACGAGGTCGGCGAGGGGAACGCCCTGCCCCCAGCGGCGCGGGCCGGGCGCCGCGCCATGGACGGTCTCCGCCTCCGGCAGCCGCGCCGCAGCCAGCCGCGCGCGCAGATCATCGAGGTCGGCATCAGTCGCGCGGACTTCACACGCTTGCACGTCGCCCGTCATGAGACCTCCTGATCATCGCGAACCGGCCTGGATTCGATGCGAACCGGCTAAGACGGTTCTAGCATGCCGCGATGTCGCCGGGCAACCCTCTAAGGTGGTTCCGGGCGGCGCTGGCGAACCGGGTGTTCAGCGCGGGCGTCAAGGAGAGCCGTGGCAGGGGAACTGAGCGAGATCACTCTGAGCAAGCAGGACCTTCGCGAGGTCACCGCGTTCGCCGCAGCGTGCGCGGAAGAGGTGCTCGGGATCTTCGAGGACGCCCAGCCGGACGACTCGCGGCCTCGGGACGCGGTCGGCGCGGCATGGGAGTTCGCCCGGGGCGGCGAGCGGGGGAAGGCGCTGCGCGACACGGCATGGGCGGCGCTCAAGGCAGCCAAGAACACGGAGGCCGAGCCCGCGCGCGAAGCGGCTCGGGCGGCGATGTCTGCGGCAGGCGCCGCCTACCTGCACCCGCTGGCGAGGGCCACCCAGGTCAAGCACATTCTCGGAGCCGGCGCGTACGCGGCCAGAGCGGCCGAACTCGTCGCCGACGACGAGCGGAACGTGGGCGCCGAACGCCTTCGGCAGGCGGCGCAACGGGCGACACCGGTCGTCGTTGACGTACTCACCCGCTTCCCGGCGGCACCGAGTGGCGGCGGACGGGTCGGTGAGTTGATCCGCATGCTGGACGCCGGCCTCCGTTCACTCGCCTTCACCGAGTGACAGTGGCGCGACCGGGTTCGGTACGGAGCGGGTGTCAGTCTCCCTGGGACCAAGCGGCGACGGGCAGGGAGAGGTAGACGCCGAAGGAGACCAGCCCGGTTGCGGCGCGGATCTCCTCGTGCAGCGCGTCGACACGCTCCTCGCGGTCGGCTTCCCTGCTGGTGGTCCACTTCGACCTGATCTCGATCACCACCGGAAGCCCGCTGCGATCCAGCGGGCTCAGCTGCCGGAAGCGGATCTCGACATCCCCCGGTTGCAGATCGCCGTCGTACGGCTCCTCGGGGCACTCCACAGCCAGGGACACCAGGTGCGGCAGCACCGAGCCCAGTTCGCGTAGCTGGGCCTCAGGCACCGTGGGCGAGTAGGTCACTTCCACAAGCGGCATGATCGACACTTTAGCCTCGATCCACCGGCCGGATCTTGAACCGGCCGTACTCCGCGTCTCCATGTCCGAGCACTGGGCCGGCTACCGGCCAGCGGTTCAGTCGAGGAAGTGGCTCATATACAGTGCCGTCTCTCCCTCGGACTCGGTACCGCTGTAGAGGGAAGTGTCCAGTCCGCAGAAGGTGAACCCCATCCGCTGGTAGGCCCGGATGGCCGAAGCGTTGATGTTCGTCACTTCCAGCCACACGTGCCCGGCACCGCGTTCCCGGGCCCAGCCGATGGCGTAACTCATCAGTGTCCGCCCGATTCCTCGGCCCTGGTACGGCCCGGCCACCTCGATATCGGCGATAACCAGCCGCCGATTCCAGGGTTCATACTCCGTGTCGACATAGCCGCACACGAGTCCGCCATCCAGCGCGACAAACCGGCGCTCGCCCTCCGACGTCTCATCGGCCTCGGGCTCGACGTCGGGGAAGACCTTGTGAACCGGCGGGTCCAGCCGGGCAGCCCGAATGGCGAACCCGTCCTCGGAGCCGACGACTTCGAAGACGGTATCCGAGCTGAACTCACCCTTGATGACAGCGGACTTGTCGCACTCGCTCTCCGCCACGCGGTAGGTGATTGCCTCCGGCACCTCACGTTCGGCTGCACTTCGGTCGGATGAGATCATCTCCTCACTTTACCGGTCTGGCGCACCACGGCGGCCGGGCCCAACCCGCCAACTGGATCAGCAGCAACAGCCCCGCATCGGCGATCAGACTCGCTCCGGGGCTGTGGGCACCGCCTGGGCGGCACCTCACTCTGTAGTCGATGGCAGGCCGTGAGTCACGGAAGTCGGGTTGTGTGGGGCGGAGTTGGCGTCCGATCCGGCCTGCTCGCCGCTGGAGCGCTGGCGTCCGCGTCCGGGCAGGCCGCCGCCCCATCACGCAAGGGCGTGATGGGGCGGCGGTTTGGTCTGACTGGTCAGGCGGCGCCGAAGTCGCCTGCCTTGACGCCTGCCACGAAGGTGGCGAACGAGCCGGTGGCGAAGGTCAGGGCCGGGCCGGTGGGGTTCTTGGAGTCACGCACGGGGACCATGCCGTGTGTGGTGGCGAGGTTGGCGGCGACCTCAAGGCACTGGCCGCCGTTGCTGCTGTAAGAAGACTTGAACCAGCGGGGGGATTCAGTCATCACGGGGTGCCCCTTCGTAGCTGCTTGATCATGGCCACCGATGTCGCCTGGGAGAGCGCTTCGGCTTGTAGCTGATGGTAGGCCGTCAGCAAGGGCTGCACGAAGCGCGTATCTCGCTCCAGTCGGCCTTGGTGCGCTGACTCGGCGTAGGCGATGTGCGAGCGATCGGTGAGGGTGAGCAGAGTCACGGGTAGGTCGAAAGCCCTCCGTTCGCCTAGGCCAAAAGGAGCCACCTGAAGGACGGTGGAGGGCAGATCGGCGAACACGGCGAGTCGGTCGAGTTGATCCGCCATGACCTGCGGGCCTCCCACCAGACGCCGCACGCAACTTTCGTCGAGAACAGCGTAAATCTGTGGGGCAGGGGTCCGATCCAAGGATGCTTGCCGCTTCGTGAGCAAGGCCAACCGGTCCTCTGCCTGCTGCTCGGTGATCGCCCCTCGGCGCACGGCGCCCACAGTGATGGCTGCGGCGTACTCCGGAGTTTGAAGCAATCCTGGAACGATCCCCAGCTCAAAGAGTCGGACCTCGGCAGCGCTCGCCTCGTGGGCAACGAACTCCGGGAACCCTTCAAGCCAAGGCGTGTGACGCGCCGCACGACCTTGACGCTCGAATTTGTCGCCCGTGCCAAACGCCTTGTCAGCGGCTGCTGAAAAGCGCTGAGTTGGTGGACGGCGACCGGTTTCGACGGCGGAGATATGGGTCCCGGTACAGCCCATGCGCTCTCCGAGTTCCTCTTGCGTCCAGCCGCGCTCGTCCCTCAACGTGCGTAAACGCTGGCCAAACACAGCACCCGGCGACTTCTCAGGGTCCAACTCCTTGCGGTTCACCATCCAAGTACCTCAGTCTCCGAGCAAAACCCGCACGTTGCAGACATCTTGAATCGCAGGTCACTCTGAGCCGCCTTGGTAGTGGAGCGACTACAGAGAGGAGTGGTCGGTGTCCGATGCGGCGATGGTGTGTCGTCCTGTGGGTTGGCGTATTGACCGGATTCCGGGCAGGCCGGTGTTGCGGCAGGTGGAGTTCGAGCGGTGTCTGCTGCCGCTGTGGCTGGTGCGTGACGGTGAGCATCACAGTGATCTGGATCTGGTGTTGAGCCTTGTGCAGGCTGAGGAGTTGCACGGCCAGTTCTGCCGGGTCCTTGAGGGCGAGGCGATCCCGGATTCCTTGTCTGCCCACGCGGGGCCGGGTGTGCGTGGGTGGTCGGTGGAGCGGGTCCCGGGGTTTCCGCTGCGGGCAGACGGAGGCCGGTGTGTGCTGCCGTTGTGGCTGGTGCACAACAGGCGGCGAGAGGCTGACATCAACCTCCACCTGAGCGTGTCCGAGGCGGAGTTGGTGCACGCGCAGTTGTGCCGGGCGCTGCGGGACGCACCCCTGCCACCGGAGGCGCCGGATTGCCGTCGTGCTGTTCAGGTCGCCCGTCCAGCCCTGCACAAGGAGGGCTGTTGATGCCTGTGGAGAGTTTCCAGGGCGGTCCTCATGTGACCGTGTGGTCGGTGCGGGTCGGCGATGTGGTGCACGTGCGGGGTGGCTGGCGCACGGTGCGGGAGATGCGTGCCTGCTCGGGCGGGGACCGCCTGCTGATGTTCGAGGGCGGCATCACCTACCGGCTGCTGAAAGACGCCTCGCTGCGGGTGCGCGCCCACACCAACCCCGCACCCTCGCCGGTGATCTGGCGTGCGGCACCGGACCCGCGCCGGGACGCGGTGGCCCGGCAGGTGATGCAGTGCCTGGCCTGCAACCAGCAGTCCCGACCGGCCAACACTCTGGAGACGCTGCGGGAGTGGGTCACCACCCACGCCCAGGCACACCCCTCGCACCGCAGCTACCGCCACCTGACCGTCCAACCCTGGCACGCCACCCCCACCACGTCCGCAGGAGAGACCCAGTGACCAGCGGTCCGCGCTACAGCTTCCTGGACCCCTGACAGCAGCCCTTGGAGAACCGCTGATGCTCCAGTGCACCGCCACCGGCGACGTCCCGCCCCCGCCCCACCTCCTGCCCGACGTCGAGACGGGCTACGCGCTGTGCGCGCTCGCCCAGGACCATGAAGGACCCCACGCCGCACACCTGTGGGACTTCGACCGCAACTGGGCCGTCTGGCGCCAATGGAACGACGAGGACGCCCGCTTCGTCCTCCTCCCCTGGTGCACCCACACCACCACCGAAGACACCCACGGCGACGCCTGCGCCCTCTTCCGCAACCACCCCACCGGCCACACCTGGCACATCACCGACCCCACCCACGACGCCCTCCGCCAACACGCCACCCACCACCACCCCGACACCACCCCACACCCCTGAACGTAGGCGCGGACCCTGCGGGCCCGGAACGCAAGCGTCCCGGGCCCGGTCAGGCGCCGTGTGTGGCAGTCCGCGTCAGCGGAGGTAGCGGCAGTAGGGGATGCGGTCGAACGTGCGGATGTAGCGGGAGTTCACCCAGCCACGGCGTTCGGCCAGCTTGTACCAGGTCTGGGCGGGCAGGCCCTGCGTGCGGATCTTGCACTTGAGGTGGACGACCGAGCCCCGGCGGATGAGGCCGATGGTCGGCGAGGTCACGCTGGCACGCAGGTGAACCCGGACGGTCCGCGTCGCGTACCCGCGATGGACCTTGCCGCCGCCCAGCTGCGGGGCGAGCTGGGATACGGCGGCGCGTTCGGGCGCGGCCGGGAGCGGTACGGGGTCGGCGACGGCGGTCGCCGTACCGGCCAGGGACATGGCGGCGACGGCGCTGCCGGTGGCGCAGAGCGCGACCTTGGCGAACGGGGAGTGGAGCATTGCGTCTCCTGATGGGGGGAGGGGGAACTCCTGGGGACAGAGCCCGAGGGGACGGGCACGCGCACGGACACCGTCCGTATCGGATCAGTCACGGCACGCACTCACACGCTAAGGAGGGTCCCCCCACCCCGCAACTCGCCGCCGCCACCCGGCCGGTCCGCGCGCCGCCGTCCGCGACACCAGGTCACGCCGCGCCCACCCTCCGCGTCGTATGCATGAGCTGGGCCGCAGCGGTCACCCGAAGGCGGAAGAGCCCATACCGGCCGGAGGATGTGACCCACCGTGAAGACCGCGTTTCTGGTAGCCCCCGCAGGGGTCGAGCAGATGGAGCTGACGGACCCGTGGCAGGCCGTCCTGGACGCCGGGGGCACGCCCCGGCTGATCTCGACCGTGGACGGACCCGTCCGGGCCTTCCACCACCTGGACAAGGCGGACAGCTTCCCCGTGGACGGCACGGTCGGCGAGGCGTCCGTGGCCGAGTTCGACGGGCTGGTGCTGCCCGGCGGGGTGGCGAATCCGGACGCGCTGCGCATGGACGCGGAGGCCGTACGGTTCGTGCGCGCCTTCTTCGACACCGGCAGGCCCGTCGCCGCGATCTGCCACGCGCCCTGGGTGCTGGTCGAGGCGGGCGTGCTGCCCGGGCGTACGGTCACCTCGTTCCCGAGCCTGGCCACCGATCTGCGCAACGCGGGCGCCGACTGGGTGAACGAGCCGGTCGTCGTCTGCCGCAACGGGCCGAACGCACTGATCACCAGCAGGCAGCCGGACGACCTCAAGGCCTTCGACGAGGCGTTCCTCGCGGAGTTCAGCAGGGCCGCCGCGAGCCCCGCGCACGGCTGACCCGGAGGGGTGGCGGGGCGGCGCGCGGCGCCCCGCCCCGCCGCCCGCTCAGACCGGCTTCCGCTCGGTGACCCGGACCCGGCCCTCCCGGATCGTGGCCACCCGCTCCGCGCGGCGCGCGACCGTGGTGTCGTGGGTGACCAGGACGAACGTCAGCCCGTGTTCCTGCCACTGGCCCTCCAGGACCTCCATCACCTCGTCCCGCATCGATTCGTCGAGGTTGCCGGTCGGTTCGTCCGCGAGCAGCACGGAGGGACGCTTCACGAGCGCGCGGGCGATGGCGACGCGCTGCTGCTGGCCGCCGGAGAGTTCGTCCGGCAGATGGGCGAGCCGGTCGCCGAGGCCCACCGAGCCGAGCGCCTCGGCCGCCCGGCGCCGCCGCTCCAGCGACCGGACGCCGAAGGGGACGAGCGCGGTCTCGACGTTCTCCTGTGCGCTGAGGGTCGGGATGAGGTTGAAGTTCTGGAAGACGAAGCCGATCCGCTGGGCCCGCAGCACGGTCAGCCGCGACTCGGAGAGCCCGCCCAGATCGCTGCCGCCCAGCAGGACCTGGCCGGAGGTGGGGCGGTCGAGGCCGCCGAGCATCTGGAGGAGGGTGGACTTGCCGCCGCCGGTCGGGCCCTGGACGACCAGGCGGCTGCCCTCCTCGATGGTGAGGTCGATGCCGTCGAGCGCGCGGACGGTCTGCCTGCCTCGGGTGTAGTGCTTGATGACGCCGGTGAGCTGGTACATGGTGCGGCTCCGTGGATCTCCCCCGTCCTGCCGGGGGTTCGGTGTTCGCTGGTGCGGGTGGGGGCGTGGGTCCCGGCCGGCGGGCGGGGCTCCCGGCCGGGACCTGCGCCCCGTGGCGTCGGCACGGGCGGTCCCGTACCGGCGGTTCACGCGCGGGGGTTCACGCGCAGCGGTTTCACGTGGGTCGGTTCACGTGGGTCGGTTCACGCGATCCGGCGCAGCGCGTCGGCGGGGCGCAGGCGCGCGGCCCGCCAGCCGCCGAACGCGCCCGAGATCAGGCCGCCTGCCAGCGCCAGGCCGACGGCCAGCAGGATCACGCCCAGCGTGACCGGCGCCGTCAGTGCGATGTCCAGGCTGTGCCCGGCGCCGTCCAGGGCCGGGACGGGGCCGCCGGGACCCGGCCCGCCCGCACCGCCCGGCCCGCCCATCATGGCGGGCATCTGTCCGCCGCCCAGCGAGGCCGTGAGGTTGGGGCTCAGCGCGGTCATGGCGTACGCCCCGGCGAGTCCGGCCGCGATGCCCAGCGCGCCGCCGAGCAGGCCGTTGACCAGTGACTCGCCCATCACCTGCCGGGTGACCCGGCCGCTCTTCCAGCCGAGCGCCTTCAGCGTGCCGAACTCCCGTACCCGGCGGCTGACCGCCGAGGAGGTCAGCAGGCCCGCGACCAGGAACGCGGCGGCGAGCACCGTGACGGACAGCCACTTGCCGACGCCGGACGCGAGGTCCCCGGCGGTCTTGAGCGAGCCGGAGACGGTCTGGGCGAGGTCCTCGGAGGTGGTCACGGTGGCGCGCGGCAGGTCCTTCTCGATGGCGGCCTTGACGCCGTCGATCTGCTGCGAGTCGGTGGCCTGCACGTAGACGGTGCTGACCTGGTCGTCCAGCCCGGCCAGCGTCTGGGCCACCCGCAGCGGAACGGAGACCTGCGCCGAGGACTGGCCGCTGGCGGGGGACGCGATGCCGATGACCTCGAATGCCGTGCCCTTGACCTTGACTTCGTCGCCGACCGACAGCTTCTTCTGCCGGGCGTACGCCTGGTCGACGACGGCGACCTTCGCGTACTCCTCGGACGCCTTGAAGGTACGGCCCTCGCTGATCTTTGAGGTGGAGAGCGGGCCGTAGTCGGGGTGGCCGGTGTCCACGCCGTCGAGGGTGATGACGTTCATCTCGAAGTCGGCGCCGCCGCCCTCGACCTTGGGGCCCCGGCGCACGAAGCCGCGCCCGCCCTCCCCCTCTTTGACCTCGCCGGGCTTGAACTCGCCGCTGACGGTCATCTGCTGGAGGGCGAGGCTGCCGACGACTCCGGCGACGTCCCGCGTGCCGGCGATCTTCTCGACCTCCTTCTTCCCCAGCGTCTCCTGGAGGTTGCGCGGCATCAGCCGGTCCTCGGTCTGCTCCGCACCCTTCCCGTCCTCGCCCTTCTCGGACTCCTTGGCGTCGAATTCGAAGGCGGGCGGCTTCGCCCGCTCGCCCTTCTCCCGTTCCTTCTGGACGGTCATGTCGGTGCCCAGGCCGTAGAGCGATTCCAGGACTTCGTCCTGGGCCTGGCGCATCCCCGCGGAGACCGAGGTGACGACGATGACCAGGGCGATGCCGAGCGCGAGTCCGGCGGCGACGACGAACGACGCCCTTCTGCGGCGACGCAGTTCGCGCCGGAGGTAGGTGAGGAACATGCGGGAGAAGTTAGGCACGCTCCGTGACAGTCGGCTGAGGAGGCCATGAGAGCAGCATGAGAAGCGCGGGGCGGCGCGGGGCCATGCCCGTACGCAACACGAGGGCGGGGCACGGGAGTTGCTCCCGTGCCCCGCCCTCGTGCATACCGCGTGCCGCCTGTGGCGTGCCTCCGTCGGTCAGACCGCGGAACCGGCCTTCCACTCCGACCACGGCATGTTCCAGCCGTTGAGGCCGTTGTCCGCCTTGATCGTCTTGTCCGGCGAGTTCTTGACGACGACGAGGTCGCCGAGCATCGAGTTCTCGTAGAACCAGGCGCCGTCCTGCTTCGCGTCACCCGCGCCCTTGGCGTCGTTCAGACCGACGCAGCCGTGGCTGGTGTTGGCCGAGCCGAAGATGCCGTCGGAGCCCCAGTAGTTGCCGTGGATGAAGGTGCCGGAGGTGGACAGCCGCATGGCGTGCGGCACGTCCTTGATGTCGTACTCGCCCTTGCCGTCGTCGTCGGTGAAGCCGACGGTCGCGCCGTCCATCCGGGTCTCCTTGAACTTCTCGGAGATCACCATCTCGCCGTTGTACGTCGGGGTTTCCGCGCTGCCGGCCGAGATCGGGATGGTCTTGAGCGTCTTGCCGTCCCGGACGACCGTCATCTTCTTCGTCTTCACGTCGACCGTGCTGACCTGCGCGCGGCCCACGTTGAAGGTGATCGTCTTGTCCTGGACACCGGTAACGCCCTCGGACGCGTCGACGCCGTCGAGGTTCAGGTCGACGGTGACCTTGGAGCCTGCCTTCCAGTACTCCTCGGGCCGGAAGTCGAGGCGCGTCGGGCTGAACCAGTGGCCGACGACCTCCTGGCCGCTGCTGGTGTCCACCTTGATCGCCGACTGCACGGCCTTCTTGTCGGTGACCGGCTTGTCGAAGTTGATCGAGACCGGCATGCCGACGCCGACCTCCTTGCCGTCGTCCGGCGTGAAGTAGCCGATGAAGCTGTTCTGCGGGGAGACGGTGGTGAAGGTGGACGACTCGTGCGCCTCGCGCCCGTCGCCGTCCTCGGCCACGGCCTTGACCTCGTACTTCGTCGCCCGCTCCAGGGCTCCGGCGGGCTTCCACGACTTGCCGTCCGCGGAGATCTTGCCCTCCACCGCCGTGCCGGACTGCTTCGCGGTCATCGCGACCTCGACCAGCTTGCCGTCACTGACCGACACCTTGCCCGCACTGTTGATGCTCGCGCGCTCGCTGCCGTCCTTGGGCTTGATGGATATTCGGGCGTCGGACGCCTCGTCGGCAGCGGCCTTGTCGGCCTTGCTCTGCTGCTCGGCCGTCTTGTCCTTGCCGCTGCCGCCCTCGTCGCCGCTGTCGCCGTCTCCTCCGCAGGCCGTCAGCGTCAGCACACCGCTCAAGAGCACAGCTACCGCCGCTATGCCTTTGCGGTGCTTACCCACCGTCATCACACGCTTCTCCATCTGCTTGCTGAGCCCAAGACTCCGAACCCGAAACACTGCGTACACCCACGTACCGGCTATACCGGACAAGCGCATCCCAGCTATACCTATGAATACGCAATGCCGCTGTGATCCGTTCCACCTCGGCGGAAACTGTGGGACACGACACCTGATCGTGATTCTCCGGGCCCCGCAGCCGTTCGCCCGCGGCGTCCGCCGCCCCAACCCGTACTGCCCAGCAGCGTTGCGGCTACACCTCGTCGATCCAGTCGTCCTCGTCATACGCCCCCGGTGCGAGCCGCTCGCTCCCCCAGCTCGCCTGCGCCAGCTGGACGCCCGGCACGCCCTTGACCAGGTCGAACGGATCGACCAGGTAGGAGAGCGCCTCGGCCGGATCGGTGGCGACGGCGTCGGTGGCGGCGGGGCCGAGGGCGGGATCGGCGGACGGATCGGCGGGCGGGCCGACGGAGGGGCGCACGGCCTGCGGATGGGCGCCGCCCACCCCGCGCGCGTCGTCCGCGAGATGCTGGACGGCGGCGTGCGTGAGGGCGGCCGGATCAGCGATCTCGACCACCAGCTCCACCCGGAGTCGGACCTGCGGGGCGGCCTGTACGGCGTCAGCGCTCATGGCAGGGAGCGTATGCGGCACGAGGCGCACGCCTTCCGCACGACCCGCCCGGTCACTACCATCGGCAGCACCGCAGCACGCGTCCAAGGGAGCACCTGTGCCCGCACTCTCCGTAGCCCGCGTCCACCGCCGGCCGCTGATCACCGCCGCCGTCGCGGCAGGCGCACTGGTCGGCGTGTGGTTCATGCCCTCCGCCGAAGAGACGCCGGGCGAGCCGTCCGGCCCGAAGGCACAGACGGTGGCGGCCCGTGGCGAGACGGCGCAGGCGCAGGCCGGGCAGGCCGGAGACACCCGGGCGGAGCACGCGGGCACCGACCACGCGCAGGCCGGGGACACACGGGCGGACCGGGCGGACGCCCGGCGGCACCAGTCCGGCGGCCACCCGCAGGCCCACCGGCAGCCCGTCCTCAGCGCCGAGCACGACAGCTCCGCCACCACCCCCTACCTCCTGGGCGGCCTCGGGCTGGCCGGGGCCGCCGCCGCGGGCGGCGTGCTGCTGTCCCGCTCAGGCGCCGCCCGGCCGGAGCGGGCGGGGCGGTAGCCCCAGGCCCGGCCCGGTCAGCGCCCCGGTCTCAGGCCAGCGGCCCGGTGACCGACTCGGCGGCGGCGACCAGCCCGCCACCGCGTACGAACTCCTCCGCCGCCGCCATGTCCGGCGACAGGAAGCGGTCCTCCCCCGCACCGCGCACCCCCGCCGCGACGGCCGCCGCCAGCACGGCACGGCTCGCCGGAGCCGGGGCGGCACCGTTCGCCGCGCGCAGCTCCACCCCGCGGGCGGCGGCGTACAGCTCGATGGCGACGATCCGGGTGAGCCCGTCCACCGCCGTACGCAGCTTGCGGGCGGCCGACCAGCCCATCGAGACGTGGTCCTCCTGCATCGCGGAGGAGGGGATCGAGTCCACCGACGAGGGCACGGCCAGCCGCTTCAGCTCGTGCACCAGGGCGGCCTGCGTGTACTGCGCGATCATCAGCCCGGAGTCCACCCCCGCGTCGTGGGCGAGGAAGGGCGGCAGGCCGTGCGAGCGGTTCTTGTCCAGCAGCCGGTCGGTACGGCGCTCGGTGATGGAGCCGAGGTCGGCGGCGGCGATGGCCAGGAAGTCGAGGACGTAACCGACGGGCGCGCCATGGAAGTTGCCGTTCGACTCGATCCGGCCGTCGCGCAGCACGACCGGGTTGTCCACGGCCGCCGCCAGCTCCCGTTCGGCGACGGTGCGGGCGTGCGCGAGGGTGTCCCGGGCCGCGCCCGCGACCTGCGGGGCGCAGCGGACCGAGTAGGCGTCCTGGACGCGGGGCGCGTCGTCCTGGTGGTGGCCGGTGAGCGCGGAGCCCGCCAGCACCTTGCGCATGTTGGCGGCGCTGGCCGCCTGGCCCGGGTGCGGGCGGATGGCGTGCAGCTCGGGGGCGAGCACCCGGTCGGTGCCGAGCAGCGCCTCCAGGGTGAGCGCGGCGGTGATGTCGGCGGAGGTGAACAGGCGGGCGAGGTCGGCGCAGGCCATCAGCAGCATGCCGAGCATGCCGTCGGTGCCGTTGAGGAGCGCGAGGCCCTCCTTCTCCCGCAGCTCCACGGGGGCGATGCCGTGCGCGGCGAGCAGTTCACCGGCGGGCCGTACGGTGCCGTCGGGGCCCTCCGCGTCGCCCTCGCCGAGGAGGGTGAGGGCGCAGTGCGAGAGCGGCGCGAGGTCGCCGGAGCAGCCGAGCGAGCCGTGCTCGTGCACGACCGGGGTGATGCCCGCGTTCAGGACGTCGGCCATGGTCTGCGCCACCTGGGGGCGTACGCCGGTGTGACCGGAGGCGACGGTCTTCAGCCGCAGGAACATCAGGGCGCGCACCACCTCGCGCTCCACGCGCGGGCCCATCCCGGCGGCGTGCGAGCGCACGATGTTGCGCTGGAGCTGAGCGCGCAGGCCGGGGTCGATGTGGCGTACGGCGAGGGCGCCGAAGCCGGTCGAGATGCCGTACACGGGCTCGGGCTTGGCGGCCAGCTCGTCGACGAAGCCGCGCGCGGCGGCGACGGCGGCCAGGGCCTCCGGGGACAGCTCCACGCGGGCCCCGTCGCGGGCGACGGCCAGGACGTCCTCGGGGCGGGTGCCGGACGTCTCCACCACCACTGTGTGCATATTCATATTCAGGCACCCTAGAGAGTGAATCGTAATCTGTCACGAGCGGGCCGCCGGTGGACGCACACCGCACCTCCCGGCCTCGGGCGGCCGGCGGGGCGCCCGCCGGGCACCGCCTGGCACGCCCCTTTGGGCACCGAGAGCCGAAACGATTCTTCAACCCTGCTCGCCCCGGAACCGCCGCCGCTCCGCACCGGGGCGAGGCGGGGCGTCCGCGAGCCGGACCACCGGGTCGTCGGGACCGCCCTCCCGGCCCGCGACCACCGGCTTCGCAGCACGCGCGGCCTTCGCCCGGTACTGCGCCGCGTCCGCCAGCCGGAACAGCCTGCGCGCCGTACGCACCGGTCCGATCGGATCGCCCGTGGACGCGACCCCGCAGGCCACGCCCTCCCCCATGCCCGGCTGCGCGGCCCGGCGGCACAGCTCGTCCGCCGTACGCACCACCTCGTCCGCCGTCGGCCCCACGGCGACCAGGCAGAACTCGTCCCCGCCCAGCCGCGCCGCCAGCGCGCCGGGCAGCAGCGCCCCGCACCGCGACAGCACCGAGCCGAAGCGCTCCAGCAGCCGGTCACCGGCCGCGTGGCCGTGCACGTCGTTGACCCGCTTGAGCCCGTTGACGTCGCAGACGACGAGGCTGACCACGACGCCCTCTGCACGGTGCCGCTCCACACCCGCCGCCAGCCCGGCGTCCACGGCCCGGCGGTTGGCCAGCCCGGTGAGCGGGTCGGTGAAGGCGAGCCGCCGCACCTCCTCCAGCCGCTCGTTCTGGGCGATACCGGCGGCGATGATGGCGGCGAGGACCGTGGCGAAGTCCGCGTCGGCCCGCCCGAAGACCGGCGCGCCGACGGCGCGGGCGACGTACAGCTCGCCCCACGCCCGGCCGTGCAGCACGACCGGCGCGATCACGCAGCTGCCGCGCCCCCGGCGGCGCAGCGCGGCGGCGCGGGCGCCGGGGGGCGCGCCGGAGCGCTCGTCGGCCGTCTCCACCCAGGCGTGCGGCGCGCTGCCGCCGCCCGTGCCGTCACCGTCCGTGCCGCCACCGCCGCCCGCGCCACCGCCGGGCAGGACCTCGGTGATCTCCGGGAAGTCGTGCACCGGATACGACTCGTCCTCCGGGAACTCCTCCTCGCCGCCCGCCAGCGCCCCCACGTTCACCAGCACCCGCAGCCTGCCGCGCTCCCGCTCCCACACGGACAGCGCGGCGAACGACGCGCCCGTCGCCTCCCGCGCACCGCTCGCGGCGACGTACGCGGCCTCCAGCGGCGTACGCGCCGCCGCCATGGCCTGCGCCAGCTCCACGACGGCGCGCAACCGCGTGTCCTCTCCCATACCTCCAGGTTAGAAGCGTTCCCCCGCCCGTGCCGGGTCAGCGGCACCGGGTTCCCGGCCCGCCGACTCCATCAGGCCCAACCGGGTGGGGAGGGAGCGGGGCGGGGGCGCTGCTGGTGCTCTACTCCCCCGGCCAGTCCGGGGTGCGCTTCTCGTTGAAGGCCGCCACACCCTCCGCCCGGTCCCCGGAGAAGGCCACCCGGCGCCACGCCGCGTCCTCCACCTCCAGCCCGGCCCGCAGCTCCCTGCCCCAGCCGCCGCGCAGCGCCTCCTTGGCCGCGCGCAGGCCGACGGGCGAGTTCGCCGCGATGCGGGCCGCCAGGGCCAGCGCTTCGGCACGGGCCGCGCCGGGCTCCGCAAGCTGGTCGACCAGGCCCATCGCGTGCGCCTCGGGGCCCCCGACACGGCGTGCGGTGAAGATCAGCTCGGCGGCCCGCGCGGCACCCACCCGGCGCGGCAGCAACTGCGTACCGCCGCCGCCCGGGATCACCCCGACGGACACCTCGGGCAGCCCGACGACCGCCATCGGGTCGGCCACGATCAGGTCGCAGGAGAGCGCGATCTCGAACCCGCCGCCGAGCGCGTAGCCGTGCACGGCCGCGATCGTGGGCATCGGCAACTCCAGCACCCCGGTGTAGGCGGCGCGGGTGTACGGGCGCTGGCGGCTCAGCTCCTCGTCCGTGAGGGAGTTGCGCTCCTTGAGATCGGCACCCACGCAGAACGCCCGTTCGCTGCTGGAGGTGATCACGACGGCCCGCACCGCCCGCCACTCCGCGAGGTCCGCGCACGCCTCGCCGAGGCAGCGGGCCATCTCCGTCGAGATGGCGTTCATCGCCCGGGGCCGGTCCAGGACCAGTTCCGCGACGTGCGTCCGCCCCGCCTCCCCCGCGCCCTCCTCGTCGAACCGGACCTCGACCCACTCGCCGTACCGCGTCATCCCTGCCGTCCCCGCTCTCGTTAACGTTCGCTCACATGTGCGCTCCGCGGGCATCATCCCGTATGACCATCCCACCGCGACGCCCGAGCCACACCGCGAGGAGCCAACCGTGTCTGCACTGCCGTTCGAAGCCGTGCTCTGCGACATCGACGGAGTGCTCCGCCACTGGCCGGACTCCGGCGGACTCGACCGCGCCCACGGCTTCCCCCCGGGCACCCTCGCCGCGACGGCGTTCGCCGCGCCCCGGCTGCGCCCCGCGATCACCGGGGAGGTCACCGACGAGCAGTGGCGTGCGGCCGTCGCGTCCGACCTGACCCGGGCGCACGGGTCGGCCGAGCGGGCGCACGCCCTCGTCGCCGCCTGGTCGGCCGTCGTGCCGCGGGTGGACCGGGAGGCCGTGGCACTGCTCGCCCGGGTGAGCGAGACGATGCCTCTCGCACTGGTCTCCAACGCGACCACCCGGCTGGAGCGGGACCTGGTCCGGGACGGCCTGGACGCCCTCGCCCATGCCGTCGTCAACACCTCCCGCATCGGGGTCGCGAAGCCCGCGCAGGGCGTCTACCGCCTCGCCGCCGAGCGGCTCGGCGTACCGCCGGGGCGCTGCCTGTTCGTGGACGACACCGCCGCCAACGCCGACGCGGCGCGCGCGGCGGGGATGGCCGCCGTGCACTACCGCCGCGTCGAGGACCTCCGGGAGGCCGTCGCGCCCCTCCTCCCGAACGGGCGGGGGCGCCGCCGCGTCAGCAGGGACGGGTAGCGCTGTTCGCCTCGGTTCGGTACGGATGCGGACCGAGCGGTCAGACCCCGGTGTCCGGTCTGGGCCGGAGTCGGGCGCTGAGCACCGGATGGAAGGTGAGGTCGGCATGGGGGAGGCCGATGCCGAGGTCCTCGGCGAGGCGGTAGAACAGCCCTCGTTGGCCGAGCGGACCGAAGTCCCCGTGCTCCGGCGAGGCCCCCAGCGCGCGCATCGCCGAAGTGAACCGTTGTGGGTCGCGGCCCTCGTAACGCTCAGGGGTGAAGGGCCCCAGCGTGTCGATACCGGTGACGAGGTGCCCGTCCTCGGCGTAGCGGAAGTCCACCATGGGCTTCACGTTGGCGTGCAACATCAGTGCCTGCGTCCCCCTCGACACTTCGCAGATCAGCTGGTTGTCGCCATCGGAGCACAACCAACTGCTGTGCTCCCACGCCCACGCCCACTCCCCGCACCGACCAGCGCTGACGACGTACGAGTCAGTGGCGTCCAGCAATTCCCCGAACTCCTCGTAGAAGTCCTCCTGGTCGCGCACGACCGGGACCTCGTCCACACCCATCCGTTCCAGCAGCTCGCGCGCCGGGATGTCGCGCGCGAAGGTCAGGCTCAGCAGCGGAAGATCGCTGCCGTACATCCAGCCCAGCCCCGTCATCTGCGCTCCTCTCGCTCGGGCTTCGCCGTCCCTGAGACGCTAGAGGTCGCCACTGACAACCGAGGCGCTCAGACAGGCCCCGCGCCCTCGCGGAGCGTCTCCACGACGCTGGCGATGCCGTCCGCGCCGTGCCCGGCCGCCGCCGCGCGCGCCAGCAGGGTGGCGGCCAGGTCCGGCACGTCCGTACGTACGCCCGCCGTGCGGCTGGTGGCCACGAGATGGTCCATCGCCGCCGCGTGCACCTCCACGGTGCCGTCGTCGTCCGGGTAGCTGCCCCGCGCGATCTGGCGGGCGTGGTCCGTCATCAGCGAGGCGACGAACGGCATGTGCCCGGCCGCCACCTCCGCGAAGGCGACCGGGTCGACGCCGTCCGCGCCGGTGAGCGCGACCGCGTGGTAGAAGCCCGCCAGCGCGCCCCAGGCCAGACCGAACAGTGCGGTGTCGTACACGGCGGCCAGTCCCGGTTCGGCCCCCAGGTGCACGGAGTTGCCCAGCGCCGCGAGCGCCGTACGGTGCGCGGCGAACGCATCCGGCGAACCGCTGAAGACGAACAGCGCCTCGGGGCGGCCGACCAGCCGGGTACCGCTCATCGCGGCGCCGTCCAGGTAGGCCGCGGCGCCGAATCCGGCCGCGCGGTCCGCCATGGTGCGGCCCTCCTCCGGAGTGCCGGAGGTCAGGTTCACCAGCACCCGGCCGCGCAGGCTCGCGGCGACGGGGGCGAGCACGCCGCGCACGGTGTCGTAGTCCGGCAGGCACACGACCACCAACTGGGCGGCCTCGACGGCCTCCGCCACCGTGGCCGCGCGGACGGCGCCGCGTGCGACGAGGGGGTCCGCCTTCGCGGCCGTACGGTTCCACACGGTCGTGGCGTAACCGGCGGCGAGGAACGCCTCGGCGAGCCGGGCCCCCATCTGCCCGAACCCGATCACCGCCACGGCGTTCTCCTGCCCGCTCCCGTGCTTGTTCCCGTGCGTGTTCTCGTTCGCGTTCCCGGACATCCCGTACGCTCCTCGCTCCGCAGGCGTCCACTGCGGGGCGGGCGCCCCTCGTGGTGTGGGACCACCTTGCCGAGCGACACTGTCGGAACCCTTTCGGCCCGCTGTCGGCGCTGCCGGGGTCGCCTCCCGCCCCGCGCCCCGCGCCTGCCTCAGCCCTCGCCGACCTGCGCGATGGCCCTTTTCACCTTGGCCACCTGGGCGTCCAGGATGACCGGGTCGATCTGCCCGTCCCCGACATACGTCGCTAGGTCCGAGCTGGTGAGTACGACGAGCACCGTCCCCACGCGCACCACGTTGTACTTGGTGCCCGACTCCTCCCCGAAGGCCACGGATTCCTCACCGGATTCCGGATCGAGTGCCTTGCTGATCGGATCGAATTCCCAGCCGTCCCCGTCCGAGAAGTCCGACGGGCAAGCGTCCAGCGACATCCGGAGATCCTTCAGCACGGCGCTCGCCTCCTCCGTGCTGGCATAGGAGTCGAGGAAGATCCGGTATCCGTAGTAGCCGTCCCCACGTGCGTCGGCCAGGGCCCCTTGGAAGCGGGCGTGTCGCGGGCGCTGGGGTTGGGCGCTGTAGAGATCCATGAACGGCTGGCACTCGGCCGGGTCGGCCTTCGGGTCCGTGATCTCCAGCTCCTCCGGCTGCGAAGGGCTGACCTCCGGCGGAAGCTCCGACGGATCGAGCGCCGCCAGCTTCAGATCCTCCGCCGACAGCACCGCGCCGCCCGCGGGTTCGGCATCGCTCGCGTCCCGCTGAGCGGTCGACCCGGTCGACCCGGTCGACGTGGTCGGCCGGGCATGCGGCGCGTCGTCGGTGTCGATCAGCGCCGCGCCCCCGTACACCCCGAGCGCAGCCAGGGCGAGCAGCAGGGCGGCTGCGAAGGCGAGGGAAACCCGCGCGCCGGGCGTGTTGTTGATCGTGAGCGGGCCCAGCGCTATCTGGCTGTGCCGTACCCGGCTGCCCGTGATGACCACGCTTCCGGTCGTCTGCTGTACGGGGGCATGCAGAAGTACGGCGAGCCGATCGGCGAATTCGGGGTCGCCGCTGATGTCGTCGGTAAGGGCGTCCTGCACATCCCGTTGGGCAGCGGGATCACCAGGAGAGGCGTTCAGGCCGTCCAGAGCCGCGCGACCACGGGCGGAGCGGTTCAACCTGTCCTGCGTGAACTGGGACGCCACGGTGCCGGCCGCGCCACCCAGGGCGGAGGACAGGGCCTGCGCAGCTAACGCCGCCAAGTCGTTCTGGTCCACGCGACACCTCCGGTGTGTCATCTCCGCTGCGACCATCTTCGTCATGTCCGCAACATGCCGCGACGCCGTAACCGGACACCCGCGACTCCGGGGCCAAGTCGATCCCGGCCCGCGATGTGTGGCGTTCACGGCCGTCCCGGCATGCGGTGGAGAGTCACCGCATGCCGGGAGCGTCAGGCAGTCGGCTCAGCCGGGGCCGCCGCCCGCCTCCTCCGCCTCGCCGTCCGCGCCGCCCTCGGGGAGGCGGGCGCCGCGGCTGTCCGCGATACGGATGGCGTCGCTCAGCGACTCGACGGTGCGGCGCAGCGCGAACCGTACGGCCTGCTCCCCCGCCGTGCCGTCGGCCAGGACGGCGCGCGCACCGCCCACCACGTCGGCTCCGCTGGCGAGTTGGGCATCCTCCATGTCGTCTGCGAGCCGGGTGACGATCCCCGGCGTGCCACCCGGCTTGAGGTAGCAGGGCAGCCCGTCGGGGGTCGTCCACGGCAGCAGGCGCAGACCGGGTGTCGGCACGGTGGTCCGGCGGAACTCGTGCGTCATCGCGCGGCCACCTCCACGCCGTGCGTGGTCAGCCAGAGCCGACGGCGGGGCGCCGGTCGCGCGGCGCGCTGGGCGCGGCGCTCGGCGGGGGTGAGCAGGTACGGGCGCACCAGCGGGCCGCCGTCCTCGTACAGGAGCACTGCCGGGGCGGGCCGAGGCGTGGGCGGGTCCGGCACGGCGGCCGGTACGGGGGCCACCTCGTGCTCGTCCGGCGCCGCACGGCGGCCTCCGGTGGCTGGTAGTAGCCCGCGCAACAACAACTCGACCAACCTCGCGATAGCGTGCATCCGTCGTCAACTCCTCTGTGGTTGATGGCCACGCCCCCGGGCCGTCTCGCCACGGTCGCGGGGGACCCACATTCATCACTGTGGGTAATGACATCGTCGCGGTGCGCGCGTACTCTCGGGAAGGGCTTGATGTCCCAAGCCCCGTTGTGGGAGAGGAGTTGGCGTCCGTGGTGGCTCGACAGCGTGAACTGACGCCTGACCGGAGTGCCCGTCACCTCTTCGGTGCGGAGATGCGCGGGCGCCGCACGGCGGCGGGCATGAGCCTTGAGCGGCTAGCAGGTGTGGTGCTGGTGAGCCGCAGCCATCTCGCGCGGATCGAGGTGGCGGAGTACATGATTCCGCCCGAGCTGCCCGCCCAACTGGACGCGGCCTTCCAGACCGACGGCCTGTTCGGCAAGCTCTACGGCCTTGCCCGGCACGAGGTCCATCCGGACAAGTACCGGCGTCGCATGGAGTTGGAGACGCGCGCCCGGGCGATCGAGTGCTACGCCGGGCAGCTCGTACCTGGGCTGGTGCAGACCGAGGGCTACGCACGCGCGCTGTTCCGGGTGAGCAATCCCCGTGCCACTGCGGACGAGATCGATCAGAAGGTGGCGGTTCGCCTGGGCCGTCAGACGCTGCTGGAGTCCGACCCCGCGCCCCACCTGTCCGTCATTCTCGACGAAGCGACCATACGGCGGCCGATCGGCGGCGCCGCCGTGATGCGCGAACAGCTCGCCCGGCTCGCTGACCTGGTGGACACCCCGACGAGCACGGTGCAAGTCCTCCCGTTCGAGCATGGCGAACACGCCCTGCTGGGCGGCACGTTGGACTTGTTGACGCTGGACGACGGCACGGTGGTGGCCTATGAGGAGAGCATTTCCACCGGGCAACTGCTGGAGGACACGGAGCGGGTGACGCACCGCAGCAGGTCATACGATCTGCTCAGCGCGTACGCTCTGTCGCCGACACGGACGGCGACGTTCATCCGTTCCGTCATGGAGGCTTTACCGCAATGATCAGGACAACGGACCTCTCCGACGCTCAGTGGATCAAGTCCAGCCACAGCAACGGCGACGGCGGCGCCTGCGTCGAGTGGGCACCGTCGACTGCCGCCACCGGCGCCATCCCGGTGCGAGACAGCAAGTGTCCCGGCGGGCCAGCCCTGGTGTTCGCGGCGGCTGGGTGGGCCGCCTTCGTCACTGCCGTCAAAGACGGGCAATTGCACGCTGACTGACGTGGATCGATCGCATGCTCTGCACCGGTCTGCGGCGGCTCGGCCGAGCAGCGCCCTCGGGCCCTCCTCCCGGGCGCCCGGGACTGAACCTGGTACCGAAAGCTAGACGGGGACTGTGCCATGCCTGACAAGCAGAAGTTACCTCTGAGCCTGATGTACGAACCCGACACCTACCTGTGCTCATGGCTCCTCCCTGACGGGGTTGGTGGCTACATCGACATACCAGGCGACCTTGTACTGCGGCCCCTGCGCCATCCCACTGGGCAGGTATACGGCGCTGTGCCGTTGCAGCGCACGCACCACGCGCCAGGTGTCATTGGAACAGACTTCCCTCAGGACATCAGCGTCCCGGTCCTACATGGGAGGCTGGCCAACGGCGGATCTGTCATGCTGCTGGACGCGCATATCCAGCTCTTCGACAAGACTGGCTACATCGCCGGTTCCGCTGCCCTTCTGGGTAAAGCTGCCTTCTTGGGTCTTGTCGGTGCACCAGAGGCACCTACCGGAACGGTCCCGCCTCTCGTCACCTCGGCAACCTTCCAGATCACAGCCCTGGACGCAGCACTTGGTGTTCACCCCATCAAGGATGTCTCGAACCCTCTTCTGCCGGGTGTGGAAGAAGGTCGATATGCAGCAACAGTCAACGTCGGTGCTACAGGAACGTGGTCGACTCAGGGCGCTGAACTCACCGTGAGGTATTACCAACGCATGCGCGCCATGGACCCGTGCGAGTTCAACCTGGCCTTCAGTCCCGTGGCAACTGTGACCCTGACCGAGGCGAAGCCGCTCGCAGTCGCCCTTGATGAGTACATCGAATCGCTACGCAAGATCCTCTCGATCGCTACCGGTAAGCCACAGGACCTGTCCTACCTTCACGTGGAACTCGAAGGCCGGGAAGGCGACCACCAGGTGTTTGGCACCGGTATCACGCAGTCCCCTTTCGCCAGCTCCACCTCTGCCTATCGAACTCACAACAGCGCCGTACGAGCCCTCCCCGACAAGCTCTCCCTCCTGGAACTCGTCACGCAATGGTCCCGGTACGCCGCCGCGCACCACCCCCTGGTGGAGACGTACGGAGCAATGCTGCACACGCGCGACCAGCACCCCCGCTCCCGCTATCTGTTGCTGATCCAAGCCCTGGAAGGTCTGTACGGATACGAAACCAAGGCTATTTCCGAGGAACAACAAGCCAAGCACACTGCCAGCCGCAAAGAGGCCCTGGTGCAAGCAAAGAAGGATCTCGATACTGCGACCTACAAGTTCATCAAGCTGCACCTGTCAAAGAAGCCGTTCGCAGGGCTCGATTCGGCCCTCGATGCCCTGTTCACGGGCCTGCCCGTGAACATCACGGACCGCCTGAGTGCAACAGAACTCGTCAAGGAAGTGCAGGCAGCGAACAACATCAGCGCCCTCACCACATCAGGTGCCTTGCGGGTGGTCCGCAACGACCTCGCTCACGGAAATCGAGGCTACGAACCTCACCGCCTGCAAGAAGTTGTGCGCCTCCTGGAGTTCATCGTACGCGGACACTCCCTGCGCGTCCTGGGGTGCCCTGAAAGGGTGATCAGCCGCGTTTTCCCCACAGAGTGACTGGCCGTTCTCAATCCATTCGCGGAGTCGATCGGACGACGGTGTCCACCCACTCAACGCTCGGCGCGGTCCGCTTCCACGAATTCGCACTCTGCGGGCGAGAGTGCCGTACGAGGAGTCGAGTCAAGATTCACCGACGGCGTTGGGGACGCGTCAGTCGGCGCGGAGTTCGGTGGCCGTGACCTCCAGGTAGTCGTGGACGCGGACCAGGCCCATGACCGCGCGGGCCGGGCGGGGCAGCAGCTCGCGGCCCGTACGGCCGTGCAGGCGGGTGGGCTCGGTGAGGCGGTAGCGGCGGCCCGCGCGGGCCAACTCGCCGCCGTCCGCCGCCAGTACGTTCCGCACCCAGTCGGCGTCCGCGCCGTACACCAGGGCGATCACCCAGCCCCGTTCGGTGCGGAACGCCTGCACCGGGTTCCGGTACGGCCTGCCGCTGCGGCGGCCCACGTGCTCGACCAGGGCGAACGGCGGCAGCCGGCGGGCGACGGGCGCCATGACCGGGTTGACGAACCGGTCGACCCTCCGGAAGGCGCGGGGCAGGGGCATCGCGGGTCTCCTCGTACGTCGTCGAGCCGGGCGGCGTGCGTTGTCCTCTACTGCGCTGCGCTGTTCTCACGACCGTGGCGCCCCGCTGGTGGTGGCAACACCAGGTTCGGCACACGCTCCCGAGTGTCCCACCGCGCCTGCCAGGATCGCGGCCATGGACCGACACACCACTCTGATCACCGGCGCGACCCAAGGGCTGGGCCGTGGCATCGCGCTCGAACTCGCCGCACGCGGCCACACCGTGCTGCTGCACGGCCGCGACCGCACCCGCCTCGACGCGGTGGCGGCCGAGGCCCGCGCCGCCGCACCGGACGCCGCAGTCCCGGGCACCACCGTCCGCACCTACCTCGCCGATCTGGCCGACCTCGACCAGGTGCGCGCGCTGGCCGCACGGGTGCGTGCGGCCGAGCCCCGCCTCGACGCGCTGGTCAACAACGCGGTGGCCGGCGGCGGCGCCGAGCCCCTGCGGCGGGAACTGAGCAGGCAGGGCCACGAGTTGCGGTTCGCGGTGAACCACCTGGCCCCGTACGCCCTCACCCGTGACCTGCTGCCGCTGCTGACCGCGTCCGCGCCCGCCCGGGTGGTGAACGTGGCGTCGGTCGGGCAGGACGCCGTCGACTTCACCGACGTCATGCTGGAACGCGACTACGAGGGCCTGCGCGCCTACTGCCGGAGCAAGCTCGCGATGATCATGGCGAGTTTCGAGCTCGCGGCCGAACTCGACGGCACCGGCGTCACCGTGAACACCCTGCACCCGGCCCACCTCATGGACACCGAGGGCGTGCGCGCGTACGGCCTCACCCCGGCGGTGGACGTCGAGGAGGGCGTACGGCCGACCGTGCGGCTGGTCACCGATCCGCAGCTGGCCGCGACCACCGGCCGCTACTTCGACCGGTTCACCGACGCCCGCGCGCACGCGCAGGCGTACGACGCGGAGGCCCGGCAGCGCCTGATGCGGCTGACCCACGCCCTGCTCGACCGTGCCGACGCATCGCCTGCGTGACGGCAAGCCGGGCAGCGCCCAGCGCGGGTGGCTTCCGGCCGCCGCCACCGCGTCGGCGCCGACGCCAAGCGCTCCTCACTCGCTCCAGCGCTCCGACAACGACCGGGCGTGCAGGGCGTCGGGATGATCCGCACCCAGGACACGCGCCCGGTCGGCGGCGACCCCGGCCAGCAGGCGCGCAGCCTCCGCACGTTCCCCCGCCTCCCCCAGCTCACAGGCATGGCTGTAGCGGGCGTACAGCGCGTCGTAGTGGTCGGCACCCAGCACGCGTGCCCGGTCGGCGGCCACCTCGGCCAGCAACCGCGCAGCCTCCGTATGATCCCCCAGATTTCCGAGGTTGGAGGCGTAGAGACAGCGGGCGTTCAGGGTGTCAGGATGGTCGGCCCCCAGCACCCGCGCCGAGTCGGCGATCAACTCGCCGTACACCCGCCGCGCCTCCGCGTACTCCCCCGCCGACCGTAGTTCCCAGGCGAGATGATGGCGGCTGAGCAGGCTGTCGTAGTGGTCGGCACCCAACACCCGCGCCCGGTCGGCGGCCACCTCACCGTGCAGCCGCGCGGACTCCGCATGATCCCCCGAGCTTCCGACGTTGCCCGCGTGGGTGCTGCGGACATAGAGGGTGTCGTAGTGATCGGCACCCAGCACCCGCGCCCGGTCGGCGGCCACCTCGGCCAACAGGCGCGCAGCCTCCGCATGCTCCCCCAGATTTCCGAGGTTGGAGGCGTAGAGGCAGCGGGCGTTCAGGGTGTCAGGATGGTCGGCCCCCAGCACCCGCGCCGAGTCGGCGGCGAGTCCGGCGTAGCGCTGTGCCGCCACCGCATGCTCGCCCGCCTGACCCAGAAAGTAGGCATGGAGGTGGCGGGAGAGCAGGGTGTCGTAGTGGTCGGCCCCCAGCACCCGCGCCCGATCGGCAACCACCTCCCCAAGCAACCGCGCCGCCTCCCCATGCTCACCCGCCTCCCCCAGCTCACAGGCATCGCGGTGGCGCCGGTCCAGCTCTTCCGGGTCCGGCGCGGGTGGGGTGGGGGTGACCGAGGTGTACGGCCGGGTGGGGGGTGTGGCGTGTGCGTGGATGAGCGTCGTGACGGCATGGGGCCACGGCGTGGCGTCGGAGAAATCAGCGGGCGGGTCCCAGTGGGAGGCGATCTGGTCGAGGAGTTGACCGGCGGTGGGCCGCCTGGCGGGGTCCTTGGCCAGGCAGGTGCTGACCAGTCGGCGTATCGGGCCGTCCAGTCCGTCCAGCTGCGGCTCGCCGGAGACCACGCGGTAGAGGACCGCCAACGGCTGGCCCTGGCCGAAAGGGTGGACGCCGGTGGCGGCGAAGGCGAGCACGGCGCCGAGGGAGAAGACGTCGCTGGGCAGCCCGACCTGGCCGCCTTCCGCCTGCTCCGGCGACATGAAGCCGGGCGTGCCTATGGACGTGCCGTCCCTGGTCACCTCGGTCGCGTCCGCCGCACGGGCGATCCCGAAGTCGATCACCCGCGGGCCGTCCCCGGCCAGCAGCACGTTCGACGGCTTGAGGTCGCGGTGGAGCAGACCCTCGGTGTGGATGGCCCGCAGCGCCTCGGCCAACCCGGCCGCCAGTGGCCACACCGAGCTTTCCGGCAGCGGTCCGGTCCTGGCCACGGCCTCGGCCAGCGTCGGCCCGGGGACGAACACCGTCGCGATCCACGGCGCATCGTCGTCCGGACCGGCCGCCACCACCGGCGCGGTGAACGCGCCGCTGACCGACCCTGCGGCGGCCACCTCCCGCCGGAAACGGCGCCGGAACTCCGCCTGCCGCGCCAGATGCGGATGCACGATCTTCACCGCCACCGCACGCCCGCCTGGCGACCGCCCCAGGAACACCTCCCCCATTCCGCCCGAGCCCAGGCGGCCCCGCAGCACGAACTCACCCACCCGCACCGGGTCCCCCGCCACCAGCGGCTCCATGCCGCCCCCTCTCCTGCCGTCCCGCACCCACCGAACGGTGCCCGGCACCTGCCCGGCCGGACTTGAACCCGCTTCCCCCACACGGGTTGCAGCGCGGGTGACAGCGTAGTTTCCCGTAGCCGGGAGGGCGCCTCACAGACCGTCGGGCTGCGCCGGACGCGTGCCGTTCGACCTCGCGGGGGCGGATGCGGGGCCTCCCGTCGCTGGGAGAGTGCTGTGCCTCGGACGCATTGTTGTTCCTGTGCGCTCCTCGTCGCCAGTGTGGTGAACCGTGCAGCATCGAGCGGCCTACACGGGCTGAGTGTGCTGCCGTCCATGCCGGTGCGACGCGGCGGGCGCGCGCATCGCGCTGCGCGCGGTCGGTGCGGGCGCGTCGCTGGGTCTGAGGCTGCCGGTCACCGGCATCACCTGTCAGACGCCGTCCTGCGGCTCCCTCCACCAGGGGTCTCACGCCTGCCTCATCGGCCGAGCGGCGAGGACCGGGCACGGTGGTGGACAGAGAAGGTCTGCAACAACCTTCAGTCGACCCTGACCACGTACTTGCCCCGCACCCCGCCCGCCTCCAGCGCCCGGTGTGCCGAGGCCGTCTCTTCCAGCGGGAAGACTGTGTCCACCGCCGGCCGCAGCTTCCCCTCCGCCACCTGGCGGGCGACTTCGTCGAAGAGCGCGCGTCCGGGGTTGCCGCTGAAGAAGCGCACCCGGCCGCGTCCGTGGACGGCGCTGACCGCGATGTAGCCCAGCGAGGCGGCGGGCCGCGTCTGGTCGAAGGCGATGGCGACCATGCGACCGCCGGGCTTCAGCATCCGCCGTACGGTACGCAGGTCGGTGCCCGCCGTGTCGAGGACCACGTCGAACAGTCCCAGTTCCGCGGGGGACATGGTCCGGTGGTCGGCGGCGTGGTGGGCACCGAGCGTACGGACGAAGTCGAGGTTGGCAGCGCGGGCCAGGGCCGTGACCTCGGCGCCGTACGCCTGTCCGAGCTGGACGGCGGCGTTGCCGACGCCGCCCGCCGCACCCCGTACGAGCAGCCGTTCGCCGGGGCTCACTGCGGCCTTGTCGCGGAGAGCCGTGACGGCTGTGGTGGCCACCGGCAGTGCGGCGGCGGCCAGGAGGTCCAGCCCGTCCGGGACCCGGCCGAGCCGCTCGGGCCGTACCGTCACGTACTCGGCGGCGCTGCCGAATCCGGAGCTGCGGCCCAGGACGCCCCACACCCGGTCGCCGACCGCTACGCCAGTCGCGCCGGTGCCGAGTGCGGCGATTTCGCCAGTGAAGTCCAGCCCGATGCGCTGTGGGAACTTCCGGCCGGTGAGGAGGCGGACCCGGCCGGAACGGGCGGCCAGTTCGCCGCTGTTCACGCTGAACGCGTGCACGCGTACGAGGACCTCGCCGGGTGCCGGTCCGGGGCGTGGCACCCGGCCCACGTACAGCACCTCAGGGCCGCCGAAGCGGTCGAACAGTACGGCTCTCATCGTGCGGTCGTCCATCGTTGCGTTCTCACCTTCGCCACCAGAGGTCTTGCGGGGGACCATGGCGCCGAGCGTAGGCTGACAAGCGGACGAGATCGTCCGGTTGGCCGGAGGTGAGAAACAGTGGTGGGGGAATCCTCTCGGATCGCGGGGGAGGACAGTCTGCGGGCGGACGCCCTCCGCAACCGGCGGCGCATCCTTTCGGCTGCCCGCGTGGTTTTCGCCGAGCACGGCATCGACGCGCCCATGGCGACCGTGGCCCGGCGGGCGGGGGTCGGCGTGGCGACGCTGTACCGGCGTTTCCCGACGCGGGACGCCCTGGTGCGGGCCGCGTTCGCGCACCAGATGGACACCTGTGCCCAGGCGCTGACCGAGGCGCTGGCCGACCCCGATCCGTGGCGGGGCTTCCGGCAGCTGGTCGAGACGGTCTGCGAGCTGCAACGGGAGGAACGGGGCTTCCCGGCCGCGTTCCTGGCGGCCTTTCCGGACACCACGGGAGAGCATGCGCGCGTACGTGAACAGGCCGAGCGGGACCTCATGGCCCTGGTCCGCAGGGCTCAGGCGGCGGGCGCGTTGCGGGCCGACTTCCACCCCTCCGACCTCGTCGTAGCCCTGTTGTCCCACTGCGCTCTGGTCACCGCGCTGCCGGGTGACCGTGCGGCCTCCCGGCGTCTGGTGGCCTACCTGCTCCAGTCGTTCCGCGCCGAGGCGGCCCACGAGGTGCTGCCGATGCCGAGCGCACTGTCGCTGCGCAGTCTTCCACTCGCGGCCGACGGCCCCCGGGGACAGCAACCCTCCAGAGCCTGATACCAAGCGGCGCCTGCCGCGTGGCCCGCACTTCGGGCGACCGTGCCACTCTCGCCACAGGCCCGAGCTGGACTGCCCTGCGGATCGCGGCCGAGCGGGCGGCCGGCCATCCGCACACGCGGCTCGAAGAGCTGATCGCCGACCTGCGGGACGCATCAGCGCTGCGGGATGCCCTCAGCTCCGGCGGCCCAGGAGCCAGGGTTCGACGACGCCCAGGCCGCGCACCGGGCGCTGGTAGAGCGGCTGGAGGGCGAAGCGGAAGCCCGCGAGGTCGTCCTCGCTCTCCTTCTCGGACTCCGGGGCGTCGCCGACCGCCGTCAGCTCCGCGCGGAAGGCGCCGTCCACCAGGACCGTGTCCTTGGGCGCTATCGAGGTGAGCCTGCTGGCGAGGTTCACCGTGTTCCCGAAGACGTCGCCCATCCGCGTGGTGACCGTGCCGAACGCGATGCCGACGCGCAGCTCGGGCATGGTCGGGTCGTTGGCCATGGTCTCGATCAGCCGCAGGCCGATCTCGGCGGCCGTGCCCGCGTCGTCGGCGACGTAGAGGACCTCGTCACCGAGCGCCTTGATCAGGCGCCCGCCGTGCGCGGCGACGAGGTCGGCGGCGGTGGTCTCGAACGCCTCCACCAGCTCGCCCAACTCCTCGTCCTCCAGCCTGCGGGTGAGGCGTGTGAAGCCGACGAGGTCGGCGAAGCCGACCGCCAGCCGCCGGTCGACCATCTCCTCGTCGTCCTGGGTCTGCACGACCCGGCCGGTGGCCGCCGCCAGCTGGCGGCGCCAGACGTAGACGAGGAACTCCTCCAGCTCCGGCAGCAGCAGCTGGACCAGCGGGTAGGTGACCTCGTTGCGGGTCATGCCCGGCTCGGGGGGATCGGTGAGCCCTTCCAGGAAGGAGTCGATCTGCCAGTCGGCCAGCCGGGCCGTGGTCTGGCCGGTCGAGCGGGCGACCTGGACGGCCATCGACTCGCTCAGCAGCCCGGCCTCGACCAGCCCGGCCAGCCGCCGCAGCGCCAGTACGTCCGCCTCGGTGAACGCGCGCGCCTGGCCGACGTCCGCGAAGCCCATGGCCCGCCAGAAGCGGGCGGCCAGGTCCATCGGCACATCGGCGGCGCGCGCCGCCTGGAACGGTGTGTACTGGCGCGGTGACCCGAGGATCAGCTCCTCGATGCGCAGCGCGCTGGGATCGTCCTCCGGGCTGGCCTCGCCCGCGTCCCGCGCCTCCTGGGCAGCGCGCGGCTCGGGGGACGCGGGCGGCCCTGCGGAGGGGTCCGCGCCCTCGGGTGGGCCCGGCTCATCCATGGCCACAGCCCGCCCCCTGCCACGTCCGGTCGTCCCCGTGCACTGCCCTTCCGTTCTCTGTTTCTGTGTGCCGAATGCCAACAATACGGCAGGTGTGCGCCAGCTCACTCCCGCCCCGGCCGCCCGGCGGCACCCGCGCGACCTGCGCGGGTGCCGCGTACGCCGCGCGGCGGCCAGGCGCGCGGCCGACGCGGCGGCCGGCCGCTCACCCGGCGGTCACCCGGCGCTCACCGCCCGCTCACCCGCCGCTCACTCCGCCGCGCGCAGGTGCACGATGTCGCCCGCGCCGATCGGTCGCTGCACGCCCTCCGCCGTCGCCAGGACGAGCCGCCCGTCACCGTCCACCGCGACCGCCTCGCCGCGCAGCTCGCCGCCGCCGGGCAGCTCCGCGCGCACGGTGCGGCCCAGCGTCGCGCAGCCCGCCGCGTACGCCTCCTGGAGGCGGCTCGCGCCCACGTCGCCGTCCGCCGCGCTCCAGCGCCCGTACCACTCCTCCAGTGAGCGCAGGACGGCCCGCAGCAGCGGGTCGCGGTCGGTGCCCTTCGCCCCGGCGAGGGTGAGGGAGCCGGCGCCGGGGACGGGCAGCTCGTCGGCGCGCAGCGAGACGTTCAGCCCGAGGCCGACGACGACGCCGCGCTCCCCGACGCGCTCGGCGAGGATGCCGCCGATCTTGCACTCCTCGCCGCCGACCTGGGCCAGCAGGTCGTTCGGCCACTTCAGCGCGACGTCCACGCCCGCCGTACGGGCCAGCGCGCTGGCCGCCGCGACGCCGGTGAGCAGCGGCAGCCAGCTCCAGCGTTCGGTGGGCGGGGCCGGCTCCAGGAGGACGGAGAAGAAGAGGCCGGAGCGGGGCGGCGCGCTCCAGCGGCGCTCCAGCCGCCCGCGCCCGGCGGTCTGCTCCTCGGCGACCAGCACGGCGCCCGCCCGCGCGGTACCGGCGCGGGCCCGCGCGACCAGCTCGGTGTTGGTGGAGCCGAGCGACTCCGCCACCTCCAGGGAGGTCCACAGGGCGTCGGCGCGGACGAGCGCGCGGCGCAGCGAGGCGGCCCCCAGCGGCGGCCTTTCCAGATCGGACCAGCGGTTTCCGGGGCTGTCGGGCGGATTCTCGCTCATACGGGAACCCTAGGCGGGTGGCGAAAGCAGCGCAGGCCGCCCGGCGGGTGGGCTCGGCGGTCTCTGGTGCACCGCGTTCGCTGCGCTCTCTCCGTCTCGGCCCCCTTCCCGGTTTCCGTAGGCCGAGTACGACCGGAAGGCGGAGGGCCGCCCCGATACCGGTGGTACCGGGGCGATCCACCCCAGGGCTGCCCCGCGATCCACGGCGGGCGGGCGCCGCCGCACGCGTTCGCGGGGGCGTACGGGCGAGCGCTCGGGGAAGTGTGTCCAACGCCGCAGCGACGGGAGGGGTGCCCGCCGATAACCTACGAACCAGTAGCCCCGTGCCCCACACCCGCGTACCCGGGCGGCCCAACGGTCGCGAGGGACCCGACGCACCCGATGACGAGTAGGAGCCGCAGGCCGTGTCCGAGCAGGAGACAAGCCCCGACATCCATACGACCGCGGGCAAGATCGCGGACTTCCGGCGGCGCGCCGAGGAGGCGACCCACGCCGGCTCCGCGCGGGCGGTCGAGAAGCAGCACGCCAAGGGCAAGCTGACCGCCCGCGAGCGCGTGGACCTGCTGCTCGACGAGGGTTCCTTCACCGAGCTGGACGAGTTCGCGCGGCATCGCTCCACCGCCTTCGGCATCGAGAAGAACCGCCCCTACGGCGACGGCGTCGTGACCGGCTACGGCACGGTGGACGGCCGTCCGGTGTGCGTGTACTCGCAGGACTTCACGATCTTCGGCGGCTCGCTGGGCGAGGTCTACGGGGAGAAGATCGTGAAGGTGATGGACTTCGCGATGAAGACCGGCTGCCCGGTGATCGGCATCAACGACGGCGGCGGCGCGCGTATCCAGGAGGGCGTGACCGCGCTCGGCCTCTTCGCCGAGATCTTCCGCCGGAACGTGCACGCCTCCGGCGTGATCCCGCAGATCAGCCTCATCATGGGGCCGTGCGCGGGCGGCGCGGTCTACTCCCCGGCGATCACGGACTTCACCGTCATGGTCGACAAGACCTCACACATGTTCATCACCGGTCCGGATGTGATCAAGACGGTCACGGGCGAGGACGTCGGCTTCGAGGAGCTGGGCGGCGCCCGTACGCACAACGCGACCTCCGGCGTGGCGCACCACATGGCCGGGGACGAGAAGGACGCCGTCGAGTACGTGAAGGCGCTGCTGTCCTACCTGCCGAGCAACAACCTCTCCGAGCCGCCCGTCTTCCCGGAGGAGGCGGACCTGGAGACCTCGGCGACGGACCGTGAGCTGGACGTCCTGATCCCCGACTCCGCGAACCAGCCGTACGACATGCACAGCGCCATCGAACACGTGCTGGACGACGCCGAGTTCCTGGAGACGCAGGCCCTCTTCGCGCCGAACATCATCACCGGCTTCGGGCGGGTGGAGGGCCAGTCGGTGGGGGTGGTGGCCAACCAGCCGATGCAGTTCGCCGGGTGCCTGGACATCGACGCGAGCGAGAAGGCGGCGCGTTTCGTGCGCACCTGCGACGCGTACAACATCCCGGTGCTCACCTTCGTGGACGTGCCCGGCTTCCTGCCCGGCACGGACCAGGAGTACGACGGCATCATCCGGCGCGGCGCCAAGCTGATCTTCGCCTACGCGGAGGCGACGGTTCCGCTGATCACGGTGATCACTCGCAAGGCGTTCGGCGGCGCGTACGACGTCATGGGCTCCAAGCACCTGGGCGCCGACCTCAACTTCGCCTGGCCGACCGCCCAGATCGCCGTCATGGGCGCGCAGGGCGCGGTGAACATCCTGCACCGCAAGACCCTGGTCGCCGCCGAAGACCCGGCGCAGCGCGAGGAGTTGCGGGTGCGGCTGACCCAGGAGTACGAGGACGCGCTGCTGAATCCGTACGCCGCCGCGGAACGCGGATACGTGGACGCGGTGATCATGCCGTCCGAGACGCGGCGGCACATCACCCGCGGGCTGCGCACGCTGCGTTCCAAGCGGGAGCAGTTGCCGCCGAAGAAGCACGGGAACATTCCGCTCTGATTCGTTCAGCAATGGGCAGCAGAAGAGCAGAGCCGCAGAGAGGGGATTCACATGATCAAGGTCGTCAGGGGCAACCCCACCCCCGAGGAGCTGGCCGCCGCACTGGCGGTGGTCCGGGCGCGGGCCGCCGCGCGCGTGAGCGGTGGGCCGGAGGCGCACGCGAGCGACGAGTGGTCCGACCCGGCGCGCACGGTGCCGGGCCGCCGGGTGCCGCGCCCGGGGCCGAAGGCGTGGCGCACGGCGTACTGGCCGGCCTGAGAGGCTGGCGGGCGGTCGCGGGCGCCGACGGGTCCCGGGGAGGACCTTGAGTACGCGTACTCAGGCGCCGCGGCCCCCCGCGGTGCAGGATCGGGGCATGCTCTGGTCCGACCCGCACGACGAGCCGCCGCAGGAGCTGCGCGCGGCGCAGGTGATGCTGGCGCGCCTCTTCCGGGTGCTCGCCGTCGCGGTCGTCGCGGCGCTCGTCCTCTCCTGCGCCCGGTGACCGGCTGACCGCCCACGCGCCCGGCCCCGGGCGGCGCTGCCTACGATGACCCCATGACCACCGAGAGCCGGTCCGCGCTGCCCGGCACCCCCACACCCGCGCGACGCCTCGTCCTCGCCTCGCGGTCCCCCGCCCGGCTCGCGCTGCTGCGGCAGGCCGGACTGGCCCCCGCGGTGATCGTCAGCGGCGTCGACGAGGACGCGCTCGACGCGCCCACGCCCGCCGAGTTGGCCCGGGTGCTGGCGGAGGCGAAGGCCTCGGCCGTGGCGGCGCGGCCGGAGGCGGCCGGGGCGCTGGTGATCGGCTGCGACTCGGTGCTGGAGCTGGACGGCGCGGCCCTGGGCAAGCCCGCGGACGCCGAGGAGGCCACGGCGCGCTGGAAGGCGATGCGCGGGCGCTCGGGAGTGCTGCGCACGGGGCACTGCCTGATCGACACCGCCGGCGGCGCCCGCAGGTCCGCGACCGCCGGGACGACGGTGCGCTTCGGGGAGCCGACGGACGCCGAGATCGCCGCCTACGTCGCCTCCGGCGAACCGCTGCACGTCGCGGGCGCGTTCACGCTGGACGGGCTCTCCGGCCCCTTCGTGGACGGCATCGACGGGGACCACGGCAACGTACTGGGCCTCTCGCTCCCGCTGCTGCGCGGGCTGCTGGCCGAGCTGGGCGTCGGCATCACGGAGCTGTGGGCCTGACCGGACCTGTGAGCCCGACCGGCTCCGCGGCCCGCGGGCGGAGCTCAGGCGGGCGAGAGCCGCTCGCCGCCACCGGCCTCGCCGGGGCCGGAACCGCCGCTGCCGGAGCCGCTGCCGGTCGCCGCACCGCGGGCGCCGTCCGGGCCGGCAGCACCGTCCGGCCCGTAGGAGACCAGCGACCAGACGAGCAGCCCGAGCACCAGCATCATGAAGGCGAACGCCGCCCAGCCCACCAGCCCGACGGCGAGGGCCCCCAGCAGCCCGTGCACCACGGCGACGCCGATGAGCAGGAGGCGCGGGAAGCGCCCCGGGGGCCGGTCCCGCAGGGCCGTCCGCGTCAACACGACCGCGCACAGCAGCAGAAAGACGCCGAAGAGCGCGCCCGCGACGACCGCGGCCAGCGTCATCGCGCGCGGCTGGAGACCGGCGAGGGACATCTGCTGGTCGTCCACGACCATGCCGAGGAAGACATGCAGGAGCACGATGCCGATCGCCTCGAGAGCCAGCACCGCCGCGCCGAGCGCGGCCACGGACCTCCGGGCCACCGGCCCTCACCCCCTCGTTGCGCGCGCTTCCTTGGCAGGCCGCACGCTACTCACGGGTAAAGCTTGGGGCAAGAGGAGGACCGGAATGCAAAATTATTGACTGCCGTTCGTAGGGTCCCCACAAATATCGGTGAATTGACCGTTACGAGTTGGACAGAGACCTTAACCACATCCGCGATCGGCGGGCAGCTCACAAATCCCGGCGTACCTTTGGGTGACAAGGGATTACGGGGTGCGGCAGCACCCGGAGCACACTCCGAGTGGGCAAGCTCACGCCCGTGGGCGGCTCGGTGTGTGGTGTCACCACTACCTAAACTCACCTTGTTTCGAGGAGGGAGTCATCGTGCGCAAGGTGCTCATCGCCAACCGTGGCGAGATCGCTGTCCGGGTTGCCCGTGCTTGCCGGGACGCCGGGATCGCCAGCGTCGCGGTCTACGCCGAGCCGGACCGGGACGCGCTGCATGTTCGGGTCGCGGACGAGGCATACGCACTGGGCGGTGACACTCCGGCCACCAGCTACCTGGATGTCACCAAGGTGCTGAGTGCCGCCGCCGACTCCGGCGCGGACGCCCTGCATCCGGGCTACGGATTCCTTTCGGAGAACGCCGAGTTCGCCCAGGCTGTCTTGGACGCCGGGCTCGTGTGGATCGGCCCGCCGCCGCAGGCCATCCGGGACCTGGGCGACAAGGTGGCGGCCCGGCACATCGCGCAGCGCGCCGGCGCCCCGCTCGTCGCGGGCACCAAGGACCCGGTGAAGGGGGCCGAGGAGGTCGTCGTCTTCGCCGAGGAGCACGGCCTGCCGATCGCCATCAAGGCGGCCTTCGGCGGCGGCGGGCGCGGCCTGAAGGTGGCCCGCGAACTCGCCGAGGTGCCGGAGCTGTACGACTCGGCGGTGCGCGAGGCGGTCGCCGCCTTCGGGCGCGGCGAGTGCTTCGTCGAGCGCTACCTGGACCGCCCCCGCCACGTGGAGACGCAGTGCCTGGCCGACCAGCACGGCAACGTCGTGGTGGTCTCCACCCGTGACTGCTCGCTCCAGCGGCGGCACCAGAAGCTGGTGGAGGAGGCTCCCGCGCCCTTCCTGAGCGCCGAGCAGAACGCGGAGCTGTACCGCGCGTCCAAGGCCATCCTCAAGGAGGCGGGCTACGTCGGCGCGGGCACCTGCGAGTTCCTCGTCGGGCAGGACGGCACCATCTCCTTCCTGGAGGTCAACACGCGGCTCCAGGTGGAGCACCCGGTCACCGAGGAGGTCACCGGAATCGACCTGGTCCGCGAGATGTTCCGCATCGCCGACGGCGAGGTGCTGGGCTACGAGGACCCCGTACTGCGCGGCCACTCCTTCGAGTTCCGCATCAACGGCGAGGACCCGGGGCGCAACTTCCTGCCCGCGCCGGGCACCGTCACCTCCTTCGTCCCGCCCACCGGGCCCGGCGTACGGCTGGACGCGGGCGTCGAGAGCGGCTCGGTCATCGGCCCGGCCTGGGATTCGCTGCTCGCCAAGCTGATCGTCACCGGGGCCACCCGCGAGCAGGCGCTCCAGCGTGCCGCGCGGGCGCTGGGCGAGTTCACCGTCGAGGGCATGGCCACGGCCATCCCCTTCCACCAGGCCGTCGTCGCCGACCCGGCGTTCACCGACGCCCCGTTCCGCGTGCACACCCGGTGGATCGAGACCGAGTTCGTCAACGAGATCAAGCCCTTCGCCGCTCCCGGGGCGGAGGAGGACGAGGGCGCGGGCGCCCGGGAGGTCGTCGTCGTCGAGGTCGGCGGCAAGCGGCTCGAGGTGTCGCTGCCCTCCTCGCTGGGCGTCTCATCCGCGCAGCCCGCCCTGGGCGGCAAGAAGCCCAAGCGCAAGGCCGTGAAGAAGGGCGGCGGCGGCGCGTCGGGCGACGCGCTGGCGTCACCGATGCAGGGCACCATCGTCAAGATCGCGGTGGAGGAGGGCCAGCGGGTCGAGGAGGGCGAACTCGTCGTCGTGCTGGAGGCGATGAAGATGGAGCAGCCGCTGAACGCGCACCGCTCCGGCACGGTCAAGAGCCTGGCGGCGGAGGTGGGCGGCTCGCTGTCGGCGGGGTCGGTCATCTGCGAGATCAAGGACTGAGGCCCGGGGGGCGCCCGCCGGGTGCCCCGCCTGGTACACGCGCCGTGCGGCGGCACTTCTGCCTGCCGCACGGCACGGCACGGCACGGCGCGGTGCGGCGCGGTGCGCTTCCTTAGCGCGGCGTGGCGCTCTGCCGCGCGCCCGGGTCAGCTCTGCTGGTCCCGTACGGGCGGGCGGGCGGCGCGCGCGGCCCCGTCGGCCCGGGCCAGCCGCCGCAGCGCGGCCATCGCCGCGTCACCCAGCACGGTGCCCAGCACCGCGCCCTCGACCCGGCCCGCCGGGCTCTTGCGCCGCCCGGCCACCGCCACCTCGGCGGCGGCCAACTCCTCGGCGGCGGCGGCGTACTGGTCCAGCAGCCCGAGCAGGTCCTCCTGCTCCAGGTCACGGAGGGCCGCCACCACCTGGACCAGCGGCTCCCAGCCCGGGCTCCTCGGCCGCACCCGCCAGCCCCGGGCCCGCACCAGTTCGGCCACCTCGGCCTCGGCGCGGGCGTGCTCCGCCTGCTCGCCGTACCGCCGCTGGTGACCGCCGTGGTCGGCGCCCGCCCGCGCGACGGCACCGGGCACTCCGGACGCACCGGGCACGCCGTGCGCCGCGTCCCCGTCCGCACCCGCCCCGTCCAGCTGCGCCGTCACCGCCCGCGCGGCGGCGACGGACAGGCCGCCGACCTCCAGCAGGGCGCGGATCAGCTTGAGACGGCGGACGTGCGCGTCGGCGTACCGCACCTGGTTCGGCCGGGTGCGCTCGCCGGCCGGCAGCAGTCCCTCACGGAGGTAGTACTTGATCGTCGGAACCGGTACCCCGGTACGGCCGGCCAGTTCTCCGATGCGCATCGCAGCAGCATAGGGGCTGTTGTCCCGCGATTCCCAGACATCGACCAGGGGCATCCGGGCTGGGCCGTGCCGGCGGAATATTCACGGATCGGCCCGCAGAGGGAGTCAGGCGCTGGGGTCCCTCCGCCGCGGACAGGGGAGGGATCGCGAGGCGCGAGGACAGGCCCACGCCCTACGGCCCGCGGGGAAGGAGCCGCTCCTCCGTCGCGACCGCGACCGCGCCCGCGCGGGTGTCCACGCCGAGCTTCTCGTAGATCCGGCCCAGGTGCGTCTTGACGGTCGCCTCGCTGATGAACAGCGCGCGGGCGATGTCCCGGTTGCCCAGGCCGCGCCCGAGCTGGCCCAGGATGTCCAGCTCGCGGGCGGTGAGCGTGGGGCGCGGGCTGCGCATCCGCGCCATGACCCGGCTGGCGACGGGCGGCGAGAGCGTCGTACGCCCCTGGGCCGCCGCGTGGATCGCGGCGAACAGCTCCTCGGGCCGCTCGGCCTTCAGCAGGTAGCCGGTCGCGCCCGCCTCGATGGCCCGGGTGATGTCGGCGTCGGTGTCGTACGTGGTCAGCACCAGGACGTGCGGGCCGCCGGGCGGGCCGGTGAGCAGGCGGGTGGCCTCGACGCCGTCCATGCCCTCGCCCAGCTGGAGATCCATCAGGACGACGTCCGGCCGCACCTTGCCCGCCAGCGCGACGGCCTCCGCGCCGCTGCCCGCCTCGCCGACCACCTCGATGCCCCGCTCGCTGCCGAGCAGCGCCAGCAGCCCGGCGCGGACGACCGCGTGATCGTCGCAGAGCAGGACGCGGACCGGGGGCGCGGCGGGCTGCCTCGTCATGAGCGGGTCTCCCTCGTCTCCGGCCTCTCCGAGCTGTCCAGGGGGATCGCGGCGGACAGGACCGTGCCCTCACCCGGCCCCGACTCCAGGGTCAGGGTGCCGCCCAGCTGCCGCGCCCGCACCCGCGCCGCGGGCAGCCCGTGCCCGCGCACCCCGCCCGGCCCGGCGGCGCGGACGGACCCGGCGGGGACCGGCCCGGCACCGGCCGCCCCGGTGTCGAAGCCGCGGCCGTCGTCGGCGATGTCGAGCACCACCTGGTCGTCCAGGTGCGTGAGGGTGAGGGCGGCGTGCGAGGCGCCGGCGTGCTCCCGTACGTTCGCCAGCGCGCCCTGGGCGATGCGCAGCAGTGCCGACTGCACCACGTCGGGCAGCGGCGGCGCGCCGCCGGGCGGCGCCTCGGCGTGGAAGCGGACCTCCAGGCCGGGCGTGCTCTCGCGGGCGGCCAGCGTGCGCAGCGCGGCGGCGAGGCCGCCGGGCACGGCCAGGTCGGCGGGCGCCAGGCCCTGCACGAAGCGCCGCGCCTCCGCGAGGTTCCGCTCGGCGATCCCCTCCGCCGTACGGAGGTGGCCGCGGGCCTTGGGCCGGTCGGACTCCCACACCCGGTCGGCGGCCTGGAGCAGCATCTGCTGGCTGGACAGGCCCTGCGCCAGGGTGTCGTGGATCTCCATCGCGAGCCGCTGCCGCTCGGCGAGGGTGCCCTCGCGGCGCTCGGTGGCGGCGAGGTCGCGCCGGGTGCGGATGAGGTCGTCGATGAGTGCCCGCTGCCGGGCCGCCTGCCGCTGCATCCGCACGAAGACGGCGGTGGCCACGGCGGCGACGGCGGGCGGCGCGAGCAGCAGGTTGGGGTCGAATCCGCCCCGGGAGAGCTGGAGCTGCGCCGTGACGACGAACGCGGTCAGCAGCGCGACCAGCGCCAGCGCGGCACGGTGCGGGAGCGTCTGGAGCCCGGTGTAGAAAAGCGGCACGGCGCACCAGGCGAAGCTGGGGGCGAGCAGCACCAGCACCACCCACACCGCGACCACCACCGCCAGCCAGACCAGCCTGCGCGGGGTCGCCCGGGAGCCGAGCGCGGGGCCCAGCACGTACAGCAGGACCAGGACGACGGAGAGGGCGACGATCCACGGAGTGCGGGGCTCGCCGGGGTGCCGCAGCAGGAAGCGCGCCAGGGACGCGGCGAGCAGCAGGAAGAACGCGCTGTGCATCACGGCGGCGAGCCGGCGGGCGTCCGGGTCGGGGGTCGGGACGAGCCCGTCACCACCCTCCGCCGCCTGCCGCTGGTCCCGCACGGTCACTCTCCCTCGCTCGTCCCGCCTGCCGCGCCTGCCTCACCGGTGGGCGGACGTGCCCGGTCCGGTCCCGACGGGGACCGGTGGAACCGGTGGAACCGGTGGAACCGGGAAACCACTGCCATTGTCGCCCGGCCCCCGCCGACGCGCCGTCATCCGATCGGCTGACCCCCCGCTCGCCCGATCCGCTCCCCATCGGCAGCCGGTGCGGCGACGCCCCGCACCCCGCCGCGGGCCGAGGATCGGTGGAGCAGGCCGCACCGGCCGCACCCGGACCGCACCCCGGCTGAGCCGTATCCCCGGCTGAGCCGCACCCCCAAGGAGCACCCTCATGAAGAGCATGAAGCAGCTGTCCGTCCGCACCCGCCTGCTGACCGGGGGCGTCGCCCTCGCCGCACTCGGCGCGGGCACCTTCGGCGCCGTGACCGCGAACGCGGACTCCCCGGCCGCAGGCGCGCAGAGCACCGCCGCCGCCAAGGGCGGGCCGGGCAAGGGCGGCGCGGGCAAGCAGGACCTGCGCCAGTCCAGCCACCTGACCGTGTCCGCCGCCACCGAGGCGGCGCAGGCCGCGCTCGACGCCGCGCAGCAGGAGGACCAGCGCGTCGCCGTCTCCGTCGTGGACCGCGACGGCAACACGATCGTCACCCTGCGCGGCGACGGCGCCGGACCGCAGGCCCCCGCGTCGGCCGAGCGCAAGGCGTACACGGCCGTCGCCTGGAACGCCCCCACCTCCGAGCTGGCCGAGCGCCTCAAGCAGGCCCCCAACCTCAAGGACATCCCCGGCACGCTCTTCCTGGCGGGCGGCGCCCCCGTCACCGCGAAGGACGCACCGGTCGCGGGCATTGGCGTCGCGGGCGCCCCGAGCGGCACCCTGGACGAGAAGTTCGCCCAGGCGGGAGTCGACGCACTGGGCCGCTGACCGTCCGCCCCCCGGCTCACGCCCGGGGCGGTGCCCCGACGGACACCGCCCCGGGCGTGGACCCCGCACGAGACCGAGGACGCCATGCCCGCCCCCCGCCACACCGACGGCCCTGATCCGGAGCTGCTCGACGCCGCACACCGAGGCGACACCGAAGCCGTACGGGCCGCGCTCGCCGCGGGCGCCCGTACCGAAGCGCGTGACGCGCAGCGCCGTACGCCGCTGCTGCTCGCCGTGCTGGGCGACCACGTCGCCGCCGCCACGGCCCTGGTCGCGGCCGGAGCCGACGCCGACGCGCAGGACGAGCGCGCCGACAGCCCCTGGCTGGCGACCGGCGTCACCGGCAGCGTCACCATGATGCGCGCGCTGCTCCCGGCGCGCCCCGACCTCACGCTCCGCAACCGCTACGGGGGCGTCTCGGTGATCCCGGCCGCCGAGCGCGGCCACGTCGCGTACGTACGGGCCGTGCTGGCGGAGACGGACATCGACGTGGACCACGTCAACCGGCTCGGCTGGACCGCTCTGCTGGAGGCCGTGATCCTCGGCGACGGCGGCCGGGACCATCAGGAGATCGTCCGGCTGCTGCTGGCGGCGGGCGCCGATCCGGGGCTGCCGGACGGCGACGGAGTCACCGCGCTCCAGCACGCAGACCGGCGCGGGTTCTGGGGGATGGCCGAGCTGCTGCGCGCGGCGGAGGACGGGGGCGCGACGGCGGGCGGCCCGGCGACCGGACCGGCGGGCGAGCCGTGAGCCCGGCGGCCCCGCGAAGGCACCCCCGGCGCCGGGCGGCACGCGCGGCGGCGCTGGCGGCGGCCGTGGCGGCGCTGGCCGCCGGCTGCACCTCCGGCGGTGGCACCTCCGGCAGCGGCACCGACGGTGACGGCGGCCGTACGGCCCGCGCCCCCACCCCGTCCAGCACCGCCCCCACCCCCGAAGGGGCGCTGCTCGTCGCCGACTTCGGCGCGGACACCGTCACCTTCGTCGACCCGGGCGGTAAGTCCGGGCGCGGCGGCGGCCCGATCGCCTCGGTAGAGGTGGGCACCGCGCCGTACGGGCTGGCCGTCGACGCCGACGGGCTGGCCTGGGTGGCGACCGCCGAGGGCGTGGCCGTCGTGGACACGCGCACGCGTGAGCGCCTCGCCCGCATCCCGTACCGGACGGACTCCGGGCCCGCCACGACCGGTGAGTACCGCGGCGGCGGGATGGGCATCGCCCTCGCGCCGGACGGCGACCACCTCTACGTGGGCGTCAACGTGCCAGGTGAGCGGGGCACGTTGGAGGTCATCGACACGGCGGAGCGGAAGGTCGTACGCACCGTGCCCGTCGGCCGGCGCCCGTTCGACGTCGACGTGTCACAGGACGGCTCCGAGGCGTACGCGACCGGCCACGACTCCTTCGACGTCACCGTCGTCGGCCTGGGCAAGCACGGCAATGCGGACCCGGGCAGCGCCCCCGGGCCGCGCCGGGTGGAGGTCGCGCCGTACGGCACCGAGGGCGGGCTCGGCTCCTGGCTCAAGCCGCACTACGCCGCCGTACGGCCCTCGGACGGCAAGCTGCTGCTGCCCTTCGAGGGTGAGCGGCTCGTCGTCCTCGATCCGCGCACGGGCCGGTCGGTCATCGAGCCGATGACCGCCGACACGCACCAGCACGGTGCGGTCACCACGGACGACGGGCGGCTGTTCGTCGTCGGCACCGGACCCATCGACCCGGCGGAGGACGAGGGACCGTCGCTGACCGTACGGCAGCCCGGCGGCGCGGAGCGGCGCTACCCGCTGGACGGGCCGCACGAGGACGTGGCCGTCTCCGCGGACGGCGGCACCGCGTACGTGACCGGCGGGTTCACCCGGGACGGCTTCTGGAACGGGATCACCGTCATCGACCTGGAGAGCGGCTCGACGCAGCGCCTCGCGGCGGGCGAACGGCCCCTGGGCGTCGCCGTGCTGGGCGGTCGCGCCTGACGCGCGTCCCCCCGGCCCTGCGGGAGACCCCGCTCCCCGGCCCGGCAACATCCACACGAGAGGCCCTGGGCGCCACGCACCGGACGGCACCCGCTCCCGGGCCCGGACCACCCGACTGCCCCTCAGCGGTACGCCTCCGGCAGCGCCGACGGCGGCGGCGGCGCGCTGCGCAGCTGCGGCGGGCCCGGGGCACCGCCCACGCCGCCCATACCGCCCGCACCGCCCACGCCGCGCGGCGGCCGGTTGCGCCGCTGGCCCGGCAGCGGGCCGTCCCGGCGGGCGTGCCCGGTGCCGCCCTGACCGCCCGGACCCCCTTGCCCACTCGGACCACCCGGCCCGCCCGGCCCGCCCGGCCCGCCGCCCGCGTGGCCCGGCACCGCGAAGTTGATGTGCACGCCCTGGTCGGCCAGCGCCTGCAACTCCGCGGACGCGCGGGTGTCGTGGGGCGGCGGCTCGTCGGTGACCAGCCGCGTCATCACCTCGGCAGGCACCGTCTGGAACATCGTGTCGGTGCCCAGCTTCGTGTGGTCGGCCAGGACGACGACCTCGGCCGCGGCCTGCACCAGGGCCCGGTCGACGCTCGCGGAGAGCATGTTGGAGGTGGAGAGGCCGCGTTCGGCGGTGAGCCCGCTGCCGGAGAGGAAGGCGCGGGAGACCCGCAGCCCCTGGAGGGACTGCTCCGCCCCGCTGCCGACGAGCGCGTAGTTCGTGCCGCGCAGGGTGCCGCCGGTCATCACCACCTCGACCCGGTTGGCGTGCGCCAGCGCCTGCGCGACCAGCAGGGAGTTGGTGACCACGGTCAGCCCGGCCACCCGGGCCAGCCGCCGGGCCAGCTCCTGGGTGGTCGTACCGGCGCCGACGACGACGGCCTCGCCCTCTCTGACCAGCCCCGCGGCCACATCGGCGATGGCGGTCTTCTCGGCGGTCGCGGCGAGGGACTTCTGCGGGAAGCCGGACTCCCGGGAGAAGCCCCCGGGCAGCACCGCGCCGCCGTGCCGGCGGTCGAGCAGCCCCTCGGCCTCGAGCGCCCGCACGTCGCGTCTGACGGTCACTTCGGAGGTCTGGACGACTCGGGCGAGCTCCCGGAGCGATACGGCTCCATTGGCCCGGACCATTTCAAGGATCAATTGGCGACGTTCTGCAGCGAACACGGAACTGACAGTAACCCCGACGACCGTCTGCTTTCACGTGCTTGCGGCAAATATCGGAAATTGTTCACACTCCGCGCCGCCAAGTGGTATAAGGCTGCCCGGAGTCGGCACGGCCCATGCGGCGCCGCGCGGCACTACCGCTGCTCGTCCTCCTTGCGGTTGTGCAACTGCCGGGCCACCTCGGCGATCGAGCCCGTCAGCGAGGGGTACACCGTGAACGCCTTGGCGATCTGCTCCACCGTCAGGCTGTTGTCCACGGCGATCGAGATCGGGTGGATCAGCTCACTCGCACGGGGGGCGACGATCACGCCGCCCACCACGATGCCGGTGCCGGGGCGGCAGAAGAGCTTGACGAAGCCGTCCCGGATGCCCTGCATCTTCGCGCGCGGGTTGCGCAGCAGCGGCAGCTTGACGACGCGGGCGTCGATCCGGCCCTCGTCCACGTCGGACTGCGAGTAGCCGACGGTCGCGATCTCGGGGTCGGTGAAGATGTTCGCCGAGACGGTCTTGAGGTTGAGCGGGGCCACCGTCTCGCCCAGGAAGTGGTACATCGCGATCCGGCCCTGCATCGCCGCGACCGAGGCCAGCGCGAAGATACCGGTGCAGTCGCCCGCCGCGTAGACGCCGGGGGCGGAGGTGCGGGAGACCTTGTCCGTCCAGATGTGGCCGGACTCGTGCAGCCGCACGCCGGCCTCCTCCAGCCCCATGTCGCTGGTGTTCGGCACCGCGCCGACGGCGACCAGGCAGTGCGAACCGCCTATCGTGCGGCCGTCGTTGAGCGTGACCTCGACCCGGTCGCCGACCCGCTTCGCGGAGGCGGCACGGGAGCGCGCCATGACGTTCATCCCGCGCCGCCGGAAGACGTCCTCCAGTACGGCCGCCGCGTCCGGGTCCTCGCCGGGCAGCACCCGGTCCCGCGAGGAGACGAGGGTGACCTGCGAGCCCAGCGCCTGGTACGCGCCCGCGAACTCCGCGCCGGTGACGCCGGAACCGACGACGATCAGCTCCTCGGGCAGCTCGTCCAGGTCGTAGAGCTGCGTCCAGTTCAGGATGCGCTCGCCGTCCGGACGGGCGTCCGGGATCTCGCGCGGGTGCCCGCCGGTGGCGACGAGCACCGCGTCCGCCGTCAGCCGCTCCTCGCTGCCGTCAGCCGCGCGCACCACCACCTCGCGCGAGCCGTCCGGCCCCTGGTGCGGCTCCACCCGGCCGCGCCCGCGCATCACGCGGGCGCCCGCACGGGTGACGGAGGCGGTGATGTCGTGCGACTGGGCCAGTGCGAGGCGCTTGACCCGGCGGTTGACCTTGCCGAGGTCGACGCCGACGACCCGGGCCGCCTGCTCCAGCGGCGGGGTGTCGTCCTCGATCCGGATGCCCAGCTCCTCGTGCGAGGAGTCGAAGTTCGTCATCACCTCGGCCGTCGCGATCAGCGTCTTGGAAGGCACGCAGTCGGTGAGCACCGACGCACCGCCCAGACCGTCGCAGTCCACGACGGTCACCTCCGCCTTGAGCTGCGCGGCCACCAGCGCCGCCTCATAGCCGCCGGGCCCACCACCGATGATCACGATCCGAGTCACGTGCTCCAGTGTCTCGCACCCGGGCCGCGCACGTACGGGCGCCCCTGCCACGCCCCTCCCACGCGCCCGCCGCGCGCCCGCCGAGCACCCGCCGCGCGCCCTCCCGTGCCTGGCCGGAGCGCATCCCCGCGCCCTCCCGCCCCCGGCGCACGGCCGCGCTCGCGACACACCGAGGCTCGCGGGGCACTCCCGTACCCTCGACTCATGTCGCTCTACGCCGCCTACGCCGGCTCCCTCGACGCGCGGCTGATGTCACGCCGCGCACCGCACTCGCCGCTGCGCGGCACCGGCTGGCTGGACGGCTGGCGGCTCACCTTCGGCGGCGAGCACATGGGGTGGGAGGGCGCGCTGGTGACGGTGGTCGAGGCACCGCGCTCACAGGTCTTCGTGGCTCTCTACGACGTCGCGCCGATGGACGAGGAGGCGCTGGATCGCTGGGAGGGCGTCGGCCTCGACATCTACCGGCGGATGCGGATGCGGGTGCACACCCTGGACGGTGACGAGCCCGCCTGGTGCTACGTGCTGAACGGGTACGAGGGCGGCCTCCCCTCCGCCCGCTACCTGGGCGAGATCGCCGACGCGGCGGAGTCGGCGGGCGCCCCGCACGACTACGTGATGGAACTGCGCAAGCGCCCCTGCTGACCTGCCGCCCCGCCGCCCCGCCGAGTGCCGCCCGGAGCGCACCTGTGGGGGAAATGCGCCGGGAACGTGGCGGGAACCTGTGGTTTCCCAGGTACGGACCGATACGCACCGACCACCGTCTACGCGCGTAGGCACAATCAGGCTAGGCTCGAACCGTGAACGCATCTCCTGCTCCGGACCACGCTGACGACGGCCGTTCCCCGGCCCACACCCCGAAGGCGCCGCCCCCGGGCGCGCGCGGGGAGACCCCGGTCCCCCGCGCCCCCGAGGAGTCGCAGCCCGCGCGCCCCGCCGAGGCGGCGGAGGCGGCCGGAGCCGCGGCAGCGCGGCTGCGCGAGCTGACCGGCGTGGAGAGCCACGACGTCGCGCTCGTGATGGGCTCCGGCTGGGTCCCCGCCGCCGAGGCCCTCGGCGCGCCCGAGCGGGAGTTCCCGGTCACCGACCTGCCCGGCTTCCCCGCGCCGACGGTGGCCGGGCACGCGGGCACCGTCCGCTCCTACCAGCTCGGCGAGAAGCGCGCGCTGGTCTTCCTCGGCCGTACGCACTACTACGAGGGCCGCGGCGTGGCCGCCGTCGCGCACGGCGTCCGTACGGCCGTCGCCGCCGGATGCAAGACCCTCGTGCTCACCAACGGCTGCGGCGGCCTCCGGCCGGGCATGCGCCCCGGCCAGCCGGTCCTCATCCGGGACCACATCAACCTGACGGCCGCCTCCCCCATCGAGGGCTCCCGCTTCGTCGACCTGACCGACCTCTACTCGCCGCGCCTGCGCGCCCTGTGCCAGGAGATCGACGACTCGCTGGAGGAGGGCGTGTACGTCCAGTTCACCGGGCCGCACTACGAGACGCCCGCCGAGATCGGCATGGTCCGGGCAATGGGCGGCGACCTGGTGGGGATGTCCACCGTGCTGGAGGCCATCGCCGCGCGCGAGGCGGGCGCCGAGGTGCTCGGCATCTCGCTGGTGACAAACCTGGCGGCGGGCATGACCGGCGAGCCCCTCAGCCACGAGGAGGTCCTCCAGGCGGGGCGGGACTCGGCCAGCCGCATGGGTTCTCTGCTCGCCCGCGTGCTGGGCCGGATCTGACGGGCACCCTTCCCAAGGAGGCTGCGTCCCCCGCAAGCGGGCCGCCGCCCCGTCCGCCCGTCTGCCCGCCCGCCCGTTCTTCGAGAGGCAGGAACCGTGCCCCAGCACCCCACCGCGAGCGCCCCCTCCCCCCGCGAGCTGACCGCGCGGGCCCGCGACTGGCTGGCCGAGGACCCCGACCCGGAGACGCGGGAGGAGCTGGCCAAGCTGATCGAGACGGCCGACCCCGACGAGCTGGCGGCCCGCTTCTCGGGCACCCTCCAGTTCGGTACGGCCGGGCTGCGCGGCGAGCTGGGCGCCGGCCCGATGCGGATGAACCGCGCGGTCGTCATCCGGGCCGCCGCCGGGCTGGCCGGGTACCTGCGGTCCGCAGGGCACGCCGGCGGGCTGGTCGTCATCGGCTACGACGCGCGCCACAAGAGCGCCGACTTCGCCCGCGACACCGCCGCCGTGCTCACCGGCGCGGGCCTGCGCGCGGCCCTGCTGCCACGCCCGCTGCCCACGCCCGTGCTGGCGTACGCCGTGCGCCATGCGGGCGCCGTCGCGGGCGTCACCGTCACCGCCAGCCACAACCCCCCGCGCGACAACGGCTACAAGGTCTACCTCGGCGACGGCGCCCAGATCGCCACCCCCGCCGACGTGGAGATCGCCGCCGAGATCGCCGCCGTCGGCCCGCTCGCCGGGGTGCCGCGCCCCGAGGAGGGCTGGGAGACGCTGGGCGAGGAGATCGTCGACTCCTACCTGGCCCGTACGGGCTCGGTGCTCACCGAGGGCGCCCCGCGCGACGTACGCGTGGTGCACACGGCGCTGCACGGCGTCGGCTGGCGCACGGTGCACGACGCGTTCGTACGGGCGGGCTTCCCGGCCCCCGTCGCCGTACCCGAGCAGGCCGAGCCCGACCCGGACTTCCCCACCGTCGCCTTCCCCAACCCGGAGGAGCCCGGCGCCATGGACCTCGCCTTCGCGACGGCCCGCGCCACCTCCCCCGACCTGGTCATCGCCAACGACCCGGACGCGGACCGCTGCGCGGTCGCCGTCCCCGACCCGGACGCCGAGGCGGGCTGGCGCATGCTGCGCGGGGACGAGGTGGGCGCGCTGCTGGCCACCCACCTCGTGCACAAGCACGCCCGCGGCACCTTCGCGACCACGATCGTCTCCTCCTCCCTGCTGGCCCGCATCACCGAGGCCGCCCGGCTGCCGTACGCGGAGACGCTGACGGGCTTCAAGTGGCTCACCCGCACCGACGGCCTCCGGTACGCCTACGAGGAGGCGCTCGGCTACTGCGCCGACCCCGAGGGCGTACGCGACAAGGACGGCGTCACCGCCGCACTGCTGATCGCCGAACTCGCCGCCGAGCTGCGCCTGGCCGGCCGTACGCTGAGCGACCTGCTGGACGACCTCGCGGTGGAGTACGGCGTGCACGCCACCGACCAGCTCTCGGTGCGCGTCGAGGACCTCTCGCTGATCACGGCGGCGATGGACCGGCTGCGCGCCACCCCGCCCGCCGAGCTGGCCGGGCTCCCGGTCACCGCCGCCGACGACCTGGCCCGCGGCTCCGCCGCGCTGCCCCCGACGGACGGGCTGCGCTACCGGCTGGGCGAGGGCGCGGCGCGCGTGGTGATCCGGCCGAGCGGGACGGAGCCGAAGCTGAAGTGCTACCTGGAGGCGGTCGTCCCGGTTCCGGACGCGACGTCCCTCCCGGCGGCCCGGGCCGAGGCCGCACGCGTCCTGGCCGCACTGGCCCGGGACGTGAGCGCGGCGGCGGGCATCTGAGCACTCCGCACGCCGGTACGTTGCGTGGCAGCAGGGTCACGGCCATGCGCAGGTGGCGCGACGCACCGCGGATCGACGTCGCGCCCCTGCGCGCCGAGGCCGCCGCTTTCCACGGCGACGAGGACCGGACCAGCGACGAGGCAGACCAGGGGACAGGGGCAGACCCGGTCGACAGAGGAGGCTCCAGTGTCCAAGCTGCTGGTTGAAGTCGACGACGAGGCTCTGGAAGCGGCCGCCGCAATACTGGGCACCACGACGAAGAAGGACACCGTGAACTCCGCCCTGGCGGAGGTCGCGAAGCGCCATTCCCGGGCGCTGGCGCTGGCCGAGCTGCGTGAGATGGGCGCGCAGGGCGACTTCGACCTGCGGCTGGACAAGCGGGCATACCGGCGTTGACACCGATGGCCTACCTGGCCGACACCTCAGCTGGCGTCCGGCTCCTGCTGCACGAGCCCCGGACGGCGTCGAGCGGCGCGCGCATGCCGTGCAGGAGATGCTGACCCGGCAAGGCGAGCACCGCTCCGCCGGTGCCGTCGATCTGCTCGTGTCGGAACGGCCGAGCTGAGTGGACTGACGCTGCGCGTGCTCCCGGGCGCGTCAGCGACCCAGCACGTCAGCGCCGCAGCGCCTCAGCGCGTCGCGTACAGCACCGCCAGCCCGATCGCGCCCAGCACGGCCGGGACCAGCAGCTCGTACGCCCAGCGGACCACGACCGGGCCGGGGGTGCTCGGCGCTTCGCCGTCCTCGCCGTGCCGCAGGACCAGCTCGCGCAACTCGTCGATCGCCTGGTCGGAGGTGGCGCGCCGCTCGGCCATGTCGGCCTCCGGGGTGACGGCCTGCTTGCCGAAGCCCAGGAACCCGTTGCGCGGCGGCTGCCCGGCCTGGACCCGCTCGTTGTGCCGGTGTACGCCCTTGCGGGCGCGCAGCGAGACGGGGATCGACCACAGCTGGTACTTGGTGCCGTCCGCGATCACCTCGCTGGTGTACCCGGCCTGGAGCGACTCGACCGAGGTCCACGGCACCGTGATCGTACGGAACGGGTTGCGCACGCGCAGCCGCTCCGTCCCCGCGAACACGGCGGGCCGCAGCGTGAAGGCGGCCACCAGGGGGACGAAGCAGCACAGCCCGGCCAGGGCGACCCACGGGGTGCGGCCGCTGCCGTTGAAGACCGCGTCGAAGCCGAGCCACGCGGCGAGGCCGAGCAGCGCGACGCCGCTGGCGATGGCGGACGGCGACCGGAAGCAGCGGTCGGGGTACTTCGGCGCGTCACCGGCACCGGCTGCCGCCGCCCCGGCGCCGCCGCCGGTGGACGCGGCGGCCTTGCCTGCCTTGGCGGCCGTGCCCGTCTTGCCCGGCTCAGCGGCTTTGGCGGCCTTGGCGGCCTTGGCGGCCTTGGCGGCCTTGGCAGCCTTGCCCTTCGCGCCACCGCCCCCAGCCGTCGCGCCGCCGCCGACCGTCGCGCCGCCCGCGCGAGCCGCGCCGTCCGGGCGCGCAGCGCCCTTCGTGGCCTCCCGCTGCTCTTTCTGCTCGCTCGTCATGAGGCTGATTGTGCCCGACCGTCCGTTTGCCGGACATTGCGGTCCGGCATCGATCCGCGGGTGTGCGCTACAGAGGACGCTACGCGTGTAGATATGCTCAGCTGGTGACCATGCCTGCTGAGTACCCTGCGCCCCCCGTGCCCCCGCCGGCGGTGCCCCCGTCGGCGGACGTGACCGCTTCCGACGCCTCGTTGCGCCGCTTCCTGCACGGACTGCCCGGTGTCGACGCGGTGGGGCTCGAGGCCCGCGCGGCGGCCCTGGGCACCCGTTCGATCAAGACCACGGCCAAGGCGTACGCCATCGACCTGGCCATCTCGATGATCGACCTGACCACGCTGGAGGGTGCGGACACCCCGGGCAAGGTCCGGTCGCTGTGCGCCAAGGGCATCAGCCCCGACCCCACCGACCGCACCGCGCCGCAGGTCGCGGCGATCTGCGTGTACCCGGACATGGCGGCCACCGCGAAGGCCGCGCTGGCCGGTTCCGGCGTGCGGGTGGCGTCCGTGGCGACGGCCTTCCCCGCGGGCCGGGCCGCGCTGCCGGTCAAGCTCGCCGACACCCGGGACGCGGTGGCGGCCGGGGCCGACGAGGTGGACATGGTCATCGACCGCGGCGCCTTCCTCTCCGGCCGCTACCTCAAGGTCCTGGAGGAGATCCGGGCGGTGCGGGAGGCGTGCGTACGTCCCGACGGCCCGGACGCGCACCTCAAGGTGATCTTCGAGAACGGCGAGCTGGCGACGTACGACAACATCCGCCGCGCCTCCTGGCTGGCGATGCTCGCGGGCGCCGACTTCATCAAGACCTCCACCGGCAAGGTCGCCGTGAACGCCACCCCGCCCAACACCCTGCTGATGCTGGAGGCGGTACGCGACTTCCGCGCCGCGACCGGCACGCAGGTGGGCGTGAAGCCCGCGGGCGGCATCCGCACCTCCAAGGACGCGATCAAGTACCTGGTGATGGTCAACGAGACGCTGGGCGCGGACTGGCTGAGCCCCGAGTGGTTCCGCTTCGGCGCCTCCAGCCTCCTCAACGATTTGCTGATGCAGCGTCAGAAGCTCAGCTCAGGCCGCTACTCCGGCCCCGACTACGTGACGGTGGACTGATCACGATGACCCCCGACACCCCGCCCGCCACGCCCGCCGCCCGCGTCCCCGCCCCGCCCGGCGGCCTGTTCGCGTACGCGCCCGCGCCCGAGTCCCGCACGGTCGTGGACATCGCGCCGAGCTACGGCCACTTCATCGACGGCGAGTTCCGCGAGGCGAGCGACGGCAAGGTCTTCAAGACCGTCGCCCCCGCCTCCGAGGAGGTGCTCGCCGAGGTCGCCCAGGCCGGCCCGGAGGACGTCGACGCGGCCGTGCGCGCTGCCCGCAAGGCGTTCGCCGCGTGGTCCGCGCTGCCCGGCGCCGAACGCGCCAAGTACCTCTTCCGCATCGCCCGCATCCTCCAGGAGCGCTCCCGCGAGCTGGCGGTACTGGAGACGCTGGACAACGGCAAGCCGATCCGCGAGACGCGCGACGCCGATCTCCCCCTGGTCGCCGCGCACTTCTTCTACTACGCGGGCTGGGCCGACAAGCTCGCCCACGCGGGGTACGGCGCCGACCCCCGGCCGCTGGGCGTGGCGGCCCAGGTCATCCCCTGGAACTTCCCGCTGCTGATGCTCGCCTGGAAGGTCGCCCCGGCGCTGGCCACCGGCAACACCGTCGTCCTCAAGCCCGCCGAGACCACCCCCCTGTCCGCGCTCTTCTTCGCGGACATCTGCCGCCAGGCCGGGCTGCCCAAGGGCGTCGTCAACATCATCACCGGCGACGGCTCGGCCGGTGCCGCGCTGGTGGCGCACGAGGGCGTGGACAAGGTGGCGTTCACCGGGTCCACCGCCGTCGGCAAGGAGATCGCCCGTACGGTCGCGGGCACCCGCAAGAAGCTGACGCTGGAGTTGGGCGGCAAGGGCGCGAACATCGTGTTCGACGACGCGCCGCTGGACCAGGCCGTCGAAGGCATCGTCAACGGCGTCTACTTCAACCAGGGCCAGGTGTGCTGCGCGGGCTCGCGGCTGCTCGTCCAGGAGTCCGTGCAGGAGGAGGTGCTGGACGCGCTCAAGCGGCGCCTGTCCACCCTCCGCGTGGGCGACCCGCTGGACAAGAACACCGACGTCGGCGCGATCAACTCCGCCGAACAGCTGACCCGGATCACCGAACTGGCGGCGGCCGGCGACGCGGAGGGCGCCGAGCGCTGGTCCCCGGCGTGCGAACTCCCCACCTCCGGCTACTGGTTCGCCCCCACCGTCTTCACGAACGTCACCCAGGCGCACCGGATCGCGCGCGAGGAGATCTTCGGCCCGGTCCTCTCCGTCCTCTCCTTCCGCACCCCCGACGAGGCGGTGGCGAAGGCCAACAACACGCCGTACGGACTCTCCGCGGGCATCTGGACGGAGAAGGGCTCGCGCATCCTGAAGGTGGCGCAGCAGCTGCGCGCCGGCGTCGTCTGGTCCAACACGTTCAACAAGTTCGACCCGACGTCGCCGTTCGGCGGCTACCAGGAGTCGGGCTTCGGCCGCGAGGGCGGCCGGCACGGTCTGGAGGCGTACCTCGATGTCTGACAGCACGGCGCGGCTGAGCGTCCTGAAGACCTACAAGCTCTACGTCGGGGGCAAGTTCCCCCGCTCGGAGAGCGGACGGGTGTACGAGGTGACCGACTCCAAGGGGAAGTGGCTGGCCAACGCCCCGCGTGCGTCCCGCAAGGACGCGCGGGACGCGGTGTCGGCGGCGCGCAAGGCGTTCGGCGGCTGGTCGGGCGCGACGGCGTACAACAGGGGCCAGATCCTCTACCGGATCGCGGAGATGCTGGAGGGGCGCCGGGAGCAGTTCGCGGCCGAGGTCGCCGCCGCGGAGGGCCTGTCCCGGTCGAAGTCGGCGGCGCGGGTGGACGCGGCGGTGGACCGCTGGGTCTGGTACGCGGGCTGGTCGGACAAGGTCGCCCAGGTCGCGGGCGGGGCCAACCCGGTGGCGGGCCCGTTCTTCAACCTCTCCTCCCCCGAGCCGACCGGCGTGGTGGCCGTACTGGCACCGCAGGAGTCGTCCTTCCTCGGCCTGGTCTCCGTGCTCGCCCCGGTGATCGTCACCGGCAACACGGCGGTGCTGGTCACCTCCCAGCAGCGCCCGCTGCCCGCGCTCGCGCTCGCCGAGGTGCTGGCGACCTCGGACCTGCCGGGCGGCGTGGTCAACGTGCTCTCGGGCCGTACGGCGGAGCTGGCCGCGCCGCTGGCCGCGCACCGGGACGTCAACGCGATCGACCTGGCGGGCGCCGCGGGGGATCCTGACCTGGCGACGGAGCTGGAGGCCGCGGCGGCGGACAACCTCAAGCGCACCCTGCGCCCCTCCGCCGCCCAGGACTGGGCGGCCGACCCGGGCACCGGGCGGATGCTGCCGTTCCTGGAGACGAAGACGGTCTGGCACCCCGTCGGCATGTGACGCGCCCCGTGGCGGATCGCGGCCACCGCATGGCCGCGATCCGCCACGATCCTGCACAGCACCACGGGCACCACGGGCACCACGGGCACCGCCGAGGCGTCAGCCGGGCCGCAGCTCGCTCAGCGAGGCGCCCTCGGCCAGCGGGCCGGTGACCAGCGCGGTGCTGACCGGCTTGAAGTCGGCGACCTGGGTGCCGACCTCGTTGTTCAACGGGTCCACCCCGGTCTTGGCCAGCGGGTTGAGCTGGTGCTTCCTGAGGGTGTCGAGCGACGCCGCCGCATCGCCGCCCAGACTCCTGGGCGCGCCCTCGGCCGACCCGGCGGACGGGGCGCCCTGGGCCGGCGGCGCGGGCGCGGCTGCCGCCGCACCGCCCGCGACGGCGACGGCCGCGCCGGCCACCGAGACCGTGAGCCCCGCGCGCAACAGCGCGAGCGGGCGCCAGGGCTCCTTCCTGCGGGCGTGACGCGGGCCTGATCTCACCATTCCACCTGCCGGATTCGTTGCGTGTAGTCGTACGGACACCGAGGGTAGCGCCTCGGTGGCGGGTAGCGTCCCCTCATCCCGCTTCGGGTGGCTCTCCGCGCACACATCCGATATGCGTGCCTATGCTGAGTCCACGAAGCGCCACATCGAGGTGCCGATGGATACGCCTGTCGCCAAACCGCGCGCCACCGCTGCCACCGCTGCCACCGACGAGTCCGAACCGGCGGTGGAGTGGGCGGCCGTCACGGCGCAGCGGCTCCTGTCGTGCACGGAGACCGCCGAGCTGCTCGACGCCGTACTGGACGCCTGCCTGGCCGCGCTCGGCAGCACCCACGGCGCGGTCTACCTGCGCCAGGACGACCGCAGGCTGCGGCTGGCGACCAGCCGGGGCTACGGGCCCGAGCTGTTCGAGCGCCTCCACTCCCTCCCCGCCGACGCCGAGCTGCCCACGGCCCGCGCCGTCCGCGAGCGGGCGCCCGTCATCGGCACCGCCGAAGAGTACGCCTGGGGCTGCGCGGAGGCCGAGGAGCACCGCGCGGACACCGGCTTCGCCAGCTGGCCGCTGCTGATCGACGGCACGGCGCTGGGCAGCGTGCTGGTCCGTACGGTTGCCGGGCAGCCGGACGACGCCGAACGCGCGCGGCTGGACCTGCTCACCGGCGTCGGCGCGCACCGGCTCGAACACCTGCTGTCGCACGGCGAGCCGGTCAGCACCACGAACGCCCGGCTCGGGCAGACCGTGCGGATGGTCGACAGCCGCTCGCGGACGGCCCGGTTCGAACTCGCCGTCGCGGGCGCGGACATCGGCTTCTTCGACTGGCACTTCGACTCCGGCCGGGTCGTCTGGGACGAGAAGCTGTGCCAGCTCTGCGGCATCGATCCGCAGCACTTCGACGAACGGATCGAGACGTTCTACCGCATCCTGCACCCCGAGGACCGGCACGTCATCGACACCGCGCTCGCCGGCGGGCTGGACTCCGGCACCTTCCTGGCCTCCTTCCGGGTCACCCGCCCGAACGACGGCACCGTGCGCTGGATGCGGGCCAAGGCACAGGTCTTCACCGACCGGCGCGGCCGCCCCCAGGGCATCCTGGGCATCGTCCAGGACCGCACCGAGGAACACCGGCGCGAGACGCGGGACGCGGCGCTGCGCGAGTTCATCCTCAGCGTGACGCGCGGCATCGTGGGCGCGCTCTCCACCCAGGACGTGGTGGACACCGCCGCGAACGCCGTCCTGCCGCCCCTCGGCGCGCACCGGCTGGTGGTGTACGTACGGGAGGACCAGCACCTGGTGCCCGCCGGTACGCACGGCTACGCGGAGCGCGACCTGCCCGTGCTGCGCGAGGCCGCCAGGCTCATCAGCGAGGACCGCGACCTGTGGGCCACGCTGCTGGCGCAGCCGGTCTTCGTCCCCTCCCGCGAGGAGTACCGGTCCCTGCTCGGCCGCGAGTTCCCCCTGCTTTCGGGCCAACACGCCTGGGCGGGGCTGCCGCTGGAGTCCGACGAGGGCCGGATCGGCCTCTGCGTCATCAGCTTCGCCCAGCCGCACGAGTTCAGCGCGGACGACCGTACGCTGTGCGTCGCGGCGGCCGGCGTACTGGCCCAGGCCCTGGGCCGGGCCCGCGTACTGGACCGGCGTCGACGGCAGTTGACGGAACTCCAGCGCATGATGCTGCCGCGCCGGATACCCGAACTCCCCGGCCTCGACCTCGCCGTGCGCTACCTGCCCAGCCCGGAAGGGCTGGAGGTCGGCGGCGACTGGTACGACGTGGTGCCCGCACCGGACGGCCGGGTCGTCCTCGTCATCGGCGACGTACAGGGGCACAGCGTCAAGGCCGCCGCCGTCATGGGCCACCTGCGCGTCGCCATGCAGGCGTACGCGGCCGAGGGCCTCGGCCCCGGCGCGCTGCTCTGGCGGGCGGGGCGCATCCTCGCGGAGCTGGACACGGAGCGCTTCGCGACCTGCCTGGTCGTCGAGGTCGCCGCCGACCGGGGCCTGCTGCGCGTCGCCCGCGCCGGGCACCTCCCCCCGCTGCTGCGCGAACCGGGCGGCGGCGTACGCGAACTGGACGTACCGGTCGGGCTGCCGCTGGGCAGCTTCGCGGACTCCTACGCGGTGACCGAGCACCGGCTGGACCCGGGCGCCACGCTGCTGCTGTACACCGACGGCCTGGTGGAGCGCCCGGACGAGGACATCGACCACTCGGTACGCGCCCTCTCCCGGCGCTTCGACCACCTGAGCCGCCCGCACGGCGAACTCGCCACCCTGGCCGAGCGCCTGGCCACCCCGGCGGACCGCCGCGCCGCCGACGACATCGCCCTCCTCCTCCTACGCCGCCACCCCGCCCCCGGCCGGTGAGCAGACCCGCGACGCACGGCGGCACCGACGCCGGAACGTGCCGGAGAAACTCCGGACGGTAGTGTGCGCGATGGCTCCGACCGATCAGCTGGGCAGGCCGAGCCGGAACCAGACCGCCTTGCCCTGGCCCGGGGCGTGGCGGCAGACGCCCCATTCGGTCGCCTGGAGGGCGATGAGCAGGAGGCCGCGGCCGTGCTCCTGCGACTCGTCGGCGGGGGCGGATCGGGGGCCGGGGGCGACAGGGAGGCCCGGGGCGGTGTCCTGGACGAGGACGTGCAGTTCGCCGTCGCGCGTCCAGCCCGCGCGGAACGCGACGGGCGCGGGGGTGAGGCTGGCGGCCGAGGCGACGATTGCGTTGGTCACGGCCTCGGAGGTCAACAGGACCGCGGTCTCGATGAGTTCGTGCCGCCCTGGCACGACGCTCCGCATGCCCGTACGCACCGCGTCCCGCGCGTTGCGCACCCAGACGGGATCGGGCGGGAAGGTGAGGCTGACGTCGTTGACGGCAGGGCGCGTGAGGGCAGGGCACATGGGGGGCTCCTCATGATCTGACCCGGCCGACGGCTCTGTCGCCACACCTGCGCGCGCGCTCACGCCGGTCCGGGGGTAAGACTCCGAACGCTAAGGTCATTTCGGGGTACAGGTACAACCATGTTGCCAAGATTCACTCGATGGAGTGGCGCCTGCCGCGTTCACCGGACGGCTGCCGCCAGTCAGTAGGGAAGTTGAGGCATGGGCCTACGAGTGAACCCGAGTCAGCGACAGCGCCGCCTGGGCCAGGAGTTGCGACGGCTGCGTGAGAAGGCCGGCCTGTCGGCCGCCGAGGCCGGTGAGCGGGTGGGCATCCGCAGGAACCACATGAGTGACGTGGAGGCGGGGCGCACCCACATCCCGGAGGAGAAGGTGCGCACACTCCTCGCGTTCTACGGCTGCGCGGGTTCGCAACTGGCCGACGCGCTGGCCGTCATGACCCGTTCCACCGGCAAGGGCTGGTGGTCGGAGTACCGGCGGCACACCGGCGATCGCCTCCGTGATCTCGCCGAGCTGGAGTCGACGGCCACCTCCCACGCCGACTTCCAGTGGATGTACGTGCCCGGCCTGCTCCAGACCGCCGACTACATGCGCGCCCTGTTCGCGAACAGCGAGCCCCCGCTGCCTGCCGAGGACCTCGAACGGTTCGTCGAGTTCCGGTTGCGCCGTCAGGCCGTGCTCACCGAGGAGCCGCTGCCGCGCTACCAGGCCGTGATCCACGAAGCGGCCTTCCACATGCGCTTCGTGGACCGAAGAATCATGCGCGAGCAGCTCGACTACCTTGTGGAGGTGTGTCAATTCCCCAATGTGACGGTGCAGTTGCTCCCCTTCCGCGCCGAGGTCGCGGCAGGGCCCGGGGCGCCGTTCACCGTCTTCGGCGCGGCGGCCACCGAGCTACGCACCGTCCACCTGGAGCATCCCGCGGCCTCCACCTTCCTGGGCGACCAGGAATCCGTGGCACGGTTCACGGCCGCGTTCCAGCGCCTCGGTACCGTGGCCCATGACCCCCTCGACCCGGCGGAGTTGCACGACGACAGCACGTACCGGCTCGTGCAGCACCTGCTGTACATCCTGTAGGAGGACGCACGTGCCCGAGTCCGGCTGGCAGAAGTCCAGCTACAGCAGCAGCGACCCCAACAGCGCGTGCGTCGAGCTGGCGCTCGCGCCGGACGGCGGTGTGCGGCTCCGGGAGAGTGACGCACCCGGGACCGTGCTGGCCGGGATGCCGGAGGCGTACCGCGTGCTGTTCGCGTACCTCAAGCGGGAGGCGCACGTGGGGCGGGGGTGAATCCTTTCGTGCGGTGCGGGTCTCTCATAGCCGTGTCGGCAGAGTGCCGGTACGGGGAGAGGAGGCCGTCGTGGTCGTAGGTGTGATCGTCGCCGTCGGAGCGGTGCTGGTGTGCCTGTGTGCTGTCGCGGTGCTGCGCGGGCGGGGCCGGTCCCGTGGCTGAGACCGGCTGGCCCGGAGAGGAGTTGGTCGTCGCTGCGCGGGGTGGTGACCTGGAGTCGATCGCCGCGCTGGTGTCCGGCTCGCACCGGCACGTACGCGGGTTCGCGCACTCGCTCTGCGCCTCGCCCGAGGACGCCGAGGACGCGGCGCAGGAGGCGCTGATCATCCTCTACCGCAAGATCGGGACGCTGCGGGCCTCGGCCGCGCTGGCATCGTGGATGTTCCGCATCGTGCGCAACGAGTGCCTGCGGCGGTCCCGGAGCGCCCTACGCCACCGCCCGGCGTACGGCGGCCCGGCCGACGAAGCCAAGGGGGCCGCCGCGCCGTCGGCGGAGGCGGAGGCGCTGCGGCGGCTGGAGGCCGAGCGGGTGGCGCGGGCCATCGCCGCGCTGCCCGCCGAGCAGCGGCAGGTGCTGATCATGCGGGACGTGCAGGGCTGGAGCGGGCGGCTGGCCGCCGACGCGCTCGGCCTCAGCGTCCCCGCGATGAAGTCGCGCCTGCACCGGGCGCGCGCGACCGTCCAGCGGGTGCTGCGCGAGCAGCCCGACCCACTGCGGGGAGGCGAGGGGCGGTGAGTGCGCAGCGGAGTTTCGCCAGCAGCTCGCTGCCCCGGCATCTGGTGCGCGGGGTGCTGGGCTTCGGTGCGCTGATCGCCTCGGTCGCTCTCCTCACGGCGGTCGGGCCATGGAGCCTGCTGCTGGCACCGGCCGGGCTGGTCGCCCTGCGCGGGTGTCCGGCCTGCTGGGTCCTCGGGCTGCGGGAGACCCTCTCGCGGGGGCGCCTGGAGCGCACCTGCGTGGACGGCCGCTGCGAGCTGAGACCGGTGAGCAGGGTCTGACCCCACCCCCACACCCACCCCGCCTGGCGCACGCGCGAGCCGCACGTCACGGGCCGCACCGGCTGCTGTCTCCGGTGCGGCCCGTCCCGTGGCGGCGCCCCCGCCGCCGGGCGCGTTCCGCCGCGTTGCGCAGGCAACCGCCGTAGGTCCGGATGGCGTCGCGTAAGGGCAGGAAGCCCGGGACGAGACGCACGCAGCGAACGGAACATCGTTCCGCCTCCGCACGTAACAGCTCCCCCGTACATTTCTGATCACTCGACGTGAACGAGCTTGCAGGAGGCTGCGGTTGACCGAGGGCAAGGGCCACGGCGCGGACCTGAGCCGGGCGGGGCGTTTGACAGGCAACCCTTTGGTTGCCAATCTGTTACACGAGAGGTGGAGCATGGACGCGGTGTTCAAGGCACTCGGCGATGCGAGCCGCAGGCGGCTGCTGGACAGACTCAATGCGCGTAACGGGCAGAGCCTGCGGGAGCTGTGCGAGGGCCTGGAGATGAGCAGACAGGCGGTGAGCAAGCACCTCGCGGTGCTGGCGGCGGCCGATCTGATCACCGCCGTACGCCACGGGCGCCGCAAGCTCCACTACCTCAACCCCGTGCCCCTCCACGAGATAGCGGACCGCTGGATAGGCCAGTACGAGCACGGCCGCCTGGACGCGCTCACCGCACTCAGACATTCGCTGGAAGGAACGACGATGAGCAAACCCGAGTTCGTCTACGTCACCTACATCCAGACCACCGCGGACAAGCTGTACACCGCGCTGACCGACCCCGAGCTGATCCGGATCTACTTCGGCGGCACCGGTCCCGAGTCGACCTGGGAGGTGGGCACCCCGGTCCGCTGGAAGTCCGCGCCCGAGGGCGGGTTCGAGGAGCTGGGCCAGCGCGTGCTGGAAGCCGAGCCGGGCAAGCGGCTGGCGTACACCTGGCACACCCTCCAGCCGATGCACCAGGAGATGCTGGGGCTCACGGCCGAGGAGTTCGCGCTCGCGCGCACCGAGCGGTCGCGGGTCGCCTTCGACATCGAGGAGGCCGAGGTGCCGGAGCTGGGCGTCAAACTGACCCTCACGCACGACGGGTTCGACCGGCCCGACAGCAGGATGCTGGCGAGCGTCAGCGGCGGCTGGGTCATGATCCTCTCCGCCCTCAAGACCCTGCTGGAGGGCGGCAGGCCGGTTTCCGCGCAGTAGTCCGCGACCGGGGCGGGGGCATTGGCGGCGGGATGCGCGAGAATCGTCTCCCGTGAACCCACGTGCCGCCCGCCCCGACAGCGACAGTGACAGCGACAGCACCGCGCCGACGGCCCCCGCGGCCCGCGTGGTCCTGCTGACCGGCCCCTCCGGCTCCGGCAAGTCCCGGCTCGCCGCCCGCGCCCGCCTGCCGGTGCTGCGGCTGGACGACTTCTACAAGGAGGGGGACGACCCCACGCTCCCCCTCCTGCCCGGCGGCGCCGCGGACTGGGACGACCCGGCCTCCTGGGACGCGGACGCGGCGGTGGCAGCCGTGGCCGCGCTGTGTACGCGGGGGCGGGCGAGCGTGCCGGTCTACGACATCGCGGCCAACGCCCGCACCGGCGAGGCGGAGCTGACGCTCGACGGGGCGCCGCTGTTCGTCGCCGAGGGGATCTTCGCGGCGGACATCGCCGCGCGCTGCACGGCGCTCGGTCTGCTCGCGGACGTCATCTGCCTGCGCGGGCGGCCCTTCACCACCTTCCGGCGGCGGCTGCTGCGGGACGTGCGCGAGGGGCGCAAGTCCGTGCCGTTCCTGGTACGCCGGGGCTGGGGGCTGATGCGGTCGGAGGGTGCGATCGTGCAGCGGCACCGGGCGCTGGGCGCGTACCCGTGCGCACGGGACGAGGCGATGGGGCGGATCGCCGGGCTGGCGACGGGCACCGCCGCACCCCGGCCGGCGGCGCGGACGTGAGGCCCGCGGCCCTGGCGTGACGCACCCGGCCCGGCGTGCGGCACCCGGCCCGGGAGCCCGGACCGCACAGGAAAGAGCGGGCCCCGCCGAACCCCCCGGCCGGCCGGACCCGCTGCTCTCCCTTGCGCCCCCGTTCCCCCGTCTCCCCCGTTCCCCCACCCGCGCCTCGGGCACCGCCGGTCACCCGGCGGCGTCCGGGCTCAGGCGACCAGTTCGCCGAAGGACTCTTCCTGGTCCTGGCCGAAGCTGAGCACGTCGTCGTCGCGAAGGCGGCGGAGCGAGCGCCAGATGCTGCTCTTCACGGTGCCGACGCTGATGTTCAGGATGTCCGCGATCTCCGGGTCCGTACGGCCCTCGTAGTAGCGCAGGACGAGCATGGTGCGCTGCGTCTCCGGGAGCCGCGCGAGCGCCTGCCACAGGACGGCGCGCAGTTCGGTGCCGCGCATCGCGTCGTGGTCGGCGGAGGGCGTCTCGGGCAGCTCCTCCGTCGGGTACTCGTTCAGCTTGCGCCGACGCCAGGCGCTGATGTGCAGGTTCGTCATGGTCCGCCGGAGATATCCGCCTACGGCGGCCTTGTCCGTGATGCGGTCCCAGGCGCGGTAGGTGGAGAAGAGCGCGCTCTGGAGCAGGTCCTCGGCCTCGAAGCGGTCCCCGGTCAGGTGGTAGGCGGTGGCGTACAGGGAGGCGCGGCGCTCACGTACGTAGGCGGTGAACTCCGCCTCCGACGCGTTCTCACGCGGCTCCCCCGAGCCCTCCCTGTACTCGCCCTTCCCCCGTGTTCCCCCCTGGGCCTCGCCCCCGAGTCCCCCGATTCCCCCGAGGCCCTCCACTGCGGCTATGTGTGATGGCCGCTTGCGCCCGGTGCCGCGAGCGCACCCCCGCCCGCCCACAGCACCGGACTTCTCCGCGACACGGGCAGCGGGAACCGCCGGGGTGTGCAGACGCGTGTGAATAACTGCGCTGGTGGTGGTGCTGTGCAGTGTGTTCATCTCGCGCCCCCCTCGTGGACCCGGCCCGTCGTCGGCTTGCTGGGGAAAACATTGCCGGGCCAGTTTCATCACCGGGTTCCCCATCTGTCACAGGGCTGTCACAGGCACAATCGTCCCGTTCCGCGCCCGCGCGGAGGCTTGTCCCGCCCTCGCGGTCGAAGTCGGAGGGGGGCATGAGACAGAATGGCGCGCGTGGCTTTTCTGTTGCTGATCGAGGATGACGACGCTGTCCGTACCGCCCTGGAGATGAGCCTGACCCGCCAGGGCCACCGCGTGGTGACCGCCGCGTCCGGTGAGGACGGGCTCAAACTGCTGCGCGAACAGCGTCCCGACCTGATCGTGCTGGACGTGATGCTGCCCGGCATCGACGGCTTCGAGGTGTGCCGCCGCATCCGGCGCACCGACCAGCTCCCGATCATCCTGCTGACCGCGCGCAGCGACGACATCGACGTGGTCGTGGGCCTGGAGTCGGGCGCCGACGACTACGTCGTCAAGCCCGTGCAGGGCCGGGTGCTCGACGCCCGTATCCGCGCGGTCATGCGGCGCGGGGAGCGGGAGGCCAACGACTCGGCGTCGTTCGGCTCGCTGGTCATCGACCGTTCCGCGATGACGGTGACCAAGAACGGCGAAGACCTGCAGCTGACACCCACCGAGCTGCGACTGCTGCTGGAGCTGAGCAGGCGGCCCGGCCAGGCGCTCTCCCGGCAGCAGCTGCTGCGGCTGGTGTGGGAGCACGACTACCTGGGGGACTCGCGGCTGGTCGACGCCTGCGTGCAGCGGCTGCGGGCGAAGGTCGAGGACGTGCCGTCGTCGCCCACTCTGATCCGCACGGTGCGCGGTGTCGGCTACCGGCTGGACGCGCCCTCGTGAGCGACGCGTACGGAGCGGGCGGGGCCCCCGGGGAGACGGACGGGACCGCGCGGTGAGCGACGCCCCGCCCGGCCGCCTGCGTGACCGGGTGGCGGGCATACTGCCCACCCTGCGGCTGCGGCTCGTCGTCGTCTTCGCGCTGGTGGCCCTGACGGCGGCGGTCTCGGCCAGCGGCATCGCGTACTGGCTCAACCGCGACGCGGTGCTGACCCGCACGCAGAACGCCGCGCTCAACGACTTCCGCAAGACCATGGAGGACAACGCCGGCCAGCTGCCCCGCCGGTTCGACTGCGACCAGCTGCGCGAGGCGGCGGTGCGGATGGCCAACTCCACCCAGAGCTACGAGGTCGTGCTGCTGGGCGAGGGGCGGGACGGGCGGCCCTGCGCGGTCGCCTCCGACGCGCGCGACTTCACCATGCAGGACGTGCCCGCCGCGCTGCGCGACGTGGTGGACGAGAAACGCTCGGTCGGGGACGGGAACAAGCACCCGTACCACCTGTACTGGCAGCGGATCACCCGCGACGAGGAGCCGCTGCTGATCGGCGGCGGCAAGCTGATCGGCGAGCAGCCGACACCCACGGGCTACATGCTCAAGTCGCTCGCCCCCGAGCGCGACGACCTCAACTCGCTGGCGTGGTCGCTCAGCATCGCCACCGGCCTGGCGCTGATCGGCGCGATGCTGCTGGCGCAGGCCGCGGCCACGACCGTGCTGCGCCCGGTGCGGCGGCTGGGGGACGCGGCCCGGCGGCTGGGCGAGGGCAAGCTCGACACCCGGCTGAAGGTCTCCGGTACGGACGAACTCGCCGAACTGTCACGGACGTTCAACCGGACCGCCGAGGCGCTGGAGAGCCGCGTCGCGGAGCTGAGCGCCCGCGAGTCCTCCTCGCGGCGCTTCGTCGCGGACATGTCGCACGAGCTGCGGACACCGCTCACCGCCATCTCGGCGGTCACCGAGGTGCTGGAGGAGGAGCAGGACAACCTCGACCCGATGATCGCGCCCGCGGTGGGCCTGGTGGTGAGCGAGACCCGGCGGCTGGGCGACCTGGTGGAGAACCTGATGGAGGTCACCCGCTTCGACGCGGGGACCGCCAAGCTGGTGGTCGACGCGGTCGACGTCGCCGACCAGGTGACCGCCTGCATCGACGCGCGGGCCTGGCTGGACGCGGTGGAGCTGGACGCGGACCGGGGCATCGTGGCGACGCTCGACCCGCGCCGCCTCGACGTCATCCTGGCCAACCTCATCGGGAACGCGCTCAAGCACGGCGGGTCCCCCGTACGGGTGTCGGTGCGTACGGAGCGGGCCGCCCACGGCGTGGACGAGCTGCTCATCGAGGTTGCCGACCACGGACCCGGCATCCCGCAGGACGTGCTGCCGCACGTCTTCGACCGCTTCTACAAGGCGAGCGCGTCCCGGCCGCGCTCGGAGGGCAGCGGCCTGGGGCTGTCGATCGCGCTGGAGAACGCGCACATCCACGGCGGCGAGATCACCGCGCACAACAGCGCGGAGGCCGAGCACGGGGCGGTGTTCACCCTGCGGCTGCCGCGCGACGCGAGCGGGCTGGCCGCGGCGGGCGGGAGCCGGGACCAGGACGGCGGGCTGGCGGGCGATCCGGACGCGGCCGGTGCGGACGACGATCCGGACGGCGCGGGCAGCGCGGACGGCGCCGGTGGCCCCGCCCAGGACGGCGGCGAAGGCCGCCGGGGCTGGCTGGGCCGGGGCCGCGGCGGCCGGAAGCGCGGCCGGAGCGGCGAGCGGAATCAGCGTGGCCAGCGGGACGTGCGTGACGACAAGGGGAACGACAGATGAGTCCGCGCCGCATACGCCTCGCGGCCCTCACCGCGAGCGTGATCACGCTCGGCACGGCGATATCCGGCTGCGGTATCCGCTCGACCTCCGTCCCGGTGGACGCCGGTGCCGCGCCCTCCCGGGTGGCGTGCGTCGTGCCGGGCAGTGACAGCGTCTCGGTGCCGGACGGCGCCACCGTACGCGTCTTCCTGGTGTGCGGCTCCCGGGTGGCCCCGGTCGAGCGCACCGTACAGCTTCCGGAGAACCGGATGTCCTTCGCCCGCGCCCTGCTCGACGAGTTGCAGGAGCAGCCGGGGTCCGACGAGCGCTCGGCGGGCTTCGAGAGCGCGGTACCGCGCGAACTCGAGGTCACCGCGGGCAGCGGCCGCGACCCCGGGCGCGCCCTCCGCCTGAACATCCCCCTGGACGAACTGCCGTCCTTCGCGCTCGCCCAGCTGGTCTGCACGTACACGGAGAACGGCGCGTCCGGCGACGACGGCTCGGTCGTCCTGGGCGGCCCGGCCGGGCCCGACGCGAAGCCGCTCCAGCGCTTCGAGTGCGGCACGGCCCTGCGCGGCAGCCCCGAGGCCGCCGCGACGGCGGGAGCCCCGGTCTGAGGCTGCCCCGCGACGGCGCACACCGCCGTACGGGAGCCCGCACCGCCGTACGCGAGCCCGGGCCGCCGGGCCCGCCGTGCAGCGGCTCACACCGCCAAGCGGAACCGCGGCAGGCCGTGTCCGCGTCCTTCACCGCGTGCAGCGTCATGGCCCCAGCGCCGTCTTCGTATCCCGTATCCGCACAGCAGGAGCCGTCCTGCTCATCGGGCACCTCCTCATCGTCGGTCTGCTGACGCTGCGTCCACGCTCGGTGGCGTGGGTGTCACCTGCCAACCTGCATCCGTTCGACAGCATCCGGGCCGATCTCGCCGCCGGGCCGCGGGCGATGCTGGAGGGCATCGGGGGCGAGCTGCTGCTGCTCGCCCCGCTGGGCGTGCTGCTGCCGCTGCTCACCTGCCGACTGCACCGGGGGCTGGTACGCAGCGGCGCCCAGATGGTCGTGGCGGGCACCCTGATCTCGCTCCTGGTCGAGCTGCTCCAGAGCGGAGTGCCCGGACACGTGGTGAACGTCGACGCCGCGATGCTCAACGCGGCGGGGGTGCCGCTGGCCCACGTGCTGTTCTACCCGCCGCTGCGGGCGGCGCTGCGGCGCGCGGCGGCGCGGCGGGGAGTGACGGAGCCGACGGCCGGGAACCGTGCGGCGCGGGCGAGGGGGCGCGACGCGGCGGGGCCGCACAGGGAGCAGACCCGGGTCGGTCTGCGGGAGGAGAGCCCGCAGGGGGCGACCCCGAGACCTTCCAGGGTCGGCATCGCACCCTAGCCCGACGCCGCCGCACTCGGTGCCCTCCTACGGTGGAGTCATCCGAACACGACGGCACAAGCGAAGGAGCCACCTCATGTCCACCGCACTGGCCCGCCCCCGCGACGGCCGCATGATCGGCGGTGTCTGCGCCGGGCTCGCCCGCCGCTTCGGCATCAAGCCGAACACGATGCGGGCGATCTTCCTGGTCTCCTGCCTGCTGCCGGGGCCGCAGTTCCTGCTCTACCTCGGCCTGTGGATCTTCCTGCCGAACGGCGGCGAGCGCAGCGCCTGGTGACGGCGCGCGGCGGGGCCGCCCACGCCGAACGGCCCGGCCCCGCCGGGCCGACCGGTCAGCGGTCGGACGGCGGAGCCGGGCCGGTCACGCGGCGCGGCGCGGTGGGGCCCGGTGGCCCCGGTGGGGCTGGAGGCTACGCGGCGCCGGGGGCCGCGCTGTTCGCCGTGACCTGGTTGACCACCGGCACCCCGCCGAGCAGGGCCGTCGCGTTCTCGCTGGACAGGTTGCCCAGGGTGGACGGCCTGTTCTCGCCGTTCGCCCGCGTGGTGGGCAGGGCGCCCTGGCCCTTCGTCAGCTGCCCGACGGCGCCGTCCTGACCGAACACCTGCTGCATCGCGGGCGCCTCGATCACGCTTCCGGAGGCGCCTTCCACCGCGCCGGGGAGACCGGCCGCCGAGGCGGCGCCCGAGCCGGCGACCGCGAAGGCGGCACCGAGGGCGGTCACACCGAGTGTCTTGATCGTTCCCTGCTTCATCAGTACTACGTCCTCATTCGTGGGGGCTTGCGAGCACAGCCCGGCGAACGTAGCCACAGACCTCGCCCGGCCACAAACACCCCGTACGGACCTGACGGACGTGTCACGGCGGTGGCCGGGCGTACCGCCGCCGCCTCGCGCGCCCCTCGGTGCGACGGCGAACCGCTGGTCACCGCCGGTCCGGCGGGCGCGACACGGCGGGGCCGCCCGGCCTGAGCCTCCGCGCGGTCCGGCCCGGCCGCCCCGTTGATCATGGCGAGACGTTCATCGAAAGGGATGAACGCGGACCTCAGCGCGTTGACGAGCCGCGCAGCGGGGCGCAGTGCTTGTAGGATCATCCACCTGACCTGCGAGTTCTTCCCCCAGGAGCTGACGGCGTGACCGAATGGCGCGACTGCACGGCGTTCTTCTTCCCCCGGCGCCCGGAGCGCGAGGAGGACTGGCTCCACGAGACCACCCGGCACCACAGCTTCCTGACCACCGGCCACGGCAGCGGCCTGCCCGGCGGCGCGGAGGCGCACCAGTGGGCCGGCCTGCCGGTGCGGCTCCAGGCGATCCACACCCGGGAGTGCGCGGTCCTGGCGATCAGCTACTACCACGCGGAGTTCGCGTCGCACCTCGCCGATGCGCCCGCGGCCTGGGAGCGGTTCTGCACGTCGTTCGCCGGCGCCTGCCTCGCGCTGGACCCGCTGGCCGCAGTGGCCTTCGGCATCCCCTCCGACGACCTGGCGCACGACGTCGGCAGATACGGCCCGGCGATCTTTGCGGGAGACGGAGACTGGCTGCGGGCTCAGACGTACGAGCTGCTGTACGTGGGCAGAGAACTGGCCGGCGCCGCTGCACCGGGCGGCTCCTCCCCCGACGAGCCGCCCGGACGCTCCCTGGCCAACGGCGGAAGGGTGACGGCGGGGGATTCCGGGCGCGGCCTGCCCCTGCCGTAAGGGGTCCCGGCCCCTCCGCCGTCCTGCCCCGGCAGCCCTGCGGCAGGCCAGCCACATTGCCGGGTCCGCGTGCCTCCCCGGCGGGCGGGCTCCGGCGGCTGTGTGTCCGGACGGGTCTTTCTACGCGCGTAGGCGCTAGAGTGCGTGAATGACGAGCGAGGCCAGAATCCCCACCCCCGACCAGATCCGCCGCGCCCCCAAGGTGCTGCTCCACGACCACCTCGACGGCGGCCCCCGCCCCGGCACCCTGATCGAACTGGCCCGCGAGACGGGCTACGAAGGGCTTCCGGAGACCGAGGCCGACAAGCTCGGCAGCTGGTTCCGCGAGGCCGCCGACTCCGGATCGCTGGAGCGCTACCTCGAGACGTTCGCCCACACCTGCGCCGTCATGCAGACCCGTGACGCGCTGTTCCGGGTGGCCGCCGAGTGCGCCGAGGACCTCGCTGAGGACGGCGTCGTCTACGCCGAGATCCGCTACGCCCCCGAGCAGCACCTCGAAGGCGGGCTGACCCTCGAAGAGGTCGTCGAGGCCGTCAACGCAGGCTTCCGCGAGGGCGAGCGCGTCGCACGCGCTAACGGCCACCGCATCCGCGTCGGCGCCCTCCTCACCGCGATGCGGCACGCCGCCCGCGCGCTGGAGATCGCCGAACTCGCCAACGGTTACCGCGACCAGGGCGTCGTCGGCTTCGACATCGCGGGCGCCGAGGCCGGGTTCCCGCCCACCCGCCACCTCGACGCGTTCGAGTACCTCAAGCGCGAGAACAACCACTTCACCATCCACGCGGGCGAGGCGTTCGGCCTGCCGTCGATCTGGCAGGCGCTCCAGTGGTGCGGCGCCGACCGGCTCGGCCACGGCGTGCGGATCATCGACGACATCGAGGTCGCCGAGGACGGCTCGGTCACCCTCGGCCGCCTCGCCTCCTACGTACGGGACAAGCGCGTCCCGCTGGAGATGTGCCCGACCTCCAACCTCCAGACCGGCGCCGCCGCCTCGTACGCCGAGCACCCGATCGGGCTGCTGCGCAGGCTGCGGTTCCGGGTGACGGTCAACACCGACAACAGGCTGATGTCCGGCACGTCGATGAGCCGCGAGTTCGGGCATCTCGCCGAGGCCTTCCGCTACACGCTCTCCGATTTCGAGTGGCTCACGGTGAACGCGCTCAAGTCGGCCTTCATCCCGTTCGACGAGCGGCTCGCCATGATCAACGAGGTGATCAAGCCCGGCTACGCCGAACTGCGGGCCGAGTGGATCTTCGCCGCGTCGGAGAGCTGAGCGTCGGCCGGTCCGGGGAGGCCGCACCCGCCCCGCGCGGACGCGGGGCGAGCAGGTGCGACGCCCGCGCTACGCCTCGCAGACCGGCGGCGCCTTCGCGTCCAGGCCCAGCAGGTCGAAGTAGCTCTGGCCGAGCGCGATGTCGCGGAACGCCGCGTCGTCCAGGTACTGGTTGATGCGGCTGGTGACCTCCAACTCCTCCTTGTAGACGGCGAAGTTCTTGTTCCCCGAGGCGACGAAGTCCGTGCCCGGGATGACCCGCTCCGACACCTCGTCGAAGAAGTCGACGTACTGCTTGCGGGCGGCGGGCTTGGAGAAGTAGAGGTCGTCCAGCACGCGCCAGCTGATGTCGAGGAAGAGGCGGGGGTGCTGCCGGGTGAGCCGTTCCAGGATCGCGATGTGCTCGGCGGGGTCCATGGTCGACAACTCCTTCGACATGCCCATGTGCGCCCACACGATCTTGTTCTCCGGGTACGCCCGCAGCACCTCCTCCATCAAAGGCAGGAAGGCGACCGGGTCGTCGTCGTTGCCCAGGTCGGAGTGGATGGTCAACGGGATGTCCCGCGCGCGCAGTTCGGCCATGAACGGCGCCCACTCCCGGATGTCCTCCAGCGTCGCGGGCTCGTGGTCGTTGCCCAGCAGCGCCTGCTTGACGAGGTTGACCTCGCCCATCCAGCTGAACCTGCCCGGGTATTCCTCCTCCAGCAACCGCATGCGGTCCAGGACCCCTTCGGGGCGGGCCAGGTCGGGGAAGGTCATGGACAGCGCCAGTTCGACGTCCTCCGGCTGGTGCTCCAGCATGGCGCGGGCGTTGGCGAAGTCGTTCCGCATGCTCGGGGTGACCTTGGTGCCGGGGCAGTCCAGGTAGTACGTGCAGTCGGAGTCCACCGGCAGCGTCTGCCCGATGCCGTAGACGTTGGCGTAGCGCACACCGGTACGGCTGAGGTAGCCCGTGACCTCTTCGAACGGAAGCGCGGGTCCGCCGAACGGCCGGAAGTGCAGATGGCTGTCGACCACCGAGGTGTACGGCCGCGTCTCCCGGTCGTAGCAGTCGTCCTCGGGTGCCCCCGACCCCGCGGCGGGGGCGGCTGTCACGGCCATCGCGACGAAGGCGGCGGCGGCCACCACGGTCCCACGCTTCATGTCTTCCTCCACTGGTTCCGCCGGGCGGGACCGGGGCCTGGCGGACGTGCCGGATCGCCGCGTCACGCCGGGGCCGCTCGCCGCGCCGGCGCACGTACACCTGAACGGGAGTCAGAGATAGCCCGGCAGGCGGCCGGCAGGGCGGGGCGCGCTCCGGAACGCGCGGAATTCCCCCGAACAAGCCGAATCTTGCGCTGTCCGGGCGTATCCCCGCCCGGCCCCCGCTTCGATACGCAATGGTGATCGCACGCCACATTCCACCCCCCGCGCCTTCTGCCATCGTGGCGTCATGGCTCAGCAAGCGTTGCCGGAGCGACTGCCGGACCGGGAAGCCAGGTTGGGAAGACCGCTGGGGGGCAGCCGTTCCCTCCAGGGGGTCGTGCTGCTGCTCCCGGGCGGCTCGCCGCAGAGCGTGCGCCGGCGCTCGGCGCTCTCCGCCCTGGCGGCCCGGCCGCTGGCGCGCAGGCTGGCGCGCGCGGGGCGGGAGGCGTCGCTGGTGACGCACGTGCTGCACTACCGCTACCACGGCTGGAACGGCGAGGCCGCGCACCCGGTGGCCGACACCTCGTGGGCGGTGGACGAAGTCGTACGGCGCTACGGCGACGTCCCGGTGTGTCTGATCGGCACCGACCTGGGCGCCCGCGCGGCGCTGCGCGCGGGCGGGCATCCGGCCGTCAGCGCGGTGCTGGCCCTCGCGCCCTGGCTGCCCGTGCCCGGCGGTGACGACGGCCAGGGCCCGGAGCCCGTACGGCAGTTGTCCGGGCGGCAGGTGCTGATCGTGCACGGTACGGACGACGCGTACACCGACCCGGAGCTGTCCTACCGGCTGGCGGAACGGGCCAAGAAGATCAACGCGCGGGTCTGCCGCTTCGAGGTCCACTCGGACGGACACCGGCTGCGCCAGCACCGGGACGAAGTACTCGCACTGGCCGTGGACTTCACCCTCGGCGTCCTCGGCGGCCAGGACTTCTCCCGCCCTCTGACCGACGCGATGGCGGCCCCGCCGCCGCTCGGCCTGCGGATGCCGCTGGCCAGCGGCTTCGGCCGCACGCTGGGGCGCTGAACGGCTGGCGACCCGGCTGGTGACCGGCTGGTGACCGCGTCGTGGAACGTCCCGCAAACCAGCCCGCCCGCCGGAGCCGCGCGAGAGAGGACACACCATGCCCCGTCACCGCACGGCAGGCGCGGCCCCGCTCGCCGCCCTCCTCACCGCTCTGCTCGCCGCCCTGCTGCTGGCCGGCTGCTCGCTCGACCAGGGCCCGGCCGGAAGGGTCACCGACAAGGACCTCCGCGGCTCCGCCATGGGCGGCTCGTTCCTGTACTACCTGACGGTCCGCACCGAGGAGGGCGAGAACGCCACGTTCCGGGTCAGCGAACTGGACTACGACCGCTGCTACAAGGGCTCCGCCTACCCCGCCTGCACCAAGCGGACGGACCGGGCGCGGCAACGGCCCGCGCACCTCCTCCCCCGCTTCAGCCCGCCCCCGGGCGCGAGTCCAGCAGATGGCCCCGGCGGCCCAGCAGGAAGCGCTTGAACGCCGCCACCGGCGGGGTGTCCGGACGGTCCGCCGCCCAGGCGAGGCCGATCTCGCGGACCGCGCGCGGCGCCGTGACCGTCAACTCGTGCACCCCCGGGCGCGGGATCGCCGGCGGCGGCAGCAGCGCCACCCCCAGCCCCGCCGCGACCAGGCCGCGGATGGTCTCCGCCTCCTCCCCCTCGAAGGCGATCCGCGGCCGGAACCCGGCCTGTGCGCACATCTCCTCCAGGATGCGCCGCATCCCGTAGCCGGGCTCCAAGGTGACGAACGGTTCGTCGGCCGCCTCGGCGAGCCGGATGCGCCGCCGGGCGGCGAGGGGGTGGTCGTCCGGTACGACCAGCCGCAGCCGCTGCTCGTCCAGGCGGCGCACGACCAGGTCGGCGGCGTCGGGCATGGGCGAGGTGAGGCAGAGGTCCAACTCGCCCGCGCGCAGGCGCTCCAGCATCGCCTCGCCGTACGTCTGCACCAGGGCGAACCGCACCCGCGGATGCTCGGCGCGGAAGGCCCGGATCAGACCGGGCACGGTCTCCCAGCCGAGCGTGTGCAGGAAGCCGAACGCGACCTTCCCCGTGGCCGGGTCGGCGTCGGAGCGTACGGACTCGGCGGCCTGCTCCACGGCGGCGAGCGCGCGTTCGGCGGAGGCGAGGAAGGTGCGCCCGGCCGGGGTGAGCGAGACGGTACGCCCGTGGCGGGCGAAGAGGGCCACCCCGAGGTCCTCCTCGAGCCGGGTGAGGGCGCGGCTCAGCGTCGACTGCGGGACGCCCAGCTCGTGCGCGGCGCGGGTGACGTGCTCGTGGCGGGCGACGGCCGCGAAGTGGGCCAGGCGCGGGGTGAGCGCGAGGCCCCAGTCGGATGTCACGGTCGTGTCATTCCCTTCTCGGTCCGGTGACACGGACTCCCCTCAACTGCACTGATGCGGGAGTGGAACGATTCTCGCAGTTCTGTGCATTGGACGCATGAAGCGGGCCGCCGTACGTTCGACGCATGCCCTCCGCTGATACCGAGGCGCCCCCGACACCTGTGGGCGCCGCCTCCGCCGTCTCCACCTCCTCCACGCCCGCGCCAGCCTCCGGGTCCGCCTCCGGTTCCGGCGCCGACCCCGAGTCCGGCAAGCTGCGGCCGGGTGAGCCCGGCTACCGCCGGATGAGCCTGGCCCTCTTCGCCGCCGGGCTGGCCGCCTTCGGCCTCCTCTACTCCACCCAGGCCCTGCTGCCCGCCCTCTCGGCGGACCTCGGCGCGACCGCCGACCAGGCCAGCTGGACGGTCTCCGGCGCCACCTTGGGCCTGGCCCTGGCGGTGCTGCCGCTGAGCGCGCTCTCCGAGCGGTTCGGCCGCCGCCGGATGATGACCGTCTCGCTGTCGGCCGCCGTCGCGCTCGCGCTGCTGCTGCCCCTCGCCCCCTCGCTGGGCTGGCTGATCGCGCTGCGCGTCCTCCAGGGCGCCGCCCTCGCGGGCATCCCCGCTTCCGCGATGGCCTACCTGTCCGAGGAGGTGCGGGCCAGGGCGCTGGTGGGCGCGGTCGGCCTGTTCGTCGCGGGCAACAGCATCGGCGGCATGAGCGGCCGCATCCTCACCGGCTGGGTCAGCCAGGGCTGGGGCTGGCGCGCCGCGCTCGGCTCGGTCGCGCTCACCTCGCTGCTGGCCGCCGTCGCGTTCTGCCTGCTGGCGCCCCGGGCCCGGAACTTCACGCCGTCGGCGGCCGGTCCCCGCGCGCTGGCCCGTACCGTACGCGCGCATCTGTCCGACGCGCTGCTCCTGCGGCTGTACGCGATCGGGCTGCTGTTCATGACCGTCTTCGGGGCGGTCTACACGGTGATCGGCTACCGGCTGGTCGGCGACACCTTCGGGCTGTCCCAGGGGCTGGCCGGCTCGGTCTTCGTGATCTACCTGGTGGGCACGGTCTCCTCCGCGCTGGCCGGTCGCCTCAACGCCCGGCTCGGGCGGCGCGGCGCGCTCTACCTGGCCATCGGCACCACGGCGGCGGGACTGCTGCTCACCCTCGCGGACAGCCTGGCGGCGGTCGTCGCCGGACTGGTGCTGATCACTGGCGGCTTCTTCGCCGGACACGCGGTCGCCTCCGGCGCGGTGAGCCGTACGGCGACGACGGGGCGCGCGCAGGCGGCGGCGCTCTACCAGATGGCGTACTACCTGGGCAGTTCCCTGGGCGGCGCGGTGGGCGCGCTCGCCTACCGGGCGGCAGGCTGGGGGGCGACGGCGGGCTTCGCGCTGGCCGCGCTGGCGCTGGCGGCGGGTGTGACGCTGTACGCGACACGCCGCGCGGCCTCCGCCCGGCGGGCGGTGGCGATGGGGGCTTGCTGAGCGGCGGGCGGATGCCGACCGAGGCACCCACCCGGCGGTCAGCCCCGGTGGGGGAGCATTGCGGTGTCGATCTTCACCTCGAACGGCTCGGGCAGCGTGAGCACCCCGCCGTACTCGACCGACTGGAGCACCCGGTACGTGCCGCCTTCCGGCTCCCCGAAAAGCGTCGCGGTGGGCTTGCCGGTGTGCCAGGGGTCGAGCAGCAGATAGAGCGGGACCCCTGCCTGGGCATAGCCGTGCGCCTTGCTGATCCGGTCGTGGTTGGCATTGCTCGGTGAGGTGATCTCGACGACGAGCAGGGCTTCCTCGGCGGGAGCGGTGTTGCCTGGGGCCTCCAGCACGACCCGGGGCATCACCAGAAGGTCAGGGATGTACAGACCACCCCTCCCCGGGATAATCACCCCCTGCGTCTGAAAAACGCCGCAGTCCGCAGGCTTCGCCTGGTACAGCAGTTCATGGACCGCGTCAGCTGTGATGTTGTGAGCGTTGGAAGGCGGTGGTGTCACGGTGACGATCCCCTCGATGATCTCCACCTTGCTGCCCTCGGGCCAGTCCTCCTCTTCCCAGAAGCGGACGAGGCTGTCCCAGTCGTAGCCGTTGTCCGGCACGTGGTCGACGGGGAGTGCGGTCATGGCGGTCTCCTCTATCGGTGCGTCACCGAGTCCATCATGCCGAACCCCTCCCGACCCGGTCCAGCGCCATCGTTCACCCGGACGGGGAACCCGCAGGTCAGCAGGAACGTTCAGGTGGTTGCGGAGGGGTGATCCCGCGCACGCGCCGAGGGGGTGGGGCCGGTGCCGGTGTACCTGCGGCTGGAAGCCGAGGACCTGGCGCGCTGCCGGTTCGCCGTCTCGCCGCTGTGCGAGACGCACGAGGCGGTCCGCACCCTGACCCGCCGCGAGCGGCACGGCTACCACCAGCCCTGGCTGCGCCGGACGCGTACGGCGCTCGCGGGCCTGGACCTCTCCCCGCTCCAGCTGCTGATGCCCGTCACCGGCGGGTACACCCCCGACTTCCTCGGCCCGCCGCCGGAGGCGCCGTTCGCCTCGGCCCAGGGGTTCGCCGAGGAGCTGGCGCGGGTGCGGGCGACGGACGCCGGCACCGCGCACCGGGAGCTGGCCCGTTCGCTCGCCTGCACGCCGGGGGCCGCCGAGTCGGCGGCGGGCCGGGCGATGCTCGCCGATCCGGCCGCCGCCGTGCAGCGGCTCGCGGACGTGACCGCGCGCGCCTGGCACGCGCTGGTCGAGCCGGACTGGCCCGCGCTGCGGGCGCTGCTGGAGGCCGATGTCGGCTACCGCACACGGCAGTTGGCCGCCGGTGGCCTGGAGGCGCTCTTCAGCGACCTCCACCCGGACGTGACCTGGGCGGACCAGACGCTGACCGTACGCGGCCGGAGCGCGTTCCGCCTGCGGCAGGACGTGGGCGGCCGGGGCGTGCTGCTGCTGCCGAGCGTCTTCGTCTGGCCGGACGTGGTCAGCGGGTTCGCCCCGCCGTGGCAGCCGACGGTGCTCTATCCGGCCCGTGGCATGGCCGAGCTGTGGCAGCGGCCCCCCGCCGCGCCGCCGGACACCCTGGTGCGGTTGCTGGGCCCCAACCGCGCGGCGCTCCTGGGCGGCCTGGACGAGCCCGCCTCCACGACGGTGCTCGCCCGGCGCTACGGCCTCGCGCTGTCCTCCGTCTCGGCCCACCTGCGCACGCTGCGCGACGCGGGCCTGCTCACCGCCCGCCGCCAGGGCCACCAGGTGCTCTACGCCCGCACACCGCTGGGGCACGCCCTGCTGGGCGGGGCGTGACGGGGCCGCGCGTGGACCGGCCCGCGCACCGCGCGTTCACTCGGTGCGGCCGACATGCAGCACCACGACGGTGACGGTGGAGTCAGCGACCTCGTACATCACCCGGAACCTGCCCGCCCGCATCCGCCGCAGATCCTGCGAGCCGTACGTCACCGTGCCCGGCGGCCGAGGGTCATCCGCCAACTGATCGACGGCGTCGAAGAGTCGTCGGAGTCCGTCCGGGTCGTCCTTGAGGTAGCGGCTGGCGGCCTGGGTGGCCTGCCACCGCCAGACGACCTCGTACCTCACTCACGCTCCAGGCCGAGTTGCGCACGCACTTCGTCGTGGGGGACGAACCTGGCTGTGCCGTCGGCCAGCTCTGCACGGTACTCCGCCACCGCCAGCGCGTCTTCCAGATCCTCCAGCTCCTGGGGGTTTATCAACACGGCCGCCGGATGCCCGTGATCCGTGATGGTGATGCGCTCCCGCGAGTGCGAGGTCCGGCGGACGAGCGTGCCGAAACGAGCACGCGCCTCAGTCATGGCATAACTGTCACTCATGCACGGTAGTGTACAGAAATTCATGCTTCACGCGATGCGGTCCAGGACGATGGAGCGGCGCGGGACGGGGCGGGAGCCGACGGCGTACGCGTCGGTGAGGGCGGCCAGCGCGTAGTCGAACTTCTCGGGGGTGTCCGTGTGCAGGGTCAGCAGCGGCTGCCCCTCGGTCACCTCCTCGCCCGGCTTGGCGTGGATCTCGACGCCCGCGCCCGCCTGCACCGGGTCCTCCTTGCGGGCGCGGCCCGCGCCGAGCCGCCAGGCCGCGACGCCGACGGCGTACGCGTCCAGGCGGGCGAGCGTGCCGGTGGCGGGCGCGGGCAGCGTGTGCCGTTCGCGGGCCTGCGGCAGCGGCGCGTCGGGGTCGCCGCCCTGGGCGGTGATCATGCGGCGCCAGTGGTCCATCGCGGAGCCGTCGGCGAGCGCCTTGGCCGGGTCGGCGTCAGGCAGTCCGGCTGCGGACAGCATCTCGCGGGCGAGCGCGAGGGTCAGTTCGACGACATCGTCCGGGCCGCCGCCGGCCAGCACGTCGAGCGACTCGCGCACCTCCAGCGCGTTGCCCGCGGTGCGGCCGAGCGGGGCGGACATGTCGGTGAGCAGCGCGACGGTGGGCACGCCGTGGTCGTTGCCGAGGCCGACCATCGTGGCGGCGAGTTCGCGGGCGTCCTCCAGGTTCTTCATGAAGGCGCCGGAGCCGACCTTGACGTCCAGCACCAGCGAGCCGGTGCCCTCGGCGATCTTCTTGCTCATGATGGAGCTGGCGATGAGCGGGATGGACTCGACCGTGCCGGTCACGTCGCGCAGCGCGTACAGCTTCCGGTCGGCGGGGGCGAGCCCGTCACCGGCGGCGCAGATCACCGCTCCGGCGGCCTCCAGGGTGGCCAGCAGCTCCGGGTTGGTCAGGGTCGCGCGCCAGCCGGGGATCGCCTCCAGCTTGTCGAGCGTGCCGCCGGTGTGGCCCAGGCCGCGCCCGGACAGCTGCGGTACGGCGGCGCCGCAGGCGGCGACCAGCGGGGCCAGCGGCAGCGTGATCTTGTCGCCGACGCCGCCGGTGGAGTGCTTGTCGGCGGTGGGGCGGGAGAGCGAGGAGAAGTCCATCCGCTCGCCGGAGGCGATCATCGCGGCCGTCCAGCGGGAGATCTCCGCGCGGGACATGCCGTTGAGGAGGATGGCCATCGCGAGTGCCGACATCTGCTCGTCGGCGACGGTGCCCCGGGTGTAGGCGTCCACGACCCAGTCGATCTGCGCGTCGGTGAGGGCGTGGCCGTCGCGCTTGGCGCGGATGACGGAGATGACGTCCATGGGTGTGCTGTCCTCCGGGTACGGGTGGGTCGTGCGGGTGATGCAGGTGGTGCGGGTCGTACGGGGTCCGGCCGGCCGCGCGCCGCGCTCAGCGGGCGAGGTCGGCCGGGCCGAAGGCGTCCGGCAGCAGTTCGGCGAGCGGGCGGACGCCGCGGGCGGTGTCCATCAGCAGCCCCGGCCCGCCGTGCTCCCACAGCAGCTGGCGGCAGCGCCCGCACGGCATCAGCCGCTCGCCGTGCCGGTCGCAGCAGGTGAAGGCGGTCAGCGTGCCGCCGCCGGTGGCGAACAGCGCGGAGATCAGGCCGCATTCGGCGCACAGGGCGACGCCGTAGGCCGCGTTCTCCACGTTGCAGCCGCCGACCACGCGCCCGCCGTCCACGAGCGCCGCCGCGCCCACCGGGAAGCCGGAGTACGGGGCGTACGCCCGGGACATCTGCTCCCGGGCGTGCGCCCGCAGCGCCGCCCAGTCGACCGCGGCGGCGTCCGCCGCAGCGTCCGCGCGGCCGTCCGGCGGCGGTGTGCCGGTCATGTGCTCTGACCTCTTCGGTAGGGTTTTCCGATGGCCTTGGGCGTCCGCAGCCGCTGCGCCGCCAGGCACAGCACCAGCAGCGTGGTGAGGTACGGGCTCGCCTCGACCAGCTCCATCGGCACCGTGTCCGTCAGCGCGTACCAGATCGTGATCAGTACGGCCGTCGCGAACGCGATCATCGCCGGGAGCCGGGCCCCGGCCCGCAGCTTCCACAGCCCGTACCCGACCAGCAGCACCGCGGCGACGAGCAGCAGCGCGTGGATGGTGGGGCCGCCGCCGCGCAGCTGGGAGGCGTCCATGAAGCCGAACAGCCCGGCGCCCATGGCGACTCCGCCGGGCCGCCAGTTGCCGAAGATCATCGTGGCCAGGCCGATGTAGCCGCGACCGCCGGTCTGGTTCTCCTGGTAGTGGTGCACGTAGATGGCCAGGAAGGCGCCGCCGAGCCCGGCGAGCGCGCCGGAGGTGAGGACGGCGGCGTACTTGTACTTGTAGACGTTGACGCCGAGCGACTCGGCGGCCGTCGGGTTCTCGCCGCAGGAGCGCAGCCGAAGGCCGAAGGAGGAGCGCCAGAGCACGAAGAACGTGCCGATGAAGAGGGAGATGGCCAGCAGCGTCACCCAGGACACGTTGGCGACCCCGGCCCGCGCGATGCCCGCGGTGTCCGAGACGAGGAACCAGTTGTGCTTCTCGATGTCGCCCAGCCAGTCACCGAGCCAGGGCACGGTGAACGTCGGCATGTCGTCGATCGGCGGGGACTGCTTGTCGTTGCCGCCCGCCGCGGCGGCCTCGCTGCCGGGGGCGCCGAACCAGAGCTTGGCGAAGAACTTCACCAGGCCCAGGGCCAGGATGTTGATCGCGACACCGGAGACGATGTGGTCGACCCCGAAGGTGACGGTCGCTATGGCGTGGATGAGTCCGCCGAGCGCGCCGCCCAGGATGCCCGCGGCCACCGCGGCCCACGGCCCGTACTGCCAGCCGAGCCAGCCTGCCGCGAAGGTGCCGAGCATCATCATGCCTTCGAGGCCGATGTTGATGACGCCCGCCCGCTCCGCCCACAGGCCGCCCAGACCGGCCAGGCCGATGGGTACGGCCCAGCCCAGCGCGGCCGAGTACTGGCCGGAGCTGGTGAGGTTGTCGACGTCGGTGATGGCGCGCAGCACGGAGAGGAAGAGCAGCGCGCCCGCGATCAGCAGCAGCACCTTGGGGTAGGTCAGCCTGCGGCGCCCGCCCCTGGCGGCGCCCGGCGGCTGCTTGCCGCCGCTGCTCAGCGCGCCCTGAATCCTGGCCGAGATGTGCGTACTCATGCGGACACCCCCGCCTTGTCGTTCGTGCCGTTGCCGTTGCCCTTGCCGCCGCGGGCCAGCGCGGCCAGCTCCTCGCCGACCTTGCGCTGCTGACCGCGCAGCCGGTAGCGCCGCACGATCTCGTAGGCGACGACGACGCACAGCACGATGACGCCCTTCATCACCTCGACGATCTCCTGGGCGTAGCCCTCGAACTCGAGCTGGATGCCGGTGCGGTCCAGGAAGCCCCACAGCAGGGCGGCCAGGGCCATGCCCACCGGGTGGTTGCGGCCCAGCAGGGCGAGGGCGATGCCGGTGAAGCCGATACCGGCGGGGAAGTCGTTGCCGTAGTTGTACGAGGTGCCCAGCAGGGCGGGCATGCCCACCAGACCGGCGGCGGCGCCCGAGAGCACCATGGAGGTGATCACCATGCGCTTGACGCTGACCCCGCTGGCCTCGGCCGCGGGCTCCGAGTGGCCCACGGCGCGCAGGTCGAAGCCGAACCGCGTCCGGTTGATCACGAACCAGTAGATGACGCCGACGAGCGCCGCGACGACGACGAACCCCCCGATCGGCTCGGGGTTGGTCGGGAAGGTGAAGAAGTGGCTGGACTCCGGGATGTCCGGGGTGTGGAAGATGTTCCCGTCCTTCTCGGCCAGCCGTCCTTCCTGGAGGAAGTAGCCGATCAGGGAGCCCGCGGTGAAGTTCAGCATGATCGTGGTGATGACCTCGCTGACCCCGCGGGTCGCCTTGAGCACGCCGGCGATCCCCGCCCAGATCGCGCCCACGAGCATCGCCACGATGATGATCACGGGGATCTGGAGGAAGCCCGGCAGCGTCAGCGCACCGCCGACGACGGCCGCGAAGAAGGCCGCGATGCGGTACTGGCCGTCGACGCCGATGTTGAAGAGGTTCATCCGGAAGCCGATGGCGACGGCCAGCGCGGACAGGTAGTACGGGACGGCCTTGTCGATGATCCAGACCTGGCTGTCGCTCTTGGACCCGAACTCGATCATCACCTGGTAGGCGTGGAGCGGGTCGTCGCCGGTGGCGAGGATGATCGCCGAGGTGATCACGATCGCGGCGACGATCGCCAGCAGAGGCGGTGTCAGGGCGCGCTCCGCCGAGACGCGGGCCCGGCTCAGCCGCTTCGAGAGCGTCTCCGTCATCGGGGGCCGCCTCCTTCTCCGTGCCCGCGGTCGCGCGCGTCCTGGGGTCCGCGGTCGCGCGCGTCCTCGTGTTCGAGATGGCCGCTCGCGGCGCCGGTCATGGCCGAGCCCAACTCCTCCGGGGTGATGGTGGCGGGGTCCGCGTCCGCGACCAGCCGGCCCCGGTACATCACCCGCAGGGTGTCCGAGAGCCCGATCAGCTCGTCCAGGTCGGCGGAGATCAGCAGCACCGCCAGACCCTCCCGGCGGGCCTCGCGGATCTGGTCCCAGATCTGTGCCTGGGCGCCGACGTCCACGCCCCGGGTGGGGTGCGCGGCGATCAGCAGCTTGGGGTGGTGGCTCATCTCCCGGCCGACGATCAGCTTCTGCTGGTTGCCGCCCGACAGGCTGGCCGCGGTGACCTCGATGCCGGGCGTACGGACGTCGTACTCGGCCACGATCCGCTCGGTGTCGGCGCGCGCGGCACCCGGGTCGAGGATGCGGCCCCGGCTGTTGGGCGCCTCGGTGACGTGCCCGAGCATGCGGTTCTCCCACAGCGGGGCCTCCAGCAGCAGCCCGTGCCGGTGGCGGTCCTCGGGGATGTAGCCGATGCCCTCCTCGCGCCGCCTGCGGGTGGGGGCGTGCGAGAGGTCCCGGCCGTCCAGCGTGATGGTGCCGCCGTCCGGGTCGCGCATGCCCATCACGGCCTCGACCAGTTCGGCCTGGCCGTTGCCCTCGACCCCGGCCACACCCAGCACCTCGCCCTTGTGGATGACCAGCGAGATGCCGTCCAGCACCGTACGGACGGCGCCGTCCTGGTCGGTGGCCGAGAGGTGCAGGTCCTCGACGGTGAGCATCGCGGTGTCCGTGACCGTCGAGTCGCGGGTCTCGGGCGAGGGCAGCTCGCTGCCGACCATCAGCTCGGCGAGCTGCTTGGGCGTGGTGTCGGCGGGGTGCACCGAGGCGACGGTCGTGCCGCGCCGTATGACGGTGATGTCGTCGGCGACCGAGAGCACCTCGCCCAGCTTGTGCGAGATGAACAGGACGGTCAGGCCCTCGGCCTTCAGCTCGCGCAGGTTGTCGAAGAGCGCGTCGACCTCCTGGGGCACCAGGACGGCGGTCGGCTCGTCCAGGATCAGGGTGCGCGCGCCCCGGTAGAGCACCTTGAGGATCTCCACCCGCTGCCGGTCGGCGACGCCGAGGTCCTCGACGAGCACGTCCGGGCGGACGGCCAGCGCGTACGCGTCCGACAGCTCCACGATCCGCTTGCGGGCCCGGCCGCCGATGCCGTGCAGCCGCTCGGCGCCCAGGACGACGTTCTCCTGGACGGTGAGGTTGTCGGCGAGCATGAAGTGCTGGTGCACCATGCCGATGCCGCGGGCGATGGCGGCGCCGGGGCTGCCGAACGTCACCTGCTGCCCGTCGACGCTGATGGTGCCCTCGTCCGGCTGCTGCATGCCGTAGAGGATCTTCATCAGGGTCGACTTCCCGGCACCGTTCTCCCCGACGAGGGCGTGCACGCTGCCACGCCGGACGGTGATGTCGACGTCGTGGTTGGCCACGACGCCGGGGAACCGTTTGGTGATGCCGCGCAGCTCGACGGCAGGGGCACCGCCGGCGGCACCGGCAGCGCTGTGCGCGCTGTCCGCCGGCGGGCTGCTGCTGGACGCTTTGATGACGCACTCTCCTCGGGGCTGAAGGAGGGGGGCCGGGCACCTGGGACGGGAGCCGGTGATCCCGGATCTGTGGCGAAGGCGACGCTATCGCGCCGTGGGGGGCACTACGCGCGTAGTGTCCGGCCGGAGTTCGGGCCGGGAGAGGCGGGAAGCGGGCCCGGTACGAAGGAGCGCGCTCCTTCGTACCGGGCCCGGCGGTCCGTCCCGCCGGGGGTCAGCCCTTGGGGCTCTCGTCGACCTTGACCGTGCCGTCGACGATCTTCTTCTGGGCCTCTTCGATCTTCGGCATGATGTCGTCGATGAAGCCGCCGGACTTCGACAGGGAGACGCCGTCCTCCTTGAGCGTGTAGGCGTTGGTGCCGGTGAGCGGCTTGCCGTCCTCCACGCTCTTGATCAGGTCGAAGACCGCGACGTCGACGTTCTTGACGACGGACGTCAGGATCGCGTTCTTGTACTTCGCCAGACCGGGCTGCTGGTACTGGTCGGAGTCGACGCCGATCGCCCAGGCGCCCTTCTTCTGGCTGATCGCCTCGATCGAGCCCGCACCGGACTGGCCGGCGGCGGTGTAGATCACGTCGACGCCCCGGTCGAGCATCCCCTTCGCCTTCTCCTTCGCGGCGGCGGGGTCGTTGAAGCCCTTGTCGTTGTTGGGGTACAGGTACTGCGAGGTCACCTGGATCTTCGGGTTGGTGTCCTTGGCGCCCTGGACGAAGCCCGCTTCGAACTTCTGGATGAGCGCGTTGTTCACACCCCCGATGAAGCCGACCTTGTCGCTCTTGGACTTCAGCGCCGCGGCCACTCCGGCGAGGTAGGAGCCCTCGTGCTCGGAGAAGACGATGCTGTCGATGTTCTTGCCCTCGGCCACGGAGTCGACCACCGCGAAGGTGGTGTCCGGGAACTCCTTGGCCACCTTCGTGATCGACTTGCCGTAGCTGAAGCCGACACCGACGACCGGGTTGTAACCGGCCTTGGCGAGCGAGGTGAGCCGCTGCTCGCGGTCCGCCTCGGTCTCGTTGTTCGCCGCGGTCATCATCTTGACGTCGACGCCCAGTTCCTTCTCCGCCTTGTCGGCGCCGCGGGCAGCCGATTCGTTGAAGGAGTGGTCGTCCCGTCCGCCGACGTCGAAGGCCAGGCCGACACCCTTGTCCTTCTTGTCGTTCGACTCGGTAGAGCTCTCACCACAGGCCGTGGCCGTGAGTGCGAGGGCCGCGGTGGCGCTGACCACGGCTGCAAGCTTGGATACCCGACGCAAGAGGACGTCCCCTTCGACTCTCGGAAGCGCCTCTTCCGGCGCTGGTTCGGCTTCAGATTAACGCGCGTAGATTCCAGGTAAAGACGCACACCGGCGCCGTTACCGGATCGGTGTTAACCCGGCGTGTCACGCACACTTCCAGCGGGCAGCGCGCACGTGGCTCCGCGCGGCCCTCGCCGGGGGCGCGGCGCGGGCCGCCGCAGTGCCCCATCCCCCGGGGAGCAACCCCCGGACCCCCGGCCGGACACCCTCCCCCTACCAGCGCCCCGCATCCAGCAGCGCCGCCGCGGTGCCCCATCCCCCGGGGAGCAACCCCCGGACCCCCGGCCGGACACCCTCCCCCTACCAGCGCCCCGCATCCAGCAGCGCCGCCGCGGTGAACAGTTCGACGCCCACCTTGATCGCACTCTCGTCCGCGTCGAAGTCCCCCTGGTGCAGGTCGCACGCCGTCCGCTCGCCGGGCGGGCGGACGCCGAGCCGGGCCATCGCGCCGGGCACGTGCTCCAGGTACCAGGAGAAGTCCTCCCCGCCCAGGCTCTGCTCCGTGTTCTCGATGGCGTGCGGGCCGCTGCGCGCCGTCATCGCGTCGTGCAGCAGCTGGGTCGCACCGGGCTCGTTGACGACGGGCGGCACCCCGCGTACGTAGTTGATCTCCGTCTTCGCCCGGTGCAGGGCCGCGATCTCGTCGATCGCCGCGTGCACCAGGTCGGGTGCCTGCCGCCAGGCGGCGATGTCCAGGCAGCGGAGCGTGCCCGACAGCTCCGCCCGCTGCGGGATGACGTTGCACGCGTGGCCCGAGGCGATCCTCCCCCAGGTGAGCGAGAGTCCGGCACGGGTGTCCACCCGGCGCGAGAGCAGCGCGGGCACCTCGGTGGCCAGCTGCGCCGCGGCGGCGACCAGGTCGGTGGTCAGGTGCGGGCGCGCGGTGTGGCCGCCCGCGCCGGTCAGCGCCACCTCCAGGCGGTCGCAGGCGGCCGTGATCGGCCCCTGCCGCAGGCCGATCCGGCCCGCGTCCACCCGCGGGTCGCAGTGGACGGCGAGGATGCGGCCGACGCCGTCGAGCACCCCGCACTCGATCACCTCGGGGGCGCCGCCGGGCAGCACCTCCTCGGCGGGCTGGAAGAGCAGCCGTACGGGCCGCGGCAGCAGTCCCTGGCGGGCCAGGTCGGCGAGGACCACGCCGGCGCCGAGGACGATGGCAGTGTGCAGGTCGTGGCCGCAGGCGTGGGCGCGGTCGGCGACGGTGGAGCGGTAGGGGACGTTCTTGGTGTCCGGGATGGGCAGCGCGTCGATGTCGGCGCGCAGCGCGAGCGCGTCCCCGGCGCCGACGGGGCCGCCGATGTCGCAGACGAGCCCGGTGCCCAGCTCCAGCACCCGGGGGCGCAGCCCCGCCCGTTCGAGTCTTTCCTTGATCGCCGCGGTCGTACGGAACTCCTGGTTGCCCAGTTCGGGATGCATGTGGAGGTCCCGCCGGAATGCGGTCAACTCGGCGCGCAGGGGCTCCGGCAGCGCACCGGGCAGTGGGGGTTCGCCGGCGGACGCAGCCTCCGGCTCCGGCGACAGGAGTTGGTTCATGACCGGAGCCTAGGCCCAGCGAGTCGGCAACTGACAGTAGTTCCCGGAAAGTTCAGCCCCACAGGGGACCAATAAATACGCATCGCGGTGGTTGTGACAGCACAGAGTTGGGTATAGCTTTCCGCCCCGCCCCGTCCCGCGAAGCCTCTCGCGCCTCCCCGACGCCGCCAGGTTCCGCCGGTCAGCGCGCCGGACCCGCCGCCTGCGCGGGGTTTCCGGCGACTTTCCGGACGTACGAGTCCGCGACGGAGAGGCGTTCGCCGTCCTGCCCGCGCGCGTGGAGTTCGGGGATGGCCCGGCCCCGGCCGTCGACGAGGGTGGAGTGCGGCTCGTCCGGGGTGAAGGCGTGGCGCTCGCCCCACTGGCGGAGGGCGACGACGGCCGTGAAGAGGTCGCGCCCGGCCTCGGTGAGGCGGTAGTCGTGCCGCCTGCCGTCGGCGGCGGCCCGCTTGTCGAGGATGCCGTGCTCGACAAGCCTGCGGAGCCGGTCGGTGAGGATGTTGCGGGCGATCCCCAGCCCCTGCCGGAACTCGGTGAAGGCCGTCGCCCCGTCCATCGCGTCCCGGACGATCAGCAGGCTCCACCGGTCGCCCACCAGGTCGACGGCGCGGGCGACCGGGCAGGCCGGGTCGGTCCAGGTGCTTTCGGTGGTGAGCGCGACGTCCACGGGACCCCTCCAGGTGAGTTGCAATCTGAAACCAGTATGTCCTACCTCGCACGACCGCAGATCAGTTGCATTTTGCAACCTATCGCCTCATCACCGCGCACCTGCTGCTCACCGCGCTCGGTGCGGCGACGACCGCACTCGCACCCGGCGGCGCCGTCGCCCTCGCGGGCCTGGCCGTGGCCGGACTGTTCGCCGTGGTCGTGCAGACCGCGGTGGCCTACGTCGCCGCCGTCTCCCCGCCCGGCGAACGGGGCCGCGACATCGGAGCGGTCACCTCGGGCGTCGTCGTCGGCATCCTCGGCATACGGGTGCTCGCCGGGGCGGTGACCGAACTGACGCACTGGCGCGTGGTCTACCTCCTGCTCGCCGGGCTCTGCGTACTGCTCGCGCTCGCCGCCGGCGCGCTCACCACCACCTGGGCCTACGGCAGCAGCGCGGGCTGGACGGGCGTCAGCCTGCTCGGCGCCGCGTACGCCGCACTCGCGCTCCTGGCCGCGACCTGGACCCAGAGCCGCGCGGCGGACGGCCGTCCGTTACCCCGCTCCGTGTCGCGTGACGGCCATCGGGTGGCCCCTTCCGTACACGATCAGCGCCGCCCGCGAAGGACCGCCGACCGCGCGCGGCCAGCGGGGCCCGTCTCCGGCTCCCGTTTCCGGCGCGACGCCCCTGGGCGATCTCGAACTGCCCTTCCTCGACGAGGAGGAGCACCCGTCCTCCGGTGTCTACCGGCACGAGCACACCCGGCGGTGGAGCGCGCTGGCCGACGGCGCCGACGGGTTCATCGTGGTCACCCCGGAGTACAACTACGGGATGCCCGCGACCCTGAAGAACGCGCTCGACTACCTCAACCGCGAGTGGGCGTGGAAGCCGATCGGCTTCGTCAGCTACGGCAACACCTCGGCGGGCACGCGCTCGGTCCAGCACGCCAAGCAGGTCGTGACCACGCTGCGGCTGGTGCCGTTGGGCTCCACGGTCGCGATCCGCATCGCCGAGGCGACGGAGGACGGGCGGGTACGTGCGGACGCCGCCCTCGACCGCGCGGCCGTCGGCGTCCTGGACGAACTGGTCCGGGTCGCCCACGCCCTGCGCCCGATGCGCGAGCTGAACCGTGCGGAGACGCTGCCCGGCCCCTGCCCGGGTCGTGCGTGCGGCGACTGGTCCCCGACGATGCGCCGGAGGTCAACGTGCTCCAGCGCTGCTGCTGGGTGGACGAGGCCCTCGCCAACGACACCCTGGCGATCCCGGCCCTGCACGAGTCGCTGGACGAGGTCCGCGCGTGGCTCGCGGACTGGCATGCCACCGGGCTGTGGCGGGACGGCCCGCCTCACCAAGGACGCTCAGCTGACGTCTTCGCCCGCACTCGCGTGAACTCCGCACCGGCCTGCCGGCCGGGGTGGCCGGGCTGGCCGGGGAGCACCACGCCGAGGACGGCCGGACGGAGGTCGGGTCACGCGCTGGGGAGGACCTGCTGCCACGGGGTGTCGAGACCGGCGTCGGCCGGCTCGACGAAGGTGCCGGGGATCTCCTGGGCGATGGTCTTGATCATGATCTCGAAATTGTCGGCCGTCAGGTGTGCGTGCCAGACGGCCAGGATGCCGAGGAGCGTGTCGACGGAGTCCTCGTACCGCACGTCGAACCGCAGGCGCGCGCCGCTCGACACGTCCACGAGGGTGAGGAGCAGCGACCTGTCGTTGAGGCTCTGGAAGATCGACGTCCGCATGTGCCCGTTGTCCGCGACGAACTCCGGGACCTCCGATTCCCGGCTGCAGGTCGTCTGCTGCCAGCCTGCGGCTGTCAGGTACTCGGTGATGGTCTTGCTGACCTCTTCGAAGCCTTCGAAGGCCATGGCGGCTTCTCCTCGTTCTGTTCGCGGTTCAGTGCGCCGGGGAGCCTGCACGCACGACGGTGCACCGGTGCGGATCAGGATAAGGGCGGTGCGGACGGGTCGAGTTGCGGGTACGCGGCACGCCGGAGCGGCCAGGAGCCGGGGTCTCCCCCGGCACGGCTACGGCACGTCCGCGCGGCGCTCACCCCGTCGGGCGGGCTGCCACCCCGGTGGTGGGGGTGGTGTGCCAGGGGCGGCGGATGAGTTCGCGGTAGGTGGTGTGGGTGGGGAGGCGTCCGGTGTGTTCTATGGCCCAGCGTTGGGCGGCGGTGAAGTCCGTATAGCCGGCGGAGGTTTTGGCGCAGATGGTGCACTGCATGGCGTGGGTGACGGGTTCGGCGTCCGGTCGGTGGTCTGGGGTGCAGTGCCACTGGCGTGGGGGCTCTGCGGCTGGTGGTGCGGGGCTGTCCAGGGGGACGTTGACCAGGAGGCGGTAGGTGATGCCGCCCTCGAAGAAGAGCAGCTTGTCTCCGCCGGGCAGTGCGCGGAGGTTGAGTACGACGCGCGGGGCGCCGTAGACCCGCACGGTGTCCCCGATGTGCACCGTCTGCGCCGTCACGACGGCTTCGGGCCGCCGCGTCACCGCGCGTCCCCCTCTTCCAGAAACCCGAGCAGGACACCGCAGTCGGTGGTCAGCAAGAAGACATGCGCGTGCGCGATCACCGGTGTGGTCGCG